>NZ_JBMAMH010000001.1:0-973063 GCF_058148645.1 Flexivirga sp. YIM B11880
CACCCTCAACCGCAGGCCGCGACCTACACTCGACCTACATACCCCAGCCCAACGGCTCGCCGAGCTGCTCGAAACCCCAGCAGCCTGAACCGATGTTGCCTCGACCGTTTGACTTTGCCCCGCCTCACGCGTGCAAAAGCCGCGACCGTCGCGAGATATGCGCGTGCCGCGGTTAGGCTGCCCGCATGGGGGTCGCGGATGCACAGGGTCTGACGGTGCAATATCCCCGGGTGCGCGCGCTGGACGCGCTGACGCTGACCGTCCCCGAGGGCATCACCGGAGTGATCGGGGTCAACGGCGCCGGGAAGTCCACCCTGATCAAGGTGCTGCTCGGGCTGCTCCACCCGACCAGCGGTGTCGTGCGGGTGCTCGGCATGGATCCGGCCACCGACGGCGCCCGGGTCCGCAGCCTCGTCGGTTATATGCCGGAGCACGACGTACTCCCCGGAGATGTCTCCGCCGCCGAGTTCGTCATGCACATGGCCATGATGTCCGGTCTGCCTCGCAATGCAGCGCGCGAGCGCACTTCCGATGTGCTGCGGCACGTCGGACTCGCCGAGGAACGGCACCGGCCGATGGGCGGCTACTCGACCGGCATGAAGCAGCGCGCCAAATTGGCCCAGGCGATCGTGCACAGCCCGCAACTCGTGCTGCTCGACGAGCCGACGAACGGCCTCGATCCGCGCGCTCGGGACGACATGCTGGAGCTGATCGGCCGCATCGGGCACGACTTCGGCATTTCCGTCATGGTCACCAGCCACCTGCTCGGCGAGCTGGAGCGCACGGTCGATCACGTGATCGTCATCGACGCCGGCCGGTTGCTGCGTGCCGATCGGACGCAGGACCTGACTCACACCACTGGCAACGTGCTCGTCGAGGTGCTGGGGCCGGCCGGCAGCGACCGGCGCATCGGCCAGGCGCTGCTCGACCGGGGTGTGCGGGCCTGGCCGGTCGGCGACCGCATCGAGGTCCAGGTGGAGCGGCCGGAGACGCTCGACCTGATCCGGGATCTCGTGGCCGCGGAGGGCCTCGGTCTGGTCCGGTTGCAAGAGGTGCACCACAGCCTGGAAGAGGTCTTCGGACAGAGAGGTGGTCGGGCATGAGCGCCGACCGAGGCGAGGACACGAGCGCAGCGAGGCCCGCAGCCGAGGGCAGAGGCGCGACCACAGGCATGAGCGCCGACCGAGGCGAGGACACGAGCGCAGCGAGGCCCGCAGCCGAGGGCAGAGGCGCGACGAGGGCATGAACGGGGAGAACGCACGCCGCGGGGTCATCCACGACATCGGCTACCGGCCGTTCACCGGCAAGCGGCAGAGCACGGCGGCGGTCGCCTGGGCGCTCTACCTCACGTCCTTGCGGCACTGCTTCGGGCTGGGCCGGTCCGGCAAGTCCAAGGTGATGCCGTGGCTCGTCACCGCCTTGCTGATGGTTCCCGCGCTGGTGCTCGCCGGCCTGCTGCTGCAGCTGAACAAGATGTCACTGTCCAGCCAGGCGAACCTGTTCGCGCCGCTGGCCAACTACTTCGGCTTTCCCTACTGGACGCAGCTGCTCATCACGATCTTCGCGGCGGCTCAGGCGCCGGTGCTCTTCGCGCGGGACCTGCGCTATCGCACGGTCGTGCTCTACTTCGCACGTCCGCTCTCCCGGGTTGCCTACGTGCTCATGCGCCTGGCAGCGCTCGCGACCGCGCTCTTCGCAGTGGTCGCCGTGCCGCTGACCGTCTGGTATGGCGCGGCAATGAGTGCCGACGTCGACCACGGGGAGCACACCAAGAACTACCTGGCCGCGATCGTGGGGGTGGCCGTCCTCGCGGTCATGCTGGCCACCTTCTCCGGCATGGTCTCCGCGATCACCACGCGTTCCGGGCTGGCCGTCACCGCAGTGATCGTCGCGCTGATGCTCACGTCGGGGGTCGTCACGGCCGTGCAGGGTGCGGCATACGGCGCCGGCAACGAGACGCTCAGCTTCATCGGGGCGCTCTTCAACCCGTTCACCGTCGTGGCCGAGTTCATCAGCGGCGCGTTCCACCAGCCGACGCCATCGGACACGGTGCTGCACCCGGGCAGCGGCTGGACCGTCGTCTTCGGGGTCGCGGTGGCCTGCTGGATCCTCGGCTCGGCATACGTTCTGCTGCACCGCACCCGGAAGGCTGCCTCGTTATGAGCGAGCTCGTGCTGGCCGACGTGTCGCGGTGGTACGGCAATGTCGTCGCCGTCAATGACGTCAACATGCACATCGGCCCCGGCATCACCGGTCTGCTCGGACCCAACGGCGCCGGCAAGTCGACCCTGCTGTCGATGATGGCAGGCCTGTTGCCGCCGTCCAGCGGGACGGTGACCATCGACGGCGAGCCGACCCGCGGCAACATCCGCATCTACGGGCCGATCGGTCTCGTGCCGGTGCAGGAGTCGCTCTACGACTTCCTCACCGGAGCGCAGTTCGTCCGGCTCAACGCCGACCTGCAGCGCGTGCCACAGGCCGCGAAGGCGACGGAGTGGGCCATCGGCCTGGTTGAGATGTCGGATGCCGCCGGCCGGAAGATCTCCACCTACAGCAAGGGGATGAAACAACGCATCAAGGTCGCGTCGGCACTGGTGCACGACCCCGGCATCCTGCTGCTGGACGAGCCGTTCAACGGAATGGACCCGATCCAGCGGCGGCACATGATGGGCCTGCTCACGCGGTTCGCCGAGCAGGAACGCACGATCGTCTTCAGCTCGCACATCCTGGAGGAGGTCGAGCAGATCGCGCGCCAGGTCGAGGTCGTCGTCGCCGGACGTCATGCAGCGAGTGGGGATTTCGCCGCCATCCGGCGGTTGATGACCGACCGGCCCAACCAGTACGTCGTGCGCAGTTCCGACGACCGCGCCCTGGCGACGCTGCTGCTGGCCGACGCGTCCGTTCGCGGAGCGCGGCTGCGCGGCGGCACAGCACTCGAGGTCGAGGCGGACGACTTCGGCCGGTTCGCAGCTCTCGTGCCCAAAGTCGCGCAGCAGAACGACATCCGGATCTTCGAACTCACGCCCACCGACGAGTCCCTGGAGAGCGTCTTCTCCTACCTGGTGAACCAATGACAGTTACCCCACGAAGTTCTCCCCCGCTCCGTCACCCCACGAAGTTCTCCGCTCGCGCCTCGCTCCGATACGTCGCGGGAACCCCGACTCGCTCCTCCGATACTTCGCGAGGACCCCGACCTGCTCCTCCGACACTCTGCGGGACCCCGACATGAACAGCGCCATCTTGCGTCTCGGACTGCGCTCGCTCTTCGGTCGCGCGCGGGTCTGGCTGATGATCGCGATGCCGGTGATCATGCTCGTGCTCGCGGCTGTCATCCGTGCCGCGTCCACCGGCGGCGACGACGACTACTCCGCGGAAAGCTTCCTGCGGGTGTTCGGGGTCGGCATCGTCGTGCCGATCGTCGCACTGGTCGCGACCACCACGTTGATCAACTCCGAATTCGACGACGGATCGATCATCTACCTACTGACCAAACCGATTTCCCGCCTGACGATCATCAGCAGCAAGGCAGTGATCGTGCTCGGCGCCGGTGTCGCGTTCGCCGCGGCGCCCATGCTGCTGGCGGGACTGCTGCTCGTCGGCGGATCCTCCCAGGTCGCGATCGCGGCACTGGTCGGCGGTGTCGTCTCGACGGTGGCCTACGTGGGCATCTTCACCGCCCTCGCCACCACGATGAAGCGCAGCATCGTCGGCTGCCTGCTCTTCTGGCTGTTGTGGGAGTCGACGATCTCCTCGCTGCTGTCGCCGGTCAAGTGGCTGTCCGCGCGGGCGTGGGGCAATGCCGTCATCCAGCACATCGCCACCGCGACCGGAGACGGCAAACCTGGTGTGCCGTTGTTGTATGCCGTGCTCGGCGCCGTGGTCGCCTTCGCAGCAGGGGTCGCTCTGGCCGGCCAACGGCTCACCTCGATGACGATCTCGGAGGAGTAGCCCGCGAGGCGTCAGCCCGAGAGGTAGCGGATGACCGCGTGCACCCGCCGGTGCTCGTCCGGGGTGTCCGCGAGATCGAGCGTGGCGTAGATGTGGGACACGTGCTGGACCACCGCCTTCTCGGTGATCGTGAGCAATCGCGCGATGGACGCGTTGCTGCGGCCCTCGGCCATCGCCGCGAGCACTTGCCGCTGGCGACGGGTGAGGCTGTCGAGCCCACCGCGCTGATTGGTGGCCCGGCTGATCATCAGCGCGATGACCTCCGGGTCGAGCACCGTGCCACCGGCACACACGCGATGCAGGTCCGCGCAGAACGTTGGGACGTCGGCGATCCGCTGTTTGAGCAGATAGCCCACCCGCGTGGGCGCACCGGCCAGCAGTTCCAGCGCGTACCGGCGTTGCAGGTACTGCGACAGCACGACGACGGAGATCGCCGGCATTGTGGTGCGGATCTGCAGCGCGGCCCGGAGCCCCTCGTCGGTGTGATCCGGCGGCATACGTATGTCGGTGACGACCAGGTCCGGCTGTTGCTCACGGGTCATGCGCAGCAGCGACTCGGCGTCGGCGGCCGTCGCCACGACATCGAAGCCGCCTTGCCGCAGCACGAGGTTCAGCCCCTCCCGCAACAGCACCTCGTCCTCACCGATCACGACCCGCACGGCAGCTCCACGAGCACCCGGGTGCCCTGACCAGCAGGGCTCTCGAGACTCAACCGGCCGCCCAGGGCATCCACCCGATCGGCGAGACCGCGCAGTCCGAGTCCGGCCGTCGGCCGCGCACCGCCGACCCCGTCGTCGCTCACCTCGAGCGTCAGCGTGTGGTCCAGCTGTGCCAGACGGACGGTCAGTGCCGAGGCGCTCGAGTGCTTGACAGCGTTGCCCAGAGCCTCGGCGACGATGAAGTACGCCGTGTTCGCGACCAGCTCCGGCAACCGTCGCGGCACGTCGAACTCCAGCCGTGTCGGCATCGGGATCCGGTCGACCAGGTCCTCGGTGGCCTCGGCGAGGCCACGCTCGACCAACGGCGCGGGCATCACCGACCGAACGAGATTGCGCAGGTCCGCTGCCGCCTGGTCGATCCGCGAGCGCAACTCGACCGCAGCTGTTGCCATCGCCCGCGGAGTGCCGGGCTGAGCAGCCAGCTGCTGGGCCTGGAGGGCCAGCAACACCAGATCGGCCTGCAGTCCGTCGTGCAGGTCCTGCGCGATCTTCTGCCGCTCCTGGTTGGCGGCCTGCAGGATGCGGATCCGGGAAAGCTGCAACTGCCGCTGGTTGGCCCGCAACTCGACCTCGAGCCGTTGCCGGTCGACCGCGATGGCTACCACGCGAGCGGCCTGCGTCGCCAGGTTCGGGTCGGCGATGAGGGTGCCGTCGTAGACGAGCGCGCCGATCTGCCGGGAGCCGGACTCCACTGGGACCACTGCCCGGCCGGAGCCGGGACCTGGCAAAGCCACCGCGACGCCGCACTCGTCGACGTAGTCGTTCCGGTCGGGCACCCAGTAGAGCAACTGAACGGTGTCGTCGCCGAGGGCGCGCGCGAGTGCCGACGTCAGCGGCGGCCGCCCGGTAGTTGCCATGCCGAGCCATGCACCGAGCTCGGCCAACTCGCCGGTACGTGCAAAGCCGCCTCGGAGCGTCGCGGCGACGAACGCGACCGGTGCGACTGTCAGCAACCCCACCTGGATGTCCCCCGCCAGATCAGTGGACAGACCGGCCGCGGGCACGAGGACCGTCGGCACGAGTGGTGTGGCGATGAGCCCGATGACCCCGTAGACGTAGAGGATGCCGAGCACCCGCCGCTGCGACGGCGTCGCGGCCCACAGCCTGCCGACGAGCAACCAGATGGTCACGGCCACCACAGCCAGGCCGGCACCGCGTTGCAACCACATCGCAACGGTCGCCGGACCCGGCCGGTCCGCGACCGCCAGAATGCCGTTCGGGCTGGCGGCAGGGACCAGCAGGTAGAGCGGCATCTGGAGGACGATGCAGACGACATAGCCTGCCAGCACCGTCCACGCGGCCGCGGGCGAGCGGATCCGGCCGGACGGGAACGCCAGGACCAACTGGACCACGATGCCGAGCGGAACGGTCGCGACCACAACGCCCGCCGCGGCCAGCACCGGCAGCGTGGAGTTGGCCAGACCGGTCAGCAACCAGACCGCTGCACCGACGACCAGGATCACGCCCAGCCGGTTGCTCGGTCGGCGCCACCATGCGAGCAGGCCGGCTGCGGCATACACCAGAGCGGCGGCGGGGGCGAGGATGAACTCCCACCACGGAGCTGCCGGATGGGACGCAAGCAGCGCGACTTCCCCGGCGGTAGCCGTGAGCAACCCAACGCCCAGGCAGCCCAGCGCAACACCGAGCGAGCGGACCACTGCCGGACGCTCGGCGCCGCTGCTGCTCACATGGCTCAGTGTGGCCCCGATCCGCGCTGCGGGACGGTAAATTTCCGGCGATCTCGGGTCGGGGACGACTCAAGACGAGCACCAAGACTGGGGCCAGGTCTATTGAGTGGGACGGGCGGCGGGGACAACGTGGATCTCGGGCCGCGGATCATCCGCGAGGGGGCGCCCTGTTCCGACGTTGAAAGGACCACCTGTGTCCAACCATCACTGGAGGCCGGCTGTTGCGGGCGTGGCTGTCGCCTCGACCGCCCTGCTGGGGCTCGTCTACGCAACACCGGCCCACGCCGATGATTACTCGTGCACCCCGGACGTCGGCGGTTCGGGACTCAGCGCGGCCGTCGTGGCGCATGGCCACCAGAGGATCGCCGATCGGACGATTGACGCCAGCGCCTGCGACATCGGCATCTACATCGGCGCAGGGGTCACGCACGTGACGATCTCCGGCGTCACGGTCAAGAATGCCGGCTTCCAGGGCATCTTCGCCGAGCGAACGTCACACCTGCGGATCCTGGGGTCGAAGGTCCACGATAACGGCTTCCGCACCGTCGACCCGTCGGCGCCGCCGCTGCCCGGCAGCGGCGTGCAGTCGTATGTCGGGCAGGCATTCGCGATCAGTCTCTTCGGGGTCTCCCACGCGGTCGTGGCCGACAACGACGTCTACAACAACGGCCGCGGCGGCATCGGCCTGATGGACAACGGCGCGAACGATCCCGGCTGGCGAATGCAGAACCAGAATCCCGCGGCACCGCTCGTCGCCTCGAGGTACGACGTCATCAGGGACAACCGGACGAGCGCCAACTACAGCGGCTGCGGGATCGTGGCGGCGACCCAGAACCTGGGCGGTCACCTCACCCACCTGCAGATCAGGAACAACACCATCACGGGGACGATCGGAGCGTTCACGCCGTCCGGACCGGACATCGGCGGCATCGTGGTCGCCGCGGACCTGCCCTACTCCAGTGTGTACGCCGTGAACGTCGTGGGCAACAAGGTCTCCCAGTCGTTCGAGGGCGGCATCATCGTCAACGCCGAGGCGTTCAACTCCGCGACCTACGGCGTGCGGGTCTCCTCCAACACCGTCACCGCGAACAACTGGGGTCATTTGGAGGCACCGGAGACGGCCGGCGTGCTCGTGTTCGCGAATCCGGCGCCGATCCCGCCCGGCACCAACGCACCGCGCAACGTCGGGACCAGAGTGACCGGCAACACCATCAGCCAGCAGTACTACGGCATCTGGTCGGTCGGTGACTTCGCGCCCAAGACGGCCGGAAACACCATCTCGGTCCTTCCCGGAGGCACGCCGATCTTCCACGGCTGACGGCTGCTGCATCGGTATGGCGAGCGGCGTGCCGACTCAGCGCTCGGCGACCCGCCCCAACGGGTCGCCCCAGCCGAGATCGGTGATCCCGTGCTTGTCGAGCGCGAGCGTGACAAGCGTGCGGCGATGTGCCGCAAAGGTGAGCATGTGGGAGTCGAGCGCTCGTCCCGGCAGCCGAGGCCGCCGGGTGGTTGAAGAAGCACTCGGTTTCGGCGCGGATGCCGTGAATGTCGAAGGACTGCAACGGAATCGGCGCGGTGTCACTCCGACGGACCGAGCGAACTCGTGCGTGCCCAGGTCTCACGCGTCGGTCGGCGCCATCTTCCCTGCTTTCGCCGCACGCAACGCCGCAAGACCCTGCGGTACGGCGACACACGCCAGCACCGACATCGCGACCGTCCAGGACCCGGTGGAGTCGTGGATCGCGCCGATCAGGATCGGCCCGATCGCGGCCAGGCCGTAGCCGACCGACTGCGCCATACCGGAGACCTGACTGGCCTGAGGGGTCGAGTTGCTGCGCAGCACCATGAACAACAGCGCGAGCCCGATCCCGCAACCCGGACCGATCATCACGATGCATGCCCAGAGCACCTGCGGCCTGTGCACGGTCAGCAGGCCGACGAAGCCGAGGGTGCTGATCACGAGGGATGCCACGGTGATTGCGCGCTGGTCGCGGAACCGGCCGGCGATGATCGGCGCGAGCAACGAGCAGAGCAGGCCGGCGGTCTGGCCGACGGCGAGCACGCCGCCGGCGCCGCCGGCCGACATACCGGCTTCATCGGTGAGGAACTTCGGCAGCCACGCACCGAACGTGTAGAAGATCAGCGACTGCGCCCCCATGTAGATCGTGATCGCCCACGCGGTGCGGTCGCGCCACAAGCTGCTGCTCGGCCGGTCCGCGCTCACCGTGTGCACCCGCCGCAGCTGCGGCAGCCATTGGACCATCGCCACCAGCACCAGCAGGCCCCAGGCCCCGAGCGTCAACCGCCAGCGATCGTGCAAGGCGTCGTCGATGGGCACGGTCAGCCCGGCGGCGACGGCCGCACCCCCGGAGAGCGTCATCGAGTAGAGCCCGGTCATCAGGCCCGAGCGGTCCGCGAAGTCGCGCTTGATCAGCGCGGGGAGCACCACGTTGCACACACCGATGCCCGCACCGACCAGGACCGACCCGCCGAAGAGCGCGCCTGGCGACGGAAGCAGGCGCAACGCGATGCCGGCGAGCAGGACGATCAGTGACCCGAAGATGGTCCGCTCGATGCCGAAGCGGTGCGCCAGCCGCGGCGCGACCGGAGCGCTGATGCCGAAGAACAACACCGGCAAGGTCGTCAGCAATCCGGCGGTGCCGCTGCTGAAGCCGAACGTGTGCGAGATGGTCTCGATCAGCGGCGAGACCGACACCACCGCCGGCCGGAGATTGGCCGCGACGAGCATGATGCCGATGGCCGCGACCAGCGCCGCACGACCGGCGAGCGACCGTTCGTCCGGCGAGACCTGCTTGATGCCGCTCGACACCGAGCGAACGTAACACGCGCGGTTCCCTCGGCCACCTCGCGAGCCGTATGGCGAGACCGCCTCCCAGCACGTCGGCAGACGGCGAAAACGCCTGCTCCCCAACGGAACAGGCGTCTCGCCGGACAGGCGTCGGTCAGGCGGACTTGGGCACCCCGATGCCCGCCCCACCGACGGCGACCGGCCGCTCGGCGGCCTGCAGGTCCTCCAGGTGCTCCTTGCCGGTGCGCGGGCCGAAGAGCGCGATCGTCACCGCGACAATGAGCCAGCACGCCGCGATGTAGACGAACACCGGGCTGTAGCCGTAACTGCCGAAGATCGTCGCCACCACCAAGGGGCCCATGATGTTGGCCAGCCGCCCGACGCCGTAGACGAAGCCGTTGCCGGAGTTGCGGTATGCCGTCGGGTACAGCTCCGGGGTGTAGGCGTAGAGCAACGCAGCGAAGGTCTGGATCAGTGCGTTGACGCAGAAGCCGAAGACCACGATCGCGATCGGGTTGAACGTGAGGCCGTAGGCCAGCCCGCAGACCGCGATGGCGGCGGACACGACAGCGATCGGCACCTTGCGCCCGAACCGGTCCGACAACGGCCAGGCGAGCAGGGCGCCGGGCACCGCGCCCAAGGTGGTGAGGGCCGAGAACGTCAGGCTGTGCACCAGGTCGAAACCGTGCGCCTGCAGCAGGGTCGGCACCCAGGCGACGAAGCCGTAGAAACCCAGCGTCTGGAAGATCCAGACGACCGACAACATCAGCGTGCGCCGGCCGACCGCGCCGTGGAACAGACTCAGGTAGCTGCAGTGTTCCGGCTCGTGACGCGCCGCGGACCAACCGCCGGCGGGTTCCGGCAACGGCCGCCCGGTCTCGCTCTCGATGGCGGCGACGACCTGCTGAGCGCGCTCGTGCATCCCGTGGTGCAGCAGCCACCGCGGGCTCTCCGGGAGTCTGGCGATGAGCGGCAGCGCCAACGCGCCCAGGGCGCCGAACACGAAGATCAGCCGCCAGCTGTTGCTGCTGAGCGGGATGATCCCCCGTGCCGCGAACGACATGGCCGGTATGCCGACCAGGCCGATGGCCATCACGCCGGACTGCATCCGTCCCCGGCTCGCGGCCGGCATCACCTCACACACGTAGGTCGTGGCCGCGACCGTCATCGCCGAGAGCCCGGCTCCGGTCAGGACCCTCGCGATGCCGAGGCTGACCGTGCCCGACATGAAGGCGTTCAGCAGGGAGCTCGCGGAGAAGAACGCGACGGAGATCAGTAGCGCGCGTCGTCGTCCCACCGCATCGGCGAACCGTCCGCCGAAGGTGGCGCCGACGAACATGCCGACGAATGACGCCGATGTCACGACGGCGATCGCGTGGACGCTGAGCCCGAGGTGGTCCTTCAGCGCCGGTGCGGCGTAGGCGAAGGTGTTGAGGTCGCCGAACTCGAAGAGGAAGGCCACCGCGAGCGCCAGCAGCACCCGTCGATGGAACCGTCCGATCGGCAACCGGTCCAGTCGTTCGGACAAAATGGTGTCGCGCATGGTCATACTCCTTCAGGCGAAAAGCGCCGGTTGTCAAGCAGATCGGACGTCGCGGCATACCCTGCGCGCCGGCCTAAGACCGATCCCGCGGTGAGGCCCGATCCGCCCGGGTAGTTGAACCAGAACAGGCCGCCAAGGGCCTCGCCGGCGGCGTACAGGCCCGGGATGGTCCGGCCCGCGGTGTCGAGGACCCGCCCATGGGTGTCGGTCCGAAGTCCGCCGAACGTGAACGTGATGCCGCAAGTGACGGGGTAGGCCACGAACGGCGCGGTGTCGATCCGCTGCGCCCAGTTGGACTTGGGCGGGGTGACGGTCGGAGCGGCCTTGCCGTCCTTGACCGTGGGATCGAACGGGGCGTCGTTGATGTCCGCGTTGAACGCGGCGACCGTGCGACCCAACGCGGCCGGGTCGATCCCGAGTTGCTGCGCCAGGTCGGCAAGCGTGTCGGCCTCGACGCGTGTCGCACCGGGCGCCTGATACTCCTCCGGCCGGAGTAGATCGGCGACCTTGGCGTCGAAGATCTGCACGGCATACCCATCGGGCTGCTGCAGGACTGCGGCGCCATACTTCGCGTAGGTGTAGTTGCGGTAGTCGGCGCCCTCGTCGACGAACCGCTCGCCGTTGCCGTTGACCACGATCCCGAAGGGGTAGCCGCCCCGGGTCAGCTGGTTGGTCAGCTCCCGGTCCCCGGTCGGCCGCGCACCCGCGTCCCAGGCGACCGAGTGGCACCCACTCCACTGACCGTAGGGCGCTGCGCCGTGGGCGAGGGCCATCCGCAGCCCGTCTCCGGTGTTGTACGGCGTGCCGCGCACGAGAGCGAGATCCCAACCGGGGCCGAGGTTTTCGGCGCGCATCTGCGGATTCGCCTCGAACCCGCCACTGGCGAGGATCACTGCGCGGGCGTGCAGCTCGTGGACACCGTCGTCGGAGCTGACGACGACACCGGTGATCTCGCCGCCCTTGTCGACCAGGTCGGTGACGTGGGCGCCGAACCGGACGTCGATGCCTGCCCGCTGCGCAGCGGCGAAATGCTGGGCGAACATACCCTTGCCGCCGTCGACGACCCCGACCGAGAGACCGCCCCAGAAGCGCCACTGCCCGTCGACGGCATACGCCTGCCGGTGGAACATCAACTCGAAGCGCAGCCCCTTCCCGTGCAGCCAGTCGATCACCCCGCGCGACTCGCCGACCAGGACCTCGGCGAGCTCGGGATCCGTGCGCCCCTTGGTGATCCGGTGCAGGTCGGCCGCGAAGTCGTCCCGGGTGTAGGCGTCGAGGCTGACGTGGCCCTCTTTGTCCGCGGGAACGGGTTCGAGCACCGCCGCCAGGTCGTCGAGGCCGCCGTGGGCGATCCGCATGGCACCCGCGGTGAAGTAGGTGTTGCCACCGGCCCATGCGCGAGGCGCCTTCTCCAGCAAAAGGACTCGGGATCCCGCCTCTCGGGCGGCGTGTGCGGCGCAGAATCCTGCGTTTCCGCTGCCGACGACGATGACGTCGTAGATGTCGGACACGAACGTTTCTCCTTGCTGAGTCGTCACGCGCTGTAGGCGTGCTGGTCGGTGGTGGTCGGCGGCAGGCGCAGTTGAGCGCGGGACGCCGGCAGGTAGAGCTCCGCGGTGGCGATGCACCGGGCGGCGCGGCTGAGCGTGACCCGGTGGGGGCCGCTGGTGCCGGACCGGTCGATGCGGGCGACGACGATGCCTGCAGCGGTGCCGATCCGCACCGATCCGGCGCCCTCGACCTTCCGGCCGAGCAGCGCCGGCAGTGTGCCGGCAACGGCCGCCGCGCTCGCCACGGCAACCGCGGAGGTGAGACCGATCGCCGGGTGCGGTGCGTGCATCGAGAGCATGCGGACGCTCAGGTCGTAGTCGTCGGCGTGGAGCTGCTGTCCGGCGGTCGTGCGGTATGCCGCGGCCGGCCCGACGATGCCCACCTTCGGGATCGCGTGGTGGACCGGCTCGCGCTCCTGAGCCAGACCCATCGCCAGCGCTGCGCTGCGACGCAGCGCGACCAGTGCGTCAACCGCGGGACTGAGCTCCCGTGGCGACTCGATCCCGGCGAGGCCGAGGTCGTCGGCGGCGACGAACGCACAGGGCGCACCGGCGTCGGCCAGCGTCGCCCGCACGGCGCCTTCGGCGGACGGGAGTATGTCGCAGGCATGCCCGGTCGGCAGCAGACTGCCGGTCGTGCCGCCCACCGGGTCGAGGAAGGTCAGCTCCACGGGGACACCCGGCTGGGCGACACCCGGCACGCGGGCGGTGCCGGCGAGTGGAACAGTGCCGCCGGGCGTCGCGATCCGGGTCTCCGCCACGGTGCCGGTGTTGGTGTTGTGGATGCGGACCGTCGTGACCGGATCGATCGCATCGACCAGCCCGGTCTGCACGGCATACAAGCCGACGCCCGTGGCGCAGTTGCCGCAGTTGCTGCCCCACTCGACGCTCGGCACGCCGATGCCCACCTGAGCGAAGGTGTAGTCGATGTCGCAGTCCCCGCGCACCGACGGTCCGACGATGGCGGCCTTCGACGTGGTGGATGTCGCGCCGCCGACGCCGTCGAGCTGTCGGGGATCCTCGGCACCGAATGCCATGAGCAGCGCCCCATCCCGATCGATGCCCAGCCGGTCGATGTCGGCGGCGTCGAAGATCCAGCACTTGCTGGTGCCGCCGCGGACCAGCGTTCCGTGAAGTTTCACTTCGTTCCCTTCGTGGTTCCTTTCACTCCACGATGAGACCTACGACACTTGAGCACAATCCCGAAAATCAGTCATCCCATTAAGCTGAGCTAATATCAACGCATGGCCGATCTCGATGTGCGCCGCCTCGCCCTGCTCGCCGACGTTGCCCGCCAGGGTTCGATCTCCGCGGCGGCCAAGGCCGGTGGCTACACCCCGTCCGCCGTTTCCCAGCAGATCGGCAAGCTGGAACGCGAGGCGGGGCAACCACTCCTGGAGCGGCACGCTCGCGGCATCTCACTGACCGACGGAGGCCGAGCCCTTGTTGCGCGAGCTGGCAGCATTGCCAGGGAGATTCGCGCGGCCCGGGCCGAGTTGGACGAGATCGCCGGGCTGCGCTCAGGGTCGGTGCGGCTGGCATCCTTCCCGACCGCCAGCGCCTCGCTGCTTCCGCTGGCGATCAAGGATTTCGGGCAGCAGCATCCCGGTGTGTCGGTCTCCGTCCGCAGTGCCCTACGGGCGGAGCTGCTGGAGATGCTGCACGTGCGCGACGTGGAGCTCGCCCTCCTGTGGGACTACGACTGGGACCGGGTGCAGGACGACACTCTCGAGCTCCTCCCGCTGCTGGACGACCCGACGGCGCTGCTGGTGTCCGCCGATCATCGGCTCGCGCAGCGATCGACCGTCCCCCTCGGGGAGTTGGCCCGGGAGCGCTGGGTGACGAGGGCCGACAATCATCCGCTCGGCGACGTGCTGCGCCGGGTCACCGGCCGTGCGGGGCTGGAGCCGCGAATCGCGTTCGCGGCGCACGATTACCACGAGGTCCAGGCGATGGTGGCGGTCGGTCTCGGCGTCGCGCTCGCGCCGCGGACCGCGCTGACCAACTTGCGCGACGACCTGCGGGTGATCGACGTGTCCCCCGATGCCCCTGTTCGCCGGATCATGCTGGCCCGCTTGGCCGACCGCCGGCTCACCCCTGCTGAGGAAGGCATGCGCCGCGAGCTCGTCGCGGCGGCGGCGCAGTTACGT
The DNA here is from genome assembly GCF_058148645.1 of Flexivirga sp. YIM B11880. Classification (NCBI taxonomy): domain Bacteria; kingdom Bacillati; phylum Actinomycetota; class Actinomycetes; order Micrococcales; family Dermacoccaceae; genus Flexivirga; species Flexivirga sp. YIM B11880. The sequence goes on from NZ_JBMAMH010000001.1 coordinate 14,408, forward strand.
GCCACCTTCCGGCAGCCGCGCCGTCGCCGCACCCGGTCGACACGCAGCGGCTCCGAATGACGAAAAGCGCCTGCCCACAAGGGGACAGGCGCCTCGCCATACGACACAGATCAGGCGGTGGTCTTCTCCGTGCCGTGCTTGGCCAGCCGCAGCCAGGTCTCCACGACGGTGTCCGGGTTGAGCGAGATCGACTCGATGCCCTGGTCCAGCAACCACTCGGCCAGGTCCGGGTGGTCCGACGGGCCCTGCCCGCAGATCCCGACATACTTGCCGCGGTCCTTGCACGCCTTGATCGCCATGCCGAGCATCGCCTTGACGGCAGGGTTGCGCTCGTCGAAGCCGGCGGCCACCAGTCCGGAGTCGCGGTCCAGTCCGAGGGTCAGCTGCGTCATGTCATTGGAACCGATGGAGAAGCCGTCGAAATGGTCCAGGAACTGGTCGGCGATGACCGCGTTGCTCGGGATCTCGCACATCATGACGACCTGCAGGTCGTTCTCCCCCCGCTTCAGCCCGTATTTCGCGAGCAGGTCGATGACGCCCTTGCCCTCCTCCAGTGTGCGGACGAAGGGGATCATCACCTTGAGGTTGGTCAGCCCCATCTCCTCGCGCACATAGCGCAGCGCCTCGCACTCCATCGCGAAGCACTCTTCGAAATCCTTTGACAGGTAACGAGATGCGCCGCGGTAACCGATCATCGGATTTTCCTCGTGCGGTTCGTAGCGCTCGCCGCCGAGCATGCCGGCGTATTCGTTGGACTTGAAGTCCGACATACGCACGATGACCGGCTCGGGCGCGAAGGCCGCGGCCAGGGTGGAGACGCCCTCGGCGACCCGCTTGACGAAGAACTCCCGCGGGCTGTCGTATGCCGCGATGAGCGCGCGAATGTGCTCCTGCAGCTCCGGCTCCTGGTCGTCCAGCTCCAGCAGCGCGCGCGGGTGGATGCCGATCTGCCGGTTGATGATGAACTCCAGCCGGGCCAGTCCGATCCCCTTGTTCGGCAGCCGGCTGAACTCGAACGCCTGGTCCGGCGTGCCGACGTTCATCATGATCTTCACCGGCAGCTCCGGCATCTCGTCGAGGGAGGTCTCGTTGACCTCGAACTCGCGAGCGCCGTCATACACGAACCCGGTGTCGCCCTCGGCGCACGAGACAGTCACCTCCTGTCCGTCCGCCAGATCCCTTGTGGCAGAGCCGGTTCCGACCACAGCGGGGATGCCGAGCTCGCGCGCGATGATGGCCGCGTGACAGGTGCGGCCGCCACGGTTGGTGACGATCGCCGACGCACGCTTCATGATCGGCTCCCAGTCGGGGTCGGTCATGTCCGCCACCAGCACCTCGCCGGGCTGGAACTCGTGCATCGAGTCGATGGAGCCGAGGGTGCGCACCGCGCCGGCACCGATCTTCTGCCCGATCGCCCGGCCCTCGACCACCACCGGGCCACGCTCCTTGAGCACGAACCGTTGCAGCGTCGAGGCATTCGAGCGCGACTGTACCGTCTCCGGCCGAGCCTGCAGGATGTAGAGCTTGCCGTCGACGCCGTCCTTGCCCCACTCGATGTCCATCGGGCGGCCGTAGTGCTCCTCGATGGCCAACGCGTGGGTCGCCAGCTCGGTGACCTCGTCGTCGGTGAGCGACAGCCGGGCCTGGTCCTCCGGCTCGACCGGCACGAAGTGGATGGTCTCCCCCACCGTGGCGTCGCCGGTGTAGACCATCTTGGTGGCCTTCGAGCCGACGCCGCGCTTCAGGATCGCCGGCCGGCCGGCCTTCAACGCGGGCTTGTAGACGTAGAACTCGTCGGGGTTGACGGCGCCCTGCACGACCGCCTCGCCGAGGCCGTAGCTGGAGGTGACGAACACCGCGTCCCGGAAGCCGGACTCGGTGTCCATCGTGAACATCACGCCGGAGGAGCCGATGTCCGAACGCACCATGCGCTGGATGCCGGCGGACAGCGCGACGAGCGAGTGGTCGTAGCCGGCGTGGACGCGGTAGGCGATGGCCCGATCGTTGTAGAGCGAGGCGAAGACCAGCTTGATCGCGTGCAGGATGTTGTCGATGCCGCTGATGTTGAGGAACGTCTCCTGCTGACCGGCGAACGACGCGTCCGGCAGGTCCTCGGCGGTCGCGCTCGACCGGACCGCGAACGTCGCGTCCTCGCCCTGCTCCGCGGTGAGCTTCTCGTATGCCGAGCGGATGTCGGTGTCGAGGTCGGCCGGGAACTCCTGCTTCTCGATGTCGCCGCGGATCTTGGCGCCGACCCGCGCGAGCTCCTGCACGTCATCCACGTCGAGGCCGTCGAGCAGTTCGTCGATCTCGGCCTTCAGCCCGGTCTCGGTCAGGAAGCGCCGGTAGGCGTCCGCGGTGGTCGCGAACCCGGTCGGCACGCGCACTCCGGCCTTCGACAGGTGCTGCACCATCTCACCGAGCGAGGCGTTCTTGCCACCCACGGTCTCGACGTCGTTCATGCCGAGATCGGCGAACCACTCGATGTTCGTCATGTCGGGATTCCTTTCGTATGACGTGACTCTCACGTCATCGGACTCCGGCGCTCGTGGTGCGTCCGGGGCTCAGTTTGCGGGTCTGCATGATCGTCGCCGCCATCTCCTCCACCGACATGGCGGCGGAGTTGATGTACGGAATCCGGTGGGCGCGGAACATCGCCTCCGCGCGCCGCAGTTCGTAGGTGCACTGCGCCAGGGTCGCGTATGACGAGCCGGGTCGCCGCTCGGAGCGGACCTGGCTGAGCCGCTGCGCGGTCGACAGCAGACCGAAGCACTTGTCGACATACGGCGCGATCGGCCGGGGCAGGCCGCCGGTCGCGAAATCCTCCTCGACGAGCGGGTAGTTGGCGACCCGCAGCCCGAACTGAAGGGCGAGATACATGGTCGTCGGAGTCTTGCCGCAGCGGGACGGCGCAGTGAGGATCAGCTCGGCACGCTCCAGTTGCCGCAGACTCTGTCCGTCGTCGTGCTCGATGGCGAACTCCACGGCTTTCATGCGCGCGTCATACTCGCCGACGTCGCGCATGCCGTGCGCGCTGCTGGCGTTGTGTGCGGCATTGACGTGGAGTACCCGCTCGACCATGTCCAGATGCGATCCGAAGAGGTCGATGAAGGCACATTTCGTGCCGGACAGGATCTCGCGGATCTCCTCCACCGCAACGGTGGAGAAAACCAGTGGGGTGACGTCGTCGGTCTTGGCCGCGTCCATCTGCTCGACGGCGTCGCGGGCCTGCTCCGGCGTCTTGATGAACGGCAGCTTCTCCCGCACGAACCGCACGCTGGGGAACTGCTGCAGCATCATGTTGCCGAGGGTCTCCGCAGAAATCCCCGTGCCACCGGCCACGAAGAAGACCGGGGTCGCTGGCGTTTCAGCCGGGAAATCCACAGGGCGAACTCTGCCATATGTGTCACAGGTCTCGTGAGGTGGTCTCAGGTGTCTTGCGCGGTGGTGGCGGGTGGGGCGGGCGGCATACCGCACACAACTCGCGACCGTCGCGAGTTACGAGCACCCGCGCGCGGTCTAGCCGCCCACAACTCGCGACCGTCGCGAGTTCGGTACATCCGCAGGTCAACCGAAGTGCCGGCGCCACCCGTCGCCGATCGGCACCGGCTGACCGGTCCGCAGCTGGACGCCGTCGGCGATACGCCGCAACACGCGGAGCGGTTCCTGGAACATCGCCGCCGAGGTGATGATGAGAAAACGCCAGCCGAGCCCCTCGACCTCTTCGCGGCGCAAGATGTCCCTGTCCCATTGCGCTTCCCGATCGATGTGGTAGCGCCCGTCGAACTCGATTGCCAGTTTGAGGTCGGGGTACGACAGGTCGAGCCGCCGATGTCGTGGTCCGAGCTGGACGATGTGACCGATCGTCGGCTCGACCATCCCAGCGCTGGTGATCAGCAGGCGGAGCCTGCTCTCGTTGGGTGAGTCGACCTTGGACTGGACGTGGGCAGCGACTTCACGCGCCCGGCGTGCCCCAGTGCTGTGCCGATCCGCGACGAACTCACGCAACTGGCTGGGTGTGACGTCGGTACGGCGGACGAGCGAATCACCAAGCACCAGGAGATCGATGAACTCGAGGAAGGCAGCGAGGTCGAGGAAGGTCTGAGCTGGTGACGTCAGCCAGAGACCTCTGTGCCAGACCAACTCCGGTTCGTGAGTGTAGAAGTGCAGACGAACGCCGTCGCACGTCGAGTGACGCCTCTTTCGCGTGCCCAGGTGTATGTCGGACGCCGTCGGAGTAACGGCTCGCCACAGCGCCGCGGCGGTGTGGTGGCACGCGAATCGCGCCGGCGGAATGACCTCCAGCAGAAAACGCGCCTGCGCCGTGAGGCTCGGCGGCGGCTGCGCAGACATGTACACCCCTCGGATGAGCCGGCGGTATTCCGGACTCCTGAGTCGCCGGGGGTCGACGCCCGCGCGAACGGCCGCGGCCGAAGTGAAGATGCTGTCGAGTTCCGGTGCTATTCACGCAGATTGGCAGGTTTCCGAGCGCCGCTGAGAAGTTATCCACAGTGCGCGGGGCGTGGCTCGCTGCCGGGTGTGCACACAACTCGCGACCGTCGCGACTTACGAACACTCACGCTGCGATCGCCCCGCACAACTCGCGACCGTCGGGACTTACGTACGGCGGCGCACGACATACCCGCACACAGCTCGCGACCGTCGCGACTTACGAACACTCACGCCGCCGATCCCCGCACACAACTCGCGACCGTCGCGACTTACGGACGCCGACGCGCGTTACACCGCCGCGCTCAGGCGCTGAGCTTCTCCGAAGCCGCGAGCAGGATGCAGGTGCCGACGGCCTCCATCGCGGCGGTGACCTCCTCCAGCACCGGGAACGAAGGCGCGAGACGGAGGTTGGTGTCGTCCGGGTCGTTGCCGTGCGGGTATGCCGCGCCGGCCGGCGTGAGGGCGACGCCCGCGGCCTTGGCGAGCTCCACGACGCGCGCCGCTGTGCCGGGGAGGACGTCGACGCTGACGAAGTAGCCACCGATGGGGTCGGTCCACTTCGCGACGCCGAGGCCGCCGAGGCGTTCGGCGAGGATGCGCTGCACCTCGGCGAACTTCGGTGCCAGGATGTCGCGGTGCTTGGCCATGTGCGCCAGCACGCCCTCCGCGTTGCCGAAGAACTCGATGTGGCGCAACTGGTTGACCTTGTCGGGACCGATCGAGCCGACGCCGAGGTACTTGATGTACCAGTCGATCTGCTCCTTGGACGCCGCGAGGAACGCCACGCCGGCACCGGCGAAGGTGATCTTGGAGGTCGAGGCGAACATGATCGGGCGGTGCGGGTTGCCCGAGGCGGCGGCCAGCGACAGCACGTCGGCGCTCTTGGTCTCGTGCGGTGTCAGGTGGTGCACGGCATACGCGTTGTCCCACAGGATCTTGAAGTCGGGCGCCGCGGTGGGCATCGACGCGAGCTTGGCGGCGACCTCCTGGCTGCACACGGCGCCGGTCGGGTTGGCGTAGGTGGGCACCATCCACATGCCCTTGATCATCGGGTCGTCCGCGACCAGCTCGGCGATCGCGTCGACGTCCGGACCGTCATCGAGCATCGGGACGGTCACCAGCTCGAAGCCGAGCGTCTCGGTGAGCAGGAAGTGCCGGTCGTAGCCGGGCACCGGGCAGATGAACCGGCGCTTCTCCTCCTGGACCCACGGACGCGGCGAGTCGACCGCGCCGAAGAGGAGCAGGTCGGTGAGCACATCCTTCATCAGCGTCAGGCTGGAGTTGCCGGCGGCGATGATCTGGTCGGTCTCGACCCGCAGCAGGTCGGCGAAGATCGAGCGCAACTCGCTCAGCCCATAGAGGCCGCCGTAATTGCGGGTGTCGGTCCCGGCCGCGTCGGTGAAGGTGGACGGCAGGTCGAGCAGCCGATTGGACAGGTCGAGCTGTTCGGACGAGGGCTTGCCGCGCGTGAGATCGAGCTTCAGGCCGCTGGACTTCAGCGTGTCGTATGCCGTCTGCTGCTCCTGCCGGAAGGCGGCAAGTTCGTCGGCGGACAGCTCGTGCAGCGGGCGTGTGTTGGACACGGCAGGTTTCTCCTGAAGACTTCCGAAGGCGGTCGCCCCAGTGTCTCAAAACCGCGTCAGCCCGCCGTGTTCAGGACCGTATGACGGACGCGCTGGCGTGCTGCGGCTGTGCCATCGGCTCGCACGGCACTCCGCGCGGGGCCTGCACGAGGCACCGCACGCCTTCCCGGGCTTGGGCGGCCGCGGCCCGCCATTGGTGTCGCTTCGCCTGGGCCACCGCACTGCGCCCTGCGTACACGAAGGAATAGACCAGCGCCTTGCGCGTCGTCGACCGCCGACGCTCCGGCGGCACATGGTTGCTGATGATCCCGATCGCGGTCACCGCTCACGGATGTTGCCGCCGGACACCATCCGCTGCGCGGTGTCGGACTCGTCGTGCTTGCGCTAGCCGGCCAGGATCTCGTCCACGAAGACGACCGGCCCGTGTGCAGCCATCCGCGTCCACAACTCCCAGTCCGCGGCATGCGGTAGATCGGTGCGGAACCCTCCGAACACCTCGTATGCCGAACGGCGCACCACGATGCCAGGGGCGCGCACCCGGTTGGACACCGCGAACGCCTCGAACGCGCCGTCCCAGATGCCGGTGCCTTCCCGGTAGCGACGGGTCTCGTGGATGGTCGCCCCACTGCCGTCGATGTGGCGTGTGCGGCACATGGCCACCAGCGCGGGACTGCCCTCCAGCGCCAGCTCCATCGCGACATAGAAGCCCGGCAGCACGGTGTCGTCGCCGTGCAGGATGTGCACGATCTCGCCCCGCGACAAGGCGATGCACCGGTTGAAGGTCGCCACGGCGCCGAGGTTCACCGGATTGCGTTCATAGCGCACGCTGTCGCCGCCGATCGCCCGCACCACCGTCTCGGTGGCGTCGGTGGACGCGTCGTCGATGACGATGATCTCCGCGTCGTCGCGGCCGCCGAGTTGTTCCACGACCTCGGCGAGGGTTTCGGCGAGGAAATGCGCACAGTTATGCGCCGGTACAACCACCGACCACCGCAGCTTATCCCTGCGTTCATTCGCGCGAAGCACGCTGTCGGCACCGCGACTCAACTGCTTTATCACTTCGGTCACGGTTGAAACGTAGGCGCGCCCGGTGACCAATTCGGGAGCGTGAAGTGAACAGCACAAACACAGGGAGCAAGAATGCAGATAGGAATCGCCGGTGCCGGGTTTTCCGGAGCGGTGCTCGCGCGGGAGCTGGCCGAGGCCGGGCATCGGGTGGTGGTCCACGAGACGCGCGATCACGTCGCCGGCAACTGCCACACCGAGCGCGACCCGGACACCGGCATCATGATCCATCGCTACGGCCCGCACATCTTCCACACCGCTGACGAGCGGGTATGGCGCTACGTCAACCGCTTCGCGGCCATGCAGCCCTACCACCACCGCGTGCTCAGCACCGTCGGCGGACGGGTCTACTCGCTGCCGGTCAACCTGCTGACCATCAACCAGTTCTTCGGCACCACGTTGAGCCCCGAGCAAGCCGAGGAATTCGTTCACGACCAGTCCGAACCGACCATCGAGGACCCGGCGAATTTCGAGGAGCAGGCTCTGTCAATGATGGGTCGCAAACTGTATGACGCCTTCTTCTTCGGCTACACGCACAAACAATGGGGCATGGAGCCACGCGACATACCAGCCTCGGTGCTGCGCCGATTGCCGCTGCGCTTCAATTACCAGGATTCCTATTTCTCGCACCCCTATCAAGCCATTCCGCGGGACGGGTACACCGCCCTGGTGGAGCGGATGCTGGACCATCCCGGGATCGAGGTACGGCTGAGCACGCCATACCCGCCCGAGGGCCGGGATCGCTTCGACCACTCGATCTGGACGGGTCCGCTCGACGCGTGGTTCGGCCACCGGTTCGGCCGGCTCGGCTACCGCACCCTGGACTTCGAGGAGATTCGCGGCACCGGCGACTACCAAGGCTGTGCGGTCATGAACTACGGAGACATCGACGTGCCGTTCACCCGCATTTCCGAGCACAAGCACTTCGCACCGTGGGAGCAGCACGAGGAGACCGTCTGCTTCCGGGAGTTCTCCCGTCTGGCCGGCGAGGACGACATCCCCTACTACCCGATCCGGCTGGCCCGGGACAAGACGCTCCTGGACCGCTACCTCGAGGCAGCGCGCCGCGAGCCGCGAGTCACCTTCCTCGGCCGACTCGGCACCTATCGCTATCTCGACATGGACGTCACCATCGGCGACGCGCTGCGCGCGGCCGATGAGCTGAAAGCGGCGTTCAACGCACGGCGGCCTCTTCCGGCGCTGTTCCAGGAGTGAGGTCCGCGGCGGCAGCGCCGGATGCTGCCGCCGCGAGCACCGCCACCTGCTCCTCCAGCTCGGTCAGCTGTTGCTGCACGGCTGCCAGGGCGAACATCAGGTCGGCGTTCCCGACTTTTGCCCCGGTGCCGCCGATCCGGATCACCGCCCGCAGCCGCTCGTTGCCGTGCAACTTGTTCTGGGCGTATTTGCCCGTCATCGAGGCGGTCCGGCGCACACCGGAGTGCCGCAGGTGGTGCCAGCCCACCCGCACCTTGCTGTCGGTCGCCGGCCGGCCGGCGAGCGCCTTCCGGAACTCCGCTCGATCCGCGGCGGCGACCGCGAGGCACAACCTGCGCGCCTGCGCACCCTTGTGGCCCTCGTGCAGCGCCTGCAGCACGGTGGCCCGCGAGTATGACGCGAAGATCGGGCGCACCGCGTCATACAGTCCGCCGCGTAGCGGCTCCGGCGTACGCCGCGAGATCCACTCCAGTTGCGAGATCGCCCACGTCAGCAGCGTCACTTCGTAGAGCTCCAGCACGCCGCGCTGCTCCAACCATCGGCGGATCGTGCCGTGGTGATCGAAGATCCGCAGCAGCCGCTCGTCGGCCGTTGCCATCGTCTGACCCGACCGGGCCACCCGGTGGTAGGCGAGCACGGTCGGCACGATGGCGATGGACCGGCCCGACACGACCGCGGCCCAGTGGAACGGGTTGTCCTCGTAGAAGTAGTCGCCCACCGGGAAGCGGATGCCTTCCTCCTCCAGCATCGAGCGCCGGTAGAGCTTGCGCCACGGCACCGCGATGAAGCGCAGAAACTGTTGCCGCATGGTCGGATCCAGCTCGTACCGCGCCCGGTCGAGAGCCGCCCAGCGATGCGCGTCCGCCGGCTCGGCGCGCTGGCCGGTGGTGTCGTCGACCTCGAGGTACTTGCACATCGCCAGGTCCGACCCGGCGGCCTCCGCCGCTCCCACCAGCTGCTCGAACATGTCCGGCTCGACGAAGTCGTCTCCGTCGACAAAACCCACCCAGGTCCCCGTGGCGCGTTCCAGGCCGGCGTTCGCAGCGGTCGCGACACCGCCCGGGCTGTTCTGGTCGAGCAGCACTGGGATGAATCGGGCATCGCGAGAAGCGAATTCGCGGATCCGATCCGGTGTGCCATCGGTCGACCCGTCGTCGACGACGAGCACCTCGATGTCCGGGAGAGTCTGTGCGGCAACGCTTTCCAGGCACTGCTCGATGTACCGCTCGATGTTGTATGACGTGACGATGATGCTGACTGTAGCCATGACGAGGACTTCCGATCAGACGAGCGAGCGGCGGACGATGCGGTCGGCGAGCGAGGGGTCGCGGCGCTCCCGGATGCGCATGAAGTCGGCCAGGTTGATGCGCAAGAGGTGCTGTTGCAACCGCTGGCGTCCTTCGTCGGCGACCTCGGGGGCGAGCCGGTCCAATGCCCACGTCGAGGAGCGCAGCACGAAGTCCCAGTAGTGATGCGAGTAGCGGTTGCGCAACTCAGGCCGGCGCCGCAGCATCTCGTAGGTCTCGTCGAGCGCGTCGAAGAGCGCGAGGCGCTCGCGGCCCATCCGGTGCGACAGATTGCCGCCGCCGTCACCGACGATGTGCGTGCAGACCGCGTCGTTGAGCAGCACCAGCGTGCGCGCGTCCAGCAGCGTCATCCAGTGGCCGAGGATGTCGTTGTGCACCTGGGTCTCGCTGAACCGCAAGCCGGTTCGCTGGAATCGCGCGGTCCGGAGCACCTTGTTCCAGGGGTAGTTGGAGAAGCCGAGGAGGCGGGGCACCTCCGAGAGCCGGGCGATCCGGCGACTCTGGTCGCCGACGTAGTGCTGCCAGACGACGTCGTCGAAAGAATTCATCCCCGTGTGGTCGGACGTCCAGCCACGCCGGTAGGTGTAGGGCATCATCGCGACGTCGGTGTCGGTCGCGTCCAGGAGCTCGACGGCATCCGCGAGCACGTCCGGATGAAGCTCGTCGTCGGCGTCGAAGAAGATCGTGTAGCGCCCGCGCGCCCGGTCGAAGCCGACGTTGCGGGCGTGGCCGGCGCCGTGATTGCCGTCCAGCCGGACCAGTCGCACCTCGTCGCGAGCGAGCTCCTGCACCACCTGCACGGAGTCATCGGTGGACCCGTCGTCCACGACGACAACCTCCACCCGCGGGCCGGGAACGTCGAGGAACGACTCGACGACCTTGCCGACGGTCGGTGCCGCGTTGCACATCGGGATGATCGCTGACAGATCCGGCATCAGGTTGGAGAACACAGGAATTGCGCTGCCTTCACTCGGAGTTGACGGTGATCCACCACGGTGGACGCCGGCGACGCTACCCCAGGATCCCCGGGGCCCGCGCCTGTGCAGAGCGCCCTCACCGAGATGTCGATGCCCCGTCACCGACTGTCCATCCGACGGCCAACTCGGCGGCCTACTTTGCCGACGTCGGGCCCGTCCACGGGCCCCGGAAGGTTGAGGCGATGACCGACAACACCACCGATGACCTCCTGCGACAGGTCGTGAAACAGTTGCGCACCACCCGGGAAGTCCCGTCGACCGCCTTGGGTTTGCGTCGCGCCGCGGTCCAGGACTCGGTCGATCACATCCGAGGCGACGAGCGTTTCCTGGACGCACAGGTGCATCTGCACAATCCGGAGGCGCTCCGCCGGGCAGCTGCGGCGGCGCCGTCCTTCGCCGGTCTGATCGCCGAGTTCGGCGTACACCGAGGCAGCAGCCTGACGATGCTCGCCGACCACTTCGCCGACCAGGTCGTGTACGGTTTCGACTCGTTCGAGGGCCTGCCCGAGGCCTGGACCGGCAGCCGGGAAAGCGCCGGGGCGTTCGACATCGGCGGCAAGCCGCCGACGCTGGCGGTGACCAACGTCGAGTTCCACGTCGGCTGGTTCGACGAGACCGTGCCCGCCTTCGCGGCGACCACCACCGAACCGTTCCGCTTCGTCCATCTGGACGCCGACCTTTACAGCTCGACGAAGACCGTCTTCGACGCCCTCGGCGACCGGTTCGTGCCGGGCACCGTGGTGGTCTTCGACGAGTATTTCGGCTACCACGGCTGGCGCCGGCACGAACACCGTGCCTTCAGCGAATTCCTCGGGTCACGACCGGATCTCGACTTCCAGGCGCTCGCCGTGGGGCACATGAGTCTCGCGGTGCGCCTCGTCGCTGCATGAGCCGGCCGGGCAGCTGTCGGCTGGATCAGAGACCCTTCGAGCAAGTATGTCGACGACACCGCCGCCCCATCCCGCCACTGGCGGCCTCCTCGCCGAGTGATCGCGAAATCTCGCCGTCGCCCGGCGAACCGACCGTCATTCGGGGAGGCTCAGCGCAAGTCGCGGATCAGCGGATGGAGTGCGAAGACCGCGCACAGCACGCTCATCGCCATACCGCAGCAGACTGTGGCCACAAGCATGGACGACCCACCGGCCAGGAGTCCGAACAGCGGCGTCGTCGCTGGCGTCAGCACCAGGTCACCGAGCCGGCTCACCGACGCCACGCGTCCCAAGTGGCTCGGCGCGATGATCCGCTGGAACGATCCGCCCAGCCAGACCGAGGCGAGCCCGGCCGTCACACCGACGACCAGCATTCCCGCCACCAGTCCGGCCCGGGTCGGCAGGCCGACGGCAGCGAGAGCAACGCCTTGGATCACCAGCAAGGCGAAGGATCGACGTGGCAGGTAGCTGCCCTGCCAGCGGATGCCGGCGACCGAGCCGAGGATTGCGCCGGTCGCCAGGGCCGCTTCGGCGACGCCCAACCAGCCGGATCCCCAATGGGATTCCGAGACGCGCAGTGCCACGCCGACGGAGGTCACCGGTGTGACGAAGACGTTCAAGGCCGCCAGTCCCAGCAGGAAGACGCGGGCCACCGGCGAGCGCTGGAGGTAGTCCCAGCCGGACCGCAGCGCTCGGCGCACCGGTTCGTCCGAGAGGCGCGGGAGGCGGAACCGGGTACGCACCACCAACCGCAGCACCAGCAGCACGACCAGGAACGTGACGGCGTCCGCCAGCATCGAGAAACCGAAATCCCACTGCACGACGACCGCCCCGATCGGGGCGCCCAGCAGCCGCGCGATCCGGGACCCGGTCTGCGACCAGCCGCTCACGGTGACCAGGTCGCCCGTGTCGACCAGTTGCCGCACCAAGGTCGAGCCGGCCGGCCCGGCCAGCCCAGTGACCGTGCCGAAACAGATCGCGACGGCGAAAAGCACTGCAGGCGTGGGCAATGCGCTGTTCCACGCCGCCACCGCCGCGACGAGCACGAGCACCCGCGCGAGTTCGCCGAGCATCATCACCCGCCGCGTGTCGAAGCGATCGGCGATCACCCCACCGACCAGCGTGCACAGTCCCTGGGGCAGCATCTCGATGCCGAGCACGAGCCCGGCCAGGCCCGGCGACAGGTGGTGCACCGCGGTCCAGGCGAGGCCGATGGCGAACACCGTGTCGCCCGCGGCGGACACCACGGTCGCGCCCAGGTAGGCCTGGACCATCCGGTCGCGCCGCACCGGTGGCGGCGCCGCACCGATCAGCTCCGGACCCTCGGTGGTGACGTGCATCGTCATACCGCGCCCGGCTCACTCGGGAACACCCGGGCGATCACCCGCACGGGGCGCCGATCCGACTCCGGATGCACCTCGGCGTCGGCGCGGACCTCCCCGGCCCACTCCATCACGAGGGCACCGATGCGCTCCTTCAACTCCTGCATCTGCCCGGCCGTCGCGGGCAGGAAGGTGTCGGTGGCCATGCCGTCCCGCCATTCGGCCGGGAGTTCGTCGCGGGTGCGCATCCAGCGCACCGTCGCTGCATTCAGGTATTCGAGGTTTGCTCGTTCGGCGGCGTCGGCCACCTGCCGGGCGAAGCTGCCGTCGGCGTAGTCCTCGGTATTCCAGGACAGCCGGCGAGTGTTGCCGCGCCACCAGGATTCCCGGGTGTCGCGTGCGAGCTCGGGCGCCGGCTCGACGAAGCCGGTCCGGTGCATCGGCTTCAGGTGGTGGCTGACCGACCCCACGGCGATGTCGAGACGAGCAGCGAGTTGCCCCACTGTTGCGGGTCCCTCGTTGGTCAGGATCTCGAAGATGCGCCGCCGCATCGGGTGGTGCAGCGCGAGCAGCGCGTCGATGAGCGCTGCTCCCGCCGGCTGGTCGGGCAGCTCAGCCGAAGGAGCCGAGTCGGTATGCCGCTCAGCGGCAATCTTGCGTGGCATGCGATATATCGTGATGCGGAGTCACGTCATACACAAGAGCTCTTGTATAACTCAGCTCCCTCCAGCGCCGCGCCGACCGGCATTGTCCTCGCCCGCGGACGCAATACCGCATTCTTCTCGATTTATGCCAACGCGACACGCAGCTGCGCAACAAATGTCACAATATTCTCCGGACACCCACCCGACGCGCCGCGACCGGGTGAGCACGACGCACCGACCCCCTCCCTGAGCCACGAGGACAACGCATGGGCATCCCCCGCCTTCTCACCATCACGATCAGCGCCGCCACTGCCTTCGGAGCCGTGGTGGCCGCAGCTCCGGCGCACGCCGACTCCCGGCCCAACCCGGTCCTGAGCGCGCTCGCCGGCACCACCATCCCCGGCCCGGCCGGCAACCCGGTGTGGGCGCTGCGGTCGGTGCAGCGCAGCGCCGCGGCGCTCAGCTCGGTGTCCTGCGCCCCCACTGCCGCCGATGCGCAGACGGCGACGCAGCTCGCCGGGGCGATGACCTACTCCCGGATGGGGCGCCAGCTCTCCGCCGAGCAGGTGGCCTGTGCCCGGCGCGTCGCCGCCGCGGCGAAGGCGACCGGGCTGGACCGCAAGGGTGCCGAGATCGCGCTGATGACCGCCATGGTGGAGACCACTCTGCGCGACTACACCGGAGGCGACCTGGACAGCGTCGGTCTCTTCCAGCAGCGCAACTCCTGGGGCACCTACGCGCAGCGCATCAACCCCGAGTGGGCGACCGGCAAGTTCCTCAGCGTCATGCAGCAGATCTACCCCGGCAGTTCATGGCTGACAGCCCCGTCGGGGGACGTGGCCGCGAACGTGCAACGACCGGCTGCGGCATACCGCGGCGAATACGCCTTGGCACAGTCGTCCGCCGACGCCCTGCTGAACGCGCTCTGGCCACTGCCCGCTTCGACACCGACACCGACACCAACACCGACTCCGACTCCCACACCGACTCCGACGCCGACGCCGACACCGACTCCCACACCGAAGCCCACTCCCAAGCCGACGCCGAAACCCGCGCCCAAGCCGATACCCCGTCCGGCGAAGCTGCGAGTACTGCATCCCGGGATGCGGGGGGCGGACGTGAAGTACGCCCAACAGCTGCTGAATCTGCTCGGCGCTCGCCTGGGTGTGGACGGTGTCGACGGCCCGGCGACGACGGCCGCGATCAAGACCTTCCAGCGTGGGCAGCACTTGGTGGTCGACGGCATCGTCGGCCCCGTCACCTGGTCGCACCTGCAGGCGGCCACTGGTCAGCAGGCCGGCCCGGTGTCCACACCGAAGCCGAAGCCGAAACCCGTTTCCAAGCCGCGGCAGATACCCCGTCCGGCGAAGCTGCGAGTGTTGCATTCCGGGATGCAGGGCGCGGACGTGAAGTACGCCCAACAGCTGCTGAATCTGCTCGGTGCACACCTCGACGTCGACGGTGCTGACGGGCCCGCGACGAGCGCCGCGATCAAGGCCTTCCAGCGCCGGCAGCACCTGACGGTCGACGCCATCGTCGGCGCCGCCACTTGGTCCCACCTGGAGGCTGCGGCCGGTCAATAGGGCGCCTCAGCGCCCCCACGGGAGGCATGCGAAAGGCCCCGAACCTCCGGAGAGGTTCGGGGCCTTTCGGCGGTGAATCAGTTCAAGATCGTCCGCCGGGCCGAGCCCGTCGAGGTCCGCCGGGCCGAGCCCGTCGAGGTCCGCCGGGCCGAGCCCGTCGAGGTCCGCCGGGCCGAGCCCGTCGAGGTCACTTGAGGATCTTGGTGACCCGACCGGCGCCGACGGTGCGGCCACCCTCGCGGATGGCGAAGCGCAGACCGTCCTCCATCGCGATCGGCTGGATCAACGTGACGGTCATCTCGGTGTTGTCACCGGGCATGACCATCTCGGTCCCCTCAGGCAGCTTCACGACACCGGTCACGTCGGTGGTGCGGAAGTAGAACTGCGGGCGGTAGTTGTCGTAGAACGGGGTGTGACGGCCGCCCTCGTCCTTGCCCAGGATGTAGACCTGGCCCTCGAACTCGGTGTGCGGGGTGATCGAGCCCGGCTTCACGACGACCTGGCCGCGCTCGACGTCCTCGCGCTTGGTGCCGCGGAGCAGCAGACCGACGTTCTCACCCGCACGACCCTCGTCGAGCAGCTTGCGGAACATCTCGATGCCGGTGACCGTGGTCTTCTGGGAGGCCTCGCGGATGCCCACGATCTCGACCTCTTCGTTGACCTTGAGCACACCGCGCTCGATACGGCCGGTGACGACGGTGCCACGACCGGTGATCGTGAAGACGTCTTCGATCGGCATCAGGAACGGCTTCTCGATGTCGCGCACCGGGTCCGGGATCGACTCGTCGACCGCGTCCATGAGCTCCTCGACCGACTTGACCCACTCGGGGTCACCCTCGAGCGCCTTGAGCGCCGAAACCTTGACGACCGGGGCGTTGTCACCGTCGAACTCCTGGCTCGACAGCAGCTCGCGGACCTCCATCTCGACGAGCTCGAGGATCTCCTCGTCGTCGACCATGTCCGCCTTGTTCAGCGCCACCAGGATGTAGGGGACGCCGACCTGGCGGGCCAGCAGCACGTGCTCACGGGTCTGCGGCATCGGGCCGTCGGTGGCGGCGACCACCAGGATCGCACCGTCCATCTGTGCGGCACCGGTGATCATGTTCTTGACGTAGTCGGCGTGACCCGGCGCGTCCACGTGCGCGTAGTGGCGCTTCGCGGTCTCGTACTCCTGGTGCGAGACGTTGATGGTGATGCCGCGCTGGCGCTCCTCGGGAGCGTTGTCGATGTCCTCGAACGCCGACGCCTTGTTCAGGTCGGGGTACTTGTCCGCCAGCACCTTGGTGATCGCAGCGGTCAACGTGGTCTTGCCGTGGTCGACGTGACCGATCGTTCCGATGTTGACGTGCGGCTTGGTCCGCTCGAACTTGGCCTTAGCCACTGTGGGGTCCTCCTTCAAGGACTGTTGCTGACGCCGGGGCGGCGCCTTCGGTTTTCGTTATTTTGTGTGACAACCGGGCTGACGATAGGCGCTGCGGCATACCACGATCAATTCGGTATGCCGCGGCGCCGCCACGTCACTCGCCCCGGATCTTCTTGATGATCTCGTCCGCGACGTTCTTGGGAACCTCGGCGTACGAGTCGAACTGCATCGTGTAGTTGGCACGACCCTGGGTCTTGGACCGCAGGTCACCGACATACCCGAACATTTCCGACAACGGCACGACGGCCCGGACGACCTTGGCGCCGCTGATGTCCTCCATGGCCTGGATCTGGCCACGACGGGAGTTGAGGTCGCCGATCACGTCACCCATGTAGTCCTCGGGCGTGCGGACCTCGACGGCCATCATCGGCTCGAGCAGCGCGGGATCGGCCTTGCGGACCATTTCCTTCAGCGCCATCGAACCGGCGATCTTGAACGCCATCTCCGAGGAGTCGACGTCGTGGTAGGCACCGTCGAGCAGGGTGGCCTTGACGCCCACCAGCGGGTAGCCGGCGAGGACACCGAGCTGCATGGCCTCCTGGATGCCCTGGTCGACCGACGGGATGTATTCGCGCGGCACGCGACCACCGGTCACCTTGTTCTCGAACTCGTAGAGCTCGCCTTCCTCGGTGTCCAGCGGCTCGATGCTGAGCTGCACCTTCGCGAACTGACCCGAACCACCGGTCTGCTTCTTGTGCGTGTAGTCGTACTTCTCGACCGGGCGGCGGATCGTCTCGCGGTAGGCGACCTGGGGCGCACCGACGTTGGCCTCGACCTTGAACTCCCGCTTCATGCGGTCGACCAGGATGTCGAGGTGGAGCTCGCCCATGCCGCCGATGACGGTCTGGCCGGTTTCCTCGTCGAGGCGGACCGAGAACGTCGGGTCCTCCTGCGCGAGCTTCTGAATGGCGGTGCCCAGCTTCTCCTGGTCGCCCTTGGTCTTCGGCTCGATCGCCACGTGGATGACCGGCTCCGGGAAGCTCATCGACTCCAGGACGACCTGGTCGTTGATGTCCGAGAGCGTGTCGCCCGTCGTGGTCTCCTTCAGACCGATCGCCGCGTAGATGTGACCGGCGAGTGCTTCGTCGACCGGGTTCTCCTTGTTGGCGTGCATCTGGAAGAGCTTGCCGATGCGCTCCTTCTTGCCCTTGGTCGTGTTGTAGACCTGGCTGCCGGCGGCGACCCGACCCGAGTAGACCCGGATGAAGGTCAGCGTGCCGAAGAAGGGGTGTGCGGCGATCTTGAAGGCGAGCGCGGAGAACGGGTCGTCCGCGCTCGGGTGGCGCTCGACCTCGACACTCTCGTCGCCCGGCTTGTGCCCGATCATGGCCGGGACGTCGACGGGGGACGGCAGGTAGTCGACGACCGCGTCCAGCATCGGCTGCACGCCGCGGTTCTTGAACGCCGAGCCACACAGGATCGGGTAGACCTCGGAGTTGATGGTCAGCTTGCGGACGCCGGCCTTCAGCTCGTCGATGGTGAGCTCGTTGCCCTCGAGGTACTTCTCCATCAGCTCGTCGTCGGCCTCGGCGACGCGCTCGACCAGCTTCGAGCGGTATTCCTCCGCCTTGTCCTGCAGCTCGGCCGGAATCTCCTGGACCTCGTACTTCGCGCCCAGGGTGACGTCACCCTTGGCGTCGCCCGGCCACACCAGAGCCTTCATCTGCACCAGGTCGACGACACCGACGAAATCGGCCTCGGCACCGATCGGCAGCTGGAGGACCAGCGGCTCCGCACCCAACCGGTCGATGACCGTCTGCACGGTGAAGTAGAAGTCGGCGCCCATCTTGTCCATCTTGTTGATGAAGCAAATGCGCGGGACGTCGTACTTGTCGGCCTGACGCCATACGGTCTCGGACTGCGGCTCGACGCCTTCCTTGCCGTCGAAGACCGCAACGGCGCCGTCGAGCACGCGCAGGCTGCGCTCCACCTCAACGGTGAAGTCGACGTGCCCGGGGGTGTCGATGATGTTGATCTGGTTGCCGTTCCAGAAGCTGGTGACGGCCGCGGAGGTGATGGTGATCCCCCGCTCCTTCTCCTGCTCCATCCAGTCGGTGGTCGACGCGCCGTCGTGCGTCTCGCCCATCTTGTGGTTGACACCGGTGTAGAACAGGATGCGCTCGGTCGTCGTGGTCTTGCCGGCATCGATGTGCGCCATGATGCCGATGTTGCGGACCTTCTTCAGGTCGGTCAGCACGTCGAGTGCCACGTTGTCTTCTTTCCTGATTGCTTGTTGTCAGACTCGATTGTGATGGATGGCGGATGCCGATCCGGGTCCGCACGGCGTATGCCGGCCAGGTCCGCCGCCGGTGCGTGCTGCACCGGCGGCGGCACGCATCACCAGCGGTAGTGCGCGAAGGCCCGGTTGGACTCGGCCATCTTGTGGGTGTCCTCACGACGCTTGACCGCGGCACCCAGGCCGTTGCTCGCGTCCAGGATCTCGTTCATCAGGCGTTCGGTCATCGTCTTCTCACGACGCTGCCGCGCGTAGCCGACCAGCCAGCGCAGCGACAGCGTGGTCGCGCGGCCCGGCTTGACCTCGACCGGGACCTGGTAGGTGGCGCCGCCGACGCGGCGGCTCTTGACCTCGAGGCTCGGCTTGACGTTGTCGAGCGCGCGCTTCAGCGTGACGACCGGGTCGGTGCCGGTCTTCTCACGGCAGCCCTCGAGGGCGCCGTAGACGATGCGCTCGGCGATGGACTTCTTGCCGTCGAGCAGGATCTTGTTGACCAGCTGGGTGACCAGCGGAGAGCCGTAGACGGGGTCGACGACGAGGGGGCGCTTCGGAGCGGGGCCCTTGCGAGGCATTACTTCTTCTCCTTCTTCGCGCCGTACCGGGAACGGGACTGCTGACGGCCCTTGACACCCTGGGTGTCCAGCGCGCCGCGGATGATCTTGTAACGCACACCCGGCAGGTCCTTCACACGGCCGCCACGGACGAGCACGATCGAGTGCTCCTGCAGGTTGTGGCCGACGCCGGGGATGTATGCGGTGACCTCGATGCCCGAGGTGAGGCGGACACGCGCGACCTTGCGAAGCGCGGAGTTCGGCTTCTTGGGGGTCGTGGTGTAGACGCGGGTGCACACACCGCGTCGCTGGGGGCTGCCCTTGAGAGCCGGCGTCTTGATCTTGGCGATCTTGTCCTGCCGACCCTTGCGGACGAGCTGGTTGATTGTGGGCAACCTACTGTCTCCGTAACTGATCGAATCTTGTCTGTCGGCAGGGGTTCGCACCCCTGACAACTCCTTGGTTTCTCCGGCCCGCGCAGCCCTCCCCCGCGACGTCCTCGCTCGTACCTCACTCGGCACTTCGCAGGGACCCCCGAGGTCGGGAGTGTCGGACCGGCGCTCTCCCCCGCACTTCCCGTGACGACCTGACCTGTCGAATCCGACCGGCCGACGCGCCCGATGGGCTGCCCGGCGAGAGCGTGTGGTGGCCTGGTGCCACGCGGCCCGTCATACACGCAGAACGTGCCGACCGGCCGGCGGGCAGGGCAGAGCCCACGCACGAGTCACAATCCTACCGGTCGGCCGTATGTCGGCAAAATCGGCGGCATCCGCGCCTCGGCAGACCGGCCGGCCGGCGATCTGGCACATTTGCGGGCGTGACGGTTCCTGTGCCAGCTGCCTGCCCCGTGCTCTCGGTCGTCGTGCCGATGTACAACGAGGAGGCGGTCCTGCCGCTCTTCGTCGAGCGGCTGCGGCCGGTGCTCGACGCGCTGGGCGTGGCCTACGAGGTCGTGGTGGTCGACGACGGGTCGACCGACACGACGCCCGTCATGCTGCAGCGGGTGTTGCGGGAGTGGCCGAGCCTGCGCGTCGTGCGGTTGCGCGCGAACTCCGGTCACCAGGGCGCGATCTCCGCCGGCCTGCATCGCTCGCGCGGCGACTGGGTCGTCACCATCGACGCCGACCTGCAGGATCCGCCGGAGACCATCGCCCGGATGTATGACGCGGCGGTCGCCGAACAGGTCGACGTGGTCTACGGCGTGCGCACCGACCGCACTACCGACTCGGCGTTCAAACGGCACACGGCCGGCGCGTTCTACCGGATGATGCGGCGCCTCGCGAAGCTCGACATCTCCCAGGACGCCGGCGACTTCCGGCTGATGTCGCGTTCGACGGTCGACGCGATCAACGCGCTGCCCGAGCACAACAGGGTGCTGCGGCTCGTCGTGCCGACGCTCGGCTTCCCCTCGACGACGGTCGACTACAAACGTGACACCCGTGCCGCCGGCGAGTCGAAGTATCCGTTGCGCAAGATGATCGGCCTCACCCTCGACTCGGTGACCGGCTTCTCCCAGGCGCCGCTGCGCTTCGCGACGTGGTTCAGCCTGTTCGGCTTCCTGGTCGCCGGGCTCGTGCTCGTCTACGTCGTCTGGAGCAAGCTGGCCGGCGGCACCACCTCGGGCTGGGCGTCGACGGTGGTCATCCTCGCGGTCTTCTCCGGTCTGCAACTGCTGTGCCTCGGCATCCTCGGCGAGTATGTCGGTCGCACGTATGCCGCCCTCCAGCAACGCCCGAGCTACTACGTCTCCTACGACTCCGACCACGGCGGCCCGTCGCACGCCGAAACCGACGAGCCGGTCGACTGACGGCATACCAACCACAATCCGCGCCACGGCCGCCAACCTCCGCTCCTTGCCGAGAGGCTCACACAACGCCGACAGGCTCAGTAAATCCGCCGCTCACGCGGCGATTTACTGAGCCTGTCAGTGTGTTACTGAGCCTCTCGGCAGAGACCGATCAGCTGTCGAATTATCTCGACCGCTTCCTCGCACTGCGCTTCGTCAGCTGTCGAACCCGAGCGAGGCGTCGTCCAACCGGACCGCCTCACCCGAACCCGGGCCGAAGACCGGGTAGTCGTACGGCTGGTAGTCCGGCAGCGCGTAGAGCGCAGCCTTGGCTTCCTCCGTCGGCTCGACCTTGACGTTGCGGTAACGCGGCAGGCCGGTGCCGGCTGGGATCAACTTACCGAGGATGACGTTCTCCTTGAGGCCGAGCAGCGGGTCGCTCTTGGCGTGCATGGCCGCCTCGGTGAGGACTCGCGTCGTCTCCTGGAAGGACGCCGCCGACAGCCACGAGTCGGTGGCCAGCGACGCCTTGGTGATGCCCATCAGCTCCGGACGACCCGACGCCGGACGACCACCCTCGGCGAGGGCGCGACGGGACGCGTCCTCGAAGCGGGACCGCTCGGCGAGCTCGCCGGGCAGCAGGTCGGTGTCGCCCGCCTCGATGATCGTGATCCGGCGCAGCATCTGCCGCACGATGACCTCGATGTGCTTGTCGTGGATCGACACACCCTGCTGGCGGTAGACGTTCTGGACCTCGTCGACCAGGTGCTTCTGGACGTCGCGGGCACCCTGGATGCGGAGCACCTGCTTGGGGTCGATCGCGCCCTGCACGAGCAGCGTGCCGACCTCGACGTGGTCGCCGTCCTGGACCAGCAGACGGCCGCGCTTGCTGACCGGGTAGGCGTGCTCGTCCGAGCCGTCGTCCGGGGTCAGCAGGATGCGGCGTGCCTTGTCGGTCTCCTCGATCTGGATGCGGCCGGTCGCCTCGGCGATCGGTGCGACACCCTTCGGGGTGCGGGCCTCGAAGAGCTCGACGACACGCGGCAGACCCTGGGTGATGTCGTCACCCGCGGCACCACCGGTGTGGAAGGTGCGCATGGTCAGCTGGGTGCCGGGCTCACCGATGGACTGGGCCGCGATGATGCCGACGGCCTCACCGATGTCGACCAGCTTGCCCGTGGCCAGCGAACGGCCGTAGCACATGGCGCAGGTGCCGACGCGGGACTCACAGGTGAGCACCGAGCGGACCTTGACCTCCTCGACACCGGCTGCGAGCAGCTTGTCGAGGTTGACGTCGCCCAGGTCGGCGCCGGCAGCGGCCAGCACCTCGCCGTCGACCTCCACGTCGGTCGCGAGAGTACGCGCGTAGACCGAGGTCTCGACGTTCTCGTGCTCGACGAGCGTCCCGTCCGCGCTGCGCTGACCGATCGGCAACACCAGACCGCGGTCGGTGCCGCAGTCGTCCTCGCGGATGATGACGTCCTGCGAGACGTCCACCAGGCGCCGGGTCAGGTAACCCGAGTCGGCGGTACGCAACGCGGTGTCGGCCAGACCCTTACGGGCGCCGTGCGTGGAGATGAAGAACTCCAGCACCGACAGGCCCTCCCGGAAGTTCGCCTTGATCGGGCGCGGGATGATCTCCCCCTTCGGGTTGGCCATCAGGCCACGCGCACCGGCGATCTGCCGGACCTGGAACCAGTTACCGCCGGCGCCCGAGGACACCATCCGGTAGATCGGGTTCTTCTTGTCGAAGTTGTGCTGCATGTCCGTGGCGACCTCGTTGGTCGCCTGCGTCCAGATCTCCACGAGCTCCTGACGGCGCTCGTCGTCGGTGATCAGACCACGGTCGTACTGGGTCTGGATCTTGGCAGCCTTCTCCTCGTAACCGGCCAGGATGCCCCACTTGTTCGACGAGGTCTGCACGTCGCTGATCGCGACGGTGCAGCCCGAACGGGTCGCCCAGTGGAAGCCCGCCTCCTTCAACGCGTCGAGGGACGCCGCGACCTGCACCTTCGGGTAGCGCTCGGCGAGGTCGTTGACGACGCCCGACAGCGCCTTCTTGTCGATGTCCTTGTTGAGGAAGGGGTAGTCCTCCGGCAGCGCCTGGTTGAACAGCACCCGACCCAGGGTCGTGTCCAGCTCGAACGACGCCAGGCGGCCCAGCTCGTCGACCTCGGCGCCCTCGGGCAGCTCGAAGCCGGCCGGCGGGACCTGGTCGTAGAGACGGATCGTGACGAGCGAACCGAGCTTGATCTCGTGCCGGTCGAACGCCATTCGGGCCTCGGCCGCGGACGAGAAGGCGCGCAGGTGCTCGCCGTCCTCGACCTTCGCCTCACCGTCCTGCGCGGTCAGGAAGTAGAGACCGGTGATCATGTCCTGGCTGGGCATGGTCACGGGACGACCGTCGGCCGGCTTCAGCACGTTGTTGCTCGAGAGCATGAGGATGCGGGCCTCGGCCTGGGCCTCCGCCGACAGCGGCACGTGCACGGCCATCTGGTCACCGTCGAAGTCCGCGTTGAAGGCGGTGCAGACGAGCGGGTGGATCTGGATGGCCTTGCCCTCGACCAGCTGCGGCTCGAACGCCTGGATGCCGAGTCGGTGCAGCGTCGGTGCGCGGTTCAGCAGCACCGGGTGCTCGGTGATGACCTCTTCGAGGACGTCCCACACC
The DNA here is from genome assembly GCF_058148645.1 of Flexivirga sp. YIM B11880. Taxonomy (NCBI): domain Bacteria; kingdom Bacillati; phylum Actinomycetota; class Actinomycetes; order Micrococcales; family Dermacoccaceae; genus Flexivirga; species Flexivirga sp. YIM B11880. The sequence continues at coordinate 38,149 of NZ_JBMAMH010000001.1, forward strand.
TCGGCGCGCTGGCGCTCGACCATGCGCTTGGCCGACTTGATGTTCTGGGCCAGGTCGAGGTCGACCAGGCGCTTCATCACGAACGGCTTGAACAGCTCCAGCGCCATCTGCTTGGGCAGACCGCACTGGTGCAGCTTCAGCTGCGGACCGACGACGATGACCGAACGGCCCGAGTAGTCGACGCGCTTGCCGAGCAGGTTCTGCCGGAAGCGGCCCTGCTTGCCCTTGAGCATGTCGGACAGCGACTTCAACGGCCGGTTGCCCGGACCGGTGACCGGACGGCCACGACGGCCGTTGTCGAACAGCGAGTCGACAGCTTCCTGCAGCATGCGCTTCTCGTTGTTGACGATGATCTCCGGCGCACCCAGGTCGAGCAGTCGCTTCAACCGGTTGTTGCGGTTGATGACGCGGCGGTAGAGGTCGTTCAGGTCGGAGGTCGCGAAGCGACCACCGTCCAGCTGCACCATCGGACGCAGGTCCGGCGGGATGACCGGGACGCAGTCCAGCACCATGCCGCTGGGGTTGTTCTTGGTCTGCTGGAACGCGGTGACGACCCGCAGCCGCTTCAGGGCACGCGTCTTCCGCTGCCCCTTGCCGGTCGCGATGATCTCGCGCAGCGAGGCGGCCTCGGCGTCCAGGTCGAAGCTCTCGAGGCGCTTCTGCAGCGCCTCGGCGCCCATGCCGCCCTCGAAGTAGAGACCGAAGCGGTCCCGCATCTCGCGGTAGAGCACCTCGTCGCCCTCGAGGTCCTGGACCTTGAGGTTCTTGAAGCGGTCCCACACCTGCTCGAGGCGCTCGATCTGCTGGTCGGAGCGCTTGCGCAGCTGGTTCATCTCGCGCTCGGCCGACTCGCGCACCTTGCGGCGGGCGTCGGCCTTGGCGCCTTCCTTCTCCAGCTCGGCCAGGTCTGCCTCGAGCTTGGCGGCGCGGGTGTTGACCGCATTGTCGCGGGCGTTCTCCAGCTCCTTCTTCTCGACCTCGATCTGCGCCTCCAGGGACGGCATGTCCTTGTGGCGCTGCTCGGTGTCCACCGAGGTGATCATGTATGCCGCGAAGTAGATGACCTTCTCCAGGTCCTTCGGGGCCAGGTCGAGCAGGTAGCCCAGGCGCGACGGGACACCCTTGAAGTACCAGATGTGGGTCACCGGAGCGGCGAGCTCGATGTGGCCCATCCGCTCGCGGCGCACGCTGCTGCGGGTCACCTCGACGCCGCAGCGCTCACAGATGATGCCCTTAAAGCGGACGCGCTTGTACTTGCCGCAGTAGCACTCCCAGTCACGGGTCGGACCGAAGATCTTCTCGCAGAAGAGCCCGTCCTTCTCCGGCTTCAGGGTGCGGTAGTTGATGGTTTCGGGCTTCTTCACCTCACCGTGGCTCCACTGACGGATGGATTCAGCGGTGGCGAGGCCGATACGCAGTTCGTCGAAGAAGTTGACGTCCAGCACGTTGTGCCTTCCTTCTCGTGTCTCACGAAAGTCTGAAACTGAAGACTCGTTCCTCGTCTTCACTTTCACCCTTTTATGCCCTTTAACCGTCCTCCGGCCGGGCTGAAAAGAGTTGGGGTTGGGCTGGGTTGGCGAGGTATGCCGGAGGCCGTCCGGCATACCTCAACCGGTTGTCTGTTTTCAGACTTCCTCGACGCTGCTCGGCTCCCGCCGGGACAGGTCGATGCCGAGCTCCTCCGCCGCGCGGAAGACCTCCTGATCGGAGTCGCGCAGGTCGATCAGGCTGCCGTCGCTGGAGAGCACCTCGACGTTGAGGCACAGCGACTGCATCTCCTTGATCAGCACCTTGAACGACTCCGGGATGCCGGGCTCGGGGATGTTCTCGCCCTTGACGATGGCCTCGTAGACCTTCACGCGGCCCGTCACGTCGTCGGACTTGATCGTCAGCAGCTCCTGCAGCGCGTAGGCGGCGCCGTACGCCTCCAGTGCCCAGACCTCCATCTCACCGAAGCGCTGGCCACCGAACTGGGCCTTACCGCCGAGCGGCTGCTGGGTGATCATCGAGTAGGGACCGGTGGAGCGGGCGTGGATCTTGTCGTCGACCAGGTGGTGGAGCTTCAGGATGTACATGTAGCCCACCGACACCGGCTCCGGGAACGGCTCGCCGGAGCGACCGTCGAACAGCCGGGCCTTGCCGGTGTGGTCCACCAGCCGCTGGCCGTCACGCGTCGGCAGCGTCGAGTCGAGCAGCCCCGTGATGACGTCCTCGGACGCACCGTCGAACACCGGCGAGGCGACGCGGGAGTTCGGTGGCGCCTGGTGGGCGTCGGCCGCGATCTGCGCCGCAAAGGAGGTGTCGCCGGCAGCCTTGGAGATATCCCAGCCACGCGAGGCCGACCAGCCCAGGTGCAGCTCCAGGATCTGGCCGAGGTTCATGCGCCGCGGCACGCCGTGCGGGTTGAGCACGACGTCGACCGGGGTGCCGTCCTCCAGGAACGGCATGTCCTCGACCGGGAGGATCTTGGAGATGACGCCCTTGTTGCCGTGGCGGCCGGCGAGCTTGTCACCGTCGGTGATCTTGCGCTTGTTCGCGACATACACGCGGACCAGCTGGTTGACGCCCGGCGGCAGCTCGTCGCCCTCTTCGCGGTCGAACACCTTGACGCCGATGACGGTGCCGGTCTCGCCGTGCGGGACCTTCATCGAGGTATCGCGCACCTCGCGCGCCTTCTCACCGAAGATCGCGCGCAGCAGGCGCTCCTCCGGGGTCAGCTCGGTCTCACCCTTCGGGGTGACCTTGCCGACCAGCAGGTCGCCGTCGCGAACTTCCGCACCGATGCGGATGATGCCGCGCTCGTCCAGGTCGGCCAGCACGTCCTCGCTGACGTTGGGGATGTCGCGAGTGATCTCCTCCGGACCCAGCTTGGTGTCACGGGCGTCGATCTCGTGCTCCTCGATGTGGATCGAGCTGAGCGTGTCGTCCTGCACCAGGCGCTGGGACAGGATGATGGCGTCCTCGAAGTTGTGACCCTCCCAGGACATGAACGCCACGAGGAGGTTCTTGCCGAGCGCCATCTCGCCACCGTCGGTCGCGGGACCGTCGGCGATGACCGCACCGGCCTCGACCCGGTCGCCACCGTTGACGACGACCCGGTGGTTGTAGCAGTTGCCCGCGTTGGAGCGGATGAACTTGCTGATCCGGTAGGTCGTCTGGGTGCCGTCGTCGTTGAGGACGGTCACCAGGTCCGCGGAGACCTCGGTCACGACACCGGCCTTCTCGGCACGGACGACGTCACCGGAGTCCAGCGCGGCGCGCTGCTCCATGCCGGTGCCGACCAGCGGCGCCTCGGACTGCACCAGCGGCACGGCCTGACGCTGCATGTTGGCGCCCATCAGCGCACGCGAGGTGTCGTCGTGCTCCAGGAACGGGATCAGCGCGGTCGCCGCCGACACCATCTGGCGTGCGGAGACGTCCATGTAGTCGACCTCGTCGGCCGGCACGTCGCTCGCCTCACCGCCACGGGTGCGGACCAGGACACGCTCCTCGGCGAAGTGGTTGTCGTCGGTGAGCGCGGCGTTGGCCTGCGCGATGACGAAGTTGTCCTCCTCGTCAGCGGACAGGTAGTGGATCTCGTCGGTCACCTTGCCGCCCTTGACCTTGCGGTAGGGGGTCTCGATGAAACCGAACGCGTTGATTCGGCCGTATGACGCGAGCGAGCCGATCAGACCGATGTTGGGACCTTCAGGGGTCTCGATCGGGCACATGCGGCCGTAGTGGCTCGGGTGGACGTCACGGACCTCCATGCCGGCGCGGTCACGGGACAGACCACCCGGGCCGAGCGCGTTCAGACGCCGCTTGTGCGTCAGGCCCGACAGGGGGTTGTTCTGGTCCATGAACTGCGACAGCTGGCTGGTGCCGAAGAACTCCTTGGTGGAGGCGACGACCGGCCGGATGTTGATCAGCGTCTGCGGCGTGATCGCCTCGACGTCCTGGGTCGTCATCCGCTCGCGCACGACGCGCTCCATGCGGGACAGACCCGTGCGGACCTGGTTCTGGATCAGCTCACCGACATTGCGGATGCGGCGGTTGCCGAAGTGGTCGATGTCGTCGATCTCGACCCGCAGGTCGACTTCTTCGCCGTCGCGGTGACCCTTGATGCTCTCCTGGCCGGCGTGCAGCGCGACGAGGTACTTGATCGTGGCGACGATGTCGTCGACCGACAGCGTGCTGTCGTTGATCGAGGCCTCGAGACCGAGCTTCTTGTCGATCTTGTAGCGACCGACCTTGGCCAGGTCGTAGCGCTTGCCGTTGAAGTAGAGGTTGTCCAGCAGGTTCTGGGCGGCCTCACGGGTCGGCGGCTCGCCCGGGCGCAGCTTGCGGTAGATGTCCAGCAGCGCCTCGTCCTGGTTGGCGGTGTGGTCCTTCTCCAGCGTCTGGCGGATCGACTCGTAGTCGCCGAACTCCTCCAGGATCTGCGCCTCGGTCCAGCCGAGCGCCTTCAGCAGCACGGTCACCGACTGCTTGCGCTTGCGGTCGACGCGCACGCCGACCTGGTCGCGCTTGTCGACCTCGAACTCCAGCCACGCACCACGGCTCGGGATGATCTTGGCCGTGTAGACGTCCTTGTCGGAGGTCTTGTCGAGCGCACGCTCGAAGTAGACACCCGGGCTGCGGACCAGCTGGGAGACGACGACACGCTCGGTGCCGTTGATGATGAACGTGCCGCGGTCGGTCATGAGCGGGAAGTCACCCATGAAGACCGTCTGGCTCTTGATCTCACCGGTGCTGGAGTTCATGAACTCCGCGGTGACGAACAGCGGCGCGGCATAGGTCATGTCGCGCTCCTTGCACTCCTCGATGGAGTACTTGACTTCCTCGAACCGGTGGTCGCGGAAGGACAGGCTCATCGAGCCGGAGAAATCCTCGATCGGGGAGATCTCCTCGAAAATCTCCTCGAGGCCGGAGCGGTCCGGGACGTCGACCTTGCCGGCGTCCTTGGCTTCGGCCACACGGGCCTGCCAACGCTCGTTGCCGAGCAGCCAGTCGAAGCTGTCGGTCTGCAGGGCCAGCAGATCAGGGACTTCCAGCGGTTCGCGGATCTTGGCGAACGACAGACGACCGGAGGCCGTCTTTGCCGAGGAGAGGGATTGGGTCGCAGTGCGCGAGGCAGCCAAGGATGGATCCTTCCACAGGCATTCAAAGCGGGCGATTCGAGTCGCGCAGCCGCAACCTCCTCCGTCACGGTCGACCTCGCCGCGGGCGCGACGACATGGGCTGGAAGTCGGGCGCGTCCGAGGCAAATCGGCGCGCGGATTTCAGCACGGTCAAAGGTGGGGTGGCTGGATACGGGCAGCGCAAAGCAACACAATACCCTAAACGTGGCCGGCTGTCCACACGCGGTAGCGGTCGGACCTCAACAACCCCCCGGCTCGGAGATTCGACGCCACGAGAGTGCACCTTCCCGAGCGCTGGGTCAAGGGCTACGCGTCAGTAGGCGTGTCGTGTCCGCGCACTGCACGGGCCCGAGCGCTTCGGCCGAGCGCTTCGACCGGCATGCCGCGGGGCTGACGCCATACGCCTTCTCGAACGCCGTGCTGAGGCTGAAATGCGCTGCCGTAGGGCCACGGCCTCAGGCGAGCACGTCCACCTGGTCGTGATCGTCCAGCGAGGACGCCAGCCGGGCGAGATGCCAGCGGGTGTCGCCGAAGGTGTGCTCGATCGCCGTCAGCCGTACCGTGTAGTGCCCGACCGCATACTCCGCGGTCATGCCGATGCCACCGTGCAGCTGGATCGCCTCCTGCCCGATGTGCCGGCCGGACTGTCCGGTCACGACCTTGGCGCGGGAGGCGGCCGTGGCGTCGTACGGGTCGGCTGCGAGGGCCATCGCTGCGTAGAGCACGGTGCTGCGGGCGAGTTCGAGCGAGACGTACATGTCGGCCGCCCGCTGGGTCAGGGTCTGGAACGCTGTGAGCGGGACGCCGAACTGCTTGCGGGTCTTGAGGTATTCGACGGTCATCGGCAACGCGGCATCCATGGCGCCGAGGGCTTCCGCCGTCACCGCCAGGATGCCGAGGTTGACACCTGCCTGGATGGCACGCGCAGCGTCGTCGACGCTGCCCAGCGGGACGGCCGGTGTGTTGTCGAGCCGCAACCGCATCCCGGAGACCTGCCCGCCGTCCACCAGGAACAGCCCGGTGCGGTCACCGACCCGGGCGGTCACCACGAACTGGTCGGCCGCGTCGGCATACGGCACCGGCTCCTTGGTGCCGGTGAGCGTCACCTCCGATCCGGTGCCGGACGCCGTGACGTCATGGGCCTCCAGCGACCAGGCGCGGCCCGGCTCGGCGAGGGCCGGCACGATGAGCGAGCTGCCGTCGAGCAGGTCGGGCAGCAGCTTGCTGCGCTGCTCGTCGGTGCCGCCGAACGCGATCAGGCCGGCCGCGGTGAGCGCGTCGGCGTATGCCGTGACGACACGCGCCTTGCCCAGTTCCGTTGCGGCGATGGCGACTTCGACGGTGGAGGCGTCCGCTCCCCCGACGTCCTCGCCGAACGGCAGGGCGAGCAGACCCATCGCGGCGAGCGCTCCCCAGACCTTGACGTCGTACGTCGCCGGACCGACCGGGACGTCGCCGTGCGCCTCGTCCGGAGCGTTGCGGGCGGCCAGCTCGCGGACCGCGTCTTGCAGGGCCTTCTGCTCGTCGTCGAACGTGAAATCCATGTCTGCTCAGCCCTTCAGTCCGAGGATGGCCGAGGCGATGATGCTGCGTTGCACCTCGTTGGATCCGCCGTAGATCGACGCCTTGCGGAAGTTGAGGTAGGTCGGCGTGGCGAGGGCCGTCCAGGCTTCGAGGTCGGTGTCGTCGGGTTGCGTCCACTCCAGCGAGGCCGGCCCGGCGATGTCCACGGTGAACTCCAGGACGTCCTGCTGCAGCTGGGAGCCGCGCAGCTTCAGGATCGAGGACGCGGGCTCGGGCTTGTCGCCGTGGGAGTTGGCGGCGACCCGCAGGACGGTGAGTTCGAGTGCCGCTACGTGCGTTTCGAGTTCGGCAAGCCGTGCCGCGACCAGCGGGTCCTGCAGCAGCGTGGCGTCACCGGACTTGGTGGCGGCTGCATACTCCTTCGCCTTGGCGAGGACCCGCTTGATGCTGCCGACGGATGCGACGCCAACGCGCTCGTTGCCCAGGAGGAACTTCGCGATGGTCCAGCCCTGCCCGCGCTCCCCCACCAGCTGGTCGGCGGGCACCCGTACATCGTCGAAGAACACCTCGTTGACCTCGTGGCCGCCGTCGATCAGCTGGATCGGCCGGACGGAGATGCCGGGGGTCTTCATGTCGATGAGCAGGAAGGAGATGCCGAGCTGCTTCTTGGCTGCGTCCGGCTCAGTGCGCACGAGTGCGAAGATCCAGTCGGCGTGCTGGCCGAGCGTGGTCCAGGTCTTCTGCCCGTTGACGACCCACTCGTCGCCGTCGAGGACGGCTTGGGTGCGCAGGCTCGCGAGGTCGGAGCCGGCGTTGGGCTCCGAAAACCCTTGGCACCACCAGATGTCCAGGTTGGCGGTGGCCGGCAGGAACCGCTCCTTCTGCTCCTGCGTGCCGAACGTCGCGATGACGGGACCGACCATATTGGCATTGAAGGCCAGCGGCGGCGGGACGCTGGCCGCCTGCATCTCCTGCAGGTAGATGTGGCGTTGCAACTGCGTCCAGTCCTTGCCGCCCCACTCGGTCGGCCAGTGCGGGACCGCGAGTCCGGCCTCGTTGAGCAGCCGCTGCGACTGGCGGATGTCGTCGGCGCCGGGCTCGCCGCCGGCGGCCCAGCGGTTGCGCAGCTCGGCCGGGATCTTCGCGGTGAAGAAGTCGCGCATCTGCTGCTGGAACGCAGCATCCTCGTCGGACATGTGCAGGCGCATGCGGGCAACCCTTCGGTCGTCGTGAGTGTGCTACTCCACAGTAAACCATCGACTAAGCGCTTGCTTAGCGATGGCGTGGACGCCTGGCGGACCGCCATCCCCGCCGAGCCGCGCGGGACGCGAGAAGGCCCCGATCCACCAGGGATCGGGGCCTTCTCAGGGAAGCAGTGAAGCGTCAGCTCACTTGAGCTCGACGGTCGCGCCGGCGCCCTCGAGCTGCTCCTTGGCCTTCTCGGCCGCGTCCTTGTCGACGTTCTCCAGAACCGGCTTCGGAGCGCCGTCGACGAGGTCCTTGGCCTCCTTCAGGCCGAGAGAGGTCAGCGCGCGCACCTCCTTGATGACCTGGATCTTCTTCTCACCGGCGGCGGTGAGGATGACGTCGAACTCCGACTTCTCCTCCTCGGCCTCGGCGGCGGCACCACCGGCGGCACCGCCGGCAGCGGCCACGGCGACCGGAGCGGCAGCGGTGACGTTGAAGGTGTCCTCGAACTCCTTGACGAACTCGCTGAGCTCGATCAGGGTCATCTCCTTGAACTGGTCAAGGAGCTCTTCGGTGCTGAGCTTTGCCATGGTTGGCAACCTTTCGTTCGTTTCTACGACCGGAGTCGCATGCCGTGAGTGGCGTTGTTGTTGCTACAGGTTCGAGCCGTGTGCCGCAGCGGCACTCAGCTCTCGTCGCCACCCTCGGCGACGTCGGTGGCAGCCTCGGCCGGAGCCTCGGCAGCGGTCTCTTCGGCGGTCGCGGCCGGGGCGTCGGCGGCAACCGGACCCTCGGTCTCGACCTTGGCGCGCAGCGCGTCGACGACCCGAGCGGTCTGCGACAGCGGCGCGGCGAAGAGGTAGACCGCCTGGCTGAGCGACGCGTTCATGGCGCCGGCCAGCTTGGCGAGCAGGACCTCGCGAGACTCGAGGCTCGCAAGCGTGGTGATCTCTTCCGATGACAGGGCCTTGCCGTCCATGACGCCGCCCTTGATCACCAGCAGAGGGTTCGCCTTGGCGAAGTCACGCAGCCCCTTGGCAGCCTCCACCGGGTCACCGGTGATGAAGGCGATCGCGGAGGGACCCTGCAGGTCGCCCGCGAATGCCGTCACACCGGCCGCCTCGGCGGCGCGCTTGGTGAGCGTGTTCTTCACCACGGTGTAGGTCGCGTGCTCACGGATGGAGTTGCGCAGCTGGGTCAGCTGGGCCACGGACAGGCCGCGGTACTCCGTCAGCACGGCCGCACCCGAGTCACGGAACTTGTCCGTGAGCTCGGCGATGGCTGCCGACTTGTCGGACTTGGCCATGCGGACCTCCTTGATCGGTGAATGTTCGTCCCGAGGAGCCGCCGCGCCGGAGTCGCCATACGAAAAAGAGCCCCGGCACAGATGTCCGGGGCTCGCACGAGATCAGGCGGCACACCCGGAGGTATGACGTGATCGTGCTGGCTGGTTCACCTGCGCTGGTCGCCCGCTCGTCGTGCGGAACCTTCGGTCACGTGCTGCCACGTGAACAACCGGCGGTCTTCGGTGCGTCAAGGGTACGGCTTCAGGCGACCCGGGAGCAAATCGGCCAGCAGACGACGGTCGTGTGGTCGAGCAGGTCCTTCTCGTCGCCCCGCGGCAGGTAGCGTTCGCGGACCGGACCGTCACCGGACATCGCCCGATCCATCACCGACCGGCCGAGCACGCCATACGCACGATCCAGGTCGATGAACGGTCCGTCATATGTGGTCGTGGCGAACTGTCCGCCGGGCAGTTCCTCGGCGCCTCGAGTGCCCGCCTCGACGGGGAGGTAGGCGACGAGTTCGGCGGCGCCGTCGGTGAAGTACTCGGTCGGGAAGATGACGCCGTCCGGTCCGGTGCGTCGGCCGTGGCTGACCCGCAGCCTGCGGTGCAGGTCCGTGAAGGCAGCCACCCACCAGGCCATGGCGGTCTCGCCGGTGACGTCGGCGCGCACGACGAGCGCGTGCACTGTCGGCTCGTGCACCGTGTCGACGCCGAGCACCGGCTGCTCGTCCTGCAGGATCCGGCGCAGGGAGTCGACGGTCTCCTGGGTCTGCCGCAATTGCTCGGTCATCCGGTCCAGGTGCTCGGCGATGATGACGTCCCGCGCCGCGGGATCGGGCGCACTCACCACCCGGCGGACCGCGTCGACGGGCAGGTCGAGGTCGCGCAACCGGCGGATCAGCTGCGCGTCGGCCACCTGCGACGACCGGTAATAGCGGTAGCCGGAGTGCGGATCGATCCGCGCCGGCTCCAGCAGTCCTACCTCGTGGTAGTGCCGCAACGCCTTGACGCTGAGGAACGTCATGCGGGAGAAGTCGCCAATGCTCAACAGGTCGGTCATGCGCACAACGCTCAACCCTCCCCCACGGGGAGGGTCAATGTCACGGAAGTTGTTGAGTCTCCCCCTGCGGGAGGCCGGAGAACTGAGCCATGACAACAACCAGCACAGCGCGACGCGCCACGCGTTCCGCCTCCCCCAAGACCGTTCCCGCTCCCGCGGATCCGGCGTCCCCGGCCGGTTGGCTGCCGCTCGTCACGCTGCTCGCCGGCGTGTTCGTGGTCGTCCTGGACTTCTTCATCGTCAACGTCGCCCTTCCTTCCATGCAGCAGGACCTGCACACGGACGACACCGGGGTCGAGTGGGTCATCGCCGGCTTCGGGCTGACGTATGGCGGGCTCCTCCTCGCAGGGGCCAGGGCCGGCGACCGGTGGGGCCGGCGCCGGATGTTCGGCTCCGGTGTCCTGCTCTTCACGATCGCCTCCGCCGCGTGCGGGCTGGCACCGACGATTGAGACGCTGACCGGTGCGCGCATCGTCCAGGGCGTCGGCGGCGCCCTCATCACCCCCATGGTGCTCGCGCTGATCGGTGACATCTACCAGGGACCGGCACGCGCCCGCGCGATCGGTGCCTACTCCACCGCCATGGGGGTGGCTGCCGCGAGCGGGCAGCTGATCGGGGGCGCGCTCATCCAGCTTGACCTGCTCGGTCTGGGCTGGCGCTCGATCTTCCTCGTCAACGTGCCGATCGGCTGCGGCATACTCGCCCTCGTGCCGCGCCTGCCCGGCACCCGTGCGCAGAACCCGCCGCGGCTCGACCTCGCGGAGACGGCCCTGTCGACCGCCGCGCTCACCGCGCTGCTGCTGCCGCTGCTCGAGGGCCGCCGGCTCGGCTGGCCGGCCTGGACCTGGGCCAGCCTCGGCGCCGTCGTTCTGCTCACTGCCCTGCTCGCCAAGCGCTGCACCGTACTGCTGCGCCGGGGCGAGGAGCCGATGCTCGGCGCGGTGCTGCACGGATCGCGGGCGGTGCGCCGGGGTCTGGTGCTGCAGGTGGTCCTCTTCCTCGGGATGGCGTCATACTTCCTCGTCCTCGCGATCTACCTGCAGGACGGTCGGGGCCTCAGCGCGCTGGAGTCCGGCACCATGTTCACGGTGCTGGCCGTCGCCTATCTGGTCGGCACCGCTCAGGCGGGACGGCTGGTCGCCCGCTTCGACGAGCGCACGATCGCGGTCGGCGCAGGTTTGTCGCTGCTCGGTCACCTCCTCACGGCGGTCGTCGTGGTCGACGCCTCCGGCGGGAGTGTGCTGTGGCTGGCTCCCGGGCTGGCACTGACCGGCCTCGGCATGGGCGTCTGCCTGACCAGCCAGATCGCCGCGGTCATGTCCGCGGTGCGTCCGGCACAAGCCGGGTCGGTGTCCGGCACGCTGTCCGCGGTCCAGCAGGTCGGCAACACGGTGGGCGTTGCGCTCGTCGGCATCGTCTTCTTCGGTGCCATGGACCATGGCCCGCGCATCGCGTTCGAGCACGGCCTCGGCTACCTGGGCGTGGTGACGGCGCTGCTCGGTCTGCTGGTGCTGGTGCCGACACGTGCCCGCCGCCGCTGAGTGGCCCCGCCGATGCCCCGAGCACTCGTGTGCTCGGGGCATCGCTCATGCGGTCGTCTGTGCCGCCAGCCGGACGTGAGTGTTGCGAGCGCCATACCCGTCGTAACCGCCTCTGCGCTCGAGGATCTCGACGAAGAAGCCGCCGTCGCACGGCATGGTGTAGGCGTGCAGCAGCTCGCCGCCCCGGGAGTCCGCGTCGTAGAGGAGCCGGTGCTCGCGGAGCACCGCCAGCAGACCCGGGACCAGGTCGAACGTCGCGTCCAGGTCGTCGTAGTAGTTGTCCGGCACGGGCATCAACGCGACACCGGCGGCCCGCAGCCGATCGACCTCGGCGACCGCGTCGGCGCACGCGAAGGCGAGTTGGGTGACGCCGTCCGGCGCATCGGTCGCCCCGCCGACCTGCGACACATTGAGCACGACGCGCAAGTTGCCGCTCTCCGGCCGCAGGTCGCGGCTCTGCAACCGTCCGTGGGGCTGGATGAACTCCTGGAGTGAGCCAGGCCGCAGACCGAGCAGGATGCGGTAGAACGCCATCTCCTCGTCGAGCCGGTCCGGCGACACGGTGATGCCGAGATGGTCCACGCCGAGCCAGCCGCCGTCGGTGACGAATCCATCGGCGCGGAAGTCCAGGTGCCAGTCGTCCGGCTCACCGGCCGGTGCGCTGACGAAGACGTGGACACCGCTCGGCGCGGTGATGCCCGGCAGCGCGGACTCGTCCGCCCCCCGAGTGTGCTGGAGCTCCGGCCAGTCCAGCGCTCTGGCCCGGGTCTGCACGGCGCCGACCGAGGGCGCGACCAGACCGAGGGCCTGCGGCCGCCCGTGAGCGGAGCTCTCCTGCCCGTTCAGCACCACGGCCGCTTCGCCGTTGCGCCACCAGGTGACCGGCTTGGTCCGATGGACACCGGCCAGGCGGAAACCCAGGGCCTCCAGGGTCGCCTTGACCTGCGAATCGTCCGGTGTCGCAGCCAGTTCCACGAACGCCACGTCCGACGCCGCCACCGCGGGCAGCTCACGCGTCACCTGGTCCTCGAGGAAGAGGAGCGAACGCATCGCATCGCGTGCGGTCACCGCCGGTGGTGCCTCCCGCACCACGTCGCTGAACACCTCCAGCGACACCGGCCCGGCATACCCCGCCTCGAGCGTTGCGGCGAGGACACCCGCCACGTCCAGCGTCCCCTGGCCGGGGAAACAACGGAAGTGCCGCGACCACTCCAGAACGTTCATGTCGAGCATCGGCGCGTCAGCGACCTGCAGGAAGCCGATCCGGTCGCCCGGTATGCCGGCCAGCGCGCTTCCGTCGTCTCCGCGCGCGAGCAGGTGGAAGGTGTCCACGGCGAGGGTGACCGCCGGGTGGTCGGCGTCCTGCACGGCGCGCCACGACTGCCGGACCCGGTTCACGTGCCGGCCCCAGGCGAGCGCTTCGTAGGCGACGACCAGGCCGTGCGCGTCGGCGAGCTCGCCGATCCGGTGCAACTGTTCGGCGCGCAGCCCGGGGTCGTCGATCGCGTCCGCCGAGACGTTGGAGCACGCCAGGACAACCGGTGCCCCGAGCTGCTGCGCCGTCTCGAACTTGCGGCGCAGCCGGTGCAGCACCTTGTCGAAGTGCTCGGGCGGCACGCCCTCCACGTCCCGCACCGGTTGGAAGAGGTCCACGGCGAGGCCGAGATCGGCGCATCGGGCCGCCACCTCGGCCGGACGCAGCGGTGACGCGATCAGATCGTTGTCGAAGATCTCCACACCGTCGAAGCCCGCGGCCGCGATCGTGGTCAGCTTCTCGGAGAGGAGTCCGCTGAGCGACACCGTCGCGATGCCCTTGTGCCAACGGCTCACGAGGCAGTCAACTCCTCGAAGTGCCGGATCATCCGGTCGGCATCCGGGGTCCGGCCGGTGAAGTGCGCGAAGGCGTCGGCCGCCTGGAACACCGCCATACCTCCGCCCCGAAGCACCCGGCAGCCGAGTTCCGTTGCGCGCTGGATGAGTTCGGTGTGCAGCGGGAAGTAGACGACGTCGGACACCCACAGGTCGGGCCGGAGGAGGTCGGCGCCGATCGGCATACCTTCCTTACCGAGCATGCCGATCGGCGTCGCGTTGACCAGACCGTGCGCGCCGGCCAGCGCGGTGGCCGCGTCGGCGGCGACGCCGACCCGGTCGTCGCCGAACACCTTCGCCAGGCGGGTCACGCAGCTGTCGGCGCGCTCGCGATCGACGTCCACCACGCTCACGTGCTCCGCGCCCTGGTGCAGCAGCGCGTAGCCGACGGCCGACCCGGCGCCACCGGCGCCGACCAGCACGACCCGATCGCCGACCGCGTCGGGCAGCACCCGGCGGAAGGCCTGACCGTAGCCCGACCAGTCGGTGTTGGTGCCGATCAGCCGGCCGTCGCGGATCAGGACGGTGTTGACCGCGCCGAGGTCATGGGCGTCCTCGGTCAGCTCGTCGAGGAGCGGTATGACGGCCTGCTTGAACGGATGGGTGATGTTGAGGCCATCGAAGCCCAGCCGCCCGGCCCAGTCCAGGACCTCCGGCAGGTCGGCGCTGGTGAACCGCTGGATGCCGGCATCGATGCGGCGGTAGGTGAGGTTCAGCCCGCACGCCGAACCTTCGTGCTCCTGCATGGCGGGCGTGAGGGAGGCGCTGATGCCGGCGCCGACCAGGCCCAGCACGAATGAAGTCTGCTGCGTCATGGGGTGCTCCTGTTGCCGGTCAGTTGGCGGGAACGGCCGGGACCAGCTCGTGGCCGCAGCCACGCTTGGCACCCAGCTCGGCCGTCGGCATGGTGTGGGTCCGGCTCGGACCGCTCAGGACCGCGATCGCCGACGCAGCACAGGCGAGCAGGGCGAAGGCAGCAACCTTGTACCAGTTGCCGGCGTGACCGCCCATCAGCGCGCCGGCGATCGACGGGGTGAAGCCGGCCAGCGCGAAGCCGCACTGGGTGCCGACCGCCATGCCCGAGAGGCGCACGCTCGTCGGAAAGTATTCGGCATACGTCACCGGCCAGACCGCGTTGGGCATCGAGTAGACCACGCCGGCGAGCAGGATTCCGGTGATCATGACCAGCGGGAGACTGCCGGTGGAGATGGCCCAGAGGAAGACCACGACCATGATGCCGGTGCCGACGAGTCCGCCGACGAACACCGGCTTGCGGCCGATCCGGTCGGACAGCGCCGCCCAGGCCGGGATGGTGCCCAGCGCGACGACGTTCGCGATGATCGCGAGCCACAGCATCGCGGTCTTGCTGATGCCGATGCCGTAGGCGTCCGAGGTGGCGAAGTTCAGCGCGAAGACGGCGAACACGGTGTTGACCATCGCGACGAACGCCGCGAAGAAGACGCGCAGCACACCGCGCCAGTGATCACGGAACAACACGCCCAGCGGCGCCTGCGGGACCTCCGACTTCTCGGTCTCGGCGCGGAACTCGGGTGTCTCCTCGAGGCGGGCGCGGATGAAGTAGCTGATGACGACGACCACGGCACTCAGCAGGAACGGGATGCGCCAGCCCCAGGTGAGCAGCTGGTGCTCGGGCAGCGCCGCGATCGGCAGGAACACCAACGGCGCGAGCACCTGACCGCCCTGGGTGCCGTTCAGCGTGAAGCTGGTGAAGAAGCCCCGTCGATGCTGTGGTGCGTGCTCGAACGTCATGGAGTTGGAGCCGGCCTGCTCCCCGGCCGCCGACAGGCCCTGCAGCAGCCGGAGGACCACCAGCAGCGCCGGTGCCAACAGCCCGACCTGGCCGTATGTCGGGAGGCAGCCGACGAGGAAGGTCGACAAGCCCATCAGGATGATGGTGCCGATCAGGACCCGCTTGCGGCCGAGCTTGTCGCCGATGTGACCCATGAAGAACGATCCGACCGGCCGCGCGACATACCCGACACCGAACGTCGCGAGGGACGCGATCGTCGCCGTCGACGCATCGGCCTCCGGGAAGAAGATCTTGGGAAACACGAGTGCTGCGGCAGTGCCGTAGATGGCCATGTCGTAGTACTCGAGCGCGCTACCGGTCCAGGCGGCGATCGCCGCCCGGCGCGGCGTGCGCTCCTGCTCGCTGGTGCTGTGTGACATCACTTGTCCTCCATCGTCCTGCATCAGTGCGTGTCATAGACGGTAGAAGTGACTCAGATCACCTGGCAATCGTTTGCCATTTTTTGCCATACTCGTGCCATGAGCCGTGGATCGCCTCGGAAGCGCGCCACGATCACCGATGTGGCGAAGGAGGCCGGTGTGGTGGCCTCGACAGTGTCGCGTTCCTTCACCAACCCGGGCCGGGTCAACCAGGTGACGCGTGACCACGTCCTCGAAGTCGCGAAAAGGCTTGGCTACACGCCGAATCCGATGGCGCGTGCGCTGGAGAGCGGCCGCACGGAGACGCTGGCGTTGCTCGTCCCGGACATCACCAATCCCTATTTCGCGGGCGTGATCAAGGGTGCCGAGGGCGCCGCTGCCCGATCGGGCCGGACGCTGGTGCTCGGCGACACCCAGGAGTCGGTGGCCACCGAGGCCGAGCTGCTGCGCCGGCTCGGGCCGGCCGTCGACGGTTTCGTGCTGAGCGCGTCGCGACTGCCGGACAGCGAACTGCGCCGCGCGGCCGAACTCAACAACCTCGTGCTGCTCAACCGGGCGATCCCCGGCATCACCGGCGTGGTCGCGGACTTCGCCTCGGGCACCCGGCAGATCATCGACCATCTGGCGTCGCACGGCCACCCCTCCGCGGTCTTCCTGGCCGGCCCGCCGGAGTCGTGGTCCGGCCGCCGGCGCTGGGCCGGGCTGGAAAAGGCGGCGAAGGCTGTCGGTATGACGGTCAGCCGCCTCGGTCCCTACTCGCCCACCCGGGAGGCCGGCGCTGGCGCCGCGGACGCGGTGCTGACCTCCGGCACCACCGCTGCTGTCTGCCACAACGACATGCTGGCGCTGGGCGTCATCCGCCGGCTGCTCGACCGCGGGGTGCGGGTGCCCGAGGACGTGAGCATCGTCGGCTTCGACAACATCTTCGGCGCGGACCTGTGTACGCCGACCCTCACGACCCTCGCCGAGCACACGCAGGACGCGGGAGCCAGGGCCGTGGACACGTTGATCCAGCTCGGCCTGCAGCGAACCCGCACCGAGCAGTCCTGGCAACTCCCCACGCACCTGGTGGTCCGCGCCTCGACCGGACCGTGCCGCCTACGCTGACCTTCTGCGCACGCAGATCCCCGAAGGAGTGACATGCCGACCCAGTCCCTGACCGTGATCAACGGCCCCAATCTCAACCTGCTCGGCACACGCGAGCCGGAGATCTACGGTCACGAGACGCTGGCCGACATCGAGGCCCGATGTGCCGCGACGGCAAGCGAGTTCGGCCTCACCGTGGACTGCTTCCAGAGCAACGGCGAAGGCGCCATCGTCGACAAGCTGCAGAGCGTGCGGCAGAGCACGGCGGGCATCGTGCTCAATGCCGGGGCCTACACCCACACGTCGGTCGCGATTCGCGACGCTCTGGCCAACGTGAGCGCGCCGTTCATCGAGGTGCACATCTCCAATGTGCATGCACGAGAGGCATTTCGGCACCATTCCTACCTGTCCGACGTCGCCGCGGCAGTCATCGTCGGATGCGGCTCGCAGGGTTACGAGTTCGCCATACGTCGTCTGGCGACGCTGATCGGTGCCGCTGCTCGTCAGTGAGAATCGCGCCGATGAGACTGCGATGGGTTCTGAAGAGGTTCACGCGTCCGTTGAGTCGGCCGGAGCGGTGATCGTGATCGCCGGCCCCCAGGCCGCATAACGCATCTGTAAGGAACTGACACCACCCACAACCACCTCCGTGCTGAGCGGCAGCCCGGCCGGTGACAGGACTTCGACGACGTCCTCGCTCTTGGCCGGCGACTTCATCAGCTTGTCGAGACCCATCTTGTGCTGCTGGGCGCGCACTTGGGCGGCGGTCAGGTGTGCCCGATAGGTCGCGCCGGCCGGTGTGACCGACGTGACGTGCCAGGCCACGCCGGGCGCGACGGCAACCTGGCCACCCTGGCTCTGCCGGATGGTCGCCAGCAGCGGCGCGAACTGCTTCGACAGCGCATCTGTGCCACCGGGCCGGATCGCCAGCCAGCCGGATCCCTCCGAGGGCACGCTGAGGTAGAGCACGTCCTCGACATACCGCAGTTCTACCTTCTGGCCCGCGATCTGCTCGGTCAACTTCTCGGCGGCAGTGCCGTCAGCGGCATACGACACGACGCCTGTGGCGAGGACCCGGCGCTGCGGACCGATCGTCAGCGTGACGTGCGCCGACTTCCCGCGCATGGTCGGCTTGGTCCGGCTTTGAAGTTCGGCCGCGGAAACCGTGTCGCCGACCTTGACGGCCGCCCGGGTGGCAGCCGGAGTGCTGTGGACGGCGCTGGTGGTGGTCGGCTGCTCCGTCGGTGACGAGGTCGTCTTCGCCGCGGAGTGCGGCGCGGCCCGTGATGCGGTGCTTGCCGACGTCGCCTGTGGCGAAGAGTTGCAACCGCTCAGGGTGAGCGCGGCCAGCGCTGCTGCGGCCGCCCATGTGACGACCCGGCGAGCCCCCTGATTTCGCATGGCGCAACAGTAGCCGCCCGCACCCGGGAGCTGACCTACTTCCGCCGAATCCACCCGCCGACGACGAACGGCCGCCGTCCCAGCAGGGACGACGGCCGCTTCGGTGGTACAGAGGCGACGATCAGGCGTCGGCGCCCTCTTCGAGCAGGTTGCGGGTGACCGAGGGGTCGAGCGGGATACCCGGGCCGATCGTCGTCGACATCGTCGCCTTCGAGATGTAGCGACCCTTCGACGCAGCCGGCTTGAGCCGCAGGATCTCGTCCAGCGCCGCACCGTAGTTCTCGATCAGGGCCTTCTCGTCGAAGGACACCTTGCCGATGATGAAGTGCAGGTTGGCGTGCTTGTCGACACGGAACTCGATCTTGCCGCCCTTGATGTCCGAGACCGCCTTGGCGACGTCCATCGTGACCGTGCCGGTCTTCGGGTTGGGCATCAGACCACGCGGGCCGAGGATCTTACCGAGACGACCGACCTTGCCCATCAGGTCCGGGGTGGCGACAACCGCGTCGAAGTCGGTCCAGCCACCGGCAACCTTGTCCAGCAGCTCGTCCGACCCGACGAAGTCCGCACCGGCGGCCTCGGCCGCAGCGGCCTTGTCACCGTTGGCGAAAACGAGCACGCGGGCGGTCTTGCCCGTGCCGTTCGGCAGGTTGACGGTGCCGCGCACCATCTGGTCGGCCTTGCGCGGGTCGACACCGAGACGGAAAGCCACCTCGACGGTCGAGTCGTACTTGGTCTTCGCGCCGGACTTGGCCAGACGCACCGCCTCCAGCGGGGTGTAGAGCTTGCTCTTGTCGATCTGCTCCGCCGCTGCGCGGTAGTTCTTGCTGTGCTTCATGTTGTTCCCTTCAGGGTTGTGGTTGTGCGGGCCGAAGCAGGCCCATCCACGGTGTGGTGTATGGCGTGGTCTCGATACGGGCTCGGCTAGCGCCTCGCCCTACCCTTCGATACGCCCTCGGCTAGCGCCTCGGGCTACTCAGGACGACGCTCGACCGACGTCACTCGGTTTCGATACCCATCGAGCGAGCCGTCCCCGCGATGATGCGCGCCGCTTGGTCGACGTCGTTGGCATTGAGGTCGGACATCTTCTCCTGGGCGATCTCGCGCACCTGCTCCTTGGTCAGCTTGCCGACCTTGGTCTTGTGCGGCTCACCGGAGCCCTTGGCGACACCGGCGGCCTTCTTGATCAGCTCCGCGGCCGGCGGCGTCTTGGTGACGAAGGTGAAGGAACGGTCTTCGTAGACCGTGATCTCCACCGGGATCACGTTGCCGCGCTTGTCCGCCGTGGCGTCGTTGTACGCCTTGACGAACTCCATGATGTTGACGCCGTGCTGACCCAAGGCGGGACCGACGGGCGGGGCGGGGGTGGCCTGACCGGCCTGGATCTGCAGCTTGATGAAGCCGGAGACCTTCTTCTTGGGAGGCATGCTCTGTTCCTTTTCGTGGGCCTACGCCGTGGGCGATGACCCGGTTGCAATGTCCTGGCAGGGTGATCCCTGTCAGTTTGTCGTCATACCGATCAGATCTTTGCGACCTGGTTGAACGACAGCTCGACCGGGGTCTCCCGGCCGAAGATGGACACCAGCACCTTGAGCTTCTGGGTGTCGGTGTTGATCTCGGAGATGGAGGCCGGCAGCGTCTCGAACGGACCCTCCATGACGGTGACCGACTCGCCGACCTCGAAGTCGACGTCCGCGGACGCCGCCGCCTTGCCCGGCTTGGCGGTGCCACCGGCGGCGGCAGCCGCACCGGCCCCCGCCTCACCGGCCGGCTCCTCGAAGACCGGGTCGAGCATGGTGACGACCTCGTCGATCGAGAGCGGCGAGGGCTGGTGGGCGTTGCCCACGAAGCCGGTCACCCCAGGGGTATGGCGGACCGCGCCCCAGCTCTCGTCGGTCAGATCCATCCGGACCAGCACGTAACCGGGCATCCGCACGCGGGTGCCGGTCTTGCGCTGGGAGTTCTTGATCTCGGTGAATTCCTCCATGGGGACCTCGACCTGGAAGATGTAGTCCTCCATGTTGAGGCTCGTCATACGGGTCTCGAGATTGGCCTTCACGCGCTTCTCGTAGCCGGCGTAGGAGTGCACGACGTACCACTCGCCGAACTGCGCCTTCAGGTCGGCGATGAACGCCTCGCGCTGCTCCTCGGCGCTGAGCGCCGGGGCTTCGTCCTCGGTGTCGTCGGAACTCGTGTCGGTGTCCTCATCCGACGCGAGGTCCTCACCGAGGTCGGCTGCTTCACCGGCGACCGCGGCCTCGGCCTCTTCGTCGCCCTCGGCGCCGTCGACGTCGTTCTCGTCGTGTTCGGCATCGGCCTCGGCCAGCGGGTCGGCGTCGGCCTCGGCGATCTCGGCCTCCACCTGCGGGTCGTCCGTCGCCTCGGCGGCATCCAGGTCGAGGTCGCCGTCGTCGCCGTCAGCCCCGTCGTAGTCGCCGTGGATGGCCTCGAGCTCCGCCGGGTCGTCGGGGTCAGCACCCTCACCAGCGGCAGCCAGGGTTTCCTCGCTCAGGCTGTCGCCGTCCGCGAGGTCGAGGTCGTCCTCGTAGCTCTCACGCAGATCGTCGGCGGGCGCCGTCCGGGCGGCCTCGTGCTCGATCTCGAGCGCGTCCGCGTCCTGCGCGTCCTCAGCCCGGAGATCGGCGTTCCACGCCTGGTCCTCGGCGCGCTCCGCGTCCAAGGCTGCAGCCTCCTGCGGGTCCAGCTCGCCAGTCATTGCCCTGCTTTCCTTGATGTTCGTGTCGGGACCGATGCCTCCGCGAGACGCTTCGGCAGCGTCGCGGGTCAGCCGAAGACCCAGCCGACGAGATGCACCATCAGCTGATCCAGACCGACCACGTAGGCCATGATCAGCACCAGGAAGACGATCAGCGCCACCGTGTAGCTGACCAGCTCGTCGCGTGTCGGCCGCACGACCTTGCGCAGCTCATCGATGACCTGCCGGATGAACAGCAGGATCTTCCCAAGCCCGCGGGGGGATTTCTCCTCCGTCGAGCCACGCATGGAGGCGGTGCTCGTGCTCACGATGAATCCTGCCTTGTCGGTGCTGATGGACCTGTCCTGCAGGGCACGAGGGACTTGAACCCCCAACCCCCGGTTTTGGAGACCGGTGCTCTGCCAATTGAGCTAGTGCCCTCCGAGCGTTCAAACCGCGTCGCAGGCCCGTTTTTCGGGCATGCCACATCAGCTTGAGGTTGATCGGTGTGTCAAGCATACGGGGTCGGCCCCGCTCCCAACAAAACGGTGACCGACGACGTGCGGTTCCGTCGGTCCACGTCCCGTTGCCTCAGGGCCGCCCACGGTCTCGACCACCGAGCCGGTCCATTAGGTTCGAGCCATGCCGGAGCCGAGCACGGGCGCGCAGCACGGATCCCCGACGCGGTCGGTCCTCGCGCTGCCCAAGGCGCACCTGCACCTGCATTTCACCGGGTCACTGCGGATCTCGACGCTGCGCGAGCTGGCGGCCAAGCACGACGTACGGCTGCCCGAGGCGCTGCTCGCGCAGTGGCCGCCGACGCTTTCGGCCCGGGACGAACGCGGCTGGTTCCGCTTCCAGCGGCTGTATGACGCCGCCCGCGCCTGCGTCAGGGACGAGTCCGACCTGCGCCGCCTGGTGCGGGAGGCGGCCGAGGACGACGTCGCGGAAGGCTCGCGCTGGCTGGAGCTCCAGGTCGACCCGACGTCATACGCTGCCGGGCTGGGCGGCATCACTCCGGCGCTGGAGATCGTTCTGGACGAGGCACGGTCCGCGAGCGCCGAGCTGCCGATCGGGGTCGGCGTCATCGTCGCGGCCTCACGACTGAAGCACCCGATGGATGCCCGGACGTTGGCCCGTCTGGCGGTCAAGCATGCAGGCGATCGACCGGGCGAGGTCGTCGGCTTCGGCCTGTCGAACGACGAACGTCGCGGGGTGACAACCGACTTCGCTCCGGCCTTCGCGATTGCCCGCAAGGCGGGGCTGGCGTCGGTCCCCCACTCCGGGGAACTGCTCGGGCCGTCCGCCGTCAACGAGACGCTCGGCTCGCTGCAGCCGACCCGGCTGGGGCACGGCGTGCGATCGGTCGAGTCGACCTCGGTGCTGAACCGGGTCGTCGACTCCGGCGTCGCGCTCGAGGTCTGCCCCGGCTCCAATGTGGCTCTCGGTGTCTATCGGACGCCCGGCGAAGTGCCGCTGCGCACGCTGGTCGACGCGGGCGCGACGATCGCACTCGGCGCCGACGATCCGCTGCTCTTCGGCAATCGGCTTGCCGATCAATACCGTTCGGCGCGGGAAGACCACGCCTTCACCGATCGTGAGCTGGCCGCGCTCGCCCGTTCCTCCATCGACGCGTCCCTGGCGCCGGGGGACGTCCGCGAGGCGGCATACACGGACATCGAGAGGTGGCTCAACTCAGCGCCCGGGGGCCGGCCACCGTCGTGACCGAGCGGAGTAGTCGGTCATCTCGTCACCAGCGCAGGCCGGCCTCCTCCAGGGTGGCCTCCACCTCGAGCCGCTCCACCGAGGACCATTCGCGCGGCGGCAGATTATCGGTGACTTGCAGCGCCGCACAACAGGATTCGAGGACGTCGTCGTAGGCGAGAGTCGTGGCGCGCAGCCGGTGGACCCGCGCCGCCGCCTTCGACGAGCGGAGGACGTCGAGCTCGGCATACAGGCGGGTCAGGTCCGAGGAGAGACGGGCGATGTCCCGTGCGGCGGGGGCCGGCCCGGCCGCACGCGAGTGGTCGCGCTCGATCCAGGCATGGACCGCTTTGTCACACGCGAGCAGGATCGCCGCCGGTGCCACGCAGGCCGCCGCGTATTCGACCAGTCGCCACATCGCGACCTCCTCGTGCTGCGAGGTCACACCTTCCATGATGACACCGCGGACGCCGCGGCACGAGAGCACGAGGTCCGGCGCGATCCTCAGAGCTCGTGACCGACGAAGACCGGCTCGTTCACGAGCGTGATACCGAAAGCCGCCCGCACGCCGTCGCGCACCTCACGAGCCAGCTCGACGACGTCGGCGGCCTTCGCGTCGCCGCGGTTGGTGATGGCGAGCGGGTGCTTGGTCGACAGAGCCGCGGGACCGGGCAGTCCGTGCCCCTTGTCGAAGCCCGCGTGCTGGATCAGCCAGGCGGCACTGGTCTTGACGCCGGTCCCGTCCGTGGGCCACTGCGGCGGTGGCGGTGCGTCGACGCCAAAGCGCGCGGCCGCGACGCGCGCGAGGTCGTCATACGCAGCCGCGCTGATGATCGGGTTGGTGAAGAACGAGCCGCACGACCAGGTGTCGTGGTCGGCCGGGTCGAGGACCATCCCGCGACGCCGGCGCTGCTCGAGCACCGCCTCCCGTGCGTCCGCGAGCGGCACCCGATCGCCGATCTCGACGCCCAGCCCCTGCGCGAGCGCGGCGTAGCCCACCGGCTGCGAAAGCTCCGTCGGGCGCAGCGCGAAAAGGACGTCGAGCACGACGTATCGGCCGCCGTCACGGTATGACGAACCCTTGAAAAGCGAGTGTCGATAGGCAAACTCGCACTCCGCGTTGGCGAAGGTGCGTACCTGCTGCTCCTGCCGGTCCCAGGTGCGCACCGACGCGATCGTCTGCGCGACCTCCTGGCCGTAGGCGCCGACGTTCTGGACCGGCGTCGCGCCGGCCAGGCCCGGTATGCCGGACAGGGCCTCGACACCCGACCACCCTTCGACACAGCAGCGCGCGACGAAGTCGTCCCACTCCTCGCCGGCGGCCACTCGCACCTGCACGCCACCGCAGGCGTCGGCCGACTCGACGTCGATGCCGGCGTTGGCGATGCGCACGACCGTGCCGGCGAACCCGCCATCCGAGACCACCAGATTGGATCCGCCGGACAGCACGAGCAGCGGCTCCTCCGCGTCGTCGACCTCGCGGACGACGTCGACGATCTCGTCCGTGGTCTCGGCGACGACGAGCCGGGCGGCCGGGCCCCCGACGCGCATGGTCGTCAGCGGGGCCAGCTCGACCCCGGTGGCCTCACGCATCAGGCGGACTTCTCCTCGAGCCGCACGGTGGCCCGTGCGCGCATCAGCACCTTCTGCCCTCCGGACGTCGCGGTGATGTCGATCATCGCGGTGTCGCCATCGACATCCTTCACCGTCGCACCGAACTCCACGTCCGCGCCGCCGTCGTGCGGCACCGGCACCGGGGCGCTGAACCGCACGCCGTATGACGTGACACGTCCCGCGTCGCCCAACCAGTCGACGACCGGCTGGATGGCGGCACCCATGGTCCACATGCCGTGTGCGATGACGTCGGGCAGGCCGACCGACTTCGCCACCTGCTCGTCCCAGTGGATGACGTTGAAGTCACCGCTCGCACCGGCATAGCGGATCAGGGTGGCGCGGTCGACGTGCACGGTGCGCGAGGGGAGCACGGTCCCCGCTTCGACCCGGGTCATGCCTCTTCCCCCCGGATGACGACCACCGACGTCGCGCTCGTCACGACCTCACCGTCCGGTGTCGTGAGCTTGGTGCCCATGGTCACCATGGAGTGGCCGCCCGCTTGGCGGACCTTCTCAATGGTCGTCGTGGCCCGCACCTCGTCGCCGGCGACCAGCGGACGGTGGTGCTCGAACGACTGTTCGCCGTGCACCAGCCGGGTGTAGTCGATGCCGGCCTCCGGGTCCGTCATCACGTTGGCGTCACCCTGCTGGGAGATCATCACCGCGAAGGTGGGCGGCGCGATGACGTCGGCATAGCCGCGCGAGCGCGCGACCTCCGGATCGAAGTGCGCCTCGTCCGTCGCACCGACGGCCTTCGCGAACTCGGCGATCTTCGCGCGTGACACGACATACGGAGCCGACGGCGGGTAGCTCCGCCCGGCCACCTCAGGGTTCACAGCCATGGCGTCAGAGTAGTCGGCGCCGCACCGACGAATCGCCACACCCGCGATTCGGGATCGCAAACCCGAAGCGCCCCGGACCGTGGTCCGGGGCGCTTCTCGTGCGTATGGCGAGTCTCGATCAACGAGTCTCGCGGTGCACGGTGTGCTTCTTGTCACGCGGGCAGTACTTCTTGAACTCCACGCGGTCGGGGTTGTTGCGACGGTTCTTCTTCGTCACGTAGTTGCGCTCTTTGCACTCGGTGCACGCCAAGGTGATCTTGGGGCGAATGTCTGCGCTCTTGCTGGCCACGGCAACCTGCTCTCGGAGTTTCTCTGTCTTGGTGCGTCTGTCGGTCTGTCTTGGTAGCGGGGGCGGGGCTCGATCCCGCGACCTCACGATTATGAGTCGTGCGCTCTAACCAGCTGAGCTACCCCGCCTCGGGGGATGGACCTTCGGCCCACCAGAGCCCCCAAACGGAATCGAACCGTTGACCTTCTCCTTACCATGGAGACGCTCTACCGACTGAGCTATAGGGGCCTGCCTGTCACGAGCGCGACGTGTCGTCGCTCTGCCCGAGCAGCGCAGCGAAAAGGCTACCTCACAGCCTGTTCGATCACGAAATCGGCGCAACCTCCCCGCGGACGAGGACGGTTCCCTTGCGATGGTCGCGCAGCGCCAGGTTCCAGGAGCCGCCGCTCCGGTGGGCGACGAGGCGCACCGTTCCGGGAATCAGCACCGGTTTGCGGAACGACATCGCGGCGACATACGCCTCGGGCAGGCGGTTCTCGACCGCGGCGAGCATCGCCGCCTGGCTCCACATCCCGTGCACGATCGTGGTCGGGAACCCCATGGCCCTGGCCATGACGGAACGCAGGTGGATCGGGTTGACGTCACCGCTGACGGCGGCGAACCGGCGGCCCAGGTCGCCGGACAGCCGCCAGATCATCCCGGGACCGTCCGGCGCATCGGACTCGGCCGGGCGCGGCGGTACCTCTCCATCGATCCGCTGGCCGCGATAGAGGTATGTCGCCAGGCCCTCCCACACCAACTCGTCGCCGACGTGTGCCTCCGACACGACATCGACCTGCACCCCGGCCTTGTGCGGGCGGGCATTGGTGGCCCAGGTCGACAGGTCGAGCGGCTCGCCGATCCGAACCGGACGGTGCACGGTGAGGGTGTTGTCCAGGTGCACGCTTCCCATCAGCGGGTAGGGGTAGCGCCGGTCCGCGAAAAGCGTGACCTGCAAGGGGAAGACGAGGTTGTGCAAGTAGGTCGCGGGAAGCTGATCACGCAGCGCAAAGCCGGACACGTGGTCGTAGTCCGCCAGGGCTCCCGGGTCGACCTGCACGCCGCGACGGACCACCTGCAGACCGGGCAGGCCGCCCTTGCCGTGGCGACCGCGAGAGGTCGCCAGGGCACGCGCGAAGATCCTCGGCAGGCTCGGGGTGCCTTCCAGTTCGATGACCTCCGTCAGCTGATCCATGTGTCGTGCCTCTCCCCTGGTCTGCGGGCCTCGCAAGCTCGTGTCCTGCACCCCACGAAGTTTCTCCTCCGCTTCGCTCCCCCGAATACTTCGCGGGGACCCCGCTTCCTCGACTCGGTCGGCACTTCAAGCACCCAACTGGCTCTGGCCGCACACACGCAGCACCTGCCCGGTGACACCGGCCGCGCCGGGCTCGGCGAAGAACGCGATCGCCTCACCGACGTCGACGGGCCGGCCGCCCTGCAGCAGGGAGTTGAGGCGGCGGCCGACCTCGCGGGTGGCGAACGGGATCTTGGCGGTCATCTCCGTCTCGATGAAACCGGGAGCCACGGCGTTGACGGTGATCGCGCGGTCGGCGAGATTCGCCGAGAGCTGCCGCACCATGCCCATGACACCGGCCTTGGAAGCGGCGTAATTGGACTGGCCCCGGTTGCCACCGATGCCGCTGATCGACGCGACCGCGACGATGCGGCCACCATCGGCCAGCCCGCCGGTGACCGTCTGGTCCAGCAGCACCTTGTTGATGCGGAACTGCGCGCGGAGATTGACGTCCAGCACACTGCCCCAACGGTTTTCGTCGGTGTTGACGAAGAGCTTGTCGCGGGTGATGCCGGCGTTGTGCACCATGATGTCGAGCTTGTCGCCGTGGCGGGCGACGGCTTCCGCGATCCTTGCTCCGGCGTCGTCGGCGGTGACGTCGACCTGCAGCGCGGTCGCTCCGAGTTCGTTGGCGACCCTGCTGAGCGCATCGCCCGACGCGGGGATGTCGACCAGGATCAAGGTTGCCCCGGCACGAGCGAACACCGCGGCGATCTCGGCGCCGATGCCGCGCGCCGCACCGGTGATGACCGCGATCCGTCCCCGCAACGGATGCCGCCAGTCGGTCACGTCCGGCACGTCGGCGGCCCGGACCCGCACCGGCTGACCGTCGACGTATGCCGATCGCGCGGACAGCAGGAAGCGCAGCGGTGCCGCCAGCACAGAGGCGTCGCTCTGCGCGTCCCGGTCGGTCCAGAGCAGATTGGCGGTGCTGCCCCGACGCAGTTCCTTGCCAACGGAACGCGTGATGCCCTCCAATGCCTGCTGCGTGGCGGCTGCCTCGGCGTCGTCGAGGTCCGCCGGGGTGGTGCCGATGACCACCAGTCGCGCGGACGCGCCGAGCTGCTTGATCGCCGGCGCCACCGTGGCGCGGAACTCGTCGAGCTGATCCAGCGTGCGCATCGCGGTCGCGTCGAAGACGATCGCGCCCAGGCGCGCGTCATACGAGGTCTGCGGCGCGGCGTGCATGACGACAGCGCCGGACGCCTTGAGGATCGCGACCGCCGACGTCGCGACCGGTGCATCACCGATGCCCGCGACTGCGGCCGGCCCGACGAGCAGGTCCTGACCCTCCTCGTAGCGCCGCAGGATGGCCGGCTTGGGCAGTCCGAGCTGCCCGGCGACCTTCTTGCCGAGCGGGTTCTTGTTGACCAGGTTCGAGTAGCTGTCGCTCATGCCTGCACCGCCTCCAGGATGGCGACAACGCCGTTCCCTCCGGCCGCGCAGATCGAAATGAGCGCCCGGCCGGAGCCCTTCTCCCGCAACATCTTTGCGGTCGATGCGACGATGCGTCCGCCGGTTGCCGCGAAGGGGTGGCCGGCGGCCAACGAGGAACCGTTGACGTTCAGCTTGGCGCGGTCGATCTCCCCGAGCGCACCGTCCAGACCGAGCTTTTCCTTGCCGAACTCGTCACTCGCGAGCGCGGCCAGGTGGCACAGCACGGTGGACGCGAACGCCTCGTGGAACTCGTAGAAGTCGAAGTCCTGCAAGGTGAGGTTGTTGCGCCGCAGCAACCGGGCGATGGCGTAAGGCGGCGCCATCAGCAGCCCCTCCTCGCCGGTCACATAGTCGACGGCCGCGGTCTCGGCGTCGACGAAGCGCGCGAGCGGGGTGATGCGGTGCTCGTCGGCCCACTCCTTCGAGCCGAGCAGCACGACCGACGCGCCGTCGGTGAGCGGAGTCGAGTTGCCGGCCGTCATCGTCGCGCCGTCGCCCTTGCCGAAGACCGGCTTCAGCTTCGCCAGCTTCTCTGGGGAACTGTCCGGACGCATGTTGTTGTCCTTGGTGAGACCCAGGTATGGCGTCAGCAGGTCGTCGAAGAAGCCACGCTCGTAGGCCGCTGCGAGCCGCCGGTGGCTGGCGGCGGCCAACTCGTCCTGCGCTTCCCGGGTGATCCCCCACTCCTTGGTGGTGATGGCCTGGTGCTCGCCCATCGACAATCCGGTGCGTGGCTCACCGTTGCTCGGCTGGTCGGGAGCCAGCTGACTGGGGCGGATCTTGGTCAGTGCCGAGATCCGCTGCTGCGGAGTCTTGGCGTAGTTGAGCTTCAGCAGCGTCCGACGCAGCGAATCGTTCACCGCCAGCGGCGCATCCGAGGTCGTGTCGGTGCCGCCGGCCACGCCGGAGTCGATTTGGCCCAGGGCGATCTTGTTCGCGACCAGGATGGTCGCCTCAAGCCCGGTGCCGCACGCCTGTTGCACGTCATACGCCGGTGTCGTGGGTGAGAGATGGGAGCCGAGCACCGACTCGCGGGTGAGGTTGAAGTCGCGTGCGTGCTTCAGCACGGCGCCGGCGGCGACTTCGCCGAGCCGCTCCCCCGCGAGGCCGAAGCGAGCGACGAGCCCGTCGAGGGCCGCCGTGAGCATGTCCTGGTTGGACGCCTTGAGATAGGCGCCGCCGGACCGGGCGAAGGGGATACGGTTGCCGCCGAGGACGTAAACGTCACGAATGGTCATGTGCAGAAGTCTCCGTGGTTTCACCGGTTGATTCGATTACCGATACCGAGAGTAGCAGGTACGACTAGTTTCGGGTATTGTTACCACCCATGGGCATGACCGAGGACCGGATCGACGGTCGGGACGCGCGGTGGACCGCACACCGCGAACAGCGACGCCGGGAGTTGACCGAGGCGGCGATCCGGGCGATCCGAGCACACGGCGCGACGGTCGGCATGGACGAGATCGCAGCGGAGGCGGGCACCAGCAAGACGGTCATCTACCGCCACTTCGGTGATCGGCTCGGTCTCTACCTGGCGGTGTGCGGCACCGTGGACAACAACGTGCTGGGCGATCTGCAGCAGGTGCTGGACCGGGCTGGCGAGGCCACCGGCTCGGCACCGTTGGCCGGCGACACACGGGCCGTCATCGAGGCGGTGATCGACAGCTATTTCGCACAGGTCGAACGAGACCCGGAGGTCTATCGCTTCGTGGTGCGCCGCCCGGCGCTCAACGTCTCACCCGAGGACGACCCGGTCATCGGCATCAGCGACACCATCGCCGGCGTGCTCCAACCGATCTTCGCCGACGCACTCGAGGCCGCGGGGCAGCCCACCACCGCATCCCGGATCTGGGCCCATGGGCTGATCGGCTTCGTTCGCGAGTCGGCCGACCGGTGGCTCGCCGATCCACAGCGACCGCCCCGCGCGGTCGTCGTCCGACACCTTGCCGAGTTCGCGACCTATGGACTGTCCGGAGCACTCGGACTGGACCCGAGGAGTACCCCATGACCAACCCCATCGCACAGACCCTTCGTGACGTCCTCGACGGTCGCTGGATCGAGTTACGACAGCGTGCCCGGGCGGAGCTGCCGGCCGACGTGATGCTGGCCCCCGCCGGTCTGACTGTGGAGGAGCACCGCACGCGCACCACCGAAGCCCTGCTGAAGATCGCCGAACTCGGCTACGGCCGGATCGGATTCCCGACGGAGTTCGGCGGCGAGCTGGACTACGCCGCATCCTGCGTGCTGTTCGAGATGCAGGCCTACGGAGATCTCTCGCTGCTCGTCAAGACCGGCGTGCAGTTCGGGCTCTTCGGCGGCGCCGTGGCACGGCTCGGCACGCGGCGCCACCATGCGGCATACCTGGAGGACATCATGACCGGCCGGCTGCTCGGCTCCTTCGCGATGACCGAGGTCGGGCACGGCAGCAACGTACAAGCCCTGGAAACCACTGCCACGTATGACGGCTCGACAGGCGAGCTGGTCATCGACACACCGACGGAGAGCGCGACGAAGACCTACATCGGCAACGCGGCGCGCGACGCGCGGATCGCGGTGGTCTTCGCGCAACTCGTGACCAGCGCAGGCGAGCACGGCGTGCACGCGGTGCTCGTGCCGATCCGCGACGAACACGGAAAACCGTTGCCCGGCGTGACGATCGGTGACAACGGTCCCAAGGGCGGGCTTCCCGGCGTGGACAACGGCACGTTCGCGTTCGATCAGGTGAGAGTGCCGAAGGACAACCTCCTCAACGCCTTCGGGGACATCGACGCGGACGGCAGTTACGTCTCGGACATCGACAACCCGAACCGCCGCTTCTTCACCATGCTCGGCACGCTCGTGCGCGGCCGGGTATGTGTCGGCGGCGGCTCCGGAGCGGCCGCGAAGAAGGCGCTGGCGATCGCCCTCCGGTACGGCTCGACGAGGCGGCAGTTCGCCGCGTCAGCGGACCAGGAGGAGATCGTCGTGCTGGATTACCTTGCGCACCAACGCAAGCTGCTCCCTCGACTGGCGAAGTCGATCGCGCTCAGCTTCGCGCAGAACGCCGTGACCGAACGGTTGCAGGAGCTGCAGGGAGGTCCGCCGGGGACCGAGCGCGATGTCGAGGGACAACGTGAACTCGAGTCGCGGGTCGCCGGGCTCAAGGCCGTCACCACGTGGCACGCGCTCGACACCATTCAGGCGTGCCGCGAAGCGTGCGGCGGGGCAGGTTATATGGCCGAGAACCAGCTGAGCCAGCTGCGTGCCGACGTCGACGTGTTCACCACGTTCGAGGGTGACAACACGGTCCTGTTGCAGCTCGCGGCCAAGGGACTGCTCACCGACTACCAGGCGATGTGGGGGGACCTCGACATACCGGCCATGGTCGGGAAGATCGCGGGCCAGGTCAGCGAGCGCATCGTCGAGCGCACCACGGGCCGGGCGAGGATTCAGCGGTTGATCGACGCCGCCACCGGACGCGACGACGAATCCGCGATGGACAGCCTGGGCTGGGCAGCTTCGATGTTCGAGCAGCGGGCCGATCACGTCCTGGAGACGCTCGGCGCGCGGCTTCGGAAAGCCGACAGGGACAATGCTTTCGAGCTCTTCAACAATGCCCAGGACCACGTGTTGCTCGCTGCTCGCAGCCATATCGACCGGTGCGTGCTCGAGGACGCGATCGAGGCGCAGCAGGCCATGGCGGACGGCGCGGCCAAGAACCTACTCGAGCGAGTGCTCATCCTCTACGCGTTGAGCTCGATCGAGGAGGACAAGGCGTGGTTCCTCGAGCACGGTCGCCTCACCACCGCTCGCAGCCGGGCAGTCGCCCGCGCGGTGAACGATCTGTGTCAGGAGCTGCGGCCGCAGGTGGCGACGCTGGTGGATGCCCTCGGCATACCGGAGGAGCTGATCACCGCGCCCATCGCGCAGTAAGTCGTGGGCGCATGACGTCGGACGCCTGGGCTGGTGGGCAGGACAGGTGGACAGAGGACGAGGTGGCAGTTCGCACGCGATTTCCAGCTCTTTATGCAGCGGGCTAGGAGATGGCCGGACGCCCGGTGGCCGCACACCTGAGACACGAATGAGGCGGGGCTCCAGAGACGAAATCTCCGGAGCCCCGCCTCGTTCAGCAGGTTCGGTGGCGAATCAGATCGCGCGAACGTTCTCTGCCTGCGGGCCCTTCTGGCCCTGGACAGAGTCGAACTCCACTCGCTGGTTCTCGTCGAGCGACTTGTAGCCGCTGCCGGTGATGGCGGAGAAGTGGACGAAGACGTCGGGGCTTCCGTCCTCGGGGGCAATGAAGCCGAAGCCCTTTTCCGCGTTGAACCACTTGACGGTTCCTGTTGCCATGTGGCGATTCCCTTCGGGTTTCTTCCGGACCGTGCAGGGTGCGACGGTCCGGGGCCAAACGTCGAGTCGTATCAGACTGGCACCGATTCGCCAGCTTCTTCTCGTCGAGCGCTGCATGCATCCAGCGCGCTCAAGACGTGAAGGAACAATTGCCGACCGGGTCCGAGTCTACCCGGATGGACCGTGCAGCCGAAATCGCAGCTCCGTCGCTCAGCGCTGACACGTGTCCAGCCGGCACTGAACGCTCAGCCTTCTCCCGCCGAATAGATGCGCCAGGGTTGGCTGCTCGTGTGCCGCACGAGCGTGAAGTCGTACGCGTGCCCGGGCTCGGGATCCGGCGTGCCGTCGAAGTTCTGCAGCGTCTCCATGGTCTCGACGTCCACGGACTGCTCCCAGTGGCGCAGGCCCGGCTGCGACCAGTACGTGGCAGCGTGTGACCCGGTCATTACTCGCCCGACATGTTGGATCTTCAGATCACGAATCTGCGGACCCTGCAACGTGGTCCAGTCCCCGGAGGGATCATCTCCCATTCGCCGGCAGGCGCCGTAGTCGCGCTCGTTCAACGCCCGGGCGTACGTCCGCACCACGTCGGCGGGGGACGTCGTCGCGGTCGGCAACGCCACCTCCGCTCGCGGACGTCCCCACAACCACAGCCCGCCGATCGGCACCGCCACTATCAGCGCGAGCGCCAGCAGCATCCCCCAGTACCACTTCATCCGCCGAGTATGACGCGCCCCGGTCACGCCCCGCGGGCGAACGTCTCACTCAGTCCGGCAGCTCGGCCCGCGGCCGAGTCGCGCTGGGCCGCCGGAGACCGAGCAGCGTGATGATTCCACCCACGACGACGAGAGCGACGCACCACCACATCGACGCGCGGTAGGCCCGCCCGACGGCGCCGGCATCCTGGTATGCCGTGCCGGACAGGCCGGTCAGCAGCGGCAGCGCCGCCACCGCAACCAGTCCCCCGGTGCGTGAGACGGCGTTGTTGATGCCGCTGGCGAGTCCGGCCTGCGTGTCGGACACCGCGGCCAGCACGGCACCGGTCAACGGCGCGACGAGCATCGAGAGACCGAAGCCCATCACCACGACACCCGGCAGGATCTGCGTGATGTATGACGGGTCGTCCGGAGCGACGGCGAGCCACGCGAAGCCGGCGGCCAACACGGTGGCGCCACCCACCATGAGCGGACGAGCGCCGAGCTTTGTTGCGAGTGCGCCGAATCGGGAGGCCAAGAAGAACATCAGCACCGAAACCGGGACGGTCGCCGCGCCCGCTTCCAGCGGTGTCCATCCGGCACTCACCTGGAGGAAGATCGCGAGAAAGAGCATGGATCCCGCGAGCGCGGCGTAGATGAAGAGTGTCACCACGTTGATGACCGAGAAGTCCCGGGAGGCGAAGATCGCCGGCGGCAGCATCGGGTGTCGCCGTCGGAGTTCGAGCGCCACGAACGCCATACCGCCGACGACACCGATCACCAGTGCTGCCACCGTGATCGCCGACGTGCCGTTGCCCGGCCACGCCGTCAGCGCCCACGTGATGCCCGCGAGCGTGACGGGCGCGAGAACCACCGCGGGCCAGTCGACCTCGTGCACCGCTCCGGGGTCTCGCGACTCCGGAGCCGTCCGCAACAGCCACAGGACGACCGCAGCGAGCGGCACGTTGATCCAGAACGCGAGCCGCCAGTCGATGCCCACGAGCCAGCCCCCGACGACGGGGCCACCCGCCGTCGCCACGCCGAGGGCACCGGTCCAGGCACCGACGGCCTTCATCCGGTCGTCCGGGCGGAACGACGCCTGCAACAGCGCGAGCGACCCGGGGGTCAGCAGCGCGGCGGCCACCCCTTGCACGATGCGGGCCAGCACCAGCAGCTCGATGGTCGGGCTCAGGCCGACCAGAGCGGACGCAACAGCGAAGCCCGCGACTCCCCAGGCATATACGCGCTTCCGGCCGAGCCGGTCACCGAGTGACCCGCCCACCAGGATCAGCGACGCGAGCGCAAGCGTGTAGCCGTTGACCACCCACTGCAGGCCGGCGAGGTCAGCGTGCAGGTCGTCACCGATGTGCGGCAGCGCCACGTTGGCGATGGTTCCGTCGAGGAACCCCATGCCGGACCCGAGCACGGTCGTCGCGAGCAGGCGGCGTCCGGGCGCTTCGCTCAGCACGAGCAGCCGCGCCGCGGTCGCGGTGTCGTCGCTCATGTGCTCCACAAGGACGCTGCGCGCGACATCATTCCCGGCCGCCGTCTCGATCGCGTGGGCAGGTCGCGCAATTATCGGGTCCAGAAGTCCTCCGGCCGCCGCCCGGGGCGGAACCCGAAGTGCTCGACCATGGCCATCGCCTCCGGAAAGCCGTGCGCCAGCGCCTCCGGCACATGGGCGTCGCTGCCGAAGGTGACCGCCCGGCCGCTCTCCTCGCGCCACCATTGCGGCACCCATGGCCAGAGCCGACGGGTGTTCATCTCCAGGGCCCTGCCGCTGCGGGCGATCGCCCGCAGCGCCACGCGAAACTCGTCCTCGAAGCGCCGCGGGTCGAAGGGACCGAGCGCCTCCTCCGGCCAATACCGTGCGGCGTAGTCGATGTGCGTGAACACCTCGAAAACCGCGGAGCTCTCGGCCATTTCGGGGACACCCGCCAAATACGCACGTATGACGTCCTCCGCCGCCCACTCGCCGTACAGCGTGACCGGCTCCGCGCGGTCGTCCCCGATCGGGAGCGTGTGCAGCGATCCGTTGATGCGGTCGAAACGCCCGAGATCGACGAGCGCGCGCGCTCGCGCCTCGCGCAGGTGCGGCTGGCCGAACTCCACGCCGGTGAGGATGCGCAGTTGGGGAAAACGACTCCGGCACTCCTCGATCGCGGCGAAATACCCTTCGACGTCGAGCGGCGGTGCCCGGAAGTAGCCGTCGGCTCCGAGCAGCGCCTCGTCAGCTCGCGGGTAGTCACCGGCGACCGCCCGCCAACGATCCTCGAGGTCGAGATGCTCGGTGAAAACCAGTGCAGGAAGGCCGATCCGGACTGCCCTGCGACAGGTGCGCTCCATCGTGCCCGCAGCGGCGGACAGCGGGCCGCCGGTGTCCCACGACCACTCACTGTGCACGTGGCTGTCCGCGGGCAGGGCGGCCACCCGGGTCACCTCCTCGACGAAGAAGAGCGGGCCACCCCGGCCGTCACCGCTGGGACGCCTTCGTCCGGATCATGCCCATCGCGGCAAGCACCACCACGGTCGTCAGCAGCAGCACCGTCGTGTAAGCGCCGCCGGTGAGGAAGTCGGCACTCTTGTCGGTCAGCTGGAAGATCGTCACCGGCTCCGTCGCAAAGTTGGCCGGGTAGACCATGATCGTCGCGCTGAGCTCGCCCATCGACAAGGCGAAGGCCAGCCCGGCTCCGGCGATGAGCGCCGGGGTCAGCAACGGCAACGTCACCCGCCGCAGGACGTAGCTCGGCTTCGCCCCCAGACTGGCGGCCACCTGCGGGTAGACCGGGTCCGCGCGGGTCAGCGCAGCCGACGCGGTGCTGTAGGCGAACGCCATGACCAGCACGATGTGGGCGATGACGACGAGCAACGGCAGGCCGTTCAGGCGGAACGGCGGCCGGCTG
Source organism: Flexivirga sp. YIM B11880 (assembly GCF_058148645.1). NCBI lineage: Bacteria > Bacillati > Actinomycetota > Actinomycetes > Micrococcales > Dermacoccaceae > Flexivirga > Flexivirga sp. YIM B11880. The sequence goes on from NZ_JBMAMH010000001.1 coordinate 74,196, forward strand.
AAGCCGACCAGGACGCTGAGACCGACCACCACCGACGGCACCGCGATCGGCACCAGGAACATCGCGTCGATGCCCATCCGTGCCCGGTTCTTCGCGTGATGTGCCACCAGCGCGGCCCAGGTGCCGATGGTGAGTGCGATGACACTGGCGATGATCGCCGTCTCCAGGCTGGTCAGCAGGTAGAGCTGGCCGCTCCCGCTGAGTGCCTCGCTCAGCCGATGGAGCGTGAAGCCCTGGGGCAGTGTGGAATTCCAGCTCTTCGCGACGCCCATCACGAAGACCGTCACCAGCGGGAACCCGAAGATCGGGACGAAGAGCAGGGCGAACACCAGCCAGGCGACCGCCCGTCCGACCCTAGAATGCACCAGCACTGGAGCCTCCAACCCGTCGCAGGATGAATCGGTAGAGGGAGTAGAGCGAGAGCGACAACGCGATGCTCACCACGGCCATTGCCGAGGCGACGGCACTGTCGTTGTTGATGATTGCCTCGCTGTAGATCTGCAGAGTGAGCGTCGTGACACCCTTGGCGCCGATCATCGCGATGATGCCGAACTCGTTGAGCGTCAGCACGAGCGTGAGACTGCCACCGGCGAGCAGCGCCGGCATCGCCTCGGGCACGATGATCTGCCGGATGATGCGCAGCGGCCGGGCACCCAGGCTGCTGGCCACCTCGATCACCGACGTCTCGAGCTGGGCGAAGGCGGCGATCACCGGCCGGATGACGAACGGCGTGTAGAAGGTGACCTCGGCGAGAATGACGGCCCACCGCGTGCTCACGAAGTCGCCGAGCGGTGGCGTCGAGGTCCCGAAGAGATGCATCAGCATGCCGTTCACCACGCCGTTGGAGCCGTAGAGGAAGGTGAACGACATCGCGATGAGGAACGACGGGAACGCCAGGTAGGCGTCGATGAACTTGCTCAGCACCCGGCTTCCCGGGAACGGCACGAACGACACGATGAGCGCCAGCACGAACCCGAGGACAAGACATCCGACCGTTGAAAGCACGGCGATCTCAACGGTGTTCATCAACGCGCTGCGGAATTCCTCCGAGCCGAGGACCTTCCCGAAGACGGACCCGAAGCCGGTGGAGCCGGCATACAAGAGGCTCTTGCCGGTGAACGCCTCGACCACGATGAAGCACAACGGGTAGAAGACGAGCAGCACCAGCACCGCGATCGGCAGCAACTTGATGATCGTGCTCGCCGCCGCTGCGCTGATCCGCCGGTCGTCCGTGGTCTTCGCCTTGCGGAGGAGCACGGCCGCGCTAGTCATGCGCCGCCTCCTCCAGCAGCATCGCGTCCTGGCTCTCGACCTGCACGGTGAGGTCCTCGCCGATCTTCGGCGGCTTGCGCATGGCGGCGTCGACCCGGATGTCGACGTCCTGCGCGGAGAGGGATACCCGGTATGCCGAACCTCGCCACTGCACGTCGCGTACGGTGCCGGTGACGCTGTTCTGGACGGCCGCCGACTCCACCGGCTGCAGGCAGTGCGGGTGCACGCAGACCGTTGCACTCGAGCCAACCTCGTGCTGACCACGGGACTGCACCCGCAGCGACTGGGTGCCGAACCGGACCTGGCTCCAGCCGCTCGTCGGGTCGCACCGCTCGACGATCACCGGTAGCAGGTTGCTGTTGCCGAGGAAGCCGGCAGTGAAGTGTCTGACCGGCCGCTCGTACAACTCGCGCGTCGCACCGACCTCCACCAGCTTCGCCTCGGACATCACCGCGATGCGGTCCGCGAGCGTCAGCGCCTCTATCTGGTCGTGGGTGACGTACAGGATTGAGAGTTCGGGCAATTCGCGGTGCAGGCGGGCGATCTCGGCCAGCATGCCGGTCCGCATCTGCGCGTCCAGCGCGGAGAGCGGCTCGTCCAGCAGGAGCACCTCGGGACGGATCGCGAGCGCGCGGGCGATGGCCACCCGTTGCTGCTGGCCACCGGACAGCTCGCGCGGGTAGCGGTCGGCGTAACTCTCCATGCCCACCATCGCCAGGGCTTCGCGCACCCGGTCCGGGATCACCTTGCGGTCGGCCTTCTGAGCCTTCAGGCCGAACGCGACGTTCTCCCGGACCTTCATATGAGGGAAGAGCGCGTACTGCTGAACCACCATGCCCACGCCCCGTGCGTATGGCGGCAGCCGGGTCACCTCACGATCGTTGACGAACACCCTGCCGGAGACAGGACGGACGAAACCGGCGACACTCCGCAACGCGGTTGTCTTCCCCGAGCCGCTCGGGCCGAGCAGTGCCATCACTTCGCCGGGCTCGACGGTGAGCGAGAAGGAGTCCAGCACAACGGTTTTGCGGTAGGCGACCGTGACCTCCTCGAATCTGATCCCACTCGCGACCGCCCCCTCGGAGACCGTCGGCTCCGGAACGGCGCTGGCGGATCGTTGCATCATCGACATCACGTCAGCTCCCCGTCGCCTTCTGCCAGGCCTGCACCAGTTGCGGCACCTGGGCATTGATGCTGTCCCAATCCGGGTTCCAGACGGTGACGTCCTTCATCAGGCCGTGCAGCACCTTCGCCGTGGAGTCCGTCGCAGTGACGTCGTTACGGACCGAGAACCCGCTGCCGTCGGAGCTCACCCGCTGCTGGGCCTCTTGGGACAGCAGGAAGTTGATCAACTTCTTGCCGTTATCGCTGTGCGGTCCGCCCTTGATCAGGCCGATGTCGTAGGGCAGCGGGAACGTCGTCCTGGCACCGTTGCCGTCGGCGAGGAAGAAGATCCCCACGTTCGGATTCTGCGCCAGCTGTGACTGATTCATCTGGACGTCACCGTTGGCGACGAGCAGGTCACCGTGATTGACCTTGGAGGTCAGCTTCCCCGTCGACGACGACGGTCCCACATTGTTCTTCTGCAGTTTGCCGAGATAGGTCATCGCGGGGCCCTGGCCGCCCATCAGGTGCATCAAGTTGATGACGACCGCCGTGCCGTCGCCGGCCTGCCCGGGTGTGGAGTACTGAATCTTGCCCTTGAACGACGGCGCGAGCAGGTCCTGCGGTGTGCCGGGAGGCGTCTTGAGCAACTTCTTGTTGTAGATGAAGTCGGCATAGTTGTTGACGACCGCGTACCAGGTGCCGTTCTTGTCCTTCAGCGCGGGATCGATCTGGTCGGCACCGTCGGGAGTGAACTTCTCGAGCAGGCCGTCCTGGCTCGCGCTCTGGATGAACGGCGGCAGCGTCACCAGCACGTCCGCCTGCGGGTTGCTCTTCTCCTTGTTGGCTCGGGAGACGACCTCGGCGGACCCGGCCTCGATGTAGTTGACCTTGATGCCCGTGGCCTTGGTGAAGGCGGCGAACTCGGTGGTGTACCAGCTCGGGTTGCCGTCGTGCAGTCCGTCGGCGCTGTAGATGGTCACGGACTTGGAGCTACCGCCGCCGGACTCCCCGCCGCTGAGTGCGCATCCGCTGAGACCGCCGGCGAGCGCACCACCCACCAGGATCGCCAACCACTTCTGGGAACTGTTCATGATCTGGGTTCCTTCCGTCCCAAGGCGTTTCGACGGCGCCTGGACTGATTTCGGGCCGGCCGCTCGACCGGGTCATGACCGTTTCTACAAGGAATGTGAGCCGCGCGACACAGGCATTCGGCTATGGGCCGGATAAGTCATCCGGTGATGAATTCAGTTGTGCGCCATGGCTTCTTCACCGTGCCGCCACGTCGCTGTCAGTCCGAGTCGTGCGTCGGCGACGAGACGGTGAGGACACCGTCCAGCTCCGCGAGCGTGTCGGACAGATCGAGCACGCTGCCTCGTCCCGCGAGCACCAGCTCGACGTCCACGGTCCTGCCCTCGTGGTGAGCAGCGTTGTCCGCGAGAGGTTTTCGCTGTTCGTTGGGACGGGACAAACCAGCGACACCATGGACGTCGACCGTGGTCAGTTCGTGCACCACGAAGCCACTGTCGGTGGCCCGGTTGACGATCTCGCGGAGCAGTCCGTGCCCGTCGAGATAGGCGATCCGCACGGCAACCTGTGCGCCGCCGAGACGAGTTGCCAGCTGGGACAACGGTTTAACGGCGTACAGGACCAGGAAGTAGATCGCCGTCCCGAGGATCGCGAGCAGCCACAGCCCGGATGCGGCGGTGGCCGCGATCGCTGCCGTGAGCCAGACGCTCGCCGCGGTGGTCAGCCCGCGGACGACGTCCCGTCGCACGAAGATGAGTCCTCCGCCGATGAAGCCGAGACCGGACACGATCTGCGCGGCGACCCGGGAGGGGTCGAGGGTGACGTGCTGGGCGAGCACATCGTTGAAACCGAACTTGCTGACCAGCATGAACAGTGCCGCACCCATGCCGACGAGCGTGTTGGTGCGGATGCCTGCGGCCTTCTGTTGTGCCTCCCGCTCGATGCCGATGAGCAGCGACAACAGTGCGGCGAGGGCGAAGAGACCGATCTGGTCCCATCCCTGGCCGGCCGGGTCACCGAGGGAAGCTGCTGCGGACATGGATTCGTCCCTCCAACCTGCACCGTGACGATGGTGTCGAAATCAGCTTCGCCCAGGTGCGCCCGCTGCGAAATACGGGTTTGCGCTATAGCGTCGATAAGCCGGATCTCAAACGGATTCGCGCACGACCGGCCAGTCGTCGATCCCGCGCACCAGCTGCAGGAAGGACCGCTCCGCCGGGGAGAGCAGCCGGTCCCGCCGGTGGGCAACGGTGACCGGACGCGCCGGCAGTGCCGGCTCGACGTCGACCACCCCGAGCCAGCCTTCGGCGACCTCCTGCTCGACCGCGTGCTCGGAGACGAGAGCGACCCCGAGGGACGCGTGCACCGCTTCCTTGGAGGTCTCCGGCCCGGTGATCTCGGACCGCGCGACGTCCTGCAGACCCCAGGTGAGCAGGGCGTCCTCCTGCAGGTCGCGGGTGCCGGACCCTCGCTCGCGGAGGAGGAACCGCTCGCCGGCGAGCGCGCTGGGCTCGACGCGCTGTCCGGCCAGCGGGTGCCCGGGCGCCACGATCAGCAACAGCCGCTCCTCGAGGACGTTCTCGATGAGCAGTTGGGCGCTGTTCGGACGTCCGGCGAAGAGGGCGAGGCCCACCTCGCCGTCGACCAGGCGCTGCATCAGCTGCTGGCCGTTGCCGACGAAGATGTCACACTCCACTGCCGGATAGCGCCGGCGGAATCGGGCCAGCAGCCGCGGCACGAGGTAGGTGCCGACACTGGTGGTGCCACCGACCACGATGCGACCGGACTGCAGGCCCGACACCTGCCGGATCGCCCCGACGGCTTCGTCCGCCAGCAGGAAGACCCGCTTGGCGTACTCCATGAGGACCTCGCCCTCGGCGCTCGGCCGGATCCGGGCGCCCGACCGGTCGATCAGGGTGACCTGCAACGACTGCTCCAGCTGCCGGATGTGGTTCGACACCGACGGCTGGCTCATGTAGACCTTGCGCGCGGCCGCGGAGAATCCGCCGCACTCGACGACCTGCATGAAGATCCACAGCCGGTGGAGATCCAATTGCATGCCGGCGCCTTCCGCTCGTCGATCCGCACACCATACTCAGGGACGCAACACGGAGAGCACCTCGTCCAGGTCGACGAGCAGCCGCTCCAGCGTGTCGAAGCTGAGTTCGCCCATGGTGCAGATGCGGAAGTACTCCTCGGCCAGCTTGCCCTGGCCCGCGTAGATGACGTAACCCCGCTTCTTGAGCTCGTCGTGCAACGCGTCGTAGGTGACGCCCTCGGGCAGGCGCAGGAGGTTGACCGTGTTGGAGCGGTGCTCCTCGGCGATCGGCATGGTCAGGCCGAGCTTGTCGAAACCGGTGCGCACCAAGGCCGCCCGGTCCCGATAGAGCTGCGAGCGGGCCTCGAAGCCGCCCGCCTCGCGGTATTCCTTGATGGCTTCGTCGAACGCGAAACACACCTGCACCGCGGGCGTGAACGGGACGTTGCCGCGACGTTGCCCGTCCAGGTAGGTCGCAGCGTTGAGGTAGAGGCTGCGGACCGGCACCTCGTAGAGGCGGTAGACCGCGTCCTGGGAGGCGAGGATGAACGACATACCGGGCAGTCCGTGCAGGCCCTTGTTGGCGGTGCCGCAGATGATGTCGGCCGCGACCTCGCCGAGGTCCTGGTTCTCGATGGCGGTGCCGCTGATCGAGTCGACGACGAAGAGCACGCCGGCGCGCTGCGCGATCTCACCGATCGCCTTGATCGGGTTGATGATCCCGGTGGTCGTCTCGTGGTGCACGGCGGCGATCGCGTCGATGCGCGGGTTGGCGGCCAGCGCCTTCTCGATCGCGACGACGTCGATCGGGGTGAACCAGTCACCGACGACCTCGGTCACCGGGATCCGGTGCGCCTCCGCGATCTTGCGCAGCCGGTCACCGTAGACGCCGTTGTTGACGACGAGGATCTCCCGGTCCTCGCGTACGGAGCTGATGACCGCCATCTCCATGGCGGACGTGCCCGATCCGGTGACGAGGATCGCCTCGTGGCCGGGCACGTTGAGCGCGCCGGGAAGCGCGTTGCGGATGGACCAGAGCACCTGGGTGAACTCTTCTTCACGGTGGCACATGTCCCCGCGGTCGAGGGCGTGACGGACCCGGTCGCTCGTGCAGGAGGGGCCGGGATTCAGCAGGACGAGAGCTTCATCTGACATACCGATGACGCTAGCCGCGCCGCCGCGGCTACGGCACCACGCGATTGGCAATGAGCCCCATAGCGACAACGGCATTGTGGGGCTGCGCACCGCACAGGAGCATTGGCTGCGAACCCATCAGACCCTGCCCGGGAGGCCGCCGCATGTCGCCAGACCAGTTGGCCCTGCTCGGGGTCCCGGCCGCCTTCGCGCTCATCACCGGCGCGAACGACGGCGGTGCGCTGCTGGCGCCAGGGCTGAAGCTGCGCGGCATACGCACCCTCTCCGCCATCGCCGTCCTCGGCGCGTTCGTCGTCCTCGCACCGATCTTCCTCGGCGATCGGGTCGCCGAGATGTTCGTCTCGCACCTGGTCACCTCCGGACCCGGCGGACGCCTGCCGCTCCTGCTCGGGATCGGCGCAGCGGTCCTCGTCGTCGCGACACTCACCCGCGCCGGCCTCCCGACGTCGTTGACGCTGGCGGTGATCGGCGGCATCACCGGCGCCGGGCTGGGCGCCGGCCTGGACGTCTCGGTGCCCGGCGCCCTCACCGTCCTGGGAGTCGGTATGGCAGCACCGTTCGTCGGCGGTCTGCTCGGCTACGGGCTGACCCACCTGACCCGGGCCCTGCCCCGCCGGCAGTCCGCGATGCGCAGCATCGCCCGGATGCACCGGCTGGCCTTCACCACCCAGTGCCTCGCGTACGGCGTCAACGACGGGCAGAAGATGCTGGCCGTTCTGGTGATCGCGACGAGCACCGGCACGGGCACGTTCCGGCCGAGCACCGAGGATCTTCTCCTGCTCGCGATGTTCTTCGTGGCGGGCACGATCGTCGGTCTCCCCCGGGTCGCCGCCTCACTCGGCGACCGCCTGCTCGCCGTGCGCCCGGTGCACGCGGTGTCGGCCGAATTCGCCGGTGCCGTCTCGGTCCTCGGCAGCGCAGCCGTCGGAGTCCCGGTGAGTATGACGCAATCCCTCGCCGGTGGCCTCGTGGGCTCGGGCATGGGACACGGCCACGGCCGGATCCGGTGGCAGGCCGTGCGCCGCATCGGACTGGCCTGGCTGCTCACGCTTCCGGCGAGCGTCCTGGTCGCCGCCACCGTCACCATCGCAACACTGGAGGTCCTGCCGTGACCAGACTCGGCCGCGTCGTCGGAGTGCTCGCCGGTCGCACCGACCAGGACGTCGTCGACGCCCTGCTCGGTCAGCTGGCTGCCGTCCGGGAAGGTGTCCAACTCGCCACCGAGATGGTCACCGGGCTGGCGCGGGCAACCGCCAGGACGCAGATGGAGCAGCTGGAGCACGACGGGGACGAGGCACGCGCCCGGCTGGTCGACGTGCTGTCGCAGAGCCTGGCGACGCCGATCGACCGGGAGGACCTCTTCCGGGTGTCCCGCTCGATCGACGACGTGCTCGACTCGTTGCGCGACTTCGTGCGCGAGTCGGACCTCTACCACGTGTCCGACCAGACACGGTTCGAGCCGATCCTGGAGGTCGTCGGAGCCGGCATCGACAGCCTGGAGACGGCGGTCGGTGCGTTGCCCGGGCAGGCGGCGACGCTCACCCAGGGCGCGCTGGACGCCAAGAAGTCGGGGACCGCGATCGGCCGGCTCTACCAGTACGGCATCGCCGAGCTGTTCGCCGGCGAGATGTCGGCGGAGCGGATGAAGACCCGCGAGCTGCTCCGGCGGCTGGAGATCGTGGGGTCGCACATCGCCACCGCGGCCGACGCCCTCGCCGACGGAGCGATGAAGCGCTGGCACTGAAAGACTTTGCCTGTCAGTGCTGTTCGAGCACCGAGGTCGCTGCGTCCTCGAGTATGCCGAACGCTCGCCGCAGCTCGGCGTCCGTGATGTTCAGCGGTGGGCACAGTGTGATGACATCGCCACCGCCGATCTTGAAGCTCAGGCCGCGCTGGAGGCAGGCGTAAAGCAGCTGGTCGGCGATCTCGGCGGAGCCGCGCCCGCCATACCCGGCGGTCTGCAGGCCCCAGTACATGCCGAGTCCGCGAACCGTGTGAAACAACGGCGAGCGCCGCACCAGCTGCTGGAGGGCGTCGAGGCCCGTGGCCCCGACGACGCGCGCACGCGCCACCAGATCCTCGGACTCGATGACGTCCAGGGTGGCGAGTGCGGCCGCTGCACCCAGCGGGCTCTTCTCGTGGGTGTAGTGCCCGAGCGCACCCTGCGGTGCGACGTCGAGGCCGGCTCGCACGAGCGTCGCCGCGAGCGGCATCACTCCGCCACCGAGGCCCTTGCCGATCACCAGGATGTCCGGGGTCGCGCCCAGCTCCTCGCACACGAACATCGACCCGGAACGGCCCAAACCGCTTGGTATCTCGTCGAACACGAGAAGAGCACCATGAGCGTCGCAGCTGCGGCGGACGCGGGGCCAGAAATCCGCGGGGGGTACCTGCACCGTGGTCCACCGCATCGGTTCGGCGATGACGGCGGCCACGTCACCTTGGACCTCGAGGACGTAGTCGAGATAGTCGGCCAACCGCTCGTAGGCGTGGCCATCGCTGCCGAAGAAGCGTTCGGCGAGGTGCAGGGGTGGGACGTGCTCGGTGCCGGGCAGCAGCGGGCCGACGTTGCGGCGGAAGAGTTCCTCGCCGCCGACCGAGATCGCGTCGAGGCTCGCGCCGTGGAACGAGTCCCACATCGACACTGTCTTGTGCCGGCCCGTCGCGTACCGGGAAACCTTCAGCGCCATACCGATTGCGAGCGCACCACTGGGCGCCAGCAGGACCTTCTCGATCCCCGGCGGCGCGATCTGGACGAGCCGCTCGGCGAGCCGGATCGCCGAGCGATTGGTGAACCGCCGCGGCGAGAACGGCAGGCGGTCGAGTTCCGCGTGGACGGCGGCGACGACATCGGGGTGCCCGTAGCCGACCTGATGGACGCTGTTGCCGTGGAAGTCGAGGATCTCCCGGCCCTCGACATCGACCAGCGTCGCGCCGTGCGCGCGCTCGAGGACGTCGAGGCAGGGTGTCGAGAGCGACTGCCGCACGTAGACGGCTTCGTCCGCGTCCAGCAGCTCCCGGGTCTGGACGCCGAGGCCGTCATACCAACGGCGCCGGCCTGCCGAGGAATTGGTGTCGCCCTCGGTGACACCGTCGAGTTCCAGCGGGCCGGGCGCCGTCGGCTCATGCATGCCGGTCGCTGCTCAGTAGCTGATGCAGGCCGAGCGCCAGTCGGTGTAGAAGTCCCACACCTGCGGCGAGCACTCCGGCGCGCCGAACTGCGACGCCTTGGCGCCCATGTGCGGGAGGTGGGCGTACGCACCCACACCGGGCCGATTGACGTGCAGCATGCCGGCCTCGAACTGATTGAGTGCCTCGAAGGCGCGCGACTGGCTCTGGGTGAAGATGGTGCCGGACATGCCGTACTTGACCGAGTTGGAGATGCGCATCGCATCCTCGAAGCCGTCGCAGTCGACAACCGAGAGCACCGGGCCGAAGACTTCCTCCTGGGCGATCTCGGAGTCCCACGGCACGTCCCGCAGCACCGTCGGCTTGACGTAGAAGCCCTTCGGCAAGCCGTCCGTCGCCTGCTCACCGCCGACGGCGACCGTGGCGCCGGCCTTCTTGGCCGACTCGATCCCGGCGAGACACGCGGCCATCCGGTCCTCGTTGACGACCGGGCACACGTTCGCCGTCTCGTCCGTGGCGATGCCGACCCTGAGGTCCGCCACCCGAGCGACGAGCCGCTCGAGCAGGTCCTCCTTGACCTGGCGGTCCACGATCACCCTGCTGGTGGCCGAACACCGTTGTCCTGCTTGCCCGAACGCGCCGTGGATGATCGCGTCGGTGGCCTTGTCGAGGTCGGCGTCGTCCAGCACGATGACGGCGTTCTTGCCGCCGAGCTCCAGCTGCATCCGGGCCAGCCGCGGTGCTCCCGCGACGTGGATCGCCGTGCCGACCGGCAGCGACCCGGTGAAGGAGATGCCCGCGACCGCGGGGTTTCCGACCAGCGCCTCACCCGCCGCCCGATCGCCCTGGACCAGGTTGAGCACACCGGCCGGGACACCGGCCTCGTTGAAGATGTCCTGCAGCAGCGCCGGGGTGAGCGGCGTGAATGGGGAGGGCTTGAAGACCGAGGTGCACCCGGACAACAACGCCGGCGCGACCTTCCACATCGGGATCGCCAGCGGGAAGTTCCACGGGGTGATCAGCCCGACGACACCGAGTGGCACCCGGAAGGTCATCGCCCAGGTGCGCGGCTCTTCCGCGGGGGTGGTCACGCCGTTCAGACGCCGGGCCTCCCCCTGGGTGAAGTCGATGATCGCCAGCGCCCGCTTGACCTCCCCGCGGGACTCGTTCAGCAGCTTGCCCTGTTCGCGACTGATCGCCGTCGCGACTTCCTCGGCGCGCTGTTCCAGGATGCGGCCGGCCCGCTTCAAGTATTCGGCGCGCTTGATCGGCCCGAGGTCACGCCAGGCCGGGAGGGCCTCGCTCGCCGCGTCGACCGCAGCATCGACATCCGGACCACCCGACTCGGCGAATTCGCCGATGATGTCCTCGATGTCACCGGGATTGGTGTTGGTGCGCGTCTGCCCGCTGTCCGCCGGTCGCCACTCACCCCCGATGTAGTTCTGCGTGAGCCGGCTGTCAACCATGGTCCCCATCGGGCGTCCCTTTCGTCGTGGCTGCTGCTTGTCCAGCAGCCTTGTCGGTCGGCTGCGCACCCACAACCGGGGTTTGGCAATGCCGCGCATCAAGCACGCCTATATGCGGGTTCGGGTATGCCGGACATAGGCACTTCAGGTGTTCCCCGCCGCAGCGGGTTCGCTTTTGATGAATTCGACAGCACGGTCTGCGGGAGTGTCCGTGCCTATCGACGACGAGGGAGAACTCACATGTCAACATCGACCGACCAGGCGGCCCTGGCCCAACAAGTGGTCGTGAACGGCCGAAGCTACGGGCCGGCGTCCGGACCGGTCGTCGTCATCTGTGTCGACGGCAGTGAGCCGGCATACCACGAGACCGCGATCAAGGAAGGCCTGATGCCCTTCCTGCAGTCGGTCATCGAGGGGACAGGGACCTCCTTGCCGGCCGAGTGCGCGATGCCGGCGTTCACCAACCCGAACAACCTGTCGATCGCGACCGGTCGGCCGCCTGCTGTCCACGGCATCTGCGGCAACTTCTTCTACGATCCCGCGTCGGACGAGGAAGTGATGATGAACGCGCCCGAACTTCTGCAGGCGCCAACGATTTTCGCGTCATACGAGGAGCTCGGCGCATCGGTCGCGATCATCACCGCCAAGGACAAGCTGCGGCGGTTGCTGGGCGCCGGCCTCACGCGGGGTATCTGCTTCTCGGCGGAGAAGGCCGACCAAGTGACCATGGCGGACAACCGGATCGAGGGCGCGCTCGAGCTGGTCGGTATGCCGCTGCCGAGTGTCTACAGCGCCGATCTCAGCGAATTCGCGCTGGCCGCAGGCGTGAAGGTGCTCGATCGCGACCGGCCGGACCTGATGTACATCTCGCTGACCGATTACATCCAGCACAAGTACGCGCCCGGGTCGTCGGTGGCCAACGACTTCTACGCGATGCTCGACCGGTACTGCGCACAACTGGACGCGCTGGGCGCGACGCTGGTGGTCACCGCCGATCACGGGATGAATGCCAAGTCCGACGCCGGCGGCAAGCCGCAGGTCGTCTATCTGCAGGACCTGCTCGATGGTTGGCTGGGTGCGGGCACTGCCCGGGTCATCCTTCCCATCACCGACCCCTACACCGCGCACCACGGCGCGCTCGGTTCGTATGCCACCGTCTACCTGCCGGGCCAGCCGGTCGCCGAGATCATCGAGCGGCTCCGGGCGGTCGACGGTGTGGAAGTTGTTCTCGACGCCGAAGAGGCGTGCGAGCGTTACGAATTGCCGCGCGACCGGATCGGGGACATCGTCCTCGTGACGGAGCAGGACACGACGGTCGGGACCACACCGGAGCGACACGATCTGAGCGCCCTCGACCGGCCGCTGCGCTCGCACGGCGGCCTCAGCGAGCAGAGCGTTCCGTTCATCGTGAATCGCCAACTGCATGACCTGCCGGCCGATCACCGGTTGCGCAACTACGACGCCTACTGGGTGGCGCTCAACTTCGCCCAGCAACCGGTCAGCTGACGCGTCGCAAGACACCGTCCCGGAAGGAGAGGCCATGACCTCGACCGGCCCCCGCGTGGCGGTCGTCGGCGCCGGCATTGCCGGCCTCGCGCACGCACTCGCCGCTGCCCGGCAGGGCCGGGAGGTCGTGGTCTTCGAGCGGGACCAGCGTGCCCTCGGTGCCTCGGTCCGCAACTTCGGGCTGGTCTGGCCGGTCGGGCAACGGCCGGAGCTCTACCGGACCGCCCTTCGCAGCCGCGACATCTGGCTGGAGGTTGCCGCGGCGGCCGGCTTCTGGGCCAGCGCGTGTGGCTCGCTACTGGTCGCGCGGCGGCCGGAGGAACTGGCGGTGCTGCACGAGTTCATCGACACCAATCCGGCAGCGGCAGAGCGCGGTTGCCGCGTCCTCGGACCCGGCAAGGTCCGCCTGCGCAGCACCGCCGTCCGCGAGGACGGCCTGCTCGGTGGCCTCTGGAGCCCGACAGAGGTGAATGTCGACCCACGGCAAGCGATTCCGGCGATCGCCGATCATCTTCGACGTGAGTACGGGGTGCGGTTCGAGTTCGACACCACCGTCACCGGCATCGACCTGCCGGTCGTGCACACGAGTCGTGGGCGCCGGGTCGCCGACGAGGTGATCATCTGCAGCGGGCCCACCTGGGACACCCTCTATCCCACCGAACATGAAGCGGCCGGCCTCAGACGGTGCAAGCTGCAGATGCTCCGGACCGTGCCACAGCCGAACGGCTGGCGACTGGGTCCGGCGCTGTGCTCGGGCCTGAGTCTCTTGCATTACGAGGCGTTTGCCGACCTGCCCAGCCTGCCTGCCCTGCGTGACCGGCTGGACGCCGACCATGCCGTCCAGCGGAAGAGCGGCGTGCACGTCCTCGTCTCGCAGACGGAGGCCGGCGTGCTGTCCGTCGGCGACAGCCACGACTACGGCTCGGCCCTCGACCCGTTCCTGCACGAGCCGGTCTACGCGGCGCTGCTCGACTACCTGGACGGCTTCACCCGCGTACCGGACACTCGAGTGGCCGAACGCTGGATGGGTGTCTACGCCTCCGGGGGCCGGCTCCCGACCCGCTTCTCACCTGCGCCCGGTGTCACCGTCGTCAACGGCCTGGGCGGTGCCGGGATGACGCTGTCCTTCGCGGTCGCGGAACAGACGCTCGCGGAACCGACGCTCGCCACGCTGCCCTGACCACGAGGGACCCTGGAAGTCAGCTGCGAACGAGCTGCATTCAAGGCTCGGTATGACGAAATCCATGGGACCGGAACGATCGTCAAAACTGCGTCATGCAGTCGTAAAGCCTTTCGTGCCAAGGGGATCCAGTAGCCCCTTCTCGGCATACAGTCCAGCCGTCCCGCCGCCGCACGCGCTCACCCCCGGTCTCGCGCACGCGCAGTTCGGCCGACACATCGGCACACCGGCGAGCCACCCAGCGGTCGGTGCAACGGCGCACGCACAGGCGCTCGCGTCGACCCGGAAGGGCTTCAACATCAACGGTTACAACTGCTCCGGCATGGTGGCGACCGGTTCCGGCTTCACCGCCACGAAGGCGTCCTGGGTCGAGCCCAGCGTCACCTGCAACTCCAGCAACGACCTGATGGCCCCCTGGGTGGGCATCGACGGCTACGGCAGCACCTCGGTGGAACAGACCGGTGTCGCCACCGATTGCTCGACCGGCTCACCGGTCTACCAGGCGTGGTACGAGATGTACCCCAAGAGCCCGGTCTACTACTCCAACACCGTGCGAGCCGGTGACCACATCACCGCCTCGGTGACCCGGAGCAACCGGTCCTACACACTCACCCTGAGCGACACGACGCAGGGCTGGACGCAGACCACGACCAAGTCCTACAGCGGCGCCAACGCGAGCGCGGACTTCGTCATGGAGTCGCCGACGGGCGCCTATCCCGCCTTCGGCTCGGTCAGCTTCACCGGGTCCACCGTCAACGGCAGCGCCTTGGGCAACTTCAGCCCGATCGCGATGGACGCTTCGAACAGCTCCGGTTACGAGGACCACACCAGCGCACTGAGCAACGGCACCGATTTCTCGATCACCTACCTGCACGAGTGATCGAGCCGGGTATGGCGAAGGGCCCCGGCGAGATCGCCGGGGCCCTTCCTGCACGGGGTGCCAGGTCTAGGATTCGAACCTAGGTAGCTTTCGCGACGGATTTACAGTCCGCTCCCATTGGCCGCTCGGGCAACCTGGCGTGGTGCGTGGACGAGGATAACAAGCATCGGGCGGCTCGGGCCAATCGGCGTCCCGCGGCCACCACGCCGGCCGTCGCCCGGCATACTCTGCCCAGCACTGCACCGATCCGAAGGAGCTGGAGATCATGGCCGACTCGTCGTTCGACATCGTCAGCAAGACCGACAAGCAGGAGGTCAGCAACGCCCTCAACCAGGCTGTCAAGGAGATCTCCACCCGCTACGACTTCCGCAATGTCGGCGCGTCCCTCGAGTGGTCCGGCGAGAAGATCGTGATGAAGGCGAACTCGGAGGAGCGCACGCTCGCGGTGCTCGACGTCTTCCAGACCAAGCTGGTCAAGCGCGGCGTCTCGCTGAAGTCGCTGGAGCTGTCGCACGACGGCGAACCGCAGCTGTCCGGCAAGGACTACCGGCTCGAGGCGACGCTGAAGAACGGCATCAGCCAGGAGAACGCCAAGAAGATCTCCAAGATCATCCGGGACGAGGGCCCGAAATCGGTCAAGTCCCGCATCGAGGGCGACGAACTGCGGGTCACCAGCAAGTCACGCGACGACCTGCAGGAGGTGCAGCGGCTGCTCAAGGCCGCCGACCTCGACGTCGCGCTCCAGTTCACCAACTACCGATGATTCTGTTGCGGTTACTGCGATGTGCTGCCCCTCGGTCCGCAAATAGTCCACAGGATCACCCAGAGGTCCGAGCACTGAGGTCGTGACGTCGGCGGCGACCGCAATGACGGGCTCCCGACCATGAGCCGTCCTCGGGCACAATCACCGCATGACCCCACAGAGGGACCGCTTCGCCGGCGAGATCCTCGGCGTCGGCACCACCGAGGGCACGCGCGTCGTTGTCGGCCACTGGGTCGCTTCACCGTACGGGCCGTTCACCGACCTGATGATCGAGCGCCGCGACGGCAACCGCATCTTGCTCGCGCCCACGCCCCAGGTAGCGGAATTCGTTTCATCGACGTACACGTTCGACGAGGTCCGGCTGGCCCAGATCGACGTCAGTCGCCGCGACGGCCGGCTGGACGTTGTCGGAGGACCGCTACGGCTGCACGCCGTGGTCGGCAAACGCACCCGCATCGGGTGGGCGTTGCAGCTCCTGCCGGACACCATGAGCGCACAGAGCTGGTTCTGCAGGATCAGCGACCCGATCGCCCGGATCCTGCTGCCGGGCGTGCGCACCCACGGCACCGCAGGGCACGACCGGTATGAGTTCTACGGCGCACACGACGTGCATGCTGTGACCTCCGTCAGCGGGTCCTGGGACGGCGAGGACCTCGGCGGCCTCGCGGCGGTGATCCCTGCGCCGCGGTTCGGATTCGCCTCGACGCCGCGCTCTCCGGCGCTGACCCGCATCACGACCACGGTCGTCCATGCCCCTTGAGATGCACCCCGCCCAGCGCCCGCGTGAGCCTTGCGCGCCGGGCCCTCCGCTCACGGAAGTTCCGCGCCCGCCATACGCAACGCCATCCGGGCACTGTGCTCGGCGATGCGCTCCGGCACCCACGCGTCGCGTTCGTCATACCAGCGGGCGACATCGATGGACATGCCCATGATCGCGTTGGTCGTCATACCGATGTCGGCGCAGTCGAAGTCGCCGGAGGCGGCGCCGTCGGCGAGGGTGGCGCGGATCAGCTGCTGTATGTCGCGCCGCAGCCCGTCGATCGTGTCGCGGTGCTCGGGCGTCAGTGCGGACAGTTCGTAGTTGACCACCCGAGCCATCGTGTGGTCGACGACGTGGGTCAGGACGAGCCGCCGGATCAGCGCGGCGAGCCGCGCCGGCGGCGCCACGACCTCCCGTTGCGCATCCAGCAGCGCCGCCAGCGTCGCCTGATGGCCACGGAGCGAGATGGCGAAGAGCAGCGACTCCTTGGTGCGATGGTGGACGTAGACGGCGGCCGGCGACATGCCGGCCGCAGCAGCGATGTCGCGGGTCGTCGTACCGTGAAAGCCCTTCGCAGCGAAGGCATCTCGTGCGGCATCCAGCAGCCGCCGCTGGGTGCCGCTCGGCGATGCGTTCACGGTCTCGGCCATCCGTCCCTCTCATCGCCGCTGCACGACAACCGCCGCATCGATTCCTGCATGCTTCGTTGACGAGCATGCCGCAGCATGCGACGCTAAGCAAGCGCTTAGTAGTGCGCTGAACCCACCACTTGCGAGGAGCCGACGGTGCCCACACCTCTCACCTCATGGTCCGGCCGGCGGGTGGTGGTGACCGGTGCCGCTCGTGGCATCGGAGCGGCCGTCGCGGAGCGGCTCGTGGGCCTCGGTGCCCGGCTCGTCGTCACCGACCTCCTCGATGAGGAGCTCAAGGCAACAGCGGATCGCCTGCACGCCCAAGCGATCTCGGCCGACATCGGCACCGTCGACGGAGTCGGCGAGGTCGTCGACGGGGCGTTCGCAACGCTGGGTGAGATCGATGTCTGGATCGGCAACGCGGGTGTCGCAAGGGGCGCGGGCCTGGATGCAGCGGAGAGCGACTGGGACCTGTCGTGGCAGGTCAACGTGCTCGCCCACGTCCGCGCCGCCCGCTTGCTGATCCCCCGCTGGCTCCAACGCGGTTCCGGGCGCTTCGTGGTCACCGCGTCGGCCGCCGGACTGCTGACGGTGCTCGGGCAGCCGTCGTATGCCGTCACCAAGCACGGCGCCGAGGCGTTCGCCGAATGGCTCGCCGCCACCTACGGACACCGTGGCATCGACGTGCACGCCATCTGTCCGCAAGGTGTCCGCACCGACATGTACCCGGGGCCGGGGGCCGACCCGGCGGCCGACATCATCGGTCACGACGGCGCACTCGATCCCTCCGACGTCGCCGACGCCCTGGTGACGGCCCTGGCCAATGGCGACTTCCTGGTGCTGCCGCACCCGGAGGTCAAGGACTATTTCGCGCTGCGTGGCGGCGACACCGACAGGTGGCTGCGCGGGATGCAACGGTTGCAGGCCCGGATCGACCAGATAGGAGCGAGCCGATGAAGGCGTGGCAGGTGGCGCAGCTGGCCGAGCCGGCACGGGCCGTACACGTGGCGCAGATACCCGAGCCGGAGCCAGGGCCGGACGAGGTGCGGGTCAAGGTGCTGAGCACGGCGCTGAACTTTCCGGATGTGCTGATGTGCCAAGGGCTTTACCAGGTGCGCCCGGAGCTGCCGTTCACTCCGGGGGTCGAGTTGTGCGGCGAGATCACCGCACTCGGAGAGCGGGTCTCCGGCCGGTCGATCGGTGACCGTGTCATGGGCATGGCCGCCATACCGCACGGAGGTTTTGCCGAGTCGGCCCTGATGCCGGCCGACAGCGCACTCGCGCCGGAAAGTCTGGACGACGACGCGGCAGCCGTGCTCACCATCGCCTATCAGACGGCGTGGGCGGCGCTGTTCCACCGCGCCGGACTGCGTACCGGCGAGACCGTGCTCGTGCAGGCGGCTTCCGGCGGCGTGGGCTCCGCCGCGGTCCAACTGGCGAAGATCAGCGGCAACCGGGTCATCGCCGTCGTCGGCGGCGACGCGAAGACCGACGCCGCACGGGAGCTCGGCGCCGACGTCGTGATCGACCGGACCATCGACGACGTCGTCGCCCGGGTCAAGGAAGCCACCGAGGGACGCGGGGCGGATGTCATCTTCGACCCGGTCGGCGGGGACGCCTACGACCTGTTGGCCAAGTGCGTGGCCTTCGAGGGACGCATCGTGGTCGTCGGCTTCAGCGGTGGCCGGATCCAGGCACCGCCGCTGAACCATTTGCTGCTCAAGAACTACGCAATCCTCGGATTGCACTGGGGCTATTACCGAACCATGCGGCCCTCGGTGATCGCCGAAGGTTATGAACACCTGGACCGGCTGGCCGCGCAGGGCCTGATCCGGCCGCTCATCACCGGCCGGCTCGGCTTCGACGAGCTGCCCGACGGCCTGACCCGGCTGGCCGCCGGCCGAACCATCGGCCGGCTGGTCTGGCACCCGTCCGCCTGACCTGAAACCAACGCAACCAGAAGGAGACACATGTCGGAGACTCGAACCGCCATCGTCACGGGAGCGGCCCGCGGCATCGGCGCCGCCATCGCCGAACGCCTCGCGGACGACGGCCTGGCAGTTGCCGTGCTCGACCTCGACGAGGGCGCCTGCCAGACCGTGGTCGACAGGATCACCGACGCCGGTGGGAAGGCCCTTGCCGTGGGGTGCGACGTCAGCGACGAGACGTCCGTGACGGCGGCCGTCGCGCACGTCGCCGGCGAGCTCGGCGATCCCACCGTGCTGGTCAACAACGCCGGGGTGTTGCGCGACAACCTCATCTTCAAGATGTCGGCCGACGACTGGGACACCGTCATGAACGTGCACCTGCGTGGCAGCTTCCTGATGACTCGCGCCGCCCAGAAGTACATGACCCAGACGCGGTTCGGCCGCATCGTCAATCTGTCGAGCACCTCGGCTCAGGGCAATCGTGGTCAGGTGAACTACTCGGCGGCCAAAGCGGGACTGCAGGGCTTCACCAAGACGCTGGCAATCGAACTCGGCAAGTTCGGCGTCACTGCCAACGCGATCGCGCCCGGCTTCATCGTCACCGACATGACCAAGGCAACGGCCGAACGCGTCGGCGTCGACTTCGAGGAGTTCCAGCAGTTGGCGGCCAAGGAGATCCCGGTGCAGCGCGTCGGACGCCCGGCGGACATCGCCAATGCCGCGTCGTTCTTCTGCAGCGAGGCCTCGGGTTTCGTCAGCGGTCAGGTGCTGTATGTCGCAGGCGGCCCCTACGACTGAGGTGTCGGTGGATTCCGCCCCTGAGGCACTGCCTCAGGGGCGGAAATAGGGCATCCGCCCGACGCGGCGTGCTACCTCAGACGAGCAATCTCGATGTCAACAGCACACGACATCGAAAGGCACGCTCATGAACTTCTCCTTCTCCACCGCCCCCATCGTCGAAGCCGAGATCGCCTACCGCCAGCAGCAGATCGCGCACGACTTCGCCGTCGCGCACGGCTGGGAGCTGAGCGTCCGCCGGTTGTTCGGCCGCCGGCGCAGTCCCGCCGAACGGAAGCCGGCACCACGCAAGGGCCTCAACCT
The DNA here is from genome assembly GCF_058148645.1 of Flexivirga sp. YIM B11880. Taxonomy (NCBI): domain Bacteria; kingdom Bacillati; phylum Actinomycetota; class Actinomycetes; order Micrococcales; family Dermacoccaceae; genus Flexivirga; species Flexivirga sp. YIM B11880. The sequence goes on from NZ_JBMAMH010000001.1 coordinate 94,139, forward strand.
GGTCACGCCCGGCCGCCTCGGCTGGCGATGAGCCACCCCGGATCTGCCGTCGCCGATCCGCTGCCGCAGGTCACCGGCGAGAATGACGGGATGAGCTCCGACTCCTCGCCCGCCGGCCCGATCTTCGGCCGCAGCCGGGAGATCGACGACTTCGCGCGGTTGCTCGGGGACACCGCCCGGTCGTCGATCACCCTGGTCGCCGGCGATGCCGGCATCGGCAAGACCCGCCTGCTGCAGGAGATCGCCGCGACCTGCCGGGCCTCCGGTGGCGTGGTGCTCGTCGGGCGCTGCCTGGATCTCGGCGACAGCGCAGCGCCATACCTGCCGATCTCCGACATCGCCCGCTCCCTCCGCGAGCTGCCCGCCGCGGCCGAGCTGGCAGCCGACTTCCTGAAGCCCGTCGACGGCGTGCGGCCGGTCGAATTCTTCGAGACGGTCGCCACCATGTTCGACGCCCTCGCGCAGCTCGCGCCGGTGCTCGTCGTGCTCGAGGACGTCCACTGGGCCGACCGGTCGACCCGCGAGCTGCTGACCTACCTCTTCACCCACGACGTGCGGCCCGGCGTGCACGTCGTCGCCACCTACCGCACCGACGACCTGCACCGGCGGCATCCACTGCGGCCGGCCCTCGCCGAATGGTCCCGGCTGTCCACCGTGCGCCGCGTCGTGCTCGACCCGCTCGAGCCCGGTCCGGCAAGGGACCTCGTGCGCCACCTGCAGCCCGATCTGGCCGATGACACCGCGCGCCAGATCATCCGCCGAGCGGCCGGAAACCCTTTCTTCACCGAAGAACTCGTCGCCGCATCGTCACCGTCCGGCGATCCCGACGAGCCGTTCCTCCCCGCCGATCTCGCCGACATCCTGCTCGTGCGGACGGATGCGCTGGACGAGGACGCCCGTGGCGTGCTGCGCGCCGCCTCGGTCGCCGGCTCCGGTGCGTCCGATGCCACGCTGCGCGAGCTGACCGGGCTGCCGAGCGACCGGTTGCAGGCAGCCTTGCGGGCCTCCGTCGATGCGCATCTCCTGGTCACGACACGCAGCGGCGACTACGACTTCCGCCACGCACTGCTCGCCGAGGCGATGTATGACGACCTCCTGCCCGGTGAGCGCGTGCGACTGCACGACCGGCTGACCGACATCCTGATCGCCCAGAACGGCTCAGCAGCAGCGATCGCCCTGCACGCCGAGCGCGCGTCGCGTTTCGCCGACGCGCTTCGGGCGCGGGTGACCGCCGGTGCGGAGGCGCTCGGCACCGCTGCGCCGGCGAATGCCGCCCGCCACTTCGAGAGCGCGATCGCCCTCGCCGCCGGACATCCGGAGCTGACCGACGTGCCGGACGATCTGGTCGAACGTGCCGCCGAAGCACTGCTGGGCGCCGGCGACCCGCACCGCGCCGCGGAGCTGGTTCGCGACGCCCTGCGCTCCTTCACCGGACCGACTCTCGATCGCGCCCGGCTGCTGCGGCTCTATCTGTCGGCACTGCTGCTCACCGACCTGCCGACGATGCACATCAAGCTCTGCATCGCCGATCTGCCGGACGAGGCCGACGCACTGCTCGACACGGCGATCGGCTGGGCACGGCAGGCCGACGACAACGTGCTGCTCGGCCAGCTGCTGGCGCTCAAGGCGCACTACCTACTGGCCTTCGAGAGGCACGAGGAGGCCACGGTCGCCGCGGCTGACGCCCTCACCATCGGTCGCTCCGTGGACGAACCGTCGATCATCAGCGATGCCATGACCACCCAGGCGAAACTGGACGGCCTCGCCGGCGACCTCACCTCGGCGCTCACCACGCTGGAGCAGGTCCGCGAACGCGCTGCCGCGGAAGGCGACATTCGCGCCGAGCTGCGAGCACTGCATCAGCTCGCCGGCCTGCACGCGAGGACCGACCAGCACACCAAGGCGGCGGCCGCCTACGCCGAGGCGATCCGACGTGCGGCGGAGGCGCACGCCCGCACGGAGATGTACGGTCTCGACTCGATCATCTTCGCGGCCACGCTCGCAGCGAAACTGGGCGACTGGGAGCGCGTCGACGAACTGCTCGCCGACACCGACGACCTGCCGCCGCTGGCCAGGGCGTCGACCGCCGCGGTGCAACTCACGGTCGATGTCGCCCGAGGCCGCTTCGACCGGGTGAGGACGGCACACGAGGAACTGCATCCCCACTGGCGGCAGGACATGTTCATCCTGGTGAACGACGCGCCCGGGATGATCGAGGTCCTCGGGGCATCCGGTGATCTGGAGGGCGCGGTCGCGGTGTTCGACGAAGCGGTCACCACCGTCCGGAAGGTATGGCGCCTCCCGGTTTTCGACGCGCAGATCCGGATGTCCGCCCTGTTGCTCACCCAGCTGGCCGACGCCGTTGCCGGGAAGCCGCGAGAGGCCGGCGTCTGGGCACCACGAGTGAAGCAGCTCGAGGCGACGCTGGAAGCCGTGCTCTTGGTGCGCGGCTCGCGTGATTCGCTCGGTGTGGAGTCGCGGGCGTGGTTCGCGCGGGCTCGGGCCGACCTCGCGCGGCTGGCCGGTGACGACGCCCTGGCGATCGACGAATACCGTGAATCGGTGCGCCTCTTCGCCGCTGCGGGTTTCTGTTACGAGGAAGCCGCGGCGAAGCTGCTGCTGTCACGTGCGCTGCACGCTGCCGGTGATCGGGAGAACGCTCGCTCGCTGTCGGAGCAGGCGCTGCACACCGCGCGTCGTCTGGGCGCTTCCCGCCTCGTGGCTCAGCTGCGCACCCGTCCGCGTGCGGAGGGCTCGGGTGACGGCAGCCTGACGCCCCGCGAGCGGGACGTGCTCGAGCTGGTCGCCGCCGGCATGACGAATGGGCAGCTCGCCGGCCGGCTCTTCATCAGCACGAAGACGGCCAGTGTGCACGTCTCCAACATCCTCGCGAAGCTCGGAGCGTCGACCCGCACCGAGGCGGTCGACCTGGCCCGGCAGCGCGGCCTGCTGGACTGAGCCGGCTCAGTCCTGGGTGACCGCCTGCTCACTCCTGGGTGAGCCGGTCGCGGATCTCCGCGCCGATTCTTCGCATTCGCCTCATCACGGATGCCGCCCCGGGCGCCGACTCATCGGTTGGCCAGTTCGCGATCGCGGCATAGGCCACGGCCCGGTCACCGTGGCGGACAAGACCCACATCCGCCCGGATGCCGTCGTCGGTGCCGGTCTTGTTGATCAGCGCCGGATGCCCCGACTCACCGATGACGTTGTGCGCCAACGGATCCTCGCCGAAAGCGGACGCGATCATCGACAGGTCGGTGCTGAGCGACATCCACTCCGCCACCAGGGGCGAGACGCTCCCGTCATACAGCCGGCGGGCGAAGCCGATCAGCGAGGCGGCACTGGCGCGGGACAGCGTCGGCGGTGTACCGGGGATCGTCAGGTCCCGCGCCTCACCCCGCACGTAGTCGAGCAGCTCCATCGGTGCGCTGCTGATCGAATCGGCATAACTGGCAACCGCATCCAGGCCGACCAGGTCGAGCAGTACATTGGTCGCAAGATTGTCACTGACCGCGCCGACCAGCCGGCAGACGTCCACCACCGTCAGATCGGGCTGGTCGAGCACGTGCCAGAGTCCGGAGTCGCGCACGAAGCGTGCGCCGTCCTTGGTCACCCGATGATCCGGTGTCAGCTCACCGGCGTCGATCCGGCGGGCCACTTCTCCGAGCAGCAGCAGCTTGCCGACCGACGCGGTTTTCAGCACCTGGTCCGGTGCCTGCTGCAGCCACGGCTCCGCATTCGGCTCGTCGAGCGGCACGACCAATACGCTCCACCCCGCGCCATCGCTCATTGCAGTCCCCCGAACGTCTGCTGGCAGCGCAGTTGCTCCCGCAACCGGCTGGTGCCGTCCACGAACGAGCGCCGGACACCCGCCGGCAGATCCTCGGCCAGCGCACGCTCCGCCAACTCGATGGTGCGCTGCTCCACGACCGTCGACGGGTAGCCGTCACCGGCGAGCAGATGCAACACCATGTCGCCGAGTTTGCCTGCCTGTCGGGGAAGTTCATCGAAGAAGCGCTCGACGTAGGGGCGGGTGACGTGCTGATCGGTGGCGCCGAAGAAGTTCGCGGCGACGGCGCTGAGCTCGGCATTGCTCGAGGTGTCGGACCCGGTGAGCCGCTCCCATGCCCAGGCCTTGGCCTCATCGGTCGGGATGCGGGTGCGCGCGGCCAGCGCACGCAACACACCACTGGCCGACGGATCCTGCTTCTGCCAATGGGCGATCTCGTCCTCGTCCAGCTCACCCAGGGCGGCGAGCCGGCCGATGACCGCCCAGCGGAACTGGTCGTCGCCGACGAGGAAGTCGGGCAGACGGCGGCCGGCGAGCCAGTCGCGCAGCAGCGCCACGTCGGCGGAAGTCCATGCCACGAGCCGGCCGGCGGTCAGCGTGCGGGAGTCGCTCACGCCGGGCGCGTCGAAGACGGCCCGTCCGGTGGCCGCAAGACGCTCGAGCGCCTGCGGTGTCTGCTGCGGCGACAGGAAATGACCGGGCATCGCCCGCGCGACGAAGGTCGCCACCGCTTCCAGCAGCGGGTCGACGTCTTCGGCCGGCCAGGCGGCCTCGAACACGTCGAGCACCAGTGCCGGGTCCACGGAGCCGAGCGCGAGTCCGTTGAGCAGCGAAGACCACACGACTCCGCGGGTGGTCGGATCGGCGATCGACGGCAGCTCGGCGGGCAGCAATTGCCGGCTCGCACTGTCGAGCTGCACGATCGCCCAGGTGCGGTCGGTTGCGTTGGGCACCAACAGCTTCGGCGCACCGTCCAGTCCCAGACCGTCCACCCGCGTGGTGTCATCGCCGATCCGGACGTCGGCGCGCGCGACTTCGACGCCGTCGCCGAAGACGGCGATGTCGGTCACGTGCGGCCGGTCCGCCGGGTAGGAGTGCGGGGCGGTGCGGCTGATGACAGCCGACGTGCCGTCGACTTCCACCGAGAGGGTGTCAGTGCCGGGTGTCAGCAACCAGCCCCGTGCCCAGTGCGCGAGCTCGGTGCCGCTCTCGGCGGTCATCGCCGCCAGGAAGTCCTGGAGGGTGGCGTTGCCGAATTCGTGCTGTTGCAGATAGTTACGCACGCCGGAGAGGAACGTCTCCTCACCGATGTATGCCGCGAGCTGCCGCAGAGCGGAGGCACCCTTCGGATACGTGATGCCGTCGAGGTTCTCCAGCGCCGCGTTCGCGTCGGGCGCGGGTGTCCCGGCGATCGGGTGGGTGGAGGGGGCGCGGTCGGCGGCATACCCCCAGTTCTTGCGCATGGCCGAGAAGTCGACCCAGGCCTCGGTGAACTCGGTGGCTTCCGCCGTGCCCTGTTGCGCGAGGAACTCCGCGAACGACTCGTTGAGCCACAGGTCGTCCCACCATTGCATGGTGACCAGGTCCCCGAACCACATGTGCGCCATCTCGTGGATGATGACGACCGCGCGTAGGAGGTGTTCCGCACGGGACGCGTGTCCCTGGAAGACGAACTCGTCGCGCAGCGTGACGCAACCCGGGTTTTCCATTGCACCCATGTTGAATTCGGGCACGAAGACCTGGTCGTACTTCCCCCACGGATAAGGAATGCCGTAGACCCGGTGGTAGTAGTCGAAGCCCTGTTTGGTCACGGTGAAGATCTCGTCGGCCTGGTCGCGCAGCTGGTCGGCGAGGGTCGCCCGCGCGTAGATGTCGAGCGGTATGCCGTCGTGCTCATCCGTCCGGACGGCGAACGGACCGGCGCAGACCGTGAAGAAGTAGGTCGCGATCGGCTTGGTCCCGGCGAAGGTGCGCAGTCCGTCCTCGTCGCCGGTCAGCGCACCGTTGGCGATGACCTGCCAGTCCTTCGGCGCCCTCACCCGCACCCGGTACGGCGCCTTCAGGTCCGGCTGCTCGAAGCAGGCGTAGATCTTCCCGGCCGACGACGACGCCGGGCTGCCGTAGAGGTAGGCCTTACCGTCCTCCGGGTCGACGGCCCGGTGCATGCCCTCGCCGTCACGCACGTAGGCCATCACCGCATCGACCACCAGCTCGTTGTGAGCCTCCAGGTGATCCAGCCAGAGCCGACCGTCGCGCACCGCGGATCGATCGATCGGGTTGCCGTTCAAGGCGATCGACCGGATCTCGTGCGGCTGCAGCTCGACGAATGTGGACGCGCCCGGCGTCGCGCTGTCGAACCGCAGGACGGTGTGTGAGCCGAACAGCTCCTCGCCCTGGGTGAAATCAAGTGTGAGGTCGTATGCCGAGACGTCGACCAGCGCGGCGCGCTCCTGCGCCTCGGTGCGCAACAAGGAACCCATGGGTCTCACCCTGTCATGCGGTTCCTCCGGGTCCAGTAGATAGTGCGGTATTACGCACCATCTACTGGACCGGAACGTCGGGCTGTCCGTCCACATCGTTGCTCCGGTGTGCTGGCCGTCGACAGCTTCGGCGCTCCTGCTGTCGGTCCGGGTGCAGCGTTCCGGATACTCCCGGCATGACAGAGGCAGTCCAATTGGTCGGCGTCCGGCCATTGGTGACCCCGGCCGTTCGTCGCGCGGACCGGCGCGCGATTGCTCGTGAGCTGGCCGCCGATCACGGCGGTGTAGTGCACCGAATGTCCTTAGTACAACACGGCATCGACCGGTTCAGTGTGCGCAATGAGGTCGCCGCCGGTCGATGGTTCAAGGTGGGGCGACATACCCTGAGCGTCGGCTCGCCCGAGCTCGGCGAGGTTGCCCGGTTGTGGCGAGCCGTGTGGGAGTCGGGCTCGCGTGCGCGCCTCGACGGCGCGAGTTCCCTACTGGGCGCCGGTATGACGGGCTTCGCCCCCTCGGTCATCGACGTCACGCTGCCGAAGACGAGCCGCACCTACCCGGTGGACGGCGTCCGCACGCATCTGCCGCGCGTGCCGGAGCCGGTGATCGGCGGCGGCATCCCGCGGGTCGCCACGGAGTTCGCCGCGATTCATGCCGCGCAGTGGGCGGCGACCGATCGGCAAGCAGCCCTGCTGATCTGCTTGCCGATGCAGCAGCGGTTCACGTCGCCACCACGACTGCAGCTCGCCTGGCGTGGCGTTCGCCGGTCGCCTCGGCGCAAGTTGCTGGACGAGATCATTTCGGACGTCAGGCCGCTGATGCGCTCCGCTTGCTTCGGTCCAGTAGTTCGTGCGCTATTGCGCACGTTCTACTGGGCCTACCGCTCGACACCAACTGCCGGCCGCCGGCTGCCCGGCTCAGCTGCGGATCTGTCGGCCGTAGGCCTGATCCTCGAGCCGCTTGACGCGCTCGGCGGTCGGCGGGTGGGTCGACATGAGCCGCGAAACATCCTGCGCGCGGAAGGGATTGGCGATCATCATATGGCTGGCGTTGACGACCTTCGGCTCCGGCGCCAACGGGATCTGCGCGGTGCCGACCTCCAGCTTGCGCAACGCGGACGCGAGCGCGAGCGGGTCGCCGGTGAGCTGCGAGCCGTCCTCGTCGGCGTCGTATTCACGCGTGCGGCTGATCGCCAGCTGGATCATGCTCGCCGCCACCGGTGCGAGGAATGCCATGGCCAGCATCGCCAGGGGGTTGGGGCGGTCGTCGTCGTTGCTGCCTCCGCCCCCGAACATCCCGAACCACATCATCATCTGCGCGATCGAGGTGATGATGCCGGCCAGCGCCGCAGCGATCGAGGAGGTGAGGATGTCGCGGTTGTAGACGTGCATCAGCTCGTGGCCGAGCACCCCGCGCAGCTCCCGCTCGTCGAGCAGTTCCAGGATGCCCTGGGTGCAACAGACGGCGGCATGCTGTGGGTTGCGGCCGGTCGCGAACGCGTTGGGCGCGTCGGTCGGCGAGATGTAGAGCTGCGGCATCGGCTTGCCGGCCTTGGTCGACAGTTCACGCACGATGCGGTACATCTCCGGGGCCTGGATCTCACTCACCGGGTAGGCGCGCATCGCCTTGATGGCGAGCTTGTCGGAGTTCCAATAGCTGTATGCCGTGGTCCCGACACCGATCAGCGCGAAGATCCAGATGTAGCGCCCACCGGCCACCAGTGCGCCGATGGCGAGCAGGATGACCCAGATGCCGCCGAACAACGCGGCCGTCTTGAGGCCGTTGAAGTGACGGTGCATATCTGGCGAACGAGCCTGACCACATGCTTTGTTCCGGACTTTTCAGCGACCGACGATCTGCAGCAGCGACTGCGGCGCGATGCTCGTCACCACCAACGCGCAGGCCCCGACGACGACCAGGACCCGGTGCACCGGATGCAAGGCGTCCGCCTGGTCAGGGTCCTTCCGAGCGCCGAAGAGGATCCGCAGCCACCGGAGATAGACCGCGACACCCAGCATGGCGTTGAGTGCCGCGATGATCGCGAGCACCCACAGGCGTCCGCCTGCAACGGGACCGATGGCCGCCACCTTCGCGACCAGCCCGATCACGGCCGGCGGCAATCCCATCAGGGTCAGCAGGGCGAGTGCCAGGGTCACGGCGAGCAGTGGTCGCCGCCGCAGTAGCCCGCCGTATGACGAGAGGGAAGTCGCGTGTTCGCGTCCGTCCGCGTGCGCCAGCGCGGTCACCACCGCGAACGCGACGAGCGTCGCGACGGCATACACGACCAGATAGGCGGCGGCGGACCGCACCGCGCGGGTCGACACCGCCGCGAGCGGCAGCACGACCCAGCCGGCCTGCGACACGGTGGACCAGGCCAGGAAGCGAAGGGCGTTCTTCTCCCGCAGCGCCATCACGTTGCCGAGCGTCATCGAGAGCGCCGCGAGCACCCCGATGGCGGCGAGCGCGGAGGTGCCGAGCACCGTGACCCCGCGGAAGATGACCAGCAGCGCGGCCAGCGCGGCGACCTTGGAGGTGACGGCGAGGAAGCCGCCGATCGGCACCGATGCCCCGCCGAACGCCTCCGGCGTCCACGCGTGGAAGGGCGCGAGCGACAGTTTGAAGGCGAGTCCAGCGACGATGAACACGACTGCCAGCACAAGAATTCGGCGGGAGTCGGCGTCGTGGGTGGCCTGCAGCACCGCGTCACCGGTGAACACCGCCGAGCCGGTGGCGGCGAACCAGAGGGCCGCGCCCATGGCGGTGATCGCGAAGCTGACAAGTGAGGTGGTGAGCAGCGCGAGGGCACCGTCGACGGCTGCCTGCCGGGCGCGCAGCGCCACCAGGGCGATCACCGGCAGGGTCGCCAGCTCGAGCATCACCAGCCAGGACCCGAGGTCGCGGGCGGCCGCGACACCCGCCGCGCCCGCGGTCGCTGCGAGCAGCAGTGTCGCCTGGATCGCGGCGCGTTCGGCCGGCACCCGGATGGGCAGGGCCAGCAACGCGATCACGGCGCCGCTGACGAGGGCGGTGAGCTGCAGACCCACGCCGATGTGGTCGACCGAGTAGAGACAGGTGCCGTTCGGAAGGCAGAGGGTGGTGCGGGGGTTGTCCGCCGACGGCAGTGCGCCGGGGACCGCCGCGGCCGCGCCGGCGAGCAGCAGGACGGCGGTGATCGCCCAGTGCACCCGGCCGAGCAGTGGCAGCAGCGCGTCGAGCAGGAGCAGCAGCACGCTGCCGACCGCGGGGATCAACACCGGGGCCAGCAGCCACCAGTCGAAGGTGAGCTTCATCGACCGGCCACCGCCATCAGCTGGGTCACCGCACCGGCGGTCGTGTGCAAGAGCACGATCGGTATGACGCCGAGCGCGACCGCAGCTGCTCCGAGCACTCCGGCGACGATCCACTCGTTGCCGTGTGCGTCGGTCTCGGGCTCCGGCTCCGGCGGCGTCCCGCCGGCGGCCGAGCCCTGCCAGACGACCCGCAGCACGCGCAGCGCGTAGCCCGCGGCGAGCACTGCGCCGACCGATGCGACGGCGGCCAGCACCCGGAACCAGCCCATCGGACGGTCACCGCCCGGGTTCCACGCACCGAAGATGGCCAACACCTCGCCCCAGAATCCGGCCAGCCCGGGCAGCCCCATCGAGGCGGCGAAGCCGATCACCAGGGCGAGGCTGAGCCGTGGCGAGATGTCGCGCAGGGATCGCCGGACGGTGTCCAGGTCGTCGCCGCCCCACCGGTGCTTCAGGCCGCCGACGACGGCGAAGAGCAGTGCCGAGATCACGCCGTGCGCGATGTTGGCGTAGAGGGCGGCCTGTAGTCCGACGGTGGTGCCGCTCATCAGCCCGAGCAGCACGAAGCCCATGTGCGCCACCGACGACCACGCCACCAGTCGTTTCAGGCTGCGCTCCACCAGGCAGACCAGGCCGCCCCAGATGATGCCGATGACCGCGAGCGTGCCGATGTATGGCGCGAGCCGCTCGATGCCCTGCGGCAGTGGCGCGATCACCAGCCGGACCACGCCGTAGGTGCCCATCTTCAGCAGCACCGCCGCCAGCAGCATCGAGCCGGCCGTCGGAGCGATCGTGTGCGCGCGCGGCAGCCAGGAGTGCAGCGGCCACATCGGCACCTTGATGCCGAGGCCGACGAGCAGGATGGCCGCGACAGCGGTCTGGCTGCTCGCCGGCAGCGGGTGCGCGGCGATGCCGGCGAGGTCGCTGGTCCCGGCGGCGAAGGTCATGGTGAGGATGCCGACCAGCATCAGGGTCGAGCCGAGCACCGTGTAGAGAACGAAAGTGTTGGCGGCCCTGGCACGTTCGCGGGCGTCACGGCGGTCGCCGAAGCGGCCGATCAGCACCCACATCGGGACCAGCACGACCTCGAAGGCGAGGAAGAAGCTGATCGCGTCCTGCACCAGGAAGGTCGCGATGCCGCCGCCGATGACCAGCAGCAGGCAGCCGAAGAAAGTTGCCGGCGTGCCGCCCTGCGGCTGCTCATGCCGGGCGTGCAACACCACGAGTACGCCGATCGCGGCGGTCATCAGCAGCAGCGGCACGCTGATGCCGTCGACCGACAGGTGCAGGCGCATGCCGATCTCGGGCACCCACTGCCGGTTGAGCACCGGCCGGTCCTTGGCGATCAGCGCCGAGGCGACCAGCGACACCACGGTGACCACCAACGAGACGAGGTATGCCGTGTGGCGGCTCACCGACCGGATGCTCCGGTCGCCCACGACGAGGGCCAGGCCGGCGACGATGGGTGCGAGCGGTGCGACGAAGAGCGCGGCTACCACAGGATGACTCCCATCAGGCCGACGACGACCAGGCCACAGGAGACGGCCACCAGGCCGCTGGTGGGACGGCGGGTGTGCAGCCGGTCCGACCGGCCCGCGACGGCCGCCGACAGCTCGGGCAGTCGCTGCACACCGCCGTCGAGCAGCCGTTCGGCGCGGGTGACCGCGTGCGCAAGAGCCAGCACCGGACGCATCGCCGCGACGTAGATGCGGTCGGCGTCGAAGCCACGGGACGCCGAAGCGCGCACGAAGATCGGGAAGCGGGCGGCTGCATCGCCATACACGGTGCCGATGGACAGCATCCGCACCAGCAACGCGATCGCCCCCATGAGCAGCAGTGACGCGCCGATCAGCCAGCCGTTCGGGTGCTGCCAGTCGACGTCGAGCATCGGCGAGAAGACGAGCAGTCCGCCGACGACCGACAGCAGCGCGAGCAGTTGCAGGCCGAACCGCGCGCCGCCGCCGGGCTGCTGGTCGACCAGCGGATCCTCGTCCTCGACGACCTGGACCGGCACCGGCTCAGGCCGGTCCAGCGGTCGCCCGTGCGGGTCGACCTGGGGCAGCTCGGTGAGCATCTCGACGATGCCGACGTCCTCGACGCGATAGCTGTCCTCGATGACCTCACGCACCTGCACGCGCTGCAACCCGCTGCGGTGGATGAGGATCAGCCACATCCGCATGCTGTATGCCGCGGTCAGCAGGACCACGCAGGTCAGCGCCGCGAAGGCGATCCGCGAGCTCAGGTCACCGTCGATGCCGCGTCGCGCCGCCTCGTCGACGATCAGGTCCTTGGACACGAAACCGACGAGCGGCGGCACCCCGGCCAGCGCCAGCAGCCCGATGCCCAGCATCCGGCGGCAGACCGGGTGCTTGCTGAGCGCGCCGGACAGGCGCTCGACGGTGGTCCCACTGACCAGCACCGACAGCCAGCCGATCATCAGGAAGAGCAGGGCCTTGAACATCGCGTGCGACAGCAGATGCGCGATGCCGAGGTCGGCACCGGTGCGCGGCGCCAGCACCGCGAGTCCGAGCAGCATCAGCGCGACCTGGGACACCGTCGACCAGGCGAGCAGCCGTTTGAGGTCGTGCTGGAGGAAGGCCAGGATGCCGGCGCCGACCATCGAGACGGACGCGACGACGGTCAGCACGACACGCGCGGTGTCGGACAGCTCGAGCAGGGTGACCAGCTTGCCGAGCACGACCGTGCCGGCCGCGACCATGGTGGCCGCGTGGATCAGCGCCGACGCCGGTGTCGGGCCCTCCATCGCGTCGGGCAGCCAGTCCTGGAACGGCACCTGGGCGGACTTGCCGGCGACCGCGCAGATGATGCAGAGCAGTGCGGCGGTGAGTGCGGTGTGGTGTCCTGCCGCCGCGTGCGTCCAGTGCACGACGATCGCGGCGATGTCGGTGCTGTGCGCGCCGAGGGAGAGGATCGCCATACCGATGACCAAGGGGGTGTCCGCGATGCGGGTCACCAGGAAGGCCTTGTATGCCGCCCGCCGCGCCTTCGGTCGCTCCGACTCGTGGCTGATGAGCAGGTAGGAGCACCAGCCCATCAACTCCCAGCCGATCAGAGTGAGCAGTAGGTCGCCGGACAGGACGACCAGCTGCATGGCCGCGGTGAACAGCCCTACAGTGGCGGCGAATTGGCGATAGCGGGGGTCGCTGTAGAGGTACCACCGGGTGAAGAGCTGCACCGCCCAGGAGACCAGCCCGACGGCGACGGCGACGAGCACCGACGGCCGGTCGACCTGCAGGTGCAGCGGGATGCTGAGGCCTGGACCGACCGGCAGGTCACCGATCGTCTGCGGTGCGGCGACGGCTCCGCCGCGGACCTGTTGGAGCAGCAGGCCGATCGGCGCGAGCAGTCCCAGGAAGCTCAACACGGCCGTGACGGCGAACGCCGGAGTGCTGCGTCGGGTCAGCAGGATGACCAGCACCGGGACGGCGGCCGGCAGCAGCACGACCAGGTGACTCGGCTGGAGCGGGAAGTCCACTGCGAGCGTCGTGGGGTCGAAGCGGCCGTCGGCGAGGATCACTCGGACTCCCCCGGCTGCGCCATGTCGACGTTTCCGCGGCCGCGGAACACCGCGAGGATCACGCCCAGGGCGACTGCGATCTCGGCAGCAGCGATCGTGATGACGAAGATCGTCATCACCTGCCCGGCCCGCAGCGTGTCACTCGTCAGCGAGCCGACGGTCACGAAGAGCAGCCCGGCGGCGGCGAGCATCAGCTCGACACCGATCAGCACCAGGATGGCGTTGCGGCGGGCGAGCACTCCGTAGAGGCCGATGCCGAAGAGCAGCCCGACGACGAGCATCGGCAGCGCGGAATGGATCACTGCAGCTCTCCCTGCATCTCCGACCGGCCACGTCGCCCGATCGGCAGCCGGGCCAGCGCGAGCGCGGCGATCAGCGCGACGAGCAGCAGCGCCGAGAGCACTTCGAACGGCCACACCCAGCTGCCGAAGAGCCGGACGGCGAGCAGGTGGGTGCCACCGCCGTTGATGCGCTGCTTGTCGTTGCCGAAGGCGCTGATCAGCACCGTCGCGAGCAGTGCCGCGGTGGCCGCGCCGACGACCAGTGCGGCGGCACGTTGCATCAGCGGGGTGTCGTGCTCATGACTGCGCCCGATGGGTGCGCGGGTGAGCATCAGCGCGAACAGCACGAGGATGACGACGGCGCCGACGTAGACGAGCAGCTGCACCAGTGCGACGAATTCGGCGCCGAGCACCAGGTAGCAGCCGCACAGCGCCGCCAGGCTGACGATGAGCCAGAGCGCCGAGTGCACCAGGTGTTTGGTGGTCACGGCGAGCAGCGCCGAGGCGACACTGATCGCCCCGGCGATGGTGAAGAGCACGTCGTATGTGGTCACGACGGCTCATCCTCCACCGCCGCCGGGGGCGGCACCGTCCGCATCCACTCACCGAGCTTTTCCTTCTCGTGCAAGAGGTTCCGGATGTCGCCGTCGGCGTATTCGAACTCCGGGCTCCAGAAGAGCGCGTCGAAGGGGCACACCTCGATGCAGATGCCGCAGTACATGCACAGGCTGAAGTCGATGGCGAAGCGGTCCAGCACGTTGTGCTGGCGGGCGCGGCCGCCTTCGGGTCCGGGTGGTGTCGTTTCCTTGTGGGAGTCGATGTAGATGCACCAGTCCGGACACTCCCGCGCGCACAGCATGCAGGACGTGCAGTTCTCCTCCAGCAGCGCGATGACGCCGCGGCTCCGGTCCGGCAGGTCGGGCTGCACGTGGGGGTACTGCTGGGTGTGGGCGTGCGTGACCATGGTGCGGGCCGTGGTCGCCATACCCTTCGCGAGGCCGGTCAGGAATTTGCTCATGAGCTCACCACCACTCCGACTGCGGTGATCGCCAACTGCAGCAACGCGATCGGGACCAGACCCAGCCAGGCCACGCGCTGCAACTGGTCCTCGCGCAGCCGCGGCCAGGCGACCCGGATCCAGATGATGACGAACGCGAAGATGCCGCCCTTGACCAGCATCCAGAGCCAGCCCACCGAGTCGGCGAAGGGTCCCGCCCAAGCACCGAGCCAGAGCGCTGCGAGCAGGAACGACATGACCACGATGCCGGCGTATTCGGCGAGCAGGAAGAGCGCGAACCGCAGCCCGGTGTATTCGGTGTAGGGGCCCATCACCAGCTCGGAGTCGGCGACCGGCATGTCGAAGGGCGGGCGCTGCAGCTCGGCGGTGGCCGCGACCAGGAAGACGATCGCGCCCGGCAACTGCCAGAGCAGCCACCACGGGTTCCATGCGTGCGCGATGCCGACCAGCGACAAGGAGCCGGCCGCGATCGCGAACGACGCGCAGACCAGGATCAGCGGCAGCTCGTAGGAGACCAGCTGAGCGGCGGTGCGCATGCCGCCGAGCAGGGAGTACTTGTTGCCGCTGGACCAGCCGGCCATCAGCGTGCCGAGGGTGCCGACACCGCTGATCGCGAGGAACCAGACGAGGCCGCCAGGAACGTTGGCGCCGAAGAAGTCGGGGCCGAACGGGATCACTCCGAGCGCCAGCAGGTAGGCCACGATGCCGAGGGCCGGCGCGACCCGGAAGACGCTCTTGTCCGCGGCGAGCGGGACGACGTCTTCCTTCTGAGCGAACTTCACGCCGTCGGCGATGAGCTGGGCCCAGCCGTGGAAACCGCCGGCCTCCATCGGCCCGAGCCGTCCCTGCATGTGGGCCATCACCTTGTGCTCGGTCTGCCCCACGAGGAGCGGCAACACCAGGAACGCGGCGAGCACACAGACGGACCGTACGACGACTTCGACGAAGTCATTCATCGGGGACCCCAGGATTCGTCGGGCACGCCCGGCGGCTGCAACCGGCGGCGGGGCGCGCGGGCCGGTTTGCCGTCGGTGCCGCCACCGCCGGGCTCCTTGGCGCCCGGCCACGGCTTGCTCGCGCGTGCCGCGAGAACGAACGACTTGCGCAGCGGGTTGCCGTCGAAACCGTCCGGCAGCAACAGCTTTCGCAGCTTGCCGTTGCCCGTCTCGGTGAAGTCGTCGAAGTGGATGCCGAACATTTCGAACGTTTCCCGTTCGTGCCACGCCGCGCCGTGCCACAGCACCGTGCAGCTCGGCAGGCTCGCGCCGTCCGCGATGCGGGTCTGCACGAGGATTTCGCGCAGTGCGCCGGGCGTCACGTCATACAGGTGCACGACGACGTCCAAGCCGGGGTCTTCGTCGACGTCGGTTTGATCGACGGCGGTGAGAAAGTCGAAGAAGGTGAAACCTTCGTCGCGTTGCTGCTCGAGCGTGACGATCCATTCGCCGGGCGGGCAGGAGACGCGAGGGACTTCGTAGGGTTCGACGCTCACGCGGACTCCCCCGGCGGTGCCACGAGCGGGCGGCTCACTTCGCCGGCGGTGACCTTGCGGCCTGCGTAGCCGCTGAGCTTGGCGCGCAGGCCCTTGGTGTGCAGCTTCTCCTCGGCGATCTGCTCCTGCAGGACGCGGATGCCCTGCAGCAGCGCCTCGGGACGCGGCGGGCAGCCCGGCACGTAGACGTCGACCGGGATCAGCTGGTCGACGCCCTTCGTGACGCAGTAGGAGTCCCAGTAGGGGCCGCCGGAGTTGCTGCACGCACCGAAGCTGATGACGTATTTGGGTTCGGGCATCTGGTCGTAGAGCCGGCGGACCGCGGGGGCCATCTTGTCGGTGACCGTGCCCGAGACGACCATCAGGTCGGCCTGCCGCGGGCCGGGTGCGAACGGTATGACGCCCAGCCGGATGAAGTCGTGCCGTGCCATCGATGCTGCGATGAATTCGATGGCGCAGCAAGCCAATCCGAAGTTGAACACCCAGAGGGAGTAGCGGCGGCCCCAGTTGAGCACCACCCGCATGGGCTTCGGGGCGACTTCTTGCCCCGCGCCGACGCGGGGCATGGGCAGGTCAGTGGTCACCGGTCAACTCCTTCCCGGACACGCTCCGCGGTGGCCGAGGAGCGACGAAGGAGCGTCTCGAGGTCCCCGTGTCCGCTTCGTCCGCCCAGGTCAGCAGGCGGCGGCGGGCGGCGTGCAGCAGGCCGACGAGCACGACCGCGATGAAGATGCCCATCTCCACCAGGCTGGCGATGCCGAGGTGATGGTCACGCAGCACCAGCGCCCAGGGGAAGAGGTAGACGGCGTCGACGGCGAAGACGACATACAGGAAGGCATAGGTGATGTAGCGGAAGTGTGTCTGCGCCCACCCGCCCGCAACCGGGTCCACGCCGGACTCGTAGGTCGTCAGCTTGGCCAGGCCGGGTGCTCGCGGTGCCAGCAGCCGCCGGGCGATCATGGCAGCGACGAACAGCACCGCTCCGGCGACACCGACGCCGAGCAGCACCACGTAACCGGTCACTCCCGAGGACACCCGGGCAGCCTAACGAGCGGACGCCTCCGGGTGGGCGAGGCGCTCCCAGAGTGGACGCTTCGGGGCGACCGCTCGGCGGCGAGCGCGGCGTGTGATCCACCTCACGAACGTGAAGAATTGCTGTTCATTTTGACTATTCCGGTAACTCGTACTTATGGTTGCACCAGTCACGAGTTCCAGCGTCAAGCCCTGGCTTGCTGGACGGCAACCCTCACGCACGTGGCGGGGTGCCCCAGGTGAATGACTAGGCCGCACAGGCTGGTTCGGCGTATGCCGGATCGGTCGGCGCGGCAAGCACGGCAGTTCCCACATCACCGGGCGATGCGGCACGACGCGTCGCACGGTTCGAGCACGGCCGGGCGCCTTCCAATTGCCAGCGACCCTGAGGAAACCATGTCCGACGACACCTCCGACGCCCCGACGACCATTCCTTCCCTGCCGCCGAGGCGCACCTCCCGCCGCGGAGTGGTGATCGGCGCCGCCGTCATCGCCTTCGTCGTGGGCGGTGGTGCCGGCTTCGCCACCGGCCGGGCCACTGCGAGTGGCGACGCTGCACCTGGGCAGCACCTGACCATCGTGAAGATCGGCGTCACCGACGCCGACCAGGGCTATTGGCCGGTCTTCAAGAAGCTCGCCCGGCAGCACGGCATCAACCTGCAGACCGTCAACTTCCAGGACTACACACAGGCGAATCCTGCTGTCGCCCAGGGCCAGCTGGATCTCAACCTCTTCCAGCACCTGGTCTTCCTCGCGAGCTACAACGAGCAGGCGCACCAGAACCTGACGCCGATCGGGTCGACGTATGTCGTGCCGCTCAGCCTCTACTCGTCGAAATACAAGAAACTGCAACAGATCCCGGCGGGCGGCACCATCGCCATACCGAATGATCCGACGAACCAGGCGCGTGCGCTGCTCGTGCTGCAGGCGGCCGGCCTGGTGACGCTGAAGAACGGGGGCAACATCCTGGCCACTCCGGCGGACATCGTCCGGAGCCGGTCAAAGGTCACGGTGACGCCCGTCGACGCGGCGCAGACGGTGACGTCGCTGTCCTCCACCGCCGGCGCGGTCGTCAACAACAACTTCGCGCTCGACGGTCATCTCGACCCGACCAAGGCGCTCTACTCGGACAACCCGCGGTCGGCGACGGCCGAGCCCTACATCAACGTCATCGTGGCCCGAGCTGCGGACAAGAACAACCCGACGTACGCCGAGGTCGTCAAGCTCTACCAGGACCCGCGCGTGCAGAAGCTGGTCGTCGCCGAGTCGAAGGGGACCAGCGTCCCGGTGAAGAAGTCAGCGGCCCAGCTGCAGCAGATCCTGTCCGGCCTGCAAAAGACCGTGAGCACGCAATGACCGAGGTCGTGTCGAGAACCGTTGACTCCGAGCCTGATTCGGCAGCGCCGTTGGTCCGTCTGCAGTCGGTGTCGAAGACCTTCGGCCGCCGCGACGACCAGCACCACGCGCTGACGGACGTCGACCTGGAGATCCGGCGGGGGGAGATCTTCGCGGTCATCGGCTACTCCGGGGCGGGCAAGAGCATTCTCGTGAGGCTGATCAACGGGCTGGAACGGGCCACCTCCGGCACCGTGATCGTCGACGGGGTCGACATCACCAGGCTGCGCGGGAAAGCGCTGCGGGCGGTGCGGCAACGCATCGGCATGGTCTTCCAGCGGTTCAACCTGATGCGGTCGCGGACGGTCTTCGGCAACGTCGCCTACCCGCTGCAGCTCGCCGGACTCGGCCGTGCCGAGCAGGAGCGGCGAGTCGCCGAACTGCTTTCCTTCGTCGGCCTGCTCGACAAAGCGTGGGCTCACCCCGAGGAATTGTCCGGCGGCCAGCAGCAACGAGTCGGTATCGCCCGGGCGCTGGCGACGCAACCGGATCTGCTGCTCGCCGATGAGTCCACCTCCGCGCTCGACCCGGAGACGACCCGGGAGGTGCTCGCGCTCTTGCGACGGGTCAACGAGGAACTCGGGATCACCATCGTGGTCATCACCCACGAGATGGACGTCGTCCGCGCAATTGCCGACCGCGTGGCGGTCCTGGACTCGGGCCGGATTGTCGAAACCGGCACGGTGCGAGAGGTTCTCGGCTCACCGACGGCGGAGACGACGCAGCGGTTCGTCGCGGCTGCGGTGGGGAACCGCCCTGACGCCATACAGCTGGAGCGGCTGCGCGCGGAGCACTCTGACACCCTCGTCACGGTGTCCGCTGACGGCGATCGGGTGCTGGGCCGGGTTCTCAGCTCGGCCGCGCGGGAGCACGGTGTCGACTTCGAGATCCTGTATGGCGGGATCACCGATCTCAAGCACGAGTCGCTCGCCTCGTTCACGCTCGCGCTGAGCGGCCCGGAAGCGGGTGTGCAGGCGACGATCTCGGCCCTGCACGCAGCGGGCGCGGTGGAAGGACAACCGCGATGACCACCGACTGGTCGACGCTGTGGCCGACCTTCGAGACGGCGATCGGGCAGACGCTGCTGATGGCGGTCGTCACGATCCTGCTCGGCGGGCTGATCGGGCTGATCCTCGGCGTCGCGTTGTTCACGACGCGCACCGGCGGCTTGCTCACGAATCGCCCGGTCAATGCGGTGCTCAACGTGGCGGTCAACATCGTGCGGCCGATCCCGTTCATCATCTTCGTGACCGCGATCGCTCCCCTGACCTTGCGGACGATGGGATCCACCATCGGGACCACGGCGGTGCTCTTCCCGCTGGTCATCGCGGCGACGTTCGGGGTCTCGCGCATCGTCGAGCAGTCGCTGGTGTCAGTGGATCCCGGGGTCGTCGAGGCAGCGGAGGCGATGGGTGCCGGCCCGTGGCGGATCGTGCAGACCGTGCTGGTGCCGGAAGCGCTCGGCCCGCTGATCCTGGGCTACACGTTCGTCTTCGTCGCTGTGGTCGACATGACCGCGATCGCCGGTGCGGTCGGTGGCGGCGGCCTCGGTGACTTCGCGATCACCTACGGCTATCACCGGTTCGACTGGGCGGTGACCTGGATCGCCGTGGCGGTGATCATCGTGCTGGTGCAACTCGCGCAGTTCGGCGGGAACGCGTTGGCGCGCAAGGCGCTCCGGCGGTAACCCCTCAGCCGAAGAGCGCGTTCAGCGAGTCATGGCTCCGTCCGCCGGCGAGCTCGCGATAGGTGCCGTGCTCGAGCAGCTCGTGCGCAGCCCGCTCGAGGTGTCCGAACACTGCTGCCGCCAGTGACGATCCGGCGGACACGCGGCGCACCCCGGCGGCCTTCAACTCGGGGACGCTCGGCGCGGAAGGTCCGGTCAGGACATTGACCGGAGCGTCGATGGAGGCGGTCAGGCGGGACAGGATGTCCAGGTCGGTGACACCCGGCACGAAGATGCCGCTTGCGCCCGCGTCGAGGTATGCGGATGCACGTGCAACGGTGTCGTCGAAGTCCGCTGCGCCTACCAGGTAGCCGTCCGTCCGGGCGTTGAGGTAGAGCTCGACGCCGGCCGCGTCCGCCGCCTCGCGCACCACGCGCACCCGGTCGGCCGCTTCGTCGATTGGGCGCAGCGTGCGGTCGAACGCGTCCTCGAGGTTGACCCCGACCGCTCCGGCTCCGATGACGAGCCGGGTGGTCTCGGCAAGATCCGCCGCACTGTCCCCGAAGCCGCCCTCGATGTCGCAGGACACGGGAGCGCTTGCGACGGAACAGATCCGGCTCAGGTGCTGGAGCATCAGGTCGCGGTCGAGGACGTTGCCGTCCTGCGTACCGAGAGACCAGGCGACCGCCGCGCTCGATGTCGCAAGGGCTGGTGCACCGGCCTCCTGAATGATCCGCGCCGACGCCGCGTCCCAGCAGTTCGGCAGGACGAGGAGATCGTCGTGCAGGGCGTGGAAGGTCGCGGCGCGTTCGTTCGGGGTCATCTCACCGACGGTAGACCCTCGTCATGGGCCACCGCGACGGCCGTGGGTGCGCGGCGCGTCATACCCTCCGGGCGGTGGCACCATCTCGGCACGGACGCCGAGCAACCGGACCGGCCGTTCGTCGGAAAGCCTTGCGTAGAGAGCGAATGCCGTGTCGGCGATGACGTCCGCGGCGAACGTCGGCTCGGGCAGCTTCCGCACCCGGGTGAGCGTGAAGAACGGTGCGAACCGGATCTTCAGGTGTACTCGTTGACAGGCGCGTCCTTCCGCGCGTATGTCGGACTCCACCTGCGTGGCGAGCTCGAACAGCGCCACGCGGATCTCGTCCTGTGTCAGCAGGTCCTGTTGATAGGTGGTTTCGCGGCCGTGGGCGCGTGCCATCCAGGGCGTGTCGTCGACCACGGCGCTGCCGGCTCCTCGCCCCAGCCTGCCGATGTGCGGCCCGGTGTTGGGTCCGAACTCGGCGGCGAGCACTTCGTCGTCCGCATCGGCCAGGTCGTTGACCGTCCGGATTCCGAGCTTTTCCAACCGTTTCGACGTCTGGCCGCCGACGCCCCACAGCGCCTTGACCGGACGGTCGCCCATGACCGGTCGCCAGTTGTCGCGCGTCAGCAGGAAGATGCCGTGCGGTTTGCCGAGATCGGTCGCGGCCTTGGCGCGGATCTTGGTGTCACCGATGCCGACACTGCAGTCGAGGCCGGTCGCAGTGCGCACGGAATCCTGGACGGCCCGTGCCGCCGCGACCGGATCGTCTGCGACGAGGCCGACGAAGGCCTCATCCCAGCCGAGCACCTCGACGACGGTCCCCGGGATGTCGCGTAGGGCCTGCATGACGGTTGCCGAAACTGCCTCGTAGACAGGGAAGTCCACCGGCAGGAAGATGGCGTCAGGGCATCGTTTGACGGCGATCTTGAGCGGCATGCCGGACCGGATGCCGAACGCGCGCGCTTCATACGACGCGGTCGACACCACGGCCCGCTCGGTCGGATCACCACGACCGCCGACCACCACCGGTTTGCCGGCCAACTCCGGATGACGCTGGATCTCGACGGCAGCGAGGAACTGGTCCATGTCGACGTGCAGGACCCAGGCCGTCATACGTGTCACCTCGCTGGGGACCAGGGTGCCCTACCGGCGAATGAGTGTCACGAATCAGAAGGCGCCCGTGCCGGCCACCTGCCGAGTGGTCACGTTGATCCGGTTGAAGAGGTTGGTCGTCGCGATCCAGAGGACCAGGGCCGCGAGCGCCTTCTCGTCATACCGGTCGGCGACCTCGTCCCACACGGCGTCCGGCACCGGGTCCAGGCTGTCCGCGAGGCGGGTCATGTGCTCGGCGAGCAGCAACGCGGCCCGCTCGTCGTCGGTGAAGTACGGCGCGTCCCGCCATCCGGCGAGGGTGATCAGGCGCTCGTCGCTCTCGCCCGCCTTCTTGGCGTTCTGCAGCCCGTAGTTCAGGCACCAGGAGCAGCCGTTGATCTGGCTGACCCGCAGATGCACGAGTTCGAGCGTCGCCTCGGGAACGCCTTGTCCGTGGACGGCGTTGACGACAGCGAAGATTCCCTTGGTGGCGGACTGGTCGAGCAGGCCGGCGGGGTTCGTCATACGGGGTTCCATGTTCGGTTGGCTCCTTCAGTGCTTGATTGATGTGTCATCGCAGGTGACGTATGACGGCAGGAGAATGTGACAGGTGAGCGACGACGAATTGCTGGCGCGCGACTTCGATGCCCAGCGGACGCGGTTGCGGGCCGTCGCCTACCGCATTCTGGGGACGTATGGCGACGCCGACGACGCGGTCCAGGAAGCGTGGTTCCGGCTGCATCGGACCGACCGGACGTCGATCGACAATCTGAGCGGCTGGCTGACCACTGTCGTGTCCCGGGTCTGCCTCGACATGCTGCGGGCACGCCGCAGCCGCGCGGAGGAAATGCTCGACGCCGAAGACGACACTCTGCAGTCGGAGAGTTCGGACGAACCGGAAGCCTACGCCGTGCAGCGCGATTCGGTCGGTGACGCGTTGCTGGTCGTGCTGGACAGGCTCGGTCCGGCCGAGCGCCTGTGCTTCGTGCTGCACGATCTCTTCGAGGTGCCGTTCGACCAGATCGCGGCGGTCATCGAGCGGTCGCCGGAGGCGACGCGCCAGCTGGCATCGCGGGCACGCCGCCGGCTGCGCACCGCGGACCTGCCGAGCGCCCGGGCGGAGCAACGGACCGCCGTGTCGGCGTTTCTCCGTGCGTCGCGCGCGGGTGACCTCGCCGGGCTGCTGGAGGTCCTCGACCCCGACATCGAGCTGCGGGCCGACCGAGTCGCGGTCGCTGCGGCCGCGCTGGCCGGAGGCGGCGCTCCGGAGATCGACCACCGGCTGCGGGGCGCCGAGGCGATCGCGGCGGCCTTTCAAGGACGGGCACGCCAGGCTTCGCTGGCGATCATCGACGGCGTGGTCGGTGCGGTGTTCGCGCCCGGTGGCCGCGTCCTGTCCGTGATCGCGGCTCGGGTGCAAGGCGGGCGCATCGTGCGGATCGACGTGTGCGCCGACCAGGACACGATCGCCGGAATGGAGATCGAGGTGCTCGGCGCCGCGTGACCCGTGGCGGGTGTCAGTCGCCGGGCCAGGTCAGGTAGGTGCGGGCGGAGGGGCTGGTCCAGGTGCACACGCCGTCGGCTGTCATCGAAACGGTCCAGCCCCCTTCGTGTTTGGCCCGATGGTGATGCCGGCAGAGACATTGCAGGTTCGACGCGGCGGTCGGTCCGTCCGGCCAGCGATCGACGTGATCGATGTCGTCGAGCCGCGCCGGCCGGGTGCAACCGGGGAAGCGACAATGCTGGTCGCGAGCCATGACGAATCGCCGGAGGCGAGCGCCGGGCCGGTAAGTGACATCGGCCGTCTCGACGGTGGTCCCGGTCGCCGGGTCCACCAAGGCTCGAGTCAGGCCGACGCCGAGCGTTTGGCACAACTCGGTCAGCACGGCAGCGGGTATGACGCCCAATCCTTCGACGACCACGTCGCCGATGCGGTAAACCTGGGTCGGCGACGCGGTCTCGGAACCAGTCGGTCGAGACCGCCCGCGTCGCCGCTTGGTTGACGTGGTGATCGGTCCGGGGTCCCAGCGTTGCGAACTTGTCGAGGCCGGCGGGTGGAGGTCCACCTCGATTCGCGGAGCACATCGCGTGCCCAGCTTGCTCCGGATCAGGGTCGCCGCGTCGCACGGGGTGCGCACGATGACTTGGGATGTGGGGGTGTCGAGGGTGGTCAGCATGTCCATGCCTTCGGACACAGCCAGCGCGAGCCATTGCTCCAGCTGGGGCTCAACGAACGACGGCGCCGCGGGTCGATCGGAGTCGCAGGACAGCCGAGTCGTCGGACTGCGGAACGCTCTGCTGTGCTCGGTGATGTCGGCCAGCCGACCGAAGCGCCACGGCGCGACGTCGCTGCCTTGACGAGGCGTCCCGGCGGCTGCCCCAGAGCCGGGCTCACCGAAAGTCGAGACCAACGGGAGCTGGACCACGCAGGTGGTGCTGACCGAGATATTGCCGAGTAGCAGGTCGACGAACGCGTCGACGCGGCATTCGTCGAGAGACTTGCCGGTGGTCGTGTCCTTGTGCAGGTGACGCGCCAACTCGTTGACGCCGGCCATGACCCGCATCGCGTCCTCGGTGGGCAGGACCGCACGGAACACGCTCAACCCGGGCTCGTGGTGCGGGAAGGCCCGCACCTGCTTCGCCTGTGCCCTGCAAGCGGCGGCCGCCTCCTCCGCATCGGCGGGTGATGCGGCGGCGAGCAGCCGCCGCGCGCGTCGTACCAGTTTGGTCGCCGTCAATGGAACTGGCTCATCGCTGTCGTTCACGCACGCGTCACCGATCGCCGTGAGCAGCTCGGCCTCGATCTTGCGGGCGGCCTTCCTGTCCGAACCGCACAGCGTGTCGGTGACGCCGGTGAGTTTGCGCGGGTCCAGTGAGCCGCACTGCGTGAGGTCGAACATCGACGGCGCGTAGCGGATCACATCGACTGCTTCAGTCAGGCGGTCGGTCGCCTGACGGTCGGACCAACCGAGTCGGGTCGCGAGCTCCTGCGGCGTCCACTCGTCGGCGTAGCTGCCGATGGCGTGGCGGACTTCACGAGGCGGCGCACCCGGCGATACGACCTCCTCGATGGCAGCCACCTGGGCGAGCCGGACCGATTGCGCCGCCCAGACGGAGTTTTGCACCTGCTGGCAGGCGACGACCTGGTCGATCAGCTGCTCGCGAGACACGTTCGTCGTGCCGGCCCTCGACTTGGCGGCCGCCTCACGCGCAAGGGCGTGCGCGGTGGCCAGCAGCGCGACGACGGACGCGTCGGCAATGACCTCACCGGCGACCAAGAACGGCTGCTTCGACATGTTGTCATGATACTTACGTTCGACTCTGAATACAAGGTGTAAATGCGGTCAATTACGTTGCCACTGAGCAGTTTTCGCCGACTTCGAGACGTCACACCACCCCACTGCAGAGCCTATACGACCCTACCGACATCACCATCTCTGACAGAGTGTCGTCATGACGCCGCCCTGGCCGTTCGACGCACTCACCATCACCACTCGGGAGCTTGTACTGCGCCCCGTGCGAGACGTCGACCTGCCCGCTCTGGTCCGTGTTTTTCCGGACGACTTCGATCTCGATCCGCGCTACCCAGCCGTGCCCGGCATCCCGATGGCCGTGGACCGCCAACGCCGGCTCCTGCAGAGCATCTGGCGGCACCGTGGCTGCTGGTCGGTCGACGAGTGGGCGCTGGACTTCGCGGTATGGCGCGACAGCGACCTCATCGGGGTGCAGACCCTCGAAGGGACCGAGTTCACAGCCGAACGCACCG
Organism: Flexivirga sp. YIM B11880; assembly: GCF_058148645.1. Classification (NCBI taxonomy): domain Bacteria; kingdom Bacillati; phylum Actinomycetota; class Actinomycetes; order Micrococcales; family Dermacoccaceae; genus Flexivirga; species Flexivirga sp. YIM B11880. Next base: position 119,784 of record NZ_JBMAMH010000001.1, read on the forward strand.
TCGACACGGCATCCTGGATCGCGAAACCGTTCCGTGGCAGCGGATTCGGCATCCAGGCCCGTGCATCGGTGCTGGGATTCGCCTTCGAGCACCTGCATGCCGAACGCGCTATCACCTCCGCCCTCCGGACCAACCGCGCGTCTCTGGGAGTGAGCCGGCATCTCGGTTACCGGGACACGAAGGTCAGGTCGCACGACACCGGGCACGGCATCGTCGAGTTGCAGCACCTCGTGCTCACCCGCGACGAATGGGCAGCGCGCGGCAGCACGCCGGAGATCGAGGTTCACGGCTTCGACGCCTGCCGCCCGTTCTTCGACCCGGCCTGACGAGGTGCCCTCACACCGGGAACAAAACGCGCCTCCGCATCCTTGAGCCAATAAGACTCAACTTTCGTTGCGGCATGAAGGGGTATGGCGGTGGGACCGCCCGACCCGTCAGCGCCGCCCAAGACTCAGGAGAGCAATGACTCAATCCTTCGAGCTGCCCGTGCTCTTTCTGCACGACCAGGTGGCCCTGCCCGGCATGACGCTGCCCATCGAGCTCGACGACGAGGCCCGCGCGGCCGTCGACGCGGCTCGGGCTGCCGGTGGCGAGCAACTGCTGCTCGCGCCGCGTGTCGACGACAACTACCCGACAGTCGGCGCCGTCGCCACCATCGAGCAGGTCGGCCGGATGCCCAACGGCGGGCCGGCTGCCGTTCTGCGCGCCACTGACCGTGCGCGCATCGGCCGCGGTGTCGCCGGCCCCGGGGCCGCGCTCTGGGTCGAAGCCGAGGTGCTGGCGCCCTCGGAGCCGACCGAGCGCACCCGCGAGCTCGCCACGGACTACAAGCGACTCGTCGTCGCGACCCTGAAGCGCCGCAACGCGTGGCAGGTCATCGACCACGTCGAGTCCACCACCGATCCGCACGCGCTGGCCGACCTGGCCGGGTGGGCGTCATACCTCTCGCCGCAGCAGCGGGTGCAGCTGCTCGAGGAGACCGACGTCGACAAGCGGCTCGAGGTCCTGATCACGTGGACCGGCGACCACCTCGCCGAGCAAGAGGTATCCGACAAGATCGCCACCGACGTCCGCGAAGGCATGGACAAGCACCAGCGCGAGTTCCTGCTGCGTCAGCAACTCGAGGCCATCCGCAAGGAGCTCGGCGAGAACGAGCCGGAGGGCGCCGACGACTACCGCACACGTGTCGAAGCGGCCGACCTGCCGGACGACGTCCGGGAGGCCGCCCTGCGGGAGGTCGGCAAGCTGGAGCGCTCCAGCGAGCAGAGCCCGGAAGGCGGCTGGATCCGCACCTGGCTCGACACCGTGCTCGAGTTGCCTTGGAAGTACAAGACATCCGACCGCACGGACATCACCGCCGCCCGCGAGGTGCTCGACGCCGACCACCACGGGCTGGAGGACGTCAAGGACCGCATCGTCGAATACCTCGCCGTCCGCGGTCGTCGCGCCGAGCGTGGCCTGGAAGTCGTCGGCGGTCGTGGCTCGGGCGCGGTGCTCGCGCTCGTCGGCCCGCCCGGTGTCGGCAAGACGTCGCTGGGCGAGAGCGTCGCACGCGCGCTCGACCGGTCGTTCGTGCGCGTGGCCCTCGGCGGTGTGCGCGACGAGGCCGAGATCCGCGGTCACCGCCGCACGTATGTCGGGGCGCTTCCCGGTCGCATCGTCCGTGCGATCAAGGAGGCCGGCTCGATGAACCCGGTCGTCCTGCTCGACGAGATCGACAAGGTCGGTTCCGACTTCCGGGGTGACCCGGCGGCAGCGCTGCTCGAGGTGCTCGACCCGGCGCAGAACCACACGTTCCGCGACCACTACCTCGAGCTCGACCTGGACCTGTCCGACGTCGTCTTCATCGCGACCGCCAACACGCTCGAGACCATCCCGAGCGCGCTGCTGGACCGCATGGAGCTGGTCGCCCTCGACGGCTACACCGACGACGACAAGGTGGCCATCGCGTCGACGCACCTGCTGCCCCGGCAGCTGGAACGCGCGGCGCTGACGACCGACGACGTCACGGTCGACGAGGCCGCACTGCGTGAGATGGCAGGCGATTACACCCGCGAGGCCGGCGTTCGGCAGATGGAGCGGTTGATCGGCAAGGTCCTGCGCAAGGTCGCCACCAACCTCGCCATGGACAAGGCGGAAGCACCCGTCCGGGTGACGGTCGACGACCTCAAGGACTACCTTGGCCGGCCCCGCTTCACGCCGGAGTCACCCGAGCGCACGGCGGTGCCCGGTGTTGCCACCGGCCTGGCGGTGACCGGCATGGGCGGGGACGTTCTCTTCATCGAGGCGGCCAAGCCCATGGTGCCGAGGCTGCAATCCGCTTCTACGGACGGCGAATCGGCGGCCGACCCTCGGCTGACGCTCACCGGTCAACTGGGCGACGTGATGAAGGAATCCGCGCAGATCGCCCTGTCCTACCTGCGAGCACACGGCACCGAGCACGGCGTGGAGGCGGCATCGCTCGCCGGGCCGATCCACCTGCACGTGCCGGCGGGCGCGACACCGAAGGACGGGCCGTCCGCCGGTGTCACCATGGTGACCGCGCTGGCCTCACTGGCGACCGGCCGCCCGGTCCGCAGCGATGTCGGTATGACGGGCGAGGTCACCCTGAACGGTCGCGTGCTGCCGATCGGTGGTGTCAAGCAGAAGCTGCTCGCCGCTCAACGGGCCGGCCTGACAACGGTGTTCATTCCGCGGCGCAACGAACCCGACCTGGATGACGTGCCGGTCGAGGTGAAGGACGCTCTCGACATACGACCCGTCAGCGATGTCGCAGAGATCCTCAGCCTGGCGTTCGAGGACGCGTCTGCGGCCCGCGCCCACGGCGCCGCCTGATCGATCGTCCGGGCAGGGGCTTGGCCCTTGCCCGGACGCTCGCGGTCATCCGTCAGGACCCGACCTGCGGCGCTGAACCTGCCGACACACTCGTTGCCGCGTCGCGAACCGGGTCCCACAGGTCGATCGTCTGCAGGATCCAGAACGCCGCGAAGCACACCAGCATCCCCGTCTCGACGAAGAGCACCGAGAACTTCCACGCGTGCACGACCCCGAACACCACTGCGAGACCCACCATGACGGCGAGCAGCACCCAGTACGCGGTGTCGAAGCGCGTCCTGCTTCGCTTCGCATCACCGGCGAGCACCCGGACGCCCCAGTCCGTGTTGAGCACGACGACACCGACGAACGGCACGAAGGTGAACACCGCGGCCAGCGTGTGCGCGTGCTCCACGAACGTCGCCCGGCTCACCGACAGCCACAGGACTCCGACCAGCCAGGCAAGCGCCACCGACACCAGCCCTACCGTGCTCCAGACGGTGAGCCGGCCACCACGGCGCAGCCGCCGCCATACGAGGAAGAGCACCGCCACATAGCCGACGGCGAGGACAGCGAGAAACGTCACCGCGTTGTTGGTGATCGCCGGGAGGTCCGGCGGATACCCGGGCTCGGGGTGCGGCACGAACGCGACCATCGGCGCGCTGATGCCGGCAAGGTCCAGGCACACGTTCTCGGCCTCGGTGAAGCCGTGCAAGGCGACCAGGCATACTCCGACACTGGCCAGCACCGCGATGAAGACCGGCCCGGCCGGCGTGTAGTAGTACGAGCTGATCGACCGCTGCCAGCCGTCCCGGACCGTTGCCATCCCGACCGACACCGTGAGCGCCAGCAAGAGGCCGAGCAGCCCGAACCGCAGGTAGCGGTAGGTCATGACCTGAACACTGACGGCGTCACGGTTGCCGGCCGGTGGGACCGTCATGAGCCGAGCAGCAACTGGTACCAGCGGGTATCGACCCACCTGTTGAATTTCCAGCCGACCTCGCGCAGCGTGCCGATCACTTCGAAGCCGAGCGATTCGTGCAGCGCGCAGGAGCCGGGATTCGGTTCGGCCACAACGGCGATCGCCGTGTGCATGCCGTCGGACCGCAATAGCCCGAGCAGATGCGAGTAGGTGAGCGTGCCCAGTCCGCGGCCGACCACGGAGTCGGCAAGGTAGATCGAGGTCTCGCGGGTGTGGCTGTATGCCGGGCGCGGGCGAAACGACCCGGCGAAGGCGAACCCGGCAACGACACCGTCCTCCTCGACGACGATCACGTGGTGTCCGGGCTCGGTGCTGGCAACCTTGTCCCGCCAGTAGGACGCCGGCGGGTCGGCCGTGTCGAACGTCGCCACCGTGTGCTGGACCGAATAGCCGTAGATCGCACTGATTGCCGGCACGTCGCCGGGCGTCGCGGCGCGGACGGTTGCGGGCATGACCCTCACCGTACGGCTCTCAGATGCGGATGTGTCGTATGCCGACCGCGAGCCGACGTCCCTGGTAACGCACCGGGTGCAGTCGCGGCCGGGCCAGCTGCAGGCCGACATCACCGGCGATCCACTCGACCACCTCGTCGGTCGACAGGTCGTCGGTGGCCACGTGGGTCGCGTAGCGCTCGGTTGCCAAGGCCTCCACACAACGGGGATCCAGATCAGCACGACCCGCTCACGCCGCCCAGCGGATCGGCAGGCGCTTCACGCCTCGCTGGAAGTTGGAGCGCAGGTATGCCGGCTCGCCGGCGAGTTGTAGGTCGCTCGTGCGGGTCAGCACCTCCCGGAAGAGCAGCGCCATCTGCACCCGAGCGAAGTGGGCGCCGATGCAGACATGCGGGCCATGGCCGAAGACCCGGTGGTTGTTGGGTTTCCGACCGATCCGAAGCTCATCCGGTCGATCGAAGACCGCAGGGTCGCGGTTTGCGGCGATATACGACACGACGACCTTGTCGCCGGCACGCACCGCAGTCCCGCCGAGTGTGGTGTCCCTCGTGGCGGTCCGTCGAAACGTCATCACCGGCGTCCACCAGCGCAGCAGTTCGTCGACCGCCGCTGGGATGAGCGACGGATCGGTGCGCAGGGCGCGCATCGCATCCGGGTTGGTGAGCAACGCGATCATCGCCCCGGGCAAGCCGTTGCGCAGCGTCTCGTTGCCCGCCACGGCGAAGAGCCAGAACATGTTCTCGAACTCCTCGACCGACAGTTGACCGCCGTCCTCCTCGCGTTGGGCCAACAGGATCGACATGACGTCGTCACCCGGCTGGGCGCGCTTCGCGTCCCCGAGCAGATGCGCGTAGCGGTAGAGGTCCGGCATACCGTCGCGACCACGAGGGTCGGGCATTCGTCCTGCGGCGTCGCGCGACGGGCGCAGCGCAACCGCCTCTCGGGCGAGCGAAGTCCCCTGTCCCGCTTCGAAACTGGCAGAGCTCGCATAGTCCGCGTCGAGGAACCCGATCACCCGGTTGGACCAGTCGAACATCAGCCACCGGTCCTCCGGCGGCACTCCCAGGATGTCGGCGAGAGTGAGCAGCGGCAGATCGGCGGCGACGTCCTTGGCGAAATCGCACTCGCGCGGCCCGTCGATCATCCGGTCGACGATGTGCCTGGCGTGTCCGGCGATCCGGTCCTCCAGCGCGCGCACCGCTCGTGGCGTGAACGATGCGGCGATCATCCGGCGCAGCCGAGTGTGCTCCGGCGGATCCATGTTGAGCATCATCCGCCGGACGTACGCCAGGTCCCGCGGTGTGGCGGGGTCCTGGATCTGCGTGCCGCCGAGCGCGGAGGAGTATGTCGCGGTGTCGCGCACCACCTCCGTGACAAGCGCGTGATCGATCACCAGGTGATAGCCGGGTCCCTTTGCCAGCCCGCGCAGTTCGGGCTCGTCGACCCAGTGCACCGGACCCTGCTCGCGCAACCGCTCGAGCACGTCGAACGGCACGCCCTTCGTGTAGGTGTCCGGGTCGTGCAGGACGGCTGTCGACGGGTGCGCCATACGGCTCAGGCCAGTGGGCCGAGGGTGCGTTCGACGGCAGCCGTGAAGTCGCCGGGCGCTTCGTACATCGGGTAGTGCCCAGCGTCCTCGATCACGTCGAGCTCCGCAGTGGGGAAGAGTTGCAGCCAGCTCGCCCGGCACGTCTCCGGACCGAGGGCGCCGTCGCGAGCGCCGGCGATGACGCGCAACGGCACCTCGACCGGCGGCACCTCCTCGTGGAAGTCGGTCTTGGCCCAGGACGGCAGGTAGCCGCCGACCGCCTCACGCCGGGAGTTCTCGACGGAGAAGCGCACCATTTGCTGCACCCATTCGGTCGGATGGACGTTGCCGGTGGTGAAATCGATGATCGCCGCGCGGTTGTCGTCGCTCTCGGCAGCGCCGCTGAACAGCGCCCAGGAGTCGTCGTCGAACGGTATGCCGGTGGGCGGCACCGGTGTCACCGCGACCAGCGCGGTTACCCGGTCCGGGGCATCGGTGAAGGTGCGCATCATCGCCGTGCCGCCCATCGAGTGCCCGATCAACGCGTAACGATCCCACCGCAGTTCGTCGGCAAGCGCACGTGCGTCGGCACTGATCTCGTCGAGACCGTAGTCACCCGGCTCGTCCTTGCGGCTGCCGTAGCCGCGGTAGTCGAGGAACGCGACCGTGTAGCGGTCGCCGTCGAGCAGCAGCGGCCAGTCGCCCCAGCCCTGCGCCGAGCCGAACCAGCCGTGCAGCGCGATCACCCGCACCGGGCCGGAACCCACGAGAACGTGTCCAATACTCATCTGCGCACCATAATGCGTCGCGCGCGTCCTCGCCGGTGTCTAGCGTGCGGTGTATGGCGACCGACGCGACAGTCCGGCAAGCTCGAGGCGATGACGCCGCACCGGTGGCGGCGCTCCGCCGGTTGGTGTCGCCTTACAAGGTGATGTCGGCCGACATGGTGCGGCACCTCATCACCACGGATCGACCCGGCGAGGAACGCCTCGCGCTCGTCGCAGAGCGGGACGGCCGGATCGTCGGCTGGGGCAACGCTCACCTGAACGTCTGGACCAGCGCATCGGGGCAGAGCAACGCCACGGTGTTCGTGCACCCCGAGCATCGGGAAGCCGGCATCGGCAGCACGCTCGCCGACCGCCTCACCCGGCACCTCGTGAACGCCGGTGCGCAGCGCATCCAGGTCTTCGCCCAGCCGGACGGCGCGGAATTCGCACGGCACCGCGGCTATGTCGGGACGCGCACCATGCACTACGCGGGCGCCCAGCTGGCCGGCCTGCCGTCGATGCCTACGGCGCCGGACGGGGTCGAGTTGCGGTCGTATGACGAACTGGAGCCTCGCGCCGTGTACACCGCCGAGTTGCTCGCCGCCGCGGACGAGCCGGGCGACGCACCGCTGGACTCGATGAACTACGAGCAGTGGCTCGGCGACTTCTGGCACGATCCGTCGCTCGACCGAAGACTCAGCGTTGCAGCGGTTTTCGAGGGTGAAGTGCTGTCCTTCACCATCTCCGAGACGGACGGCGACCGACTGTGGTCCGCGTTCAGCGGGACGGTTCCGCGGCATCGCGGACGTGGCCTGGCCAAGCTGGTGAAGGCCGCTGCGCTGCACCGGGCGGCCGCATCGGGCGTCAGGACGGCATACACCTCGAACGACGAACGGAACACGCCGATGCTGGCGGTCAACGATTGGCTCGGATACCGCCGAGTCGCAACCGAGCTCGGCCTCGCACGCACCCTTGGCTGACGCGCCGGTGAACGGAGGAGTAGACCAGTTGTGTCTGCACAATCTCGACCGAAGGAGCCCGCATGCAACCGCGGATGAAGATCGCCAACGTCATACCCGAGGCCTACGAGAAGGTCATCGCGCTCGAGAAGTATGCCGCCGCACACGTCGATCCCGCGCTCTACGAGCTGGTCAAGCTGCGCGCGTCGCTGATCAACGGCTGCGGCTTCTGCATCGACATGCACAGCCACGACGCACTGGAGGCGGGCGAGAAGCCGCAGCGGCTCTTCGAACTGATGGCCTGGCGCGAAGTCGGGTGCTACACCGACAAGGAGCGGGCCGCCCTCGCTCTTGTCGACCAGGTGACGCGGCTCGGCGAGGAAGGCGTCACCGACGAGGTGTGGGAGGCGGTGAGCGGCGAGTTCAACGAGGAGGAGGTCGCCAACCTGCTCATCGCCATCGCGACGATCAACGTGTGGAACCGGCTCGCCATACCGACCCGGATGCAGCCGCCCCAGCGGTGACGCAGGGTGGCTCACGGACCGGACAGCCGACCCAAACCTCCACCCGACTCGATATATAAGTGGGTGTTATGACTTGCGACCCCGAGGTAATGAACGCTGGTCATCGCGGGTAGATTTGGGTCCAGTGGCGAGTGCGGAAGAAGTAGAAGCAGTGAGCAACCTGAAACAGATCAACAGCGTCGTCGTGCGGTTCGCAGGGGACTCCGGCGACGGCATGCAGTTGACCGGTGACCGCTTCACCAGCGACTCGGCCGTGCTCGGCAACGACCTGTCGACCCTGCCCAACTTCCCCGCGGAGATCCGGGCGCCGCAGGGCACGCTCCCGGGCGTCTCCAGCTTCCAGGTCCACTTCGCGGACCACAGCGTGCTGACGCCGGGCGACGCCCCGGACGTGCTCGTCGCGATGAACCCGGCCGCGCTCAAGGCCAATCTCGGCGACCTGCCCCGCGGGTCCACGATCATCGTCAACACCGACGAGTTCACCAAGCGCAACCTGTCCAAGGTCGGCTACACCAGCAACCCGCTCGACGACGACTCGCTCGACGCCTGGCAGGTGCACGCCGTCCCGCTCACCTCGATCACCGTCGAGGCGCTCGCCGATTTCGACCTGGGCCGCAAGGACAAGGAACGCGCGAAGAACATGTTCGCGCTCGGGCTGCTCTCCTGGATGTACACCCGCCCGCTCGAGGGCACCTACGCGTTCCTGCGCACCAAGTTCGCCGGGCAGCCGGACATCCTGGAGGCCAACCTCACGGCGCTGCGCGCCGGTCATGCGTATGGCGAGACCACCGAGGCGTTCTCCGTGCAATACGCGGTGGCACCTGCCCCGATGGAGGCCGGGACCTACCGCAACATCACCGGAAACGTCGCGACGGCATACGGATTGACCACCGCTGCGCACCGGGCGAAGCTGCCGCTGGTGCTCGGCAGCTACCCGATCACCCCGGCGTCCGACCTGCTGCACAACCTCTCCCGGATGAAGCACTTCGGGGTCACCACCATTCAGGCGGAGGACGAGATCGCGGCCGTCGGCGCCGCGCTCGGCGCGTCGTTCGGCGGCGCCATCGGGGTGACGACCACCAGCGGCCCAGGCTTGGCGCTGAAGTCCGAAACCATCGGGCTCGCAGTCGCTCTGGAGCTTCCACTGGTCGTCATCGACGTCCAGCGAGGTGGTCCGTCGACGGGTCTGCCGACCAAGACCGAGCAGGCCGACCTGCTGCAGGCGATGTTCGGGCGCAATGGTGAGTCGCCCGTCGCGGTCATCGCCGCCAGCTCACCGGCCGACTGCTTCGACGCCGCGGTCGACGCGGTGCGCATTGCGACCACCTACCGGACGCCGGTGATCCTGCTCACCGACGGCTACCTCGCCAATGGTTCGCAGCCGTGGCGCCTCCCGAGGTCCTCCGCCGAGCTTCCCGATGTCTCGGTGGAGTTCGCCACGGAGCCGAACGCAACGGATGCCAAGGGCAACCCGGTCTTCCACCCTTACTTGCGCGACGAGACGACGCTGGCGCGCCCCTGGGCCGTGCCCGGCACGCCGGGTCTCGAGCACCGTGTCGGCGGCATCGAGAAGGCCGACGGCACCGGCAACATCAGCTACGACCCGGCCAACCACGACCACATGGTTCGGACCCGGCAGGCGAAAATCGACGGCATCGAGGTGCCCGATCTGGTGGTGGACGATCCGACCGGCGACGCGAAACTTCTTGTCCTGGGCTGGGGTTCGACCTACGGCCCGATCGCTGCCGGTGTCCGGCTGGCGCGCGCCACCGGTGCCCGGATCGCGCGCGCCCACCTGCGCAACCTCGCGCCGTTCCCCGCCAACCTCGGCGAGGTACTGCGCTCCTACGACCGGGTGCTGCTGCCGGAGATGAACCTCGGGCAGCTCGCCCTGCTGCTGCGCGGGAAATACCTGGTCGACATACGAAGCCACACCGCCGTGCGCGGATTGCCTTTCACCGCAGTGGAAATCGCGACCGCCATCGGCGACCACCTGGAAGAGCTCGAAGGGACCCGATCATGAGCGAGCGAAGCGAGCGACCAATGGGCACAGGGCGAATGCAGAGCCCGACGAAGGAGGGGTCTGCATGACCACCATCGACCTCGGCATGCCGTCCGGCGTCGCCGGCGTACCGCTGCTCGCCGACGGCGAGAAGCAGACCAAACGCGACTTCACCTCCGATCAGGAGGTGCGCTGGTGCCCCGGCTGCGGCGACTACATCATCCTCAACGCGGTGCAGAGCTTCCTGCCGGAACTCGGACTGCGCCGGGAGAACATCGTTTTCATCTCCGGCATCGGCTGTTCGAGCCGGTTTCCTTACTACCTCGACACCTATGGCATGCACTCGATCCACGGTCGCGCGCCGGCGATCGCGACCGGCCTGGCCACCAGCCGGCCGGACCTGTCGGTGTGGGTCGTCACCGGTGACGGCGACTCCCTCTCGATCGGTGGCAACCACCTGATCCACGCGCTGCGCCGCAACGTCAACCTCAAGATCCTGTTGTTCAACAACAAGATCTACGGCCTGACCAAGGGCCAGTACTCCCCCACTTCGGAGGTCGGCGCGGTCACCAAGTCGACGCCGCTCGGCTCGGTCGACCAGCCCTTCAACCCGGTCTCGCTGGCGCTCGGCGCGGAGGCGAGCTTCGTTGCGCGGACAATGGATTCGGATCGCAAGCACCTCACCGAGGTGTTGCGCGCGGCCGCTCAGCACCGCGGTTCCGCGCTCGTCGAGATCTACCAGAACTGCCCGATCTTCAACGACGGAGCGTTCGACGTCCTCAAGGACGCCGACCAGGCAGAGGGGCGCATCCTGCGGCTGGGCGACGGCGAGCCGGTTCGCGCGGGCACGGGTGACGACGCGCGCGTCGTCATACGCAACGACGCCGGCGACCTCGAGCTGGTGCCCGAGGCGACGGCCGACCCGGCGCGGGTGATCACCCACGACGCCGCGGCGGCGAACCCGGCCACCGCGTTCGCCTTGTCCCGCTTCGACGGCCCCGAGATGACCAACGTCCCGATGGGCATCTTCCGCAATGCGCCCCGCCCGACCTACGACGATGGTGTCCGCGCCCAGATGGCGGCGGCCTCGCCCAACGGTCCGGCGACCGACGACGAGCTGCTCGCCCTGCTGCAGGGCAACGACACCTGGGCGGTGAGCGCGGACAGCTGACGTTCGCTCAGGGCCGGCCGTCGCCCGTCGGCCCGTTGTCCGACGACGGCGGCGGTCCATAGATCGAGCGCGAGATCCGCACGGCCCGACCCTCCGCCACCGCCAGGTGCAGAGCCGTCCGGAACCGGCCCGGCCCCCAGTAGCGGCCGCCGACCAGGTCGAACAGCTCCGAGGCCCGCAGTCGGCCACGGTCGGCCAGCGTGCGAGCGATCGACTCGATCTCGTGGTCGAGCACCACCGACGGCACGGCGGAGTTCGACACCGACATGCGCGGCGACCACATGGTCCGGCCGGGCCCCGGGCGGAAGCGCCTCGCGCCCCGGCTCTCGGCGCGCCGGCGCTCCTCGCGTGCCCTGATCCGTTCGTCGCGGGCCCGCCGCCCCGGGTCCTGGCTGCGTTCCTCCCCCTCGGCGGGCGCCGTATGCTGAGCGCCGTCCTGACCGCCGTCCTGCGCCGTCAGCGGGGTCGCGATGCTCTCCAGACTCTTCTGCTCGGAGTTCACCCCGAAGAACAGCTCGACGATGCCGCCGATCGCCATCACGATGGCACCGATGATGAAGCCCAGTGCGATCTGCGACGCCTGGCCGGAGTTGATGAAGCGCCCGAACAACAGGGGTCCGGCGATCCCGCCGGCGGCGGTGCCGACGGCGTAGAAGAAGGCGATCGCCAGCGCCCGCGTCTCCATCGGGAAGATCTCGCTGACCGTCAGGTATGCCGCACTCGCGCCCGACGAGGCGAGGAAGAACGTCACCATCAACATCGCTTCGAAACCCCAGACACCGCCGATCGACTGGGTGATGAACCAGGCCAGCACGATGCCGGCGACCGCCGAACCCAGGTAGGAGATGGCGATCATCGGCTTGCGGCCGACCGTGTCGAAGAGGCGCCCCAGCACCAGCGGGCCGAGGAAGCTCGCCACGGCATACAGGACGAAGTAGAGCGGCACCTGGTCCGACCCGATCTTGTACGCCTTGCCCAGCAGCGTCCCCAGGTCGAAGGTGATGCCGTTGTAGAGGAACGCCTGGCCGACGAAGAGCGCGAGCCCGAGGATCGCGCGCTTCGGATACATCGTGAAGGCGACCTTGGCGATCTCCCGGAACGGGATGGTCTTGCGCTGCCGGACCGTGATGCTGTCCTCGGGTTCGGACAGTTCCTCCCCGGTGTCCTCGGTGACGCCGCGCTCGATGCCGCCGACGATGTCCTCGGCCTCCTCCTCCCGGCCGTGGATGAACAACCAGCGCGGGCTTTCCGGCACGTGCCGCCGGACGACGAGGACGAACAACCCGATGACTGCACCAAGACCAAAGGCGATGCGCCAGCCCAGGTCCGCGGCGAGCAGCGACTTGTTCAGCACGACGACCGCCACGCCGGCGCCAATCGCGGCACCGGCCCAGTAGGTGCCGTTGATGATCAGGTCCGTGCGACCGCGAACCCGCGCGGGGATCAGCTCGTCGACGGCCGAGTTGATCGCCGAATACTCCCCACCGATGCCGGAACCGGTGAAGAACCGCATGACGAAGAAGTACCAAGGGGCGAAGGCGAAGGCCGACAGCACCGTGGCGGTGATGTAGACGGCCAGGGTGAGCATGAAGAGCTTCTTCCGGCCGAACCGGTCGGTCAGCTGCCCGAAGAAGAGCGCGCCGGCACAGGCGCCGGCGACGTAGAACGCACCGGCCAGCCCGATCTGGGCGGAACTGATCGAGATGCCGCTGCCGCTCTCGGTCATCCGGGAGGCGACGTTGCCGACCATCGTGACCTCGAGGCCGTCGAGGATCCAGACGCTGCCGAGGCCGATCAGCACCCTCCAGTGGAACTTCGACCAGGGCAGCCGATCCAGCCGGGCCGGGACCTTCGTCGTGATCGTGCCGGTTTGCGCGGTCATCGGCGATCACTCCGATCGCGCAGGAACCGCCATACCCGTAGCGGGAACATGCCGAGCCACGGCGCTCGTCGGCCGGTGTCCTCGCTGTCGCGGCGGTCGAAGGCGCGTGCGAAGTTCCGTGCTGCGGCGGCCGACTCGTAGGTCTTGGCACCTCGCTCGCTGCCGCACCATTCACAGGACCAGACCATGGTGCTTCCGTTCGCACGGAAGCGGATGCGGTGCCCGAACACCGTGCATTTCCAACACCGTTGCGGTGGTCCGGTCCTGGACGCCGTTTGCGTCGTCACGGTCCCTGGTCCACTCGCTCGGCTCATAGGTCTGCTCCCGTCGATCACCCCAGCACCCCCGGTGCTCCTCCTCTACCCGAGGGCGGGTGACGGAAACTACGAGCCGATCGGGTCAGGACGCTCCGACTGCGCCAGTGGTGCGCTCGTGCTGCTCGGGGGTGGGAAAGGCGTACCAGCGCACCGCCAACTCTCGTGTGTCCGCCGTCGGCTCGGTGTGCAGCATCGAATAGCGCAGGACAAGGTCGAGATATTCGCGGCCGAACCGGCGCAGCTCACGCTCGGTGAGCCACATGCCCGCGCGACTTCCCTTCGCCCACTCGTCGAAGGCGGTATGGCGTGCCGCCGCCCACTCGAAGAGCCGCAGCTCCTGCTGAAGTTTTCCGTCGTAGAACGCCTCCACGGCGGACCGGTCGACGCGGTTGAGGGACGCGAGCGCCGGACGCTCCAGCGAGACCGGCACCGTCGACCACTTGCCCGCGCGACCCCGGCGAACCTGCCGTCCACGCAACAACCCCCGCAACGTCGCATCGACCTGCCCTGCCGAGAGGCCGGAGCGCGCGGCAATCATCGCCACGGGAGCGGGACCCTCGGCAAGCACCGCCAGCACGGTGGAGGTGTCGGGTTCACGTCCCAGCCGCACGTCCTGGGCTGTCAGCACGTGGCGCGCCATACCACCGGACAGCAGTTGCCGGCTGGACCGGAAGAGAAGCACGGCCAGCGGTATCTCGACCACCACCGCACACGCGATGCTGGCCCAGACGGCGGACGACCCCCAGTCGAGCGTGATGTCGAACCACGCGTCGCAGAGGAGAAGCGCCGCCGTCGCGGTCATCACCCCGCTGGCCAGGGGATGCCGCCGCGTGCCGAGCCACGCCGCGCACCCGAGAAGCACCAGCAATCCGAGATCGAAGCCGACCCACGCTGCACGCCAGCCGTCGGCTTGGTCCTGTGTCGTGCCACCGGGGTGTGTCAGTGAGTCGCGATCAACGCGCACGAAGCACACGAAGAGGTCTGGATCGCCTGGCAAGCGGCCCAACAATTGCGTGACGACTACGCCGCCGAAGACCTGGTCACCGGACGCACAATCGCGGCCAAGATCCTCGAGTCATTCCCGGCCTGTCCGATCCCGGAGCTCCGCCGCCTGGGCAAGACGCTCAACCGGTGGAAGGAAGTCATTCCTGGCTACTTCACCACCGGCCGCGCCAGCAACGGCGGCACCGAAGCCATCAACGGCCTGATCGAGCTACACGGCCGCGTCGCCCGCAGCTTCCGCAACCGCGACAACTACGGCTACGCATGCTCCTGCTCGGCGGCGCACTCACCAGAACACCTACCCCCACCACAGGTCTTGAAGAGCCGCTTTACCGTAGGCACCTGTGATTCTGGTTCTGATGGCGGTCATGGTCGATCTTTCGAAATCGGGTCACGGACTCCCTTATTGCCCAAGATGCGACTAGAGCCGAGGTGACTATCCCGATGATGCGACCAAGGAAACCATCCGTGTCGGGGCTTGAGAGAGTGATCACTAGTAAGTAGACAACCCATGCAACGCAGATAACTGCGACGGCCATGGCGATCGCGAAGCCTGTAAACGCAGACTTAGCTTTTGACGTCATCGCAGTCCTAGTATGTTCGTTGCCAGTTCACGCCATATGCCTGCGTATGAGTGTATTGCCACCAGCCACCGTACGTCCACCATCCGACTCGTGGCTCGACATACGCGCGGCCCCGTCTAATCCTGAAGTTAGTGACCGTTGTCCGCCACCTGTGATGGACGCACTTTGCGTAATAGGTTGTCCATGAACCATATTTAATCTGAGCAGATTTGATATTGAACCCCCAGGGGTTGAATCCGATGAATCCTACCATCTGTCTTTCAATCCAGCTAAAACGATATGCGCGCCACCGACCCCAATGGGTTATTTGCCGAGGTAACGACGCTGGCCATTGCACGCGCAGTGGCTTGATGGTTGCGGTACTCGCATCATGCCACTTTCGTCAGCCGAATTGATTGGATCAAGCGGATATGTGTATGCCGTCTCGTTTCCACCGGGAATAGGGTCAGGTCCTGTGAAGGATCCGGTGACCCAGTTGTAGTAACGGGCGCCCATGAGGGTGAAGGAGGCGGTTTCACCGGTGGTTGCGCGTTGTTTGCCGCCGAGCCACCCGTAGCCGAGGGGCCCAGCAACAGTGGAGTCGGTCCACTGCCAGTTAACGGCACGGCCGCCGTATTCGGTGTATGCCGACCACCCGGTCACGTTAGTTGCGGCAGTGCTAGTCGCCTGGGCCGCTGGGATGCTGATGCCGGTGACGTTGTTGTTGTGCGGGTCAATCAGGTTGATGGTGGCGTCTCCGGTGTCCGTGATCATCGCACCGAGGTCACCGGTCAGGCCGTCGGTGAACCGCATCGTCTGATCTGCCTGACCCGGGCGGGTGGTGGTTTCCCAGGACGGATTGTCGCTCTCGTCCGTGTAATGCCGGGTGACGGTCTCGCCGTCGTACCAACCACCAGCAGTCGCCTGCCGCAAGCGGCGCCCGTCTGCGTCCAAGGTGAAGGTGGTGGTCATGCCCTGGGTCGAGACACTGGCCGGTAGATCATCGGCGTAGTACCCCAGGGTGGTGTCTTCAGCACCGAAACTGGGCGTGTCTCTGGCCGGGACAGTGGTTTGCCGGCCAAGGGCGTCATAGCCATAGGTGCCAGCGCTGACCCCGTTGATCTTCGACGCCGAGATCATACGGTCGGCATTGTCCAGGGAGTAATCCACGATGCGGGTATTGAGATTGCTCGCGGTGGTGTTGCCGCAATCACCGTCGTTGTGCGTGGTCGTGACGAACTTGGTGCGGGCCCCGTCAGCGTTGAACGTGTAGGCGCGTTCGTCGCACAGCTGGTCCCAGGTTGCCGGGTCATCCGGCGAGAGCGGCCCGGTGGCTTCGCGCATGGTTCGGTCCACGACCTTGCTCAGGCGGCCCGGTGTGTCATAGGTGAAGGCTCGGTCGTAAGCGGTGCCCTGGCCGACGCTCATATGGGAGGTGTCGCCGTCTTCAGGTATACCTGGGTCGCCGTCGAACCCGGCTCCTTCGCCGGTGTATTCGCGCACGATCCGGCCTTGGGCGTCGCGGTCCGCAGTCCAAGCCAGCCAAGTGCCGGTTTCCGGAGTGCCCGGCGTCCAGGTGACCTCACCGGTGTCCGGATCCGTCATTGCGGTGACGGGGGTGACTTGACCTGTGTAGGTCAGCCCGATCGGCTGCTTCAACTCATTGGTCACAGTGATGGCGGTGACCTGCCCGGGCAGTTCCTGGGTGACCAGAGTTCCTGCCGCGTCGTATGCCCCGGCGTACTCGAGGGCGCCGCCAGATCCTGGCCGGGTGACGGTGACCTTGGTGGCCAACCCACGGTGCTCAACCTTGGCATCGGCGTCGTTGCCGTCGTAGCTATAGCTGGTGGTGCCCTTCGGATCGGTCACCGACGCGACGTGGCCAGCCACGTCGTAGGCGGTCGTCGCAACGTCACCTTGCTCGTTCGTGTAACTGGTTTTGCGTCCCCACAGGTCGTACCCGGTGGTGCTGCGCTGGCTCGTGGCGTCGGTGCCGGCAGCGTTCGCGACACCGGTGTAATCCATTAAGCCGTCGGTGTTTCGATAGTGAATGAAGGTGGCCGCGCGTGGCTTGGCCGAGGCGAGGTTCGTGGTGGTTTCTTCGAAAGTTTTCCGGCCCACCGCGTCATACTTGCGGGTAGTGGTGCGAGTTGTGCTGCCGGAAGATTCGACCACGGTGGTCGGGTTCAGCCACATGTCGAATCCGGTGGTACGCGAGTCAAGGATCGCAGGCCCGGCCGAGGGTGCGGCGCCGGGGAAGGTGTGGCACATCGACCCGGCCCATTGCGGCTTGTTACCGCACGCCGCATCGACACTGTTCGCGCCGGCGGTGTAGTACACGGTGCGGGTGGTCAGCGGGTGCGTAGTGCCGGTTGCGGACGGTTGCCGCGTCTCGATGGTCCTGCCGGCGGTGTCCGTGCGCGTGACTTTCGAGATCCCGTCTGTCGTCACCGTGACGGGAGATCCCAGTACCCAGCCGTCTCCATCGCCGGCCATAAGCGGCGCATACGAATTGGTGGTTTTTGAGATCTGCACGTCCGGGTCGGTGTCGGTGGCAGTGCCGTCCACCGACTCAGTGACGCTCGTCGCCAGGTTGTACGGGCTGCTGGTGTCCGGGTTGATCCCGTTGTTGGGCGCGCCCTGGTCATAGCTGGTATGAGTCCGGTTGCGGGCGGTCACGACGCGCCCATCCGGCAGTGTGATCGTGGCCTGCGGTGTGTATTCGTCGACAACCACCGTGCCCGCCGGCACTGTTACGGCGCCGGTGGAGTCGGTGATGTCGTCGTTGTACACGGTCTGAGTGGAGTAGAAGTCCGAGGTGGACTTCACCTCTGAGGCGTCCGCGTCCGCGTTGGCATCGCGCCAAGCACTGATGCCGTTGATCGCTTCCGGGCTCAGAGATCGAACCTCGTTGCCCTTGTCGTCGTAATCGGTCGAAGACAGTAGCCATTGCCCGGCCCCGTAGGTGGCGTCGGTGACGTCGTAGTTCTGGGCGTCGACGTAGGACAGGGATGCGTACGGCCAGTCCCCGGCGGAGATGCTGGGGGGCTGGTGGACGAGACCGGGTGGTCGGCGCCGAACACGGCGTACCCGGTCGACGGGGCCGAAGCTTGCGCCCAGTCCGCGACATCGGACGCCGTCACCGACGGCAAACCGGCCCCGGAGGTCGGCACTCCGTACACGAAAGAGAACAACGCACTGCTGGACCCGCCGGCGGTGGCGGCGTCCCGGCTGATCTGCTTGACCCGGCCGCCGGAGGTCGCGGGACCGTCGTAGCTGATCCGGTAGGCGGCCTGCCCAGCGGGTGTGACCGATGCCAGCCGGGTGCTGGTGCCGTCCCACCCGTACTGGGTGGCAAGTCCGGTGCGCGGGTCGGTTTCCTTGATCAGTCGATTGCTGGAGTCGTAGCTGTAGGAGGCGAGGGGGGTTGCCTTGATCGCCGACGTGGCCGGGTCCCACAGTTGCGCGGTGATGCCGCTGACTTGCCCGGCGCTGTTGTACGCCAGGTCCAGCGCCCGGCAGCCCGGCTTCGTCAAGGTGCCGGTCCCAGGGCAATCCGTGATCGTGTATCCATCCGGGAGCCCGGACAGAATGCGGGTGACTTTACCGTCGCCGTCGCGGGTGTAGGTGGTGGTGCCAGATGTACCGGGTTCGGTCACCGAGGTCACGCCCCACGTCGACCCGATCAGCTTGTAAGTGGTGGCTGTGCCTTCGCCATCAGTCACCGTCATTGCGGTGCCGCCAGAGGCGACGACGAGCTTTATTCCTGCATCCACGGTCTCCTGGGTGACGGGCAAATAGGTTCCGGCCTTGTCCTTGACGCGGCCGCCGCCGGGCTGCTGCCACACCAGCGCCGAGCCGTCATCATCCAGCAACGAGATGGTGCCATCGATAGTGGTCTGGTCGACGACATTCATCGATGCAGTGCCAGCATCCGGGCCATCCAGGTTGCCGGTCCACCCAGGACCGAACATGCTGTTCGCGTAGTCATTGGGCCACCCGGCCAGGGATCCGTCGCCGGCGAACGACAGTGTTGACCGGGAGATCGACAGTTCGCCGGACAGGCCGGGCACAGTCACATCCGTGGCCCTTGTGTTCAACTCACCGGTGACCTGAGCAACGGTACCGACACCGGCATTGGTGCTCGGATAGCCAGCTCCGAAGGCGTGCGGCAGCCGAGTAATTGAGATCGGTGAACCTACCGCCCACGTGCATTGCTGCGCCCCACCAGTGGGATAGGTGAAACACACCTGCAAGTCCAATCCGACCGGGGTACGGTCAGGGGCGGCCACGTTCGCCGAGTCTGTGTCTGCGGTGGCGGCGTCCCAGGTCGTCGACGCGGTCGCGACCCCACTGGAAACTTTCACTGCGACGATAGCCCCGGTGGCGTCCTTCCATCCGGTGGTGGCGTTGGTCTGCCCGGACACGCGCCATTGCAGCTTGGCCGTCGGGGCAGAGTTGCCCTGGGCGGTCGCGGAGACCTTCACTTTCCCTGAGGTCGAGGAGTACGGCACCGGTGTCAGGAGGGAGGCGCTGCCCCATCCGAAGCTGGAGGTGGACGTTGCGGACAGGCTCGCGCCGCCGACCGCGACGGCCTTGATCGAGTGGCCGCCTTTGGTCTTGGGCACGGTGACGGTGGTGGAGGTCGCGGTCTGTTTCGCGTCTACGGTCTTGGTCGGGGTGCTAGCGCCGTCGACGTACACGTTCAGTGTGGTCGCGGCGAGGGTTCCGGAGCCGACCGTGGCGATTGTGCAGGTCAGGTCTGCGGTGGGTGCGTCCTCGGTCCAGGATCCGCTGCCGTGTCCCGGGCACGAGATGGTCGGCGCCGACGGGGCGGTACCGGCACGTTTGATCGTGGTCCATGCCGACCACGACGAGGCAGACAGGCCGAGTTCGTCAGTGGCCTTCGCGCGCACATAGAACGTGCCGCCATTGGCCATGTCGGTGGTGTTCGCGCACGAGATCGTCGCGCCCGACGCCCCCAGCGGCGTGGTACACGAGGCCACCAGCGACGTGGAGGAGACGGTCTTGGAGTTGTGGATCTCGATGGTGGACTTGACCTTGTTGGCGTCCGGGTCGGTGATCTTGGTCGAGAACGTCACCTTGCCGCCCTGCACGTACCCGATGCCGCCGTAGGTGCCGTTCGCGGTGAACGTCGGCGCGGCCGCGGTGTTCGGTGCCCGGTCGTAGGTGTAGGTGATCGAGGGCGGGTTCGCGCCTTCCTTGGAGGAGAACCGCTTCCACCCATACGAATCGGTCTCGGACGAGGCCTGCAAACCGATCCCGGCGTTCGTGTTGGTGCTGCCCGCCCAGTGCTTGACCAGACTGGTGATGTCGATCGTCTGCCACTTCGCGACGCATCCCGTGTAGCCGGCGGCGAACGACGCCGTCGCGTACTTGCCGTACGAGGTGGGCTGGCTGGCCCACCGGGTCGCCGTGGATGCTTGACCCGTGTTGTACACGTCCACACCACGCGCCGAGCACGAATACGACCACGTCTCATACAGTTTCAGCGACGCCGAGGTCACCGTCTTCCCCGTCAACGACGTCAGCGGAAAGTTCAAGTACGACCGCGCCTTCGTGGTGCCACCGTCATACGTGCCGACCCGCAGCTCGGTGCCGGTCGACTGGTCCGTGTTCACAATGTCGGACTGCACATAGGTGTCGAACGACGGCGTCAACGTCGCCGACGCGTACGTCGGGTCGACCGTGACCGGGAACACCCGGTCCGGGTCGGTCGCCCACTTGCCATCCACGATCACCGACACCGTCTGCGAGGCGCCGGTGCCGTTCAGCCGCAGTTTTGACTCGACCGTGTTCTCCGGCAGCCCGGAGTGCTTGTTCATCGTGGCGTCCCACGCCAGCGGGGCACCCATTCGGCCCTGCACCGCGCCCTTACCGTCGACGAACACAATGGTGCCGTCCTTGGCCTGCTTGGCGATCACCCCGCCGCTGGTGATCAACGGGAAGGACCACACCAGCTTGCCGGCGTCCGCACCAGTCGACGGGATTAAAGCCTTGACCGCGGCCGCATCCTTCAAGTGCAGGAACGACTCGAACCCGGTCCGGGTCGACTCCACCGCCACGTCGGTCCCAGTCGCGACATCCTGATACGTCGCAGTGCGTCCCGACACCCTCGGGGCGGCGTACTTCTTCGTCGCCCCGACCATGATCCGGCCATGCTTACCGGCATTCGCCGCAACCACCGGCACCACACCGGACGTCGGGATCGCCTTCCCGGCCGCTGACTTGCCCGCACCCAGCAGCGCCAGTTTGGAGGGTCCGTGCTTGACCTGCACCGCTCCCGAGACCGACGCAAGGTTCAAATCGACGGCCTGCCAGCCGCCCTTGCCATCCCGGTACCGGACCGGGGCCGCGAACTGTTCAGTGGTGATTGTGCCGTCCGGGTTCACCCACGTCGTCGAGGTCTCGGTCACCATGTTCTCGACCTCCACCCGAGAACCCTGCGACCGAGCCGACACCGCAGCCGACACCATGTCCGGACGCGACGCCACCGGAGCCGGCTTCCTCGCGCTCTCCGCCGACGTCGCCGCCTGCGGTTGCTGAACCGCCTGCTGCGGTGTCGCCGCGGCCGCCGGCCGGGCATCAACAACAGCAACGACAGTCGCTCCAACAACACCCGCGATCAGCCACGCGACCACCTGCCACACCCGCCAAAGACGACCATTACGGCCAAACCACGCAGACCACGACCCAGCCACGAAACACTCCCGCAGAAACTCCCCCGAGCAGGCCATTCCTGCGCGAACCGAGAGCATCCCACCACAGGAGAGCCATCCGGACAAAATCCGGCGCACACGATTCTGAGATTTTCCTGTATTTTTCTCGCTTTTGGCTGTGATTATGCGCTCTTCCGTGTCGCCGGCCGCAGCGGACGGACGCCGCGCCTTTTCAAACTGGTGCCACAGCTTTGGTCGCCGCCGGTGCGAAGCTCGCCGCGGAGCGAGCGGTTGGACCGTGCAGGAACACTTCACAGTCGTGAAGGAGAACTCGCTGGTGCTTCAGGATGCAACCGGCCACAGTGGAACAATGGCAACCGTGCAGACCACTCCGACCAAGACTTCGCCCCCGGAGACTTCGGTCAGGAGCGGCAACGGCGCGGCATACGGCTTCCTGGCCTACCTGATCTGGGGCGCGTTCCCCCTCTACTTCGACGCTCTCAAGCCGGCCGGCGCGTGGGAGGTCCTCGCACATCGCATCGTCTGGACGTTGGTGGTCTGCCTGGTCGCGCTCGCGATCACCCGTAACCTGGGGTTCCTGCGGCGGCTGATCGCCGACCGGCGCCAGCTGGGCGCAACGACGATCGCCGGGCTGCTCATCGCCGTCAACTGGGGCGTCTACATCCAGGCCGTCGACTCCGGGCACACCGTAGAGGCCGCGCTCGGCTACTTCCTCAACCCGCTGGTCACGGTGGCGCTCGGGGTCGTCGTGCTCCGGGAGCGGCTGCGCATCATGCAGTGGGTGGCGGTCGTGGTCGGCGCCCTCGCCTGCGTCTACCTGGCCATCGACTACGGCCGGCCGCCGTGGATCTCCGTGGTGCTCGCCCTGTCCTTCGCCAGCTACGGCTTCATGAAGAAACGGATCGGCGGATCCCTCACTGCCATCGAGGGTCTCACCGCCGAGAGCGCGGTGCTCACTCCGATCGCGATCGTCATCCTGATCGTCGTCGGTATGACGGGCCACGCCACCTTCACCTCCGACGGCACCGGGCACACCCTGCTGCTGCTCTGTGCCGGCATCGTCACGGCGGTGCCGCTGCTGCTCTTCGCGGCGGCGGCCAGCCGGGTGCCGTTGGTGACCATCGGGCTGCTGCAGTTCATCACGCCGATCCTGCAACTGCTGTGCGGCGTGCTGCTGCTCGGCGAGCACATGCCGATCGCGCGGTGGATCGGCTTCGGGATCGTCTGGGTTGCGCTGGTGCTGCTGACGATCGACTCGCTGTCGGCAGCTACCCGCGCACGCCGGCTCGCCCGTGCCGCGGAGAACTGCGCGATCTGAGCCGCGGTCAGGAGACCGCAATCACGGTGACGATGTCGTCGACGCCCGTGAAGTCGTCGGGGTTGCGCGTGAGCACCGCAGCATCGACACTCTTCGCGGTGGCAGCAATCATCAGATCTGCGACTCGACTGCGTGGATTGCGACCACTGCGCCGCACGGCCGCCGCGATGGCACCGAACCAGTGGGCGGCGCTCGCGTCATACGGAACGGGCGTGTAGTCGGCCAGGATCTTGCGATAGCGACTCTCCCGCTCCGCACTGATCACCGGATCCTCGACAAACAGACCGAACGCAAGCTCGCCGATCGTCACGGCGGCGACACCGGTCGATCGGGCATACCGCTTGATGTCGCGCGGGCGGTCGATGACGACCGAAGTGTCCAGCAGGGCACGCTCGACCGGCGTCATCGGCGATCCCATGGATCCGTGACAGCCTGATCGATTGCGCCATCGAGGGCTCGTATGTCGGTGAGCCAGTCCGCAGCGACATCGGCAGCCAGAGCCGGCCAGTCGGGATCACCGTCGGTCGGCCGGAACATCGGTGGTGCGTCATCGGAGGCATGCGGGACCAAGTCCATGACGGCCGCACCGCCGGTCACGACGGTGAGCCGCTCCCCATTGCGCACCCGCTTGATGATCTGCGCGTAGTTGTTCCGTAGCTCGCGAGCGGGGATCCGGGCCGTCATACCACCTGATCGTAGCGGGGGTGACTACAGTCTTGCTACACCGCGCTTCACGCGCCGGTCTGCTGGTATGCCGGGATGAGCTCCTGCCAGCGCGCGTGCCACTGCGGCGACGGGCGCTCCGCGGACCAGCCGTCCGGCTGCGCCGACATGCCGGAGGCGAGCGCTCGGCCGAGATCCTCGAGGTGAACCTGCCAGCCGGCGCCATGGAACGGCAGCTCCCCGACGGGTATGCCGCGGTCCTCGATCACCAGACGCGTCCGTGGACCTTCGCCGGTCAGCCACGCTTCCAACTGTCCTTCGTCCGGCGTGCCCGGCTCGGAGGTCAGCACGAGGTGGTGCGGCGCATCGCAGACATCGATTCGCACCGGCGCGCTCCACGTGCTGGTGAAGGTGGCTTGGACGGTGGCGCCCACTCTCAAGTCGCCGTCCACCTGCGCGATCCAGCGGGCGAGCCGCTCCGGCTCGGTGCACGCCTGCCAGAGGTCCTCGAGGGCGGTGTCGTAGACGTCCTCGACGCGGACCGCGCCCCGGATCTCGTCGAGTTTGCGTGTCGTGGCAATCGCTTTCACTGCTGAGCCTTCTTCCCTCGGGCGAGCTTTCCTCGCGCGATCTCGGTGTGCAGCGCGTCGAGCCGGCTCTGCCAGAGGGCTCGGTAGTCCTCCAGCCAGTCGTCGACCGGCACCAGCGCTTCGGGACGCAACCGATAGATCCGTCGTTGTGCGTCCTGCCGCACCTCGACCAGGCCTGCCTCGCGCAGGACCCGCAGATGCCGCGAGACACCGGGTCGGGCGATCGGCAAGGCGTCGGCCAGCTCCCCCGCGGTCGCCTCGTGATCCCGCAAGATCTCGAGCACCGTACGCCTGCTCGGGTCGGCCAGCGCCTGCAGAACTGCGTCCATCACCCCACCGTACCCGCTCAATTACGTAACCGCAAGGGTACGTACGCACAGAAACTCCACCGAGAGGACACATACCGGACCGAGAGGACACAGAATGCAGGCGAAAACCGGCACCGTATGGCGCCCGTTCGTGTCCCCTCGATCCTGTTGTTGTCCCGTCGGTGTTGTTGTTGTCCCGTCGGTGGGGTCAGGGGCCGAGGACGCGGTCGAGGTAGGCGTTGGTGAAGACGCGCTGCGGGTCGAGGCGGTCCCGCAGGGCGACGAAGTCGTCGAACTTCGGGTAGCGCGAACGCAGTTCGGCTGCTTCCAGATCGTGCAGCTTGCCCCAGTGCGGGCGCGCGGCCAGCCCGGCCAGCATCGACCAGAACGCCTCGAAGTAGCGCCGGTGGTCGCGTCCGGCGTACTGGTGGATCGCCAGGTAGCCCGATTCACGCTGGTATGCCGTCGACAGCCACAGCTCGTCGGCGGCGGCGAACCGCACCTCCACCGGGAAGGTGACAACCTCGACCCTGCGCGCCAGCCAGGAACGCAGCTCGCGCAGCAGCTCCGGCACGGCCGCACGAGGTATGGCGAACTCGCTCTCCCGGAAGACCACGTCCCGCTCGGAGGCAAACACCCGGTCGGACCAGTCGGTGAACTCGCGCCGGGACAAGGCACGCGCGGAAACCTGGTTGACCGCCGGGATGATCCGCGGCGCTCGCGTTGCCGCCTTGTTGAGCGCCCCGAACAGCTTGTTGGACAACAGGTCGTCGTCGAGGCGGCTGCGCCACGCGGGCAGCGGCGCCCGCTGCGACTCGTCAGTCAGCCGGGTGTTGCTCTTGGTGAGCACGCGGTCCGTGTGCGGGAACCAGTAGAACTCGAAATGGTCTGTGTCGTCGACTCGTTCCTCGATGCCGTCCAGCACTTCGTCGAGTGACGCCGGTGCTTCGACGGCGTGCAGCAGAAACTTCGGGACGCACTGGATCTCGACGGCCGTGACGATGCCCAGCGCGCCCAGGCCGACCGCGAGGGCCGGCAGCCACCCGGCGTTCTCGTCATCGGTCACGCGCAGCAGGGAGCCGTCGGCCTGCACGAGCTCGAGACCGGTCAGCTGCCCGCCGAGGCCCGTGAAGCGCGCGCCGGTGCCATGGGTGCCGGTCGACACCGCACCGGCGATCGTCTGCCGGTCGATGTCGCCCAGATTGGTCATCGCCAGGCCGCGGCGCTGCAACTCCGGACCGAGCACGTGCAACGGCGTGCCGGCGTGCACCCAGACCCGGCCGGTCGCCGCGTCGACCGAGCGGATCCCGGACAACCGGTCCATCCGCACCAGCACGTCGGTCGGCTCCGCGATGCCGGTGAACGAGTGCGCGGCGCCCACCGCCTTCACCCGGCGCCCGGCGCGCATCGACTCCTCGCACAGCAGCTGCAGGTGAGGCACGTCGCGCACCAGGACCGTCTCCCGCGGGCGGCTGGTCACGGTGCGCGCCCAGTTGCTCCACTCAGCCAAAGTTCTGTCCTTCTCCGCGGTAGGTGGGCAGCCGGTCCACGATCTCGCCGTCGCGCACCAGCACGATCTCGGTGAAGCGCTCGCACATCTCTCCGGCCTTCGCGTGCCGGAACCACACCAGGTCACCCAACTGCAGCTCGCGAGCGCTCCTGCCGCGCAACGGTGTCTGCACTTCGCCGGCACCTTCGGTCCGGAACAGGTGCAGACCCTTCGGGTGCACCGGACGGGGCGACCGTGACCGGCCCGGGACACCGGAGGCGGCATACCCGCCGCTGAAGGTCACGACGATGTCGGGGCGCGGCTTGCGCACCACCGGCGAGGCGAAGTACGCCGCCGGCCGCAGATCGGTGTCGTCATACTCGTCGAACAACGTGGGCGTGAAAAGCCCTGATCCTGCTGCCAATTCCGTCACGGACGCATCCCAGTCGGCGTGCAGGCTGCCCGTGCCGCCGGCGTTGACCAGCTCCAGCCGCGCATACTGCGAGACGGCCGCGCGCACTGCCTGGCGCCGCACCCGCAGATCCTCGGCGGACTTGCGCTTCATCAGTCGTATGGCGGGACCGGTGTCCCGCATGCCGGCGATCTGCGCGTCGTAGAACATCAGCCCGACCAGCCGGATCTGCTCGAAACTCGCTGCCAGTCTTGCGAATTGCGCAGCCTGCTCGGGCGTGTGCACGCTGGAGCGATGCACGCCCAGGTGCACCCGGCCGACGTCGAGGGAGCTGTCGACGTCGAGGCACACGCGCACGGGTTGCCCGCCGGCCGCGGCCTCGATGAGCGCCAGGTGCGCCGGAAGGTCGGCCATGAAAGTGATCCGCTCGCGCAGCCGCGCATCGGCCGCCACCTGGGCGATCGTCGCGGTGTCGACCGTCGGGTAGGCGACCAGAACGTCCTCGACACCGTGCCGGGCGAGCCAGCATGCCTCGGCCGCCGAGTAGGCCAGCACGCCCCGATAACCCGGCTCGGTGAGCACCCGGTCGATCAGCCCACGGGCCCGGATCGACTTGGACGCCACCCGGATCGGCAGCCCGTGCGCCCGCCTGCGCATCTCGGCGAGGTTGTGCTCACACGCCGCCACGTCGAGCACGGCGACCGGCGCGCTGACTTCGCCGAGCGCTCCCCACAGCGAGCCGTCGGGGGACGCACCGCGTCGCGTTCCAGGCAGTCTCACGCCGGCGGCAACCCGGCATCGATCGCGCCGGCCAGCAACCGCGCGAAGGTCTCCAGCACCACCTGCGCCTGCTCGTCGTCGCTGGTGACGATCCATGCCAGGCTGACTCCGTCGGCGACCGCGATGATCAGTCTGGTCAGCACGACGAAGTCGACCGGCAGCGAGCGGCCCACGGCCCGGGCGTAGGTGCGCAACGCGTCGAGAACGACGCCGAACGCGCGGTCCACCAGCCTGCGCGCGATCTCCCGGCTCTCGGCGTCACCCCGGGACAGATGGGCGAGCAGTTCGTAGATGAGCAGCTGGCGCCGCCGGTCACTGCCGATCTGCTCCCAGTACGCGCGGAACGCAGCAACCAGCGCCTCGTCCGTGGGCAGCGCCGCCAGCGCACCCACGTCGATCGTCGGCTGCTCGATGCTGTCGGCGACCGCGCTGATCAGCGCCGCCTTGGATCCGAAGCAGTAGTGGACGGTGCCGAGCGGCACGCCGGCTTCCTTGGCGATCCGTCGGACGGTCGCGGCCTCGAGCCCCTCGGCAACGGCGACGCGCACGGTCGCCTCGACCAGCTCGACACGTCGGTCCTGCGCAGACAAGCGTGGCATGCTCGGAGTGTAACCACGGTCTTGGACAAGCGTCCACGAATTGGCGGTGCTTGGTGTCGCTCGCTCCGAGGTGCCGTCAGACCGTGCGCGAGGCGACCTGTCCGGGCAGGCTGCGCAGCACGTCGAGAGCGTCGCTGTCCCCCAGCGGTTCGAGCAGGCGGGCGGCCTGCTCCGCCACGGCAGCGGTATGCCGGCGCGCCTGCTCCAGCGCCGGATGTGCGCGCAGCAGCGCCAGCGCTTCGGCGTGCTCGGCGTCGTCCAGCAACGGATGGGACAGCAGCGACTTCAGCCGGTCGTCGGCCGGGTCGCGCGAGGCCCGCGCGTAGAGGACCGGCAGCGTCGTGACGCCCTCGCGCAGGTCGGTGCCGGGCGTCTTACCCGACTCCTCCGACACGATGTCGAGTACGTCGTCCGACAGCTGGAAGACCACGCCGACATACTCGCCGTACTGGCGCATGATCTCGACCGTCTCCGCCGGGCAGCCGCCGAACATCGCGCCATACCGCGCGGCGGTGGCGATCAGTGAGCCGGTCTTGTCCGCGAGCACCCCGAGGTAGTGCTCCATCGGGTCCTCGTCGGCCGGCGCCTGCCGGTCGTCGCGGATCTGCCCGGCGCACAGCCGGACGAAGGTCTGTGCCTGGATCCGCGCGGCCTCGCTGCCCAGGCCGGCGACGATCTCCGACGCCCTCCCGAAGAGCAGGTCGCCGACGATGATCGCGGTGATGTTGTCGTAGGTCGCGTTGACGCTCGACTTGCCGTGCCGGCGTTCGGCGGCGTCCATGACATCGTCGTGGTAGAGCGAGGCGATGTGGGTGAGTTCGACCCCCACCGCAGCATCCACCACGGCCTCGTTCACGCCGGTGCCGAGCTCGGAGGCGAGCAGGGTGAGCAACGGCCGGAAGCGCTTGCCGCCGGAGAGCAGGTGCTGCGACGCGCCGGCGATGAACTCGTCCTCGTGCTGGACGACCTCGGTCAGCCGACGGTCCACCGCCGCGAGGCCCTCGGTCAGCCGGTCGGCCAGCGCCGGGCTGGCCGACGGCATCAGCGTCGCGGCCCTACTCATTGCGACCTCATGGAACGTGGTCTCGATACGGCTCGCCCTGGGGGCTCGCCTACTCGACCGACGCAATTTTTCATCGGATGAACAGCGCGGAGTGCTGTGCGAGGTTGAGCAGCGGTGCCGGCGCCACACCGAGCACCAGGGTCGCGAGCGCGCCCACGGTGACCGCGATGCCGCTCAGCGGCGACGGGATGAGCACGTGGGTGTCGCCGTTCGGCTCCGAGAAGTACATCAGCACGATGATCCGGATGTAGACGAAGGCGGTGACCGCGCTCATCAGCATCGCGACGACCACCAGCCAGGTCGCCCCGTGACCGACCGCGCCGGAGAACAGCGCGAATTTCGCGGTGAACCCGGAGGTCAGCGGGATGCCGGCGAAGCCCAGCAGCAGAAAGGAGAACGTCGCCGCCAGCACCGGGCTGGTCTTGCCCAGACCGGCCCACTGCGACAGGTGCGTCGCCTCGGAGCCGGCCGAGCGCACCAGCGGCACCATCCCGAAGGCGGCCAGGGTCGTGAAGCTGTAGGCCACCAGGTAGAACATGGTGCCCGACAGGCCGGTCTTGTTCAGCGCGACGACACCCACGAGCAGGAAGCCGGCGTGTGAGATCGAGCTGTAGGCGAGCAGGCGCTTCATGTCGGTCTGGGTCACCGCGAACACCGCACCGACCACCATGGTCAGCACCGCGACGACGGCGATCACCGGCTGCCAGTTCCAGGACAGCCCGTCCAGCGCGACGTAGAAGACGCGCAGCAGCGCACCGAAACCCGCCACCTTCACCGTGGTCGCCATGAAACCGGACACCGGGCTCGGCGCACCCTGGTAGACGTCCGGCGCCCAGCCGTGGAACGGCGCGGCGGACACTTTGAAGAGCAGGCCCACGCCGATCAGGAAGACGCCCGGGATGAGGATGTCGTCCCGGCCGGTGATCGTGCCGACCGCGTTGGCGAGACCGCCGAACTTGATCGTGCCGGTGGCGCCATACACCAGGGCGGAGCCGAAGAGGAAGAACGCCGACGAGAACGCACCGAGCAGGAAGTACTTCATCGAGGCCTCCTGCGACAGCAGTCGCCGGCGGCGGGCCAGACCGGTGAGGATGTAGAGCGGCAGCGACAACACCTCGAGCGCGATGAACATGATCAGCAGGTCGCCGGAGGCGACGAAGAGCATCATGCCGCCGATCGAGAAGAGCACCAGCGGGAAGACCTCGGTGGTGGTCGCGCCGAGCCTGACCGAGTTGGTCTCCAGCGCCGAACCGGGCACCGAGGCACCGGACTGGGTGAACGCGTCCGCGGCCGGCAGGTCGAAGCGCTCGGCCATCAGCAGCACCGCGAGGAACGAGATCACCAGCACGGTGCCCTGCAGCAGCAGCGCAGGACCGTCGATGACGACCGCGTCGCCGGCAGTGACGCCCGTGTGGTTGCGCGAGATGAGCACGAGCGTCAGGAAGCTCGCGACGATGCCGACCAGGGTCAGCCCGAGCTGCGCCCAGTAACGCTGGCCGCGAGGCAGGAACGCCTCGAGGAGGACACCCACCAACGCCGCGCCGAAGATGATGAGCATCGGCACGACAGCGGCATACGAGATGTGTGCCTGGGTGAAGGTGGAGGTCACTTGCTGCTCCCCTCGGTGGTGGTGACGCCGGCATGCGGTGCCGGGTCGTGGACGTGGACGTGCTGGAGGGTGGAGTCGACCGCGGGCCGCAGCAGGTCGAGCGCGGGCTTGGGGAAGAAGCCGAGGAAGAGCATGAACGCGATGAGCACGCCCGCGACCGTTCGCTCACGCGCTCCGAGGTCCTGTATGGCGGATCCGCGCACCCGCGCCTCCGCGGGCACGTCCTCCTTGTCGATCTCCGGCTCGTCGAACAGCGTGTCGGTGATCCCGGTCGAGGGACGCAACCCGTCCGGGCCCAGCGCGAGGGTGCCGTCGGCGGCCGCCACGAGCTGCTGCTTGGGGCCGGTGAAGACGTTCTTGTACATCAGCAGGATGTAGAGCGCCGCCAGCACCACGACGGTGACCGCGAACCCGGCCGCGACCGGGTAGCGCTGGAAGCTGCCGACCAGGACCAGGAACTCCGAGACGAAGGAGTTCAGCCCGGGCAGCGACAACGCCGACAGGCCCGCGGTGAGGAACACACCGGCCAGGATCGGGGTGGTCCGCTGCCAGCCGCCGTAGTCGGTGATGTTCTTGCTCTTGCCACGCACCATCAGGAAGCCGACGAACAGGAACAGCGCCGCGGTCGTGAAGCCGTGGTTGATCATGTAGAGCTGCGAGCCGATCACCGACGTGCGGGTCACCGCGAAGATGCCCAGCACGATGAGGCCGAAGTGGCTCACCGAGGTGTAGGCGATCAGCCGCATCATGTCGTTCTGGCCGATGGCCGCGATTGCGCCGTAGACCACCGAGACGACCGCCAGGATGATCACGACCGGGGTCGCCCACTTGCTGGCCTCCGGGAAGAGCTGCAGGCAGAAGCGGATCATCCCGAAGGTGCCGACCTTGTCGAGCACGGCCACCAGCAGGACGGCGACGGCCGGCTTGGCCTCGGTCGCCGCGTCCGGGAGCCAGGTGTGCACCGGCCACATCGGGGCCTTGATCGCGAAGGCGAAGAAGAAGCCGACGAACAGCAGCCGCTGCGTGGACTGCGACATGTGCAGGCCGGTCAGGGTGCTGACCAGGAAGCCGTGGTCGCCGCCGGGACCCTGCTGGTAGAGCGCGATGACCGCCACCAGCATGATCAGCCCGCCGAGCAGCGAGAAGAGCAGGAACTTCATGGCGGCGTACTGCCGGCGCGCCCCGCCATACAGGCCGATCAGGAAGTAGATCGGGACCAGCATCGCCTCGAAGAAGACGTAGAAGAGGAACACGTCGGTCGCCGCGAAGACGCCGATCATGAACGTCTCGACGATCAGGATGAGCGCGAAATAGCTCTGCTCCCGGCGGCCGCCTTCCGGCACGTCGTTCCACGCCGCGAGCAGCGCGATCGGCACCAGCACGACGCTCATCAGGATGAGCGTCAGCGCCATACCGTCGACACCGAGGGCGTAGGAGACACCGAACTGCGGGATCCACGAGTGGGTCTCGGTCAGCTGGAACTGCCCGTGCCCGCCGCCGGTCTTGAACCGGGTCGCCGCGACGATGCCGACCACGAGGGTCAGCAGCGAGAAGGCGAGCGCCACCACGCGGGAGTTGCGCGCCGTCGCCTTGGGCAGTGCCCACACGACGGCACTACCGACCAGGGGTATGACGCCGAGCGTCGTCAGCCAGGGAAAGTTCGACATCACCGCACCACCCAAAAGGCGCCGAGGATTGCAACGACACCGACGAGCATCGTCAAGGAGTAAGTACGCACGTATCCGTTCTGCATCTTCTTCAGTCGGGCGGAGCTGCCGCCGATGCCCGCGGCCGAACCGTTGCCGACGCCGTCCACGACCTTGTTGTCGAAGAAGACCAGCGCGCGGGTCAGGTGCAGGCCGGGGCGTTGCACGGCTGCCTGGTTGAAGTCGTCCTGACCGAGGTCACGACGGGCCGCCCGGGTCAGCGGCGAGCCGACCGGTGGGGTGACCGGCACGGCGTCGCGCCAGTACATCTTCCACGCGATCGCGATGCCGATGACCATCAGGACGAAGGTCAGCACCATCAACGGGTACTGGCCGATGACCGCGTGGCTGTCCTCGTGTTTGCCGACGACCGGCTCGAGCCAGTCGGTGATGATGCCGGTCGGGCCGAGGATGAGTCCGAGGAACGCCGAGCCCACTGCGAGCACCATCATCGGGATGGTCATCGTCAGCGGCGACTCGTGCGGGTGCACGTCGTCGGTCCATCGCCGCTTGCCCATGAAGGTCATGAAGAACATCCGGGACATGTAGAACGCGGTGATGCCGGCGGCGATGAGCGCGGCCAGGCCGAACAGCCACGGCTTCCAGCCGGAGCCCTCGAACGCGGCCTCGATGATCTTGTCCTTGGACCAGAAGCCGGACAGGCCGGGGAAGCCGATGATTGCCAGGAAGCCCAGGCCGAAGGTCACCCAGGTGATCTTCATGACGACCCAGAGGCCGCCGAACCGGCGCATGTTGACCCGGTCGTTCATGCCGTGCATGACCGACCCGGCGCCCAGGAAGAGGCCGGCCTTGAAGAAGCCGTGCGTCACCAGATGGAAGATCGCGAAGGCGTAGCCGACCGGACCGAGCCCGGCGGCCAGCACCATGTAGCCGATCTGGGACATGGTCGAGGCGGCGAGCGCCTTCTTCAAGTCGTCCTTGGCGCACCCGATCACCGCGCCGCCGAAGAGGGTGATCGCGCCGACCAGGCAGACGGCGAGGCGGGCGTTCTCGGAGGCGTTGAAGATGACGTGGCTGCGCACGATCAGGTAGACACCGGCGGTCACCATGGTTGCCGCGTGGATCAGGGCCGACACCGGGGTCGGACCGGCCATTGCGTCGCCCAGCCAGGACTGCAGCGGGAACTGCGCCGACTTACCGCAGGCGGCGACCAGCAGGCACAGCCCGATCGCCAGCAGGGTGCCCTCGCCCGTGTGCGCGACGGCCGCGTTGACGTGGTTGAAGTCCAGGTTGCCCCAGGCCCAGAACATGATGAACATCGCGATGAGCATGCCCATGTCACCGATGCGGTTGAGGAAGAACGCCTTGTTCGCGGCGGTCGCGTATTCGGGGTTCCAGTTCCAGAAGCCGATCAGCAGGTATGACGCGAGACCGACACCCTCCCAGCCGACGAAGAGCAGCACGTAGGAGTCGGCGAGCACCAGCAGCAGCATCGACGCCACGAAGAGGTTGAGGTAGGCGAAGAACCGGCGCTTGTCCGGGTCGTGCTCCATGTAGCCCAGCGAGTAGACCAGGATCAGCGACCCGACGAAGGTGATCAGCATGACGAAGGTCAGCGACAGCTGGTCCATCAGCAGACCGGCGTTGAGGTTCAGTCCCCCGGCCGGCATCCAGGAGTAGAGGTGCAGATGCATCGACCGGTCGTCGGCCGGCTTGCCGCGCAGCTGCAGCAGGATCAGCAGGCCGATGACGAACGCAGCCCAGGAGAGCAGCACCGCGACATACGGGCCGGCCTTGTCCAGCTTCTTGCCGCCGAGCATCAGCAGCGCGGCACCCAGCGCGGGCAGGCCGATCATCAGCCAGCCGATTGATGCCACACCGGTGGCGTCGTGCATGGTCACGAATACTCCCTAACTCACAGCTTCAGCAGGTTGGCGTCGTCGACCGACACGGACCTGCGGGCGCGGAAGATGGCCATGATGATGGCGAGGCCGACCACGACCTCGGCGGCAGCGACCACCATCACGAACAACGCGATGACCTGGCCGTCGAGCGAGCCGCGCATGCGGGCGAACGTCACGAAGGCGAGGTTGGCGGCGTTGAGCATCAGCTCGATGCCCATGAAGACGATGATCGCGTTGCGGCGCAGCAGCACCACGGCGGTGCCGATGGAGAACAGGATCACCGAAAGGTAGATGTATGAGGTAAGTGTCATGACTTCACGTCGCCTACTTCCTTGCTCGTCATGTCTCCGGCCTCACCCTCGATCTCCAGCGCGGCGGCCACGTGCGGGCCGGGGGCGGCGACCTGGCCGCGCGCCCGCAGCACCCGCTGCACCGAGGCCTCGGCGATCGACCCGTCCGGCAGCAGCGCCGGCAGGTCGGTCGCGTTGCTGCGGGCGTAGACACCCGGCACCGGCAGACCGGCGACATAGCTGTTGCTGCGGATCCGCGAGCGCGACCAGTCGGCCTGGGAGGCCTTGGGCCGCAGCCGCTCGCGGTGTGCCAGCAGCATGGCGCCGAGCGCCGCCGTGATCAGCAGCGCGGACGTGACCTCGAAGGCCCACACGTAGGGTCCGAAGATCAGGTTGGCCAGCCCGCTGACGTTGCCGGTGCTCTCGTTGACCGACCGCAAGCCCTTGGCGGCGCCGAAGCTGATCTTCGCGACGCTGACCAGCAGGCTGATCATCACCGCGAGCGCGAGTAGCAGGCCGGCGACCCGCTGGCCCTTGATCGTCTCGACCAGCGAGTCGGAGGAGTCGACGCCGACCAGCATGATGACGAAGAGGAAGAGCATCATCACCGCGCCGGAGTAGACGAAGATCTGGATGATGCCGAGGAACTCGGCCTGCTCGGCGATGTAGAACACACCGAGCATCACCATGGTCAGGGCCATCCCGACGGCCGCGTGGACGGCCTTGCGTGCGAAGAGCAGCGCCAGCGCACCGGCGACCGCGAGCGGGGCGCCGAAGAAGAACAGCGTTGCCTCCGCGCCACCGAGCCTCATGCTGTCTCCTCTTCGTCGGTGGCTGCGCCGTCGTGCGCGCGCACCCACTCCTCCTGAGCGGTGGTCGCGCCGGTCACCTTGCCCTTGTAGTAGTCCTTCTCGTCCATGCCCTCGACCATCGGGTGCGGCGCGGGCAGCATGCCGGACTGCAGCGGCGCGAGCAGCTGGTCCTTGGTGAAGATCAGATCGGCGCGGTTGTTGTCGGCCAGCTCGTACTCGTTGGTCATGGTGAGCGCACGCGTCGGGCAGGCCTCGATGCACAGCGCGCAGAAGATGCAGCGCAGATAGTTGATCTGGTAGACGCGGCCGTAGCGTTCGCCGGGCGAGAACCGCTCACCGGACAGGTCGTCGTTGTCGGCGCCCTCGACGAGGATGGCGTCGGCCGGACAGGCCCACGCGCACAGCTCGCAGCCGACGCACTTCTCCAGGCCGTCCGGGTGGCGGTTGAGCTGGTGGCGTCCGTGGAAGCGCAGCTGGGTCGGTCGCTTCTCCTCCGGGTATTCCTCGGTCGCCACCTTGCGGAACATCGTCGCGAAGGTGACGCCGAAGCCGGCCACCGGCGCGAACAGCTCCTGCAGAAAACTCTGCTCGTCGTTGTTGTCAGCCACGACTCTCCTCGGGCTCGGTCTCGGTCTCGCTGCTCTGGTATGCCGGCGGCGCGGTGAGCGCGGGTGCCGGCTCGCGCAGCGTCTGTCCGGGCAGCGGCGGCACCGGGTAGCCGCCCGCGAACGGGTCGACCTCCGTGGGCTCGGGCGGAACGGCCTTCTCCGCGGCTGCCGCCCTGTAGTCGTAGATCCAGGCGAAGGCGAGCACCAGCAGCACGATGATCACGATGACGATCAGCGTCGAGCGGTGCATCCGGCCGCCGAGGATCTTCGCGTGACCGAGGAAGCCCTCGTTCGACGCCCGCAGGAACGCCACGGCGACGACCCACACCAGCGTGCTCGGGATGAGCACCTTCCAGCCGAGCCGCATGAACTGGTCGTAGCGGACACGGGGCAGCGACCCGCGCAGCCAGACGAAGAAGAACATGAACAGCCACAGCTTGATGACGAACCACAGCACGCCCCACCAGCCGCCGTTGAACATCCCGCCGCCGATGGCCGCGATCCCGGGAGGCGCCTGCCAGCCGCCGAGGAACAGCGTGGTGGCCAGCGCGGAGACGGTGAACATGTTGACGTATTCGCCGAGGAAGAACATCGCGAACTTCAGCGACGAGTATTCGGTGTGGAAGCCACCGGTGAGCTCGCCCTCGCCCTCGGCGAGGTCGAACGGCAACCGGTTGGTCTCGCCGACCATGGTGATGATGTAGACGCCGAACGAGAAGAACGCCGGGATGCAATACCAGAGGTTCTTCTGGGCCAGCACGATCTGGCTGGTCGACATGGACCCGGCATACAGGAAGACGGCGACCAGGGCCAGACCCATCGCGATCTCGTAGGAGATCACCTGGGCGCTGGAGCGCAGTCCGCCGAGCAAGGGGTAGGTCGAGCCCGAGGACCAGCCGGCCAGCACGATGCCGTAGACGCCGACGCCCGCGACCGCCAGCACCAGCAGCACGGCGACGGGGACGTCGGTCAGCTGCAACGGGGTGTAGTGGCCGAACATCCAGACGCTGCCGGACAGCGGGATGATCGCGAACGACACGAACGCCATCGCTCCGGCGATGATCGGCGCCAGGACGAACATCACCTTGTCCGCCTTGCGCGGCATGATGTCTTCCTTCAGCGCCAGCTTCACACCGTCGGCCAGGGTCTGCAGCAGGCCGAACGGGCCGACCCGGTTGGGGCCGGGACGCTGCTGCATCCGGCCGATGACGCGCCGCTCGAACCAGATCACGATCAGCGTGTTGAGCAGCAGGAAGACGAACAGCAGGACGGCCTTGATCAGCGACAGCCACCAGGGCGTGTCGCTGAAGTCGGCGGCCGGGTTGTCGGTGCTGGCCGCGGCCAGCGCCGGGCCGGCGAGTGCAACGAAACTCATTGGGCACTCTCCTTCTCGGCGACGGTCGCCGGTGCCTTGGCCAGCGCGACGATCGCGCCTCCGTCGGCACCGAGGGTGGCACGCACGGCGCTGTCGGTCGAATTGGTCGGCAGCCACACCACGTAGTCGGGCATCTCGGTGATGACGACCGGAAGGGTGATCGCGCCGCTCTTGGTCGACACCCGCAGGTGTTCGCCCTCGGCCACACCGACGCTCGCGGCGGTGGCGGCGGACAGCCGGGCGACCGAGGGCACCGCGGTGCCGGCCAGGAACGGCTCGCCGTCCTGCAGCACGCCCCGGTCCAGCAGGTGGGTCCAGGTGGCCAGGACGGCCTCGCCGATCAGCGGCCGCGGCACGCCACGGGACTTCACCCGCGGCCGGACCGGGCGGACTCCGTCCCAGGGACCCAGTTCGGCCAGCTCGGCGCGGATCTGGTCGACGCTGCGGGTGCCGAGGAACTCGCCGAGCTCGGCCGCGAGCAGGTCGAGTGCCCGGAAGTCCGGGATGTCGGTGCTCTCGATGGCCCGCTGGAACGGCCGCACGCGACCCTCCCAGTTGACATAGGAACCGGCCTTCTCCTGCTGCGCGGCGACCGGCAGGATGACGTCGGCGTATGGCGCCACCGGGCTCTCCCGTAGCTCCAGGGACACGACGAACGCCTTGTCCAGCGCCTTTTGGGCGGTCTCCTGCGCGGCCAGGTCGCGCGGGTCGACGCCGCCGACCACCAGCCCGGTCAGCTCGCCCGACGCGGCCGCGGCGAGGATGCCGTCGGTGTCCCGGCCGGGCAGTTCGGGTAGCTCGCCCTCGCCCCAGACCGCGCCGACCTGGGCGCGCGCGGAGGCGTCGGTGACGGGCCGGCCACCCGGCAGCAGGTTGCCGATCGCACCGGCTTCGAGCGCACCGCGCTCGCCGGCGCGCCGCGGCACCCACCCCACCCGGGCGCCCTTGGCCTGCGCCAGGGCAAGCACTGCGGACAGGGCGCCGGGCACGGTCGCCATCCGCTCGCCGACCAGGATGATCGTGTCCGAACTCAGTTGCCGCGCAAGGCTTTCGAGGTCACCACGTGCCTCCGAGATCGCGTCGAGCACCTCGGCCTCGGTGCCGGGAGCGGCGGCGATCAGGGTGCCGCCCATCTTCTCCAGCCCGCGGGTCACGAACGGCGCCACCGAGAAGACCTTGGTGCCGTGCTTCCGGTAGCCCTTACGCAGCCGCAGGAAGATGATCGGCGACTCCTCCTCGGGCTCGAAGCCGACGAGCAGCACGCTCGGAGCCTGCTCGAGGTCGCCGAACGTGACCGCGCCGCCGTCAGGACCGGTCGCGACGACCGAGCTGGCCAGGAAGTCGGCCTCCTCGACGGACAGCGGCCGCGCCCGGAAGTCGATGTCGTTGGTGCCGAGCACCAGCCGGGCGAACTTGCTGTACGCGTAGGCATCCTCGACGCTGACCCGGCCACCGGTGAGCACGCCGACGCCGCCCGCGGCCTTGGCCCGGGCGATGCCCCGGGCGGCCACTTCGAGCGCCTCGGGCCAGGACGCGACCCGCAGGTCGCCGCTGTGGTCGCGGATCAGCGGCGTCTGCAGCCGGTCCGTGGTGGCGTACTTGAACGCCCACCGGCCCTTGTCGCAGTTCCACTCCTCGTTGACCGCCGCGTCCTCGAGCGCCATCCGGCGGAGCACGACGCCGCGCCGGTGGTCCGTGCGCAGGGAGCAGCCGCTGGCGCAGTGCTCACAGGCCGACGGCGTGGAGACCAGGTCGAACGGCCGGGACCGGAAGCGGTATGCCGCACCGGTGAGGGCGCCGACCGGGCAGATCTGCACGGTGTTGCCGGAGAAGTAGGACTGGAACGGCTTCTCCTCGTAGATGCCGACCTGCTGCAGCGCACCCCGCTCGATCAGCGCGATGAACGGGTCACCGGCAATCTGGTCGGAGAAGCGGGTGCAGCGGGCGCACAGGATGCACCGGTCCCGGTCGAGCAGCACCTGGGTGGAGATGTTGATCGGCTTGGGGTAGGTGCGCTTCACGTCCTGGAAGCGGCTCCTGGGCCGGCCGTTGGACATCGCCTGGTTCTGCAGCGGGCACTCGCCGCCCTTGTCGCAGACCGGGCAGTCCAGCGGGTGGTTGATCAGCAAGAACTCCATCTGGCCGTGCTGCGCCTTGTCGGCGACCGGGGAGGTCAGCTGGGTCTCGACCTTCATGCCGTCGGCCACCGCGAGCGTGCACGAGGCCTGTGGCTTCGGCATACCACGGCCGTTGCCGGCATCGGGCACCTCGACGAGGCACTGCCGGCAGGCGCCGACCGGGTCTAGCAGCGGGTGATCACAGAAGCGCGGGATCTGGATGCCGATCTGCTCGGCCGCCCGGATCACCAGGGTGCCCTTGGGCACGGAGACCGGGACACCGTCGATCGTGAGAGTGACCAGATCCTCGGCCGGTGGGGCGTCCGGCGTCTTGCCATCGGTGACGGTCGTCATACGGACGCGGCCTCCTTCTGGGTTGCGACCGGGAAGAGTGCGGAGTTGGCCGGCGGGAAGGCCTCCCACCACGGGGTGGTCATGCCGAGCTCGAACTCCTCACGGAAGTACTGAATGCCGGACGTGATCGGCGAGGTCGAGGCGTCACCGAGGGCGCAGAACGAGCGGCCCAGAATGTTGTCGCAGACGTCGAGCAGCGTCTCGATGTCCTCGGCGGTGCCCTTGCCGTGCTCCAGCCGGGTCATGATCTGCTGCATCCAGTAGGTGCCCTCGCGGCACGGCGTGCACTTGCCGCACGACTCGTGCCTGTAGAACTCGGTCCAGCGCGCGACCGCGTGCACGACCGACGTCGTCTCGTCGAAGATCTGCAGCGCCCGGGTGCCGAGCATCGAACCCGCCGCGGCGACCGAGTCGAAGTCGAGCGGCACGTCGAGCTGCTCGGCGGTGAAGATCGGCGTCGACGAACCGCCCGGGGTCCAGAACTTCAGCTCGTGGCCCTCCCGGATGCCGCCGGCCATGTCGAGCAGCTCGCGCAGCGTGATGCCGAGCGGTGCTTCGTACTGTCCGGGACGCGTCACGTGCCCGGACAGGCTGAAGATGCCGTAACCCTTGGACTTCTCGGTGCCCATGCCGGCGAACCAGTCGGCGCCGTTGGCGATGATGCTCGGCACCGACGCGATCGACTCGACGTTGTTGACGACGGTCGGGCGCGCGTAGAGGCCCTCGACCGCCGGGAACGGCGGCTTCAGGCGCGGCTGCCCACGGCGCCCCTCCAGAGAGTCCAGCAGCGCGGTCTCCTCGCCGCACTCGTAGGCGCCGGCGCCGGCGTGCACGGTGACCTCGAGGTCGAAGCCGCTGCCGCCGATGTCCGTGCCGAGCAGGCCCGCGTCATACGCCTCCTGCACGGCGTGCATCAGCCGGCGGTAGACGTGCACGACCTCGCCGCGCAGGTAGATGAACGCGTGGTGGCAACCGATCGCGTATGACGTGATCGCGACACCCTCGAGGAGCGTGTGCGGAGTCGCCATCATCAGCGGGATGTCCTTGCAGGTGCCCGGCTCGGACTCGTCGGCGTTGACCACGAGGTAGCGGGGACCGCCGTCCGGCTTGGGCAGGAAGGACCACTTCATGCCGGTCGGGAAGCCGGCGCCGCCACGGCCGCGCAGGCCGGAGTTCTTGACCTCTTCGATCAGGGCTGCGGGGTCGGTGCCGAGCGCCTTGTCCAGCGCCTGGTAACCGCCCTCACGCTGATAGGCCTCGAGCGTCCAGCTGCGCGGGTCGTCCCAGTGCTTGGTGAGGACCGGCGTCAGGGTGGTGGTCATTTCTGCTCCTCGTCCTCGGCCAGCGGCCCGCCCTCGTCCCCGGGAGCGCGCCAGTCGTTCTGGTGGGCCAGGCGCAGCCCCTCGAGGGACTGCTCGCCCGCACCGACGCCCTCGTCGGCGCGGCCGTCCGGGAAACCGGCCAGGACGCGCTCGATGTGCTTGAAGGTGCACACCTTCGCCGCGCCACGGGTCGGCGCGACGTCCTTGCCGGCACGCAGGTCGTCCGCCATCTGCACGGCCGACTCCGGCGTCTGCTTGTCGAAGAACTCCCAGTTGGTCATCACGACGGGCGCGTAGTCGCACGCGGCGTTGCACTCGACGCGCTCGAGGGTGATCTTGCCGTCCTCGGTCGTCTCGTCGTGCCCGATGCCGAGGTGCTCCGACAGCGCGTCGAAGATCAGGTCGCCGCCCATCACCGCGCACAGCGTGTTGGTGCACACGCCGATGGTGTAGTCGCCGTTGGGGTGGCGCTTGTACTGCGAGTAGAACGTCGCCACGCCGCTGACCTCTGCGTCGGTCAGGTCGAGCCGCTCGGCGCACAGCCGCACGCCGCGGCCGGTGACGTAGCCGTCGACGCTCTGGATGAGGTGCAGCATCGGCAGCAGCGCCGACCGCTTCACCGGGTAGCGGGCGATGATCGCGTCGATGTCGGTGTGCAGCTGCGCCAACTGCTCGTCGGTGTAGGGCTCGTCGGTCGCGTGCAACGGTGCCGGCGGGTGCAGGATTGCGTTGGACGCGTGTGCCCGGTCCTCCGCATGGACCTGCTTCATCTCGGTCATTTTGCCGCCCCTCTGGCCTCGCCTGCGGGCCTCACTCGTGCCTCGCTCGTGTCCTCGCCTCGGTCGGGGCTCATCATCGGTCCACTCCACCCATCACCGGGTCGATACTCGCGACGGCCACGATGACGTCGGCGACCGAGCCGCCCTCGGCCATCGCGGCGACCGCCTGCAGGTTGTTGAACGACGGGTCCCGGAAGTGCGCCCGGTAAGGACGCGTGCTGCCGTCCGACACCGCGTGGCAGCCGAGCTCGCCCTTCGGGCTCTCGATGCCGACGTAGGCCTGACCCGGCGGGACCCGGAAGCCCTCGGTCACCAGCTTGAAGTGGTGGATCAGCGACTCCATCGACTCGCCCATGATCTCCCGGATGTGGTCCAGGCTGTTGCCCTGGCCGTCCGAGCCGACGGCCAGCTGGGCCGGCCAGGCGATCTTCTTGTCCGCGACCATCACCGGTCCGGGGTTCTCGTCGAGCTCCTTGATTACCTGGTCCACGATGCGCAACGACTGGTACATCTCGTTGATGCGCACCCGGTAACGGCCGTAGGCGTCACAGCTGTCCCAGGTGATCACGTCGAAGTCGTACTTCTCGTAGCCGCAGTAGGGCTCGGCCTTGCGCAGGTCGTGCGGGAGGCCGGTCGAACGCAGGACCGGACCGGTGATGCCCAGCGCCATACAGCCGGTGAGGTCGAGGTAGCCGACGTCGCACATGCGGCCCTTGAGCACGGGGTTCTCGTTGAGCAGCGCCTCCAGCTCGCCGATGCCGTCCCGGATCAGCGGGACGTTCTCGCGCACCTGGTCGATCGTGCCGGCCGGCAGGTCGACGGCGACCCCGCCGGGACGGATGTAGGCGTTGTTCATCCGCAGACCGCTGATCGCCTCGAAGATCCGCAGGATCCGCTCGCGCTCCCGGAAGCCGATGGTCATGACCGTGGTCGCGCCCATCTCCATACCGCCGGTGGCGATGCAGACCAGGTGCGACGCGACCCGGTTGAGCTCCATCATCAGCACCCGGATCGCCTGCGCCCGCGTGGGGATCTGGTCGGTGATGCCGAGCAGCCGCTCGACGGACAGGCAGTATGCCGCCTCGTTGAACAGCGGCATGACGTAGTCCATGCGGGTGCAGAAGGTCACGCCCTGCGTCCAGGTGCGGAACTCCATGTTCTTCTCGATGCCGGTGTGCAGGTAGCCGATGCCGGCGCGGGCCTCGGTGACCGTCTCACCGTCGAGCTCGAGGATGAGCCGGAGCACGCCGTGCGTCGACGGGTGCTGCGGGCCCATGTTGACGACGATCCGCTCCTCGCCGAGCGCCGCGGCCTCGTCGACCAGGTCGTCCCAGTCGCCGCCGACCGCGTTGAGGACCGGGGTGTCTTCATCGACGTCGTGGGTGGTGGCGCCGTAGGCGTCCGTGGAGCTGGTCACTTGTACGACCTCCGATCGCTCGGCGGGGGCACCGTGGCTCCCTTGTATTCCACCGGTATGCCGCCCAGCGGGTAGTCCTTGCGCTGCGGGTGACCGGGCCAGTCGTCCGGCATCAGGATGCGGGTCAATGCCGGATGACCGTCGAAGATGATGCCGAACATGTCCCAGGTCTCCCGCTCGTGCCAGTCGACACCGGGGTAGGTCGGGACGATCGACGGGATGTGCGGGTCGGCATCGGGTGCGGTGACCTCGACGCGGACTCGCCTGCTGCCGTTGGTGATCGAGAAGAAGTGGTAGACCGCGTGCAGCTCACGCCCGGTCTGCTGCGGGTAGTGCACGCCGCTCACGCTCAGGCACTGCTCGAAGCGCAGCGCCGGCTCGTCCCGCAGGAGCTCCGCCACCTGTGGCAGCTGCTCGCGCGGAACGTAGAGCGTCAGCTCGCCGCGGTCCACGACGACCCGCTCCACCGCGGCCTCGAAGCTGCTGCCCCGCTCGGCGAGCGCCGCCTCGAGCGCGTCGGCGACCGCGTCGAAGTAGCCGCCGTAGGGCCGGCCGGCCGCTCCCGGGAAGAGCACCGGCCGCTCCAGCCCGCCATACCCGCTGGTGTCGTTGCCCAGCGACGAGCCGAACATGCCCTTGCGTTCGCCGATCTTGATCGGGTCCCCCGCGGTCCGCTCCACCAGCTCGCCCGGGGTCACCGCGTCGGTCGTCGTCGGCTCGGCACTGCGCCGGTCCGGACCCTTGTTCTGATCCTCGGCCGTCATGCCAACAGCCCCTTCATCTGGTGCGTCGGCGCCGCTTCGAGCGCGGCCCGCTCGGCCGCACGGGCGGCCTCGACCCGGTTGACGCCGAGCTTGGTGTCCTGGATCTGCTTGTGTAGCTCGAGGATCGCGTTGAGCAGCATCTCCGGCCGCGGCGGGCAGCCGGGCAGGTAGATGTCGACCGGTATGACGTGATCCACGCCCTGCACGATCGCGTAGTTGTTGAACATGCCGCCCGAGCTCGCGCAGACACCCATCGAGATGACCCACTTGGGCTCCGGCATCTGGTCGTAGACCTGCCGGACGACCGGCGCCATCTTCTGGCTCACCCGCCCGGCGACGATCATCAGGTCGGCCTGCCGCGGGGTGGCGCTGAAGCGCTCCATGCCGAACCGCGCGATGTCGTAGTCCGGCGTGCCGACCGCCATCATCTCGATGGCGCAGCAGGCCAGGCCGAACGTCGCCGGCCACACCGAGCTCTTGCGCATGTAGCCGGCGACCTGCTCGACGGTGCTCAGCAGAAAGCCGGCCGGCAGTTTCTCTTCGATTCCCATGTCTGACCCGGTCCTCAATCCCACTCAAGTCCGCCGCGGCGCCATACGAAGGCGTAGGCGACGAACACGGTCGCGACGAACAGCACCATCTCGATGAGGGCGAACAGGCCCATCCGGTCGAACGAGACCGCGAACGGGTAGAGGAACACCGACTCGATGTCGAAGATGATGAACAGCATCGCCGTCAGGTAGTACTTGATCGGCACCCGGCCGCCGCCCTCGGCGTGCGGGCTCGGCTGGATGCCGCACTCGTAGGCGTCCGCCTTGGCGCGGTTGTAGCGCTTCGGGCCGGCCATCGTGCTGGCACCGACCACGGAGAAGATCGCGAAGGCGGCACCGATCCCCGCGAAGAACAGCAGCGGCGCGTAGGAGTAGT
Organism: Flexivirga sp. YIM B11880; assembly: GCF_058148645.1. NCBI lineage: Bacteria > Bacillati > Actinomycetota > Actinomycetes > Micrococcales > Dermacoccaceae > Flexivirga > Flexivirga sp. YIM B11880. The sequence goes on from NZ_JBMAMH010000001.1 coordinate 164,615, forward strand.
TCATGCTTGTGCGTCCTTTCGAACGGTCATGCGGCCGGCACCACCTTTGACAACAACGACATCACGCGATCGTCGAGCTTGCCACCGTGTTCGTCGCCGAGGTTGGCCATGATCTTCAACAAGAGTTGCATCATCGTCTTGCGCGGCAGTCCGTAGCGCACGGCGAATCGCATGATCTCCGGGTGCCCGATCAGCTGCGCGAAGTAGCGGCCGACGGTGAAGTAGCCGCCCAGCGCGTCCTTCATCACCCGCGGGTAGGACTGCAGCACCCGCTCGCGGCCCGCGTCGTCCGCGCGCCCGAACGCCTGCGCGATGACCTCGGCCGCCAGTCGCCCGGACTCCATGGCGTAGGCGATGCCCTCCCCGTTGAACGGGTTGACCATGCCGCCGGCGTCACCCACCAGCAGCAGTCCGTCGGCGTAGTGCGGCTGCCGGTTGAAGCCCATCGGGAGCGCGGCGCCGCGGATCGGCCCGCGGATCGTCTCCTCGTTGTAGGTCCACTCCTCGGGCATCGTCTCGACCCAGCGGCGCATCACGTCCTTGTAGTCGGTCTTGCCGAAGGCGCTGGACGTGTTGAGGATCCCGAGGCCGACGTTGCTGGTGCCGTCGCCGACGCCGAAGATCCAGCCGTAACCGGGCAGCAGCACGCGCTTGCCGCTCTTGTCGGTGGACCAGAGCTCCAGCCAGGACTCCAGGTAGTCGTCGTCGTGCCGGGGACTGGTGTAGTAGGCCCGGACCGCCACACCCATCGGGCGGTCGTCGCGCTTGTCCCGGCCCATCGCCAGCGAGAGCCGGGAGGAGTTGCCGTCGGCGGCGATCACCAGCGGCGCGCGGTAGCTGCGCGTGCGGCCGGTGGGGCGGTCGTTCTCGCCCATCTCCTTGGCCTCGACACCGATGATCGCGCCGGTGCGCTCGTCGGTGATCGCGCCGCTGACGTTGATGCCCTCGCGCAGGCGCGCGCCATACTTCACGGCGTGCTTGGCGAGGATGTCGTCGAAGTCCTGCCGAGTGCGGACCAGCCCGTATGGCGGGAAGCTCGCGACATCGGGCCAGTCCAGCTGCAACCGCATGCCGCCGCCGATGATGCGCAGGCCCTTGTTCTTGATCCAGCCGTCCTGCTCGGGCGTCGGCACGCCGAGCGTGATCAGCTCGCGCACCGCGCGCGGGGTGAGTCCGTCACCGCAGACCTTCTCGCGGGGGAAGTGTGTCTTCTCGAGGAGCAGGACGTCGAGCCCGGCCATCGCGAGGTATGCGGCTGTGGCGGATCCCCCGGGGCCGGCGCCGACGATGATGACATCGGCGGTCTCGTCCGGGGCAGGCGTAAGGCCAGGGAGGCTCACTCGGGTGAATCTTTCTAGCTTGTGAACGTCTTCACTAACCCATGCACTGTATTCCCAGCCGAGTCGCCATACCTACTTAGGCGAACCTAAGAGGGGTGGCTCACCATCGTGCCGGTTTGGTGGCCCGGTGCAGGGCGACGATGCCGCCGGTGAGGTTGCGCCATTCGACGTCGCCCCAGCCGGCGTCCTGCAGCAGCCGCGCGACGCCCGCCTGGTCCGGCCAGGCCTGGATCGACTCGGCCAGATAGACGTAGGACTCGGCGTTGGAGCCGACCCGCCGGGCGACCCGCGGCAGCGCCGACATGAGGTATTCGCTGTAGAGCTTCCGGAACGCCGGGTTGCTCGGCGTCGAGAACTCGCAGATCAGCAGCCGGCCGCCGGGCTTGGTGACCCGGCGGAACTCGCGCAGCGCCTCCTGGGTGGAGTGCACGTTGCGGAAGCCGAACGACATTGTGACGGCGTCGAACACCGCGTCGGCGAACGGCAGCTGCGTCGCGTCGGCGGCGGTGAACGCCAGGTCCGGGCGGCGGTTCTTGCCCTGCCGCAACATGCCGAGGGAGAAGTCGGCCGGCACGACGCGGGCCCCGAGCCGGTCGAACGGTTCGCTGCTGGTGCCGGTGCCGGCCGCGATGTCGAGCACCAGGTCGCCGCGCCGGACACCGAGCGACTCCACGACCGCCTTGCGCCAGCGACGGTCCTGCCCCATCGACAACACGTCATTGGTGAGGTCGTAGCGGGCCGCGACCTGGTCGAACATCGAGGCGACGTCGCGGGGCTGCTTGTCCAGGCTGGCGCGAATCATCTTTGTATTGTCCCGTATGCCGAAACGCGGGCCCCATGGGCGGTCGGCGTAAGGTGGCCGCTCGTGACGCTGCCACTCCCGCAATTGCACCCGGCGCTGGTAGTGCGCTCCACGCGCATCCAGGATCCCGGCGATCTCGTCTCACTGATCCCGGCCGGCGCCGACGCGCCGGTCAGCTGGTTGCGCGACGGCGACGGTTTCGTGGGGTGGGGCACGGCTGCCGCCATACAGACGCACGGCACCGGGCGCTTCGACGACGCCGAGCGATGGTGGGGCGGAGTCGTCGGCGACGCGGTCGTACGCTCCGAAGTCGACCTGCCCGGGTCCGGGCTCATCGCGGTCGGATCCTTCGCCTTCGCCGCCGACTCCCCCGCGGGCGGCGTCCTGCACGTGCCGGAGACCGTCGTCGGGCGGCACCGCGGCGTCTGCTGGATCACGACCGTCGGCACCGCAGCACATCTGCCGGCGACGCCGAGTCTGGGCAGTGGCCACATGGCCGAGGCACCCGTGGTCGAGGAGGTTCGCGACGGCGCGCTCAGCGGCACCGAGTGGGCCGGCGCGGTGGCGGCGGCCGTCGAGCGCATCCAGTCGGGCGCGCTCGACAAGGTCGTGATGGCCCGCGACGTCGTGGTCCGGGCGGCCACCGACATCGACGCGCGGCACCTGCTGCGCAACCTGTCCGACGCCTACCCCAACACCTGGACCTACAGCGTGGACGGCCTGATCGGCGCGACCCCGGAAATGCTGGTGCGCCGGCAGAAGGGCCTGGTCACCTCCCGCGTGCTGGCCGGCACCATCCGCCGGACCGGCGACGACGAGCACGATCTGGCGCTCGCGGCGTCCCTCGCGCGGTCCAGCAAGGACCTGGAGGAGCACGAGTACGCGGTGCGGTCCGTGGCCGACGCACTGTCGCCGCACTGCTCCTCGATGAACGTGCCCGAATCGCCCTTCGTGCTGCACCTGCCCAACGTGATGCATCTCGCGACCGACGTGGCCGGCGTCCTGCACGAGGACGTCTCGTCGCTCGCGCTGGCCGAGTCGCTGCACCCCTCGGCCGCCGTGTGCGGCACCCCGACGCTGGCGGCGCGCGACCTGATCGCCGAGCTGGAGCAGATGGATCGTGGCCGGTATGCCGGCCCGGTCGGCTGGCTCGACGCCGCCGGAGACGGCGAATGGGGCATCGCCTTGCGCTGCGGCGCTCTGGCGACACCGTCGCAGATCAGGCTTTTCGCTGGTTGCGGCATCGTGGCCGGCTCCGAACCGGCCGCGGAGCTGGCCGAGTCGGACGCCAAGCTGGTGCCCATGCGTCAGGCGCTCGGTTGCGGCGTGCGCCCGGCATAACGGAGCGGTTCCCCGCCTTCCGTTCGACACATCGCGCGGTGGGGCGCGCGCTCGGCATACCCGCGGGACGCCTACTCGGCCGGCTCCGCACCCTCGATCACGATGGCCTCACCATCGGCTGCCTGGAAACGCAGCTCGCGCGCGGCCTGATATTCCGGTGAGTTGTAGCAGTCCATCGCCGCCTGGTAACTCGGGAACTCGATCACCACATTGCGCGCTCGCGACTCGCCCTCGCTGATGTCGAACCTGCCACCACGGATGATCGGCACGCCACCGAACGAGCTGTAGACAGGGCTGGCGGCCGCGACGTACTGCGCGTAGAGCGCGTCGTCGTGAACCGACATACGCGCAATCCAATAACCCTTGGCAGCCATGGCATGTGCCTCTTCTCGTCGGTGTGACCTGCTCAGCCATTCAACAGCAGACGCAGTGCGCCGGGAAGCACCCGCGCGGTGACCGGGGCGGCCGCGAGCGGCTCACCGTCGGCATACGCCTCCACGTCGTCGGCCTCGATGCGCACCTGTGAGCCGCGGGTGGTCGTGACCTCCGGGTTGCGCACATGGGTCCCGCGGTAGAGCTGCGGGAGGGCGCGGACGAATTTCATCCTGCTGCCGGCCCCCACCATCACCACGTCGAGCAGCCCGTCGTGCACGTCGGCGTCGGGCGCGATGTGCATGCCCTTGCCGTAGAAGCCGGAGTTGGCGGCGATGGCGGTGAAGCCGCGGTATTCGAAGGTCCGGTCGTCCACCCGCACCCGGTAGTGGCGCGGCGTGAAGTGCAGCAGCCCGCGCACCGAGGCCAGCTGGTACTGCGCCGTCGAGGGCAGGCGCCCGGAGCTGGAGTTGACCAGCTCCGACACCCGGGAGTCGACCCCGGCATAGACGCTGCCCACGACGACCCGGTCAGCGGCCTCGATGGCGTCCACCGCCGTCTCGGCGCCACCGACCGCGATCCGCGTCGCGTCGTGGATGTTCTCCGGTATGCCGAGCTGGCGCGCGAAGTCGTTGCCGCGCCCGCTGGGGATGATGGCCGCGGTGACGCCGTAACGGTGCAGCGGTCCGGCCATGGTGCTCACCATGCCGTCTCCACCGACCACCACGCAGGTCTCGCCAGCGGCGGCAGTGTCCTTGACCAGCCCGTCCGCTGCTTCGATGCCCGTCGAGAAGGTGGTGCGTACGGCGCCGCCGGCGTCACCGAGATCGGCCGCGACCTCCCGGGCGACGTGGACCGCTCGGCCACCGCCGGACAGCGGGTTGGCAATGACGTGGAAGCACTTAGCGGCGATCAAGGCTCACGGATCCTCTGATAGAAGAAATCGGGGCCCCCGCGAAGTATCGGAGGAGCGCGTCGGGGTCCCCGCGAAGTATCGGAGGAGCGGAGCGGGGGAGAACTTCGTGGGGTGACGCAGCGGGGGAGAACTTCGTGGGGTGATCATGGAATGAGGACACCGGGGTTCATGATGCCCTCAGGATCCAGCGCCTGCTTGACCGCGCGCAAGACCCCCACCCCTGACGCGCCGATCTCGTCGGTCAGCCACGGCTTGTGGTCGCGGCCGACGGCGTGGTGATGGCTGATGGTGCCGCCCGCCGCGCGGATCGCGTCGCCCGCAGCGCGTTTCACCGGAATCCATTGGGCGGCAGCGTCATCGGCCTCGCGCATCGCCACGGTGAAGTAGAGCGACGCGCCCGCACGGTAGACGTGCGAGATGTGACAGAGCACCAGCGGATCGGCACCCTGCTGGGACGCAGCAGCGGTCACCGCGTGCTTCACCGCCGTGTAGAGCTGCGGCAGGTTGCTCCAAAGCGTCGCCGTTTCAAGGGTTTCCACGAGTACCCCCTCGTCGAGCAGCGCGTCACGGAGGTATGGCGCCGTGAAGCGCCCGGCTGCCCACGCCTCGCCGCCCTGCACGCCGGAACACGCACCGCCGGCATCCCGCAACACCGTGGCGACCTCGGCGCGCCGCCGCGCGACCCGATCCCGGGTCCCCTCATAACCGCAGACCATCTGCGCGCCGCCGGCGCCGGACAGACCGATCGCCGAAGGGTCACTGAGGTTGATCGACGTCTCGGTCTCGTCGGACAACCGCAGCACGGTGGGGCTGAGGTCCTCCTGGACGAGCGCGCGCATCGCGGCTGCTCCGTCGTCGAACGACGGCCAGCGCCAGGTCTCGTAGATCGTCTCCTCCGGCACCGGCCGCACCATCACCGTGACGTCGGTGATCACCCCGAACGTCCCCTCCGACCCGAGCACCAGCTGCCGAAGATCGGGTCCCGCCGCGCTGGCCGGAGCACCGCCGACATGCCACAGCCCGGCCGCCGTCGCGACGGTGAGGGAGACCACCATCGAGTCGAACCGGCCGTAGCCCGCGGACGACTGCCCGCTCGACCGGGTGGCGGCGAAGCCACCGATGCTGGCGAACTCGAACGACTGCGGAAAGTGGCCCAGCGTGTAACCGCGCTCGCCGAGTGCCGCTTCCGCCTCCGGTCCGAGCAGCCCCGCCTGCAAGGTTGCCGTGCGGGACACCTCGTCCAGGTCGAGCATCGCGGCGAGGCGTCGCAGGTCGAGCGAGACCACGCCCTGCAGGTCAGCACGATCGGCCACGAGGCCGCCGACGACCGAGGTGCCTCCGCCATACGGCACCACGGCCACGCGCCGTGCTGCACACACCGCCAGCACCGACACGACCTCGGCCGCACTGCCCGGGCGCACCACCGCGTCGGGCGCATCCGTGAAGTCACCGGCCCGGGCGGCCAGCAGGTCGGCTGTCGACTTGCCGCGGCTGTGATGCACGCGCTCGACCGCGTCGACCGTGACGTTCCCGGCACCGACTTCACGCCGAAGCTCCTCGACGACCTCCGGGTCCAGCCGCGTCGGTGGCAGGTCGACGTCTGCGAGGGCCACACTTGTCCGAGGCTGAATGTCTCCGAACGCCAGCGCCATCAGCTCGCTCGCGCCTTCCGGCAAGCTCGCCTGCCGGTCCGGATCGCCCCATCGTGACCAGTGCATCTGTGCTCCTAGGCTCGGTTGGCAGCGCGCGTGCTCACGCGCCTCCACTGTTACAGTGTGACACATGGCGACACTTCGTAACACGACGATCGAGGACGAGCGCCTGCTGACCGCTGCACGGGACTGCCTGCTCGCGGTCGGCTGGCGGCGCACCACCATGACCGACGTCGCGCGTCGGGCCGGCGTCTCCCGTATGTCGGTCTACCGCCGGTGGCCGGACAAGACGGCACTCATCGGCGACCTGATGACTCGTGAATGGGCAACCATGGGTGCGAAACTCGCCGACGCCGGCCCACGCCCGGATGCCGATGGCATCGCCCGCGCGGTCACTGCTGTCGCGCGGGAGATCCGGCAGGGCGAGTTGTTCCGCAAGATCGTCGAGGTCGATCCGGAGCTGCTCCTCCCCTACCTGCTGGTGCGGCGTGGGCGGACCCAGGACGCGATGGTGGAGTCGGTCACGGCGGCGATCCGGCAGGGCCAGAACACCGGAGGGGTGCGCTCTGGGGACATCACCGTGTTGTCCCGCTCGGTGCTGCTCATGGCGACCGGCTTCGTCTTCGCGGTCCCCACGATGACCGATGAAAACATCGACGAACACACGTTGTTCAACGAGTTGGCCACGGGGATCCGGGACTACCTGAGATGACCGGGTCGGCCTCGCTCAACGCCGCACGACGGTCCCGCGAACTCGATGAGGCCACCGACGGCCGCGTCGTCGACCTGCTGGTGATCGGCCTCGGCGCCACCGGTGCCGGCGTCGCCCTCGATGCCGCAACGCGCGGCCTGGACGTCGTCGCGATCGACGCGCACGACCTGGCGTTCGGGACCTCGCGGTGGAGTTCGAAGCTCGCACATGGCGGCCTGCGCTACCTCGCGTCCGGTCAGCTCGGCATCGCGCACGAGAGTGCCGTCGAACGCGGCATCCTGATGACCCGCACCGCTCCGCATCTGACCCGGGCAACGCGCTGGCTGGTGCCGCACTTCGAGGCGGGCAGCCGGCGCGAACGTGCCCTGGTCATGAGCGGATTCGTCGGTGGTGACCTGCTGCGACGCGCCGCACGGACTCCGGGAGCGGTGCTGCCGCGGCCGCGTCGCCTGTCGGCTGCCGAGGCGGTCGCTGTCGCGCCGGCCGTGCGCGAGCAGGGGCTCGTGGGCGCGAGCCTGGGCTGGGACGGTCAGCTGGTCGACGACGCCCGGCTGGTCACCGCCATTGCCCGCACCGCGGCGCTGTATGGCGCACGCGTGCTGACCCGGGTCCGCGCGCTGCACAGCACCGGCGACGGTGCCCGGGTCCGGGACGAACTCACCGGCGAGCAGGCGGACCTCAAGGCCCGGGCGGTCGTGAATGCGACGGGTGTCTGGGCCGGCGGCCTGGCACCAGCAGTCCGGCTGCGCCCCTCGCGCGGCACGCATCTGGTGGTCCGCTCCACGACCTTGAAATCGATGAACTGTGTGCTGAATTCGCCGGTTCCCGGCCATTTCGGCCGGTTCGTCTTCACCCTGCCGCAGCTGGACGGCACGACCTACATCGGACTGACTGACGAGCCGGTCGACGGCGCCCCGCCGGACGTGCCGCAGCCCGAGGACCGCGAGATCGACTTCCTGCTCGACACGATCAACACGGTGTTGCGCAGCGCCCTCACTCGCGACGACGTCGTCGGCAGCTTCGCGGGCCTCCGTCCCCTGCTGGACGCAGACGGGGACACGGCGGGGTCCCCGCGAAGTATCGGAGCGAGGCACGAGCGGAGAACTTCGCGGGGTGGCACGGCCGACCTTTCCCGTCGGCACGCCGTGCACACCGCGCCGGACGGACTGGTCACCGTCGTCGGCGGCAAGCTCACGACCTACCGCCGGATGGCTGAGGACGCAGTCGATGCCGTATGCCGCGCGCACGGCCTCGGCGCAGGACCGTGCGTGACCGCGAAAACACCGCTGGTCGGGGCGGATTCGCGCGCGCAGCTGGCGATGCTCGACGCGCCCGACCGCCTGGTCCGTCGCTACGGCAGGGACGCGCCGAGCGTGCTCTCTGCCGACCCGTCCCGCAACGAGCCGATCAGCGACGAGATTCCCACCACGCCGGCGGAGTTCGACTTCGCCCTGCGCCACGAAGGAGCACTCGACGTGGCGGACCTTCTCGACCGGCGCACGCGGGTCGGCCTCGTGGCGACAGATCGCGACGTTGCGGAAGCCATTGCGCAGGAAGCCGTTTCGGCATACCAGGCAGAAAGGCGTTGATCGTTCAGGCCGCCAGGAACGTCGCCCAGCCGCCCGGCGGCTGGACGCTATACGGCACCGTGCGCAGCTTCGCCAGCACGGCCGGGTCCTGCGCCTCGATCCAGTCGATCAGCTGCCGGAAGGACACGATGCGGGCGTCCGGATGCTTCGCGATCGTCCGCATGACGTGCTCGACGGCGGTCATGTAGATGCCGCCGTTCCAGCCCTCGAAGTGGTTGCCGATGATCAGCGGCGCCCGATTGGAGTCGTAGGCGCGGCGGAAACCGGCGAGATAGGTGTCGATCGCCTGCTGCTGCCACATCGCCCGCTTCGACGGAGCACCCTGCGTCGTACCGCCCGTCTGGTTGAACATGATGTTGTAGTCCATCGAGATCACCTGCCCGCTGTGCCCGGCGAACGGGATCGACTGCATCGACAAGTCCCACAGGCCTCGGTCCTTGCTGGGCCACATCTGGATGCCCGTCTTGCTGCTGTCGTAGCGCCAGCCCAGCTTGGACGCGGCGACCCGCAGATTGTCCGCGCCCTCGAGGCAGGGTGTGCGCCCGCCGATCAGCTCCTTATCGTAGTCGAACGGCAGCGGTGGCAGATCGGTGAAACCGGTTGTGGTGCGCCAGTGTTCGACGAAGTACTTCGCCTGCTCGATCTCGCTGCGCCAGTCACTCGGCGACCACTGCTGCACGCCGGTCGGACCGCAGAAGTGACCGTTGAAGTGGGTGCCGATCTCGTGACCCTCCAGCCACGCCTTGCCGATGTTGTCGATCGTCGCGTGGATGTCGTGATCGGTCAGGTAGCCGATGTCCGAGGCGCCGACCGGATGCCGCGGCGGGTGGTACAGGTTCTTCTTGTCCCGGGGCAACAGGAAGATGCCGGAGAGGAAGAGGGTCATCGATGCCCCGATCTCCTTGGCCACCTGCCGGAAGTGCGACAACAGGTCGAGGCCCGTGACCTCGCCGGCCCCGTCCCAGGAGATGACGACGAACTGTGGCGGCGCCTCCCCCGGACGCAGCCGCCGCGGCGTCGGCTGGTGCGGCTGCGGGCCGGTGTCCGCGGTGGAGCCGTCACCGATCAGCCGCGGCGCAAACGTCGGCGTCGCGCTCGCGCTGCCCTTGCCGGCCGCACGCACGAAGCCGACCGACCGCGGCACCCCGTCCAGATCCTGCTGCCCCGCACCGCAGGCACCGAGGACCGCGGCCGCGCCGCCTGCCGCCCCCACCGTCAGCGCCTCTCGTCGTGTCACTGCCATCTGCCACCCCTCACGCCGGGATTCTCAGCGGCCCACCCCGATACCGGGCCGCCCCGTCCACGGTGACAACTCCGGCGGCGGATGCGGGGACCTGACTCGGCGTTTCCACGGATCGGTCACGACGCACGAGCCGCTGCGCGGGAGCGGTAAACTACGCGTGTACTGAATCAGGGAACGCGCGCGACTGGTGGCGGGAAGTCGCGCATCACGTGAGCCGCGTGCTCGAAAGGCGTTTCACCCTGTGTCACCTGTTGCGTCATACCGGCATCTGTTCGGACTGACCGGACGTACCTACATCGTCGTCGCGTTCCTCGCCCGCCTGCCCCTGGCCATGAGCCAGATGGGCGTCCTGCTGCTGATCGCGCACACCACCGGAAGCTTCGGAGCGGGAGGCGCCTGCGCCGGCGCCCTGGCCGTCGCCAACGCGGTCGGCGCGCCGCTGCTCGGCGCCGCCTCCGACCGGCTCGGGCAGCGCCGTGTCGTGCTCGTGCAGTCCCTCGCCAGCGCACTCGGCCTCGTCGGTGTGGTGGGCGCCGCCGAGAGCGGCATCGCCTGGCCGTGGGCGGCCGCCGCCGCGGCGGCCGGCGGCTTCTTCATCCCGCAGGCCGGCCCGCTCGCCCGGGTCCGGTGGCGTCCGATCATCACCTCCCGGAACCGGACCGCGGCCCCGGTGCGGCTGCTCGACACCGCGTTCTCCTACGAGGGTGCCGCGGACGAGGCGTCGTTCGTCCTCGGTCCAGCACTGGTCGGATCGATCGCCTCGATCGTCGATCCCGGCGTCGGTATCTGCACCGCCGCCGCGCTGCTGGCCGTGTTCGGCACGTGGTTCGCCATCCATCCGACGGCGCGGCTGCGCTCTCCGCGCGACACCGGCGCCGCAGCGGGGCGGCTGCTCGGTCCGGCGCTCGCGATGCTGCTGGCGGCCCAGCTGGTCATCGGCATGATCTTCGGTTCGATCCAGACCGGTGCAACGGTCGTCGCCACGGACGCCGGACACGCGGGGGTCGCCGGGCTGGTGCAGGCGCTGCTCGGGGTCGGCAGCGTGCTCGCCGGGCTGAGTATGGCGGCCCTGCCGGCGCGGATCGGCTACGTCACCCGGTGGCGGGCGACCGCCGCCGGGCTCTTCGTGCTCACCACGCCGCTGCTGCTCACCCACAACCTCGCCACCCTGTGCCCGGTGCTGCTGGTGCTGGGGTGCTGCGTCGCGCCATACATGATCACGACGTTCACGCTCGGCGAGCAGCTGACCCCGCCGGCGCGCACCGGCGCCGCGATGACGCTGCTGGCCGCTGCCACAGGCCTCGGGTATGCCGCCGGCGCCGCCCTGGCCGGGCGGCTCGCGGACCTGTCCGGTGCGACCGCCGCGTTCGCCGTGACCGTGACCGCGGGTGCCCTCGCGTGCGCACTCGCGGGCGCCGGCGGACCGATGCTCCGCCGGGTCCACGCCCGCGCCACAGATCGCGCGACGCAGCGCGCGATCTGTCTGACGGAGACCCCACACTGACGTCTAGGGTCAACGCATGGCCACCAAGCACTCCCCTGTCCTCAATCTCGCCTCCGCCGCGGTCGCAGGCGCCGTCACGCTGGTCCGTCCTGCGCGATTCCCGCGATGGGCGCGCCGGGGGCTCAGCCTCGCCAACACGGCCAGCACCGCCGGCGCGGTCTTCCTCGCGGTGCGCGGCGAGGACGAACTGCCCGACGACCACCCGTTGCACCGTGCACTGGCGATCAGCGATCTGACCGCCGCCGCGACCGGTGGCCTGATGCTGGTGACGTCCGGCCTGGGGGTCAAGGCGGACGTCAAGATCGAACGGTTCCTCGTGCGCCGAGGGGTACGTCACCCGCGCATCGTGATGGCCGCCGGCGTGGTCGCCCTGCTCTTCGCGGTCAAGACCGCGCAGGATGCCGCCGGCAAGCGCCGGGAGACGCCCAGCCCCGCCGCCGGCCCGAAGCCGTCGGTCACTGGCAAACCCGCCAACCAGAGCCTGCCAACGGCCGGCGACCGCAACACCACCGAGCACGAGCCGACCACCGAGCAGCAGCAGGCGGAGGAACACGGGCAGTGAGCGCCTTCGGGCTGGCCGACGTGCAGGACGCCGCCTCGCGACTGGCCGATATCGCGCACCGCACGCCGGTCGTCACCTCCTCCCGACTCGACGACGAGTTCGGTGTCCACTTGCACCTGAAGTGCGAAAACCTGCAGCGGATGGGCGCTTTCAAGTTCCGCGGCGCCTACAACACGCTGAGCCGGCTCGACGACGCAGCATGCCGCGCCGGCGTGGTCGCGTTCTCGTCGGGCAATCATGCCCAGGCGGTGGCGCTCGCCGCGCGAATGCTCGGCATACCGGCGACGATCGTGATGCCGACCGACGCGCCGCAGATCAAGCGCACCGCCACCGAGGGGTATGGCGCAACGGTCGTCACCTATGACCGGCGGACGGAGGACCGCGAGACCATCGCCCGCGCGCTGGCCGACGACGGGGGGCGGACACTGGTGCCGCCGTTCGATCACCCGCAGATCGCGGCGGGGCAGGGCACCGCCGCGCTGGAGTTGCTGCACGAGGTGCCGGACCTCGACGTCGTGATCGCGCCGCTCGGCGGCGGGGGCTTGCTCAGCGGCACGGCCATCGCGACGCGCGGAACCTCCTCGCGCGTAAGGGTTTTCGGGGCCGAGCCGGCGGCCGGCGACGACGGCAAACAGTCCTTCGACGCCGGCGAGATCGTCACCATCCCGGTGCCCGACACGATCGCCGACGGCGCGCAGACGACCGCCCTGGGGCGGGTGACCTTCCCGGTCATCCAGGAACTCGTCGAGGACATCGTGCGGGTGACCGACGCGGAGCTGGTCGCGGCGATGCGGACGCTCGCCCACACCTGCAAGCTGGTCGTCGAGCCGACCGGTGCGCTCGGCCTGGCAGCAGCGCGGACCCTCGCGCCGTCGATGGTTGGCGCCAAGGTCGGGGTCATCCTCTCCGGCGGCAACGTCGACCTGGACCGTTACGCGCGGCTGCTGGCCAGCGCCTGACATATCGCCCGGTCTCAGGCGCCGGACTCGGCCGCCCATCGTCGATGCGACTCGAGCGCCGCTGTCCACAACTGGTCGTCCGCGTCGGCCGGAGCGCCATCGAAGCGGAGGCCGAAGAAGTCCGCAAGCAGCCCGAACCATTCGTCACGAGTCAGCGGACCTGAGGTGAACGCGCCCTCCCCGATCCGCATCCGCAACAACCCGCGGATGACATCCACCCCGGTGGCGTCTCTCCGCTCCGCCATGGGCACCTTCACAAAGCCCGACTCGGGCGAGGTCGACAACCAACGGTGCGGTGCCTCGAAGTCAGCCGGCTGCGCCGGCAGCATCCTCCATCGCATTCCGGTGAAACCACCGGAGCGATCGTGGGTCAAATGCCAGGTCCGGTCGTCCAGTTGCTCAAGGGACAGCCGAAATGGTGGCTGCAGGTACTCTCCGGCCACCAGTGGCAGTGGGTCGTACAGCGCATCGCCGAGACCGGCATCGACATACCAGAGCCCGCCCGGGTTGGCGGCACTCGGCAGCTGGTCGACGGTCAGCACCAGATGGTTACCCCATTCGGTCTCGGCCGGGCCTTCCGGACCGTGGACTCCGCCAACATGCCCCTGCACCGAATAGCCGAGCGCTGCGAGCAACAGCCCGAACGCGCCGTTCAGGTGGTAGCAGTAGCCGCCCCGTCCGTCGCGGGCGATGCGCCGAGCTGCCTCATGCGGGTCAGCGCTCCATGCCTCGCCCGCCTGGATCCACAGTGTTTCGTATGGAACTCGTTCCACCTGTCGGTGAGCGAGGGTACGCAGGAAAGCCACCGATGGCGGCTCGGCCGACACGCCGAGTCGCGCCAGATAGGCAACTCGGACGCCATCGTCCAGCGTCGGCAAGGAGTCGAACACAAGCCAATTGTGATGGTCCGACCTCGCTGAGCGCAGCCGATCAGCGCACGTGGTGCCAGGCGACGACGGTCACCGCGGCCAGGAAGATCAGCGACGCCACGAACGCGAACGGCCTCCCGGCACCGGCAATCGCGGCCGCGACGGGTGGCCGGGCGCCGAGCTCCACCATGCGGTCCTGCGGCGAGCGCCGGAGCCGGCCGAGCCGCACTCGCACCGGCGCGAGCTGCGTCGCGAACGGCACGTAGACGGTGATGACCAGCGCTGCCAACGGGATTCGCACCCAGAAGAGCCGATGCTCCTGTTCGGCCCAGATTGCCACTGCCAGGGCGACGACAGCCGCGACGGCGGTCAGGCACTGACTGGCGATCGTCACCAGCCGAGCTCGGGCAGCTTGCCGGCCCGACCGGCGGATCAGCCACTCCAGTTGCCGGCGCTGCATCCGGCGACGCACCCACCAGGCCCATGCGACGCCGATCAGCAGGAGAGGCACCTCGATCAAGATCCGCACCGAGCCGAGCGTAGTGTCACCCCGGCCGGGGCACGCATCCGGCAAGCTGGGTCGTATGCCGCACGACGACACCATCGAGCCGATCGACGCGTTGCGCCGGATCGCCTTCCTACTGGAGCGATCTCGCGCCGGAACCTACCGGGTCAAGGCGTTCCGCCAGGCCGCGGACACGGTCGTGAGCACGCCCCGTGACGAGCTGGAGCAGCGGGCGGCGGCCGGCAGTCTCCACGAACTGCCGGGCATCGGGAAGTCCACCGAGGCGGTGATCCGCGAGTCACTCGCGGGCGAGCGCCCGGCATACCTGACCAGGCTGGAGAGCCAGTCCCCCGAGCGACTCGTCGAGGGCGGCGAACGCTACCGCGAGGCGTTGCGCGGTGACTGTCACACCCACTCCGACTGGAGCGACGGCGGTTCACCCATCCCCGAAATGATCGCGACGGCAATGGAACTCGGTCACGAATACCTGGTACTGACCGACCATTCCCCGTCACTGCGCGTCGCGAACGGCTTGAGCGTCGAACGACTCACCAAACAGCTGAAACTCATCGACCGGATCAACCAACGCACCGGCGGCTTCACGCTCCTCAAGGGCATCGAGGTCGACATCCTCGAGGATGGCAGCCTCGACCAGCGCGCCGACCTGCTCGACCGCCTCGACGTGCGCGTGGCCTCGGTCCACTCCAAGCTGAAGATGGCCAAGACGCCGATGACCAAGCGGATGATCGCCGCGATCCGTGACCCGCACACCAACATCCTCGGGCACTGCACGGGCCGGATGGTGGACGGGGAGCGGCGCGGCAAGGCCTTGCGGCGCGAGCAGTCGGCGTTCGATGCGGCCGCCGTTTTCGCCGAGTGCGCGGCACACGACGTCGCCGTCGAGATCAATTCGCGGCCCGAGCGCCAGGACCCACCGGACGAACTGATCCGCGCCGCGCTCGACGCCGGCTGCCTGTTCTCGATCGACAGCGACGCCCACGCCCCGGGCCAGCTCGACTTCGTGGAATACGGCTGCGAGCGCGCCCAGCGGCTCGGCGTGCCGCTGGATCGGATCGTCGACACCTGGCCGAGAGACCGGTTGCTGGAGTGGGCAGCAGGTCGCTGACGACCTCGTTTTGGTGGATTGCCCGATGCTCCCCTATAGTCATCTAGTCCTCGACGCCAGCCGAGGTGCGCAGGCGCGGCAGGACTGGTCGTCGATGATGAGTCCCCATCGTCTAGCGGCCTAGGACCCCGCCCTTTCACGGCGGTAGCACGGGTTCGAATCCCGTTGGGGATACGCATCGCTCATGCGATGATGCAGGTTGCAAGAAGGCCGCAAGGCCCCGTAGCGCAGTTGGTTAGCGCGCCGCCCTGTCACGGCGGAGGTCGCGGGTTCGAGTCCCGTCGGGGTCGCCATCCCTTCCGAGGCGAACAAGCCTCAAGGGCCAGATAGCTCAGTTGGTAGAGCGAGCGACTGAAAATCGCTAGGTCGGCGGTTCGACCCCGTCTCTGGCCACAGTTTTCGACGATCGTATGACGAGGGCCGCACCCGACAGGGGTGCGGCTCTTGTCACACCAACCCGGCCTGCGTCGCGAGCACCGCGACTTGCACCCGGTTGCCGACACCGAGCTTCTGCTGCGCGCCGTTCAGATGAGTCTTGACCGTCGCCTCTCCGAGATAGAGTCGCGCGGCGATCTGGCCGTTGCTCAGCCCCTCGGCGACCAGCCGCACGACGTCCCGCTCGCGGTCGGTGAGTGCGTCGATCGCCGCCCGTGCGACGGCACGGACCGCCCCGTCGCCGCCGACCTGCGCGAAGACCTGCGGCACGCTCTGCGGCGACAGCGCACCGCCGCCGGCGTGGACGTTGCGGATCGCGGCGATCATGTCGGGTGCTGAGGCGGTCTTGAGCAGGAACCCCGCGGCGCCGGCAGAGATCGCGCGCATGACCACATCGTCCGCGTCGAACGTCGTGAGCACGATGACTCTGGGCGGGTTGGGCAACGCGCGCAGCGACGCCGTCGCCGCGATGCCGCCGACCCGCTGCATCCGCACGTCGAGGAGTACGACGTCCGGGAAGTGACGCTGCACCGCGGTGACGGCTTGGTCGCCGTCGCTCGCCGTGCCGACCACCGTGATGTCGGGCGACGTGGACAGGATCAGCTCCAGCCCTGCGCAGACGAGTGGGTCGTCGTCGATCAGCAGCACCCGGATCGGCTGCACCTGGGGCTCGGTCACTGGTTGGTTCCTCTCGCTCGCCAGGGCAGCCGCACCAGCGTGCGGAAGGCTCCCTCATCGTCCACCCAGACCCAGGACGCGCCACCGGCCTGCTGGACGCGCTCATGCATGCCGGTCAGCCCGTTACCGGGGCGGATCGTGCGGTCGGCGGGATTGGGCGCCCGATTTGCCGTGCTGATCTGCACGCCGCGATCGGGCCCTCCCTCGATCTGCAACCGCACCGACGCACCGGGCGCGTGCCGGCGCGCATTGGTCAGCAGCTCCTGGGTGATCCGGTAGGCGCTGCGGCTGACCTGGTCGTGCAGCTCCGCGCCGCGGTCGAGGAAGACGGCGGCGACGACCGGGCTGCCGGCCGCGAGCGACTCGTCGATCAGCTGCGGCAGGTCGACCAGAGTCGGCAGCGTCTTGCTGATGTCCTGGTCGCCCGGTTGCCGCAGCACCGCCAGCAACGAACGCAGGTCGGCCATCGACTCCTGAGCACCTTCACGGACCAGTGCCGCGCTCCGGGCGAGCATCGGGTCGTCGCTGGCCAGCTCCAGACCGGACGCGTGCAGGGACAGCAGCGAGAGCCGGTGGCCGAGCACGTCGTGCACCTCACGCGCGATCCGCTCGCGCTCGGCCTGCCGTGCCACCTCCTCACCCAGGGCATGCAGTTTGGTCTCGGTGCGACCTTCCTGCACCTGACTGGCGCGCAATGCCTTCCGGCTGCGCACCAGCATCGCCGGCCCGATCGTCACCGCCAGGAAGACCGCCGTCTCCAACAGCACGAGCCACCACGGGAAGTGGGCGCCGTCGTCCATCGAGAACATGTCCCGCGCCCAGGACGATGCCTGACTGCCGGTGCTGTCCCGCCATACACTCGCGAACTCGGCAGCCGTCGCGAGACCGAGGCAGGCCCACAGCCGTGGGCCGGAAACGACCAGCAGCACGGCATACAGGGCGAAGAGCGGCGTGATCGCGTCCAGCGGCAGCACGATCGTCAGCGCGCTGATCCCGAGCGAGATCCAGACCGGCCATCTGCGCCGCCAGACGAGCGCGACCGCCGCGGCAATGCCCACGAACCCGAGCAGGACGAACGGTCCGGTCGACTCGGTCGCCGCGGCGACGGTCTTGTCGGTGATGCCCTGGCTGCGGTACTGGACATAGGTGGAGTTGCTGATCTGGGTGCCGATGCACAACGTCACGATCAGGCCAGTCACGACACCGCGCAGCAGGCGCGGCGAACGCCACCACGACGGAGCGGGAACGGCGGACATGACCGCACTGTAGGGCCAGGCACCGACGCTGCGTGTCCACCGGTCGGCGACGCGCACTCCACCGTTCGGGGTAGGTATGACGAGCCGCCTGCCGGAGGCAACGGCACCGGGTGACGCGGTCTGCTGAGGACATCGCGAACAACGACCACGGAGGAGCAGCGATGACTCAGTACAACGGCCCGCAGGACCCCACCCAGTGGAGCGGGCAGCCGCCGCAGACGGGTGGCCCGTACCCGCCCGTGCCGCCCGGACCGGCCCCCACGAAGAAGAACTGGTTCGCCCGGCACAAGATCCTGACGGGGATCTTCGGCCTCGTCACCGTGATCGTGATCGGGACCGCGGCGACCGCCGGCGGTGGGTCGTCGTCGGACTCGACCGGCGCCGCGTCGGCGCCGGTCGCGACCAGTGCCGCGGCGAAGAACAGTCCCTCCACGCAGCCGGCGAAGACAACCCGCGAGAAACACACGACGAAGGCGCCGGCTGCGGCGTCGGCGAAGAAGGCCGACGGCGCGCCTCGGATCGGCACTGCGGTCACGTCGGGTGACCTGCAGTTCACGGTCACCAAGGTGGTCCGCGACAAGGCGTCGGTCGGCGAGGACTTCCTGGCGCAGAAGGCGCAGGGCCGCTACACCCTCGTCTACGTGACGGTCCGCAATGTCGGGAGCAACTCCGAGACGTTCCTCGACAGCGAACAGAAGATCAAGGACGCCGACGACAAGACGTATTCACCGGACTCGACCGCGGAGCTGGCCATGAAGAACAACGACGTCTGGCTGTCCGACATCAACCCGGGGAACGCCGTTGACGGCGTGCTGGTCTACGACATGCCGGTCGGCGTGCAGGCGACGGCCATCGAGTTCAGCGGCGGGCCGTTCGACGACGCGGTCACCGTGCAACTGCACTGACGACGACGGCGGGTATGCCGGGGCGCACCTCACGAGGTGCGCCACCGGCATCCCGGGCGTGTGCCGCGCGGCCGGCCCGGCATACCTCGTGGGACATAATCGGCCGCATGCGTCCCCGCCTCGGCCTGCTGCTGGTCCTGCCCGTCCTGCTCGTGGCCTTCCTGGGCGCAGCAGAGCCGGCGAGGGGCACGACGGCGACCAGCGCCGTCACCTCGACCACGGGCCTGCAGCGCAGCAGCAACAGCGACGACGGGACCAGCTGGGGCACCTCGGTGCCCAGCTTCCAGCAGCCCACCGACAAGACGAACAACGAACCGCTGCTGATCATCGGCGTCAGCATCCTCGCGGTGCTCGTGATCGGCGGCATCGCGGCGCTGATCCGGCTGCGCGCCCGCGGGGACGACGCCGATCTCTGAGCGGCTCGCCCGGTCGATGCGGGGAATGTTCGAGGGCTGGGGTACCGTTGACCTCACGACATAGACCGAGGATCCCGGGGTCCGACGGCGGTCTCGTGCACGCACGAGCAACCGCGTGGTCGCATCCCGGCAACACACACGAGGGGGTCTCGCCATGGGGCGCGGCCGGGCCAAGGCAAAGCAGACCAAGGTTGCCCGGGAGCTGAAGTACTTCTCTCCCGACACCGATCTGAATGCACTCGAGCGCGAACTTCGCGCGAAGTCACACGAGTCGGCGGACAGCACCGATGACGTGCGTGACGACGACGACTACGGCGACTACGCCGACTGGGCGGCCCACAGGCGTTGATCCGCGGCTGACGCGCCGATCACGACGCGTGCGCACCGATCAGCTGCGCGCCACCGGACTGCGTTCCCTTGGCACCGCTGATGATCTCCGCGGCACCCGCATCGACCTCCTCGGTCGCACGCACAGTGCCCATCACCCAACTGGGTAGGTCACACCCGGCCAGTATGGCGAGCGCCTCGTCCACCGCCTCCGGCGGCAGCACCGCGGCGAAACCGACACCCTGGTTGAGGGTGCGTTCCAGGTCGTGCTGCGGCACGTTGCCGAGTTCGCCGATCACCGAGAACACCGCCGGCGGCGTCCAGCTACTCCGGTCCAGCACGGCGGTCAGCCCGGTCGGCAGCACCCGTGCCAGGTTGGCGGCGAGGCCGCCGCCGGTGACGTGCGACAGGGCGTGCACCGGCAGAGCGCGGATGAGGCGCAGCAGGTCGGCGGCATACACGCGGGTGGGGGTGAGCAGCTCCTCGCCGAGCGTGCGGCCGAACTCCGGCACCTCGCGGTCCAGCGACCAGCCGGCGTCGGCAATCACCCGCCGCACCAGCGAGAAGCCGTTGGAGTGCAGGCCGCTGGAGGGTATGCCGAGCACCACGTCCCCCGCCTCGACCCGATCCGGGGTGATCAGCTCGGACCGCTCCGCGGCACCGGTGGCGGCACCGGCGACGTCGTACTCGGTCGGCTCGAGCAGGCCGGGGTGTTCGGCGGTCTCGCCGCCGACGAGGGCCACGTTCGCCTGCTCGCACGCGGCAGCGATGCCGCGCACGATGGCGGCGATCCGCTCGGGCA
Organism: Flexivirga sp. YIM B11880; assembly: GCF_058148645.1. Taxonomy (NCBI): domain Bacteria; kingdom Bacillati; phylum Actinomycetota; class Actinomycetes; order Micrococcales; family Dermacoccaceae; genus Flexivirga; species Flexivirga sp. YIM B11880. Next base: position 184,926 of record NZ_JBMAMH010000001.1, read on the forward strand.
CCACCTTGCCGGTGGCGATGTAGTCGGTCATGAAGAGCGGCTCGGCGCCGCACACCACGATGTCGTCGACGACCATCCCGACCAGATCGAAGCCGATGGTGTCGTGCACGTCCATCGCCTGGGCGATCGCGACCTTGGTGCCGACCCCGTCGGTGGAGGTCGCCAGCACCGGGTGCGCGAAGCGGGCGATCGCCGAGGCGTCGAAGAGGCCCGCGAAACCGCCCAGACCGCCGATCACCTCGGGCCGGGTGGCGCGGCGGACCGACGCCTTCATCAGCTCGACCGCCTTGTCACCCGCCTCGACGTCGACACCGGCTGCGGCATACGTGATCTGCGGGGAGTCGGTCATCGGAGTCCTTCGGGGGTATGACGGTTCAGGGCTGCAGCAGCGAGTTCTCGGCGCCGCCGGCGACGCCGATCGACACGCCTTCGGCGTCCTGGCGGCGGTCCTGCTCGGCGAGGTCGACCGCGCTGTCGTGGCCGGTGCGCAGCTCGATCGGCAGCGTCTCCAGGACGTGCTTGCCGATGCGGCCGTCCTCCGGGAGCGCGATCGGGTAGTCCCCGGTGAAGCACGCACTGCACAGCTGCGACTTGGGCTGCCGGGTCGCGGCGATCATGCCGTCCTCGGAGATGTAGCCGAGCGAGTCGGCGCCGATCGACGCGCAGATCTCCTGCACGCCGAGGCCGTTGGCGATCAGCTCCGCGCGGGTGGCGAAGTCGATGCCGTAGAAGCACGGCCACTTCACCGGCGGCGACGAGATCCGCACGTGCACCTCGGCAGCGCCGGCCTCGCGCAGCATCCGGATCTGGGCGCGCTGCGTGTTGCCGCGCACGACTGAGTCGTCGACGACCACGAGGCGTTTGCCCTTGACGGCGTGCTCGAGCGCATTGAGTTTCAGCCGGATGCCGAGCTGCCGCAGCGTCTGGCTGGGCTGGATGAAGGTGCGACCGACGTAGGCGTTCTTCACGAAGCCCTGGCCGAACGGTATGCCGGACTCCTGCGCATAGCCCGTCGCGGCCGGCACCCCCGACTCGGGGACGCCGATGACCAGGTCGGCGTCGACCGGGTGCTCACGGGCGAGCGCCCGGCCCATCTCGACGCGGGCCTCGTGCACCACCCGGCCGCGGATCACCGCATCCGGCCGCGCCAGGTAGACGTATTCGAAGACGCAGCCCTTCGGCTTCGGCTCGGCGAACTTGTGGCTGCGCAGGCCGTACTCGTCGATCGCGATGAGCTCTCCAGGCTCGATCTCCCGGACCACGCTGGCACCGATGGTCTGCAGGGCTGCGGTCTCGGAGGCCACGACCCAGCCTCGCTCGAGACGCCCCAGGGCGAGCGGCCGCACGCCATACGGATCGCGCGCGGCATACAAGGTGTGCTCGTCCATGAAGACGAAGCAGAAGGCACCGCGCAGCTTGGGCAGCACCTCGAGGGCGGTCTCCTCGAGCGGTTTGTCGGGGTTCTCGGACAGCAGCGCCGTGACGACGGCGGTGTCGGAGGTGTTGCCGCGGGCGAGTTCGCCGCGGGCGGCGCGGCCGTCGAGCTTCTCGTCGACCAGGTCGCGCAGCTCGGCGGTGTTGATCAGGTTGCCGTTGTGGGCCAGCGCCACGGTGCCGCGATCGCTGCCGCCCAGAGTGGGCTGCGCGTTCTCCCAGGTGCTGCCGCCGGTGGTGGAGTAGCGGGTGTGGCCGATGGCCAGGTGTCCCCGCAGGGAGGTCAGGCTCGACTCGTCGAAGACCTGGGAGACGAGCCCCATGTCCTTGTAGACCAGGATGCTGTGGCCGTCGCTGGTCGCGATGCCGGCCGACTCCTGCCCGCGGTGTTGCAGGGCGTAGAGCCCGAAATAGGTGAGTTTCGCAACTTCCTCACCGGGAGCCCAGACACCGAAGACACCACATGCGTCCTGGGGTGCCTTCTCACCGGGAATGAGTTCGTGCGTCAGCCGTCCGTCACCGCGCGCCACGCCACCAGTGTGTCATGTCCGGCGGGGTGCTCGGTCATCGGCGGTTGAGCAGGCGCTCCAGCAGCAGCGCGACCACGGTGGCGAGGAGTGCACCGACGGCCGCGAGAATTGCGCCGATCAGCGCGACACCGGTGCGCTGCGAGTAGCCGTCGGCGCTCGGACCGGTCGTCGCGATGACTGCGCCGACGATGAAGCCGATCACCGCACCGGTGATGATGAACCGGAGGAAGTTGGGCGTGCGGCGCACCCGGCGCCGGACGACGCGTTGCCGTTGCGGCCCGCCGGTGTTGTCCTGCTCTGTCACGCCCAGCACGGTAGCCCGCGCTCCTTCCTCAAGTCGTCGCCGTTCGAGTGTATGGCGTGCCGCCCCGTCTCCGGGCGGCGGCGTGTGCGGGTGCGCGGACTCGTTAATGTAATGCGCTAGTTCCGGTCCCATCCGCTGTCGTTCGAAGGTGTTGGACATGGTTTGGCTGATCCTGGTGTTGATCGCCGTCGTGCTCACAGTCGCGTTGTGGCTCTTCCTGCGCGACCCCCAACGAGGCCGCTCCGTCGGCATCCACGGCGTCACCGGTGATCACAAGATCAGCGTCGCGGACGAGGAAGTGCTCGAGGAGGGACGCAGCGCGACGGCGACCGGACCCGCGACCGCGGCGGCGGCCGCTGGAGCCGGCGCAGGCGCCGCGGGCATGGCTGTCGCGACGGCGGAGAAGTCGGAGCCGGAGGTCACCGAGCCAGCTGTCGGTGGCCGAGCAGCCGAGGAGCAGCGCGAGTCCGCCACTCCCGCCGCCGACGACTGGGATGCCCCGCCACCGGCGCTGGTCGACCAGCCCGCCACTCCCGCCGCCGACTGGGATGCCCCGCCTCCTGCGCTGGACGAGACGGCGTGCACGCCAGCCGTCGACGACTGGGATGCCCCGCCACCGGCGCTGGTCGACCAGCCCGCCACTCCCGCCGCCGACTGGGATGCCCCGCCTCCTGCGCTGGACGAGACGGCGCGCACGCCAGCCGTCGACGACTGGGACGCCCCGCCACCTGCACTGCATGAGACGGCGCCCACACCGGCCGCCTCGGCTGATTCCGGGGACGACTGGGACGCCCCGCCACCTGCACTGGAGGACCAGCAGGCCACCCCGGCGGCCGATGACTGGGATGCCGCGCCACCACCGCTGGACGACGCTCCCACTGCCACCAGCGAGAGCACCGCACCTGCCGCCGACGACTGGGACACGCCACCCCCAGCCCTGGACGCAACGCCGTCCACCGAGCCGGCCGCCCCTGCGACGACCAACGCCACCCCCTCCGGCGACGACTGGGACACGGCTCCCCCAGCGCTGGACGCAACGCCGTCCACCGAGCCGGCCGCCCGTGCGACGACCAACGCCACCCCCTCCGGCGACGACTGGGACACGGCTCCCCCAGCGCTGGACGCAACGCCGTCCACCGAGCCAGCCGCCCCTGCGACGACCAACGCCACCCCCTCCGGCGACGACTGGGACACCCCACCTCCGCCGCTGGAAGCGGCTGCGCCTTCTGAACCTCCTGCCGAGCAAGCCGCACCCGCCGCAAAATCCGCGGGTCCGTCCGGCGACGACTGGGACACGCCACCATTGCCGCTTGCCGAGTTCGGTGGTGAACCGGAAGCACCGGCGTCGGCCGACGACGACGGTCCCCTCGGACCCGGCTCGGCAGCACCGAATGCCGACGGCACCGGACCCGCCGGCTGGCTCAAGGGCAACGCCGACACGATGACGTTCCACGGCCCTGACTCCCCTGACTTCGACTCCACGGAGGCGGAGGTCTACTTCCGGGACGAGACCGCTGCGGCCGCTGCCGGCTTCCGGCACTGGAACTCCAACCGGCGCTGATTGCCGGCTCGGGTCAAGGAAGTCGAGTGCATGGCCGGCTCGAATCCTGCTCCAAGAGTTGCGACTGTTGTTGGCCTTGGCGACCTAGCTTGCGAGGAGAAGAGGGGCTTTGTATCCGGCGTGGGTCCAGCCGGGCATGGCGCCTTTGGTGAGGTTCCAGACCACCCCGTCTGCGGTGACGGTGGCGTAGTAGCCGTTGCGGTGCACGATCTGGTGGTGTCGGCAACAGAGCAGGGCGGAATTGGCCAGGGACGTGTCGCCGCCGGCCCACCAGGGCCGCAGGTGGTGTACTTCGCAGAATCCGGGTGGCCGGTCGCAGCCGGGGAACGAACATCCTCTGTCGCGGTGCACGACCGCGGCCCGCATTCCCTTGGTGACCAAGCGTTCTCGTCGTCCGACGTCCAGAGGTTGACTGGGTCCGCCCAGCACGATGGGGACCAGGTCCGCGTCACAGGCCAGTTTGCGGGCCGCCGCGGCGTCCAAGACGTCGCCGGTGATGGTGGTGGCGCCACCGATCCCGGTGAGCAGGGCGTCCAGATCCATCGTGAGCAGCACGGTCGCGGCCGCACCCACTCCGGTGCCGTCACCGCACGCGACCTTCGCACCCGCGGACATCAGATCCAGTAGCGCGTCCAGTCGACGCTTGCTCGGAAGGCGATCATCCCGCACTTTTCCGCCCATGGCCGGAGCGGGAGCCGCGCCACCGCGGTCGCGCCCGTCCGAGCGGTCCTGGTGGTTCCTCTCGCGGGCACCATCGTGCCCACCGCCGGAGGCAGCGTCGCTGTGTGCGGCGGCGTCCCGGCCAGTGTTGTGTGTGGCGGGGTTGGGTGCGGACATCGCAGTGATTGCCTGCTTCACGATCGCGGCGTGTGCCGGGGACAGGTCGGCGATCAACCGCCACATTCCAGTCGCCAGTTTGTGCCAGCTCAACGATTCGACGTCCTCCAGGTGGGCGTCCTCAGCCGCGAGGGTGTCCGGTGCATAGATGGCCTGCAACTTGCGGGTCAGTTCGTCCACGCCACGGGAACCGTAGGACGGGTCCAACTGCAGGAACCAGCCATGGATCTCCTGCCGGGACGCGGCCGGGATGATCTTGGCCACCGGCTGCGTGTGCTCCAGCACCCGGCGCGCCGTGGTCAAGGTGCAGGACCCGTCGGGAACCGCGACGGTGATCACCTGGTTACGCCGATCTCGACACGCCTCGGCAACCACAGCCACCGTCTTGGCATCCCGCGGCTCTACCGAGACCCCGGACCTCGTGGCGCACCAGGCCACCCACTGCTGCGTGTTCGCCGCGTCCGACCGATCGACCGTGCCACGCTCGGCCGCATCCCCCACGGCCAAGGTCGCCACCTGCCCGGCCCGGGCCTGCAACCGCAGCAGCACACCCGCCAGATCGGTCAACTCGTCCTCACCCAACTGGGTCAACACCTCAGGTGCTTCGTCCACCAGTTGCGCTGCCTCCGTCAACCGGGCGAGCACCTCCCGACCCCGGCCAGGCGCTGGTCGACCTTTCGCAGCGAGCACTTCATAAAAGCCGTCCGTATCAGATTCTACGGACCGCGGGGAGTCAGGTATCCGCATGGTTCCATCGATCGCCATGGCCCGAACACCCCTCCTACTGCCGGTTTTTCACTATCATTAAACTACCATCGAATGCACACCTTGTACATACTTCTCATAGAACACATTTTTCAATCCAGCCGCACGACTTGCGGAACGCGCCGCTGCCGAAAGCCCCCTGCTGATGTCTTCCGTGCCGCGGCACCGGTCGGGCGAAGAAGGGCCTCACCGGGGACCAGCAGGAGGCCGAGTTGATCGGCCGTGAACCGGTCCGGTTCATGGAGGACGCCATCATGGATGTGGTGGAACGCTACGATATCGACGCGGTTCACCCGACCGGCAACGAAAGCGCCGGAATTGCTGTCAGCTGACCCGCGGGAGCACTTCTGCGGCAACGGTTTCCAGCACCTCGACCGTTGCGGCATAAGGTGCTTCCGGGCGTGGCCAGTGTGTGATGACGTCAGTGAAGCCGAGCTCGCGGGCACGGCCGAGCGTGTCCTCGAACCGGTCGACACTCTCGTAGACCGAACCGCGCAGGCCGTCGCCATTCAGATGCCGCTCAAAAGACGCGTCCGCGCGTCCGGTGGCGTCGAGCACCTCGGTCATCCGCTCGCTCGACTCACGCAGCCCAGCCCACCAGTCGGCTTCGCTACCAGTCGGTTTGCCATAGGTGACCCAGCCGTCGCCGATCTCGGCCGCGAGCCGCATCCCCTTGGGCGCGTTCGCCGCGACGATGAACGGGACGCGTGGCTGTTGTACGCACCCGGGCAGGTTTCGGGAGTCGTGTGCGCTGAAGAACCTGCCGTCATACGTGACGTGATCCTCGGTCAGCGCTTTGTCGAGCAGCCGGACGAACTCGGAGAAGCGCTCGGTGCGTTCGCCGACGCTCGGCAGCTCACCGAGCAGTTCGGAGTCGAGGTCCCCGCCTCGCCCGATCCCGCAGATGAAACGCCCTCCGGAGATGTCGTCGAGCGCGAGGACGTCCCGGGCGAACGCCACCGGGTGGCGGAAGTTCGGCGACGTCACGAAGGTGCCCAACCGAATGGTCGAGGTCACCATCGCGGCAGCAGTCAACGTCGGCGTGGTGCCGAACCACGGCGCGTCGGGCAGGCCCGCCCACACGAGGTGGTCGTAGGTCCAGGCGTGGTCGAAGCCGAGTTGCTCGGCCGCGCGCCACTTGGGCGCCGCCTGCGGCCAACGTTCTTCCGGGAGGATCGTGATGCCGACGCGCATGGGTCAACTCTACGGTCGCCGTAGCAACGGCAGGTATGGCGACAGGTCGGCACGCGAGCCGGATGCCGAAACCTGGCCGGTAGCCTCGGCGTCCGCCCAGCTGAGGTCACCGACGACGAGCTTCAGCCATGAATCCGAAGAGAGCTCAACGACGTTCGGCGGAGTACCGCGGCGGTGTCGCGGCCCTTCGATCACCTGCACCGCACCGAACGGCGGGACCCGGACCTCGACACTGCGCCCGGGTGCCTGCAGTTCGAGCTCTTGGAGACTGAACCGCACGGCCAGGGCGCGGACCGGCCTCGTGACCTCTGGGTCCGCGCACCAGGACAGCACCGCTGCGCGTCCTTGCTCCGGATCGATCTTCCGTGCCGCCATCGACCAACTCCTTTCGGGGCTGTCATCCTCCCGCACGTAGTCCCCGGCGATCACCCGCGGCATACCCTGACATCGTGACGGACGCGCCGCACTTCGACTTTGAGCCCGACGATCGCGGCGGCGTCACGGTCCTGCGTGACGGCCACCCGCAGTCACACGTGGACCTCGGTGATCCCGAGCTGCTCGTCTTCGAATACGTCGCACAACTCGCGATCGGCTTCGACCTGTTGCCGCCCGGACCGCTCGCCGTCACGCACCTCGGCGGTGCCGGGCTGACTCTTCCGCGCTACGTACAGCACACCCGCCCGGGCTCGCCACAGATCGTCTTCGAGCCCGACACGGCCATCACCGAAGCCGTCCGGCGGGAGCTGCCGCTCCCGCGGAACCACCGCATCCGAGTGCGGCCGCAGGACGGCGCCACTGGCGTCCGCGCGCTGCGCGACGACTCCGCCGACGTCATCGTCGTCGATGCGTATGACGAGGGGCGCGTCCCCGCCGACCTGATGTCGCCAGGCGTCATCGCTCACTACCGCCGGGTGCTCAAGCCCGGCGGCCTTCTCCTGATCAACCTCGCCGACGAGCCCACCAAACGACATCTCGTCCGAGCATTGGCAACGATCACAAGGACTTTCACCGATGCGGCCGTTCTTGCGCTGACCGACGTCATGAAGGGCCGTCGCTTCGGCAACTACGTGGTCCTGGCGTCCGACGGACCACTCGACCTCGATGAACTACGCCGTCGCGCAACGCGATTGGCCGCGACGACCGCCGTCCGGCCGGCGCGCACGCTGCAAGGCACCGCCAAGCCGTTCACCGACGAGGACGTCCTCCCGTCCCCGACCCCGCCTGATCTCGGGGCGTGGCGCGTGCGGTGACGTGGTCTCGATACGGCTCCGCTAGCGCTCCGCCTACTCGACCGACGTCAGCGGCGCCACTCGTATTCGTGCTCGGGACGACCCGTCCCGCCATACCGCAGCCTCATCACGGCAACCCCCTCGTCCACCAGGCCCGCGAGATAGCGCTGCGCGGTGGCCCGGGCGATGCCGAGCGTGGTGCCGAGGTCGGCTGCAGACACCGGCTCACGGGAGGCCTCCAGCGCTTCACGCACCAGCGAAGCCGTCACCGGCGACTGGCCTTTCGGCATTTGCGGCCGGTCACCCTCGTGCAACACCCGCAGCGCCGTATCGATCTGGTCCTGGTCGAGCAGCCCGTGCCCGACTCGGCTCCGATACCGCTGCCATGCCTTCAGGCGGCGGGTGAGTTGCTCCGCGGCGAAAGGTTTCACGACGTAGTTGACCGCCCCCGCGGACAGCGCGGCGTGCACGGACTCGGCGGCGCCATCGGCCGTGATCATCATGACGTCACATCGCGTACCCGCGAGATGCGCGCACACCTGGAGACCGGGCTGGTCGGGTAGGTAGTTGTCGAGCAGCACGAGGTCGGGATGCAGCTCGTGCACCGCCTGTAGGGCGTCACTCGCGGTGTGCGCGACCGCCACGACCTCGAAGCCGTCCACTGCCGAGACGTATGACGCGTGCACCGACGCCACCCTGAAGTCGTCGTCGACGACCAAGACCTTCCTCATAGCTGATCCTGAACCTCCCGTGCTTCCAGCACTTTCGGCAGATTCGCGACGAAGACCGTCTCCGCCGCCTCACCACCGAGTGCCGCCAGCCGCAACTCGCCGCCGAGGCCTTCCGCAGTGGCCCGGGCGATCGCGAGCCCCATGCCACGACCGGCTCCCCGCGAGCTCACCCCGCCGACGAAGATGGATTCCGCGCGGTGGGCGGGGATCCCGTCCCCCGTGTTCGCCACGGAGATGACGAGGTCCTGCCCGTCGGCGAGCAGGTCCACCTCGACCCGCGCCGGCCGGGCAGCGGAGCCCCGCGCCGCCTCGATCGCGTTGTCGACGAGGTTGCCCAGCACGGTGATCACCTCGACGGGCGCGACCAGCTTCTGCGGCACCCAGCTCTGCTCGGAAAGCGTCAGGCTGACCCCGGCCTCCGCGGCCGCGGACTGCTTCCCGGCGAAGAACGCGCGGATGGTGTTGGACTCCACGGCCGGGTTCTCGCTGATCTCTTCGTTGGTCGCGAATTTGACGCTGTCGGAAAGGTACTCGATCGCGTCATCGGTGCTCGCCGTGTGCAACAGGCCCATGACGGTGTGCATCCGGTTGGCGAATTCGTGGCGTTGCGCGCGCAAGGCGCTCGTCATACTCCGCACCGCCGCCAGCTCGCTGGTCAGCTGCTCCAACTCGGTGCGATCCCGCACGGTGAGCACACCGCCGAGGTCGGTGCCGTCCGCCAGGGCGACCGGTCGGTGCGTGGCGACGAGCACCCGGTTGCCGGAGACCGCAGTGACCGCCCGGCGGTCCTCCTGGGGATGGCTCATCAGCCGCAGCAGGTCCGGGGCAAGCGCCAGTTCGTCCAGGTCCTTGCCGATCGCAATCTCCTTGCCGAGCAGGCGAACTGCCTCTGCGTTGCACATCGTGACCCTGCGATCGCGGTCGACCGCGAGCACGCCCTCGCTGATGCCGTGCAGGACCGCCTCACGCTCCCGCACCAGGTCCGCGACATCGGACGGCTCCAGGCCCAGCGTCAGCCGCTTCAACCTCCGGCCGAGCAGCGCGGTCAGCAGCACCGCGGCGAGCACCGCCGCGAGCGCCCACGGCAGCACGATGAAAAGCACCCGCCACAGCGCGTCGCTGATGTCGGTGGCCGCGAAGCCGACGCTCACCTCCCCCACGACCCGACCGGTCGAATCGCGCAGCGGCACCTTGCCGCGCGCCGAAAGACCCAGCGTGCCGCGCTCGATCGCGACGGTCTCGTTGCCGGACAGCGCTTCGTGCGGATCGGTGCTCACCAACTTCCCGATGGCGTCGGGATTCGGGTGGGCAAGACGAACTCCCTTGTCGTTGGTGACCACGACGAACAACGCATGTGTCGAGCGCTGCTGGGCGGCCGCGATCGCTGCGACCTGTCGTTGGTCATCGGCGGCAACGAGGTCGCCCAGCCCCTGGTCGGCCGAGATGCCGCGCGCCACCGCGAGCGCCCGCTGCTCGTACTGGCGCTGCAACGTCGCGCGCAGGAAGAAGCCCGCGACCAGCAGGGTCGCCACACCGAGAGCGGCGACCACAGCGACCTGCAACAGCATCATCTGGCGGGTGAACGGCAGCCGCCGCGAGCCGCGGCCCGTGCGCCGCTGAGCAGGGGTCATGGCGGACAACGATAGGGCGTCGACCGGCCTCGGCCCCACGGATGCAAAACGTGCGAAACGCGCTCAGCGCGCGAAAACGGGGCAACGCTCGCAAGGCAGACAGCAGCTGCGGCGACCCCATAGCGTCCTGCGCCGTGCCTCGTTCGATGTGAGCGCAGTCACAGCATCCACCAGAGAAAGGACGCGTATGTCGCACCTCGTCGAGCTGTCACACGCGACGAAGCGTTTCGTGAAGGCCGGTGGTGGCACCCACACCGCGGTCTCCGACATCACCATGACCGTCGACGCCGGTGAGTTCGTCGCCGTCGTCGGACCCACCGGCTGCGGGAAGTCCACCACCCTCTCGCTCGTCTCCGGCCTCGAACCGCCTTCCGAGGGTGACGTTCAAGTCAACGGCGCGCGAGTGCACGGCATCCCGGACGGGGTCGGCTACATGTTCCAGGCGGACGCGATGCTGCCCTGGCGCAACGTACTGGCCAACGTCGCCGCCGGCCCGATGTGGCGAGGCATGCCCAAGGCCGAGGCCCACGACAAAGCGATGGACTGGATCACCCGGGTCGGCCTCGCCGGTTTCGAGAAGTCCTACATGCACCAGCTGTCCGGCGGGATGCGCAAGCGAGTGGCCCTCGCCCAGACCCTCGTCAACGAGCCCAAGATCCTGCTGATGGACGAGCCGTTCTCCGCGCTCGACGTCCAGACCCGGGCCCTGATGCAGAACGAGCTGCTCGACCTGTGGTCGGGCACCGGCACCGCGGTCATTTTCGTCACGCACGACCTGGAAGAGGCCATCGCCCTCGCCGACCGGGTCGTCGTCATGACGGCCAGCCCCGCCCGGATCAAGGACGACTTCCGCATCAACCTGCCGCGCCCCCGCAACGTCGAGGAGCTGCGGCTCACCCCCGAATTCATCGAAACCTATTCCAAGATCTGGCGGTCCCTGTCCTCCGAGGTCGAGACCGCCCGAGCGCAAGGAGCATCTCGTGTCGCCTAAGACCATGGACGCGCCGGGGACCGCCGGCGCCATGACCGGCGAAGTCCCCACGCGCGTCGACCGCATCCCCGATCCCCGGATGCGGCTCCGCAAGCACAAGGCCCTCATCTACAGCCTGCGCGTCCTCCTGCTGGTCGCCGTGCTGGCCTTCTGGGAGCTTTCGGTGAACCTGTGGTTCGACCCGTTCTTCTACTCCAAGCCCAGTCTGATCTGGAAGAAGCTGGTCACCTGGTTCACCGACGGCACCGCGCAGGGCCCGATCTTCGAGCAGATCTCGGTGACCTTGCAGGAGGCGGTCTACGGCTTCCTGATCGGCGCGGTGGCCGGCGTGGTGCTGGGCATCCTGCTCGGCCGGGCCCGCCTGCTCGCCGAGGTGCTCTCGCCGTTCATCCAGGCCGCCAACGCGGTTCCGCGCATCGTGCTCTCGGCCATCTTCATCATCTGGTTCGGCCTCGGCATGGAGTCCAAGATCGCCACCGCCACGGTGCTGGTGTTCTTCCCGGTGTTCTTCAACGCCTTCCAGGGCGCTCGTGAGGTCGACCGCAATCTGGTGAACAACGCCCGGATCCTCGGCGCCAGCCGGCTGCAGGTGCTGCGGTCGATCGTCGTGCCGAGTGCGACCTCCTGGATCCTCGCCTCCCTGCACACCGCCTTCGGTTTCGCGCTGATCGGCGCGATCGTCGGTGAGTTCGCCGGATCCACCCAGGGCATCGGCCTGCTCATCTCCACCGGTCTGTCGGCGTTCGACTCCGCCGCCATCTACGCCGGCATGGTGATCAGCACCGTGCTCGCTCTCGCCGCCGAGCTGCTGCTCGGCTACCTGGAACGACGCCTGCTGAAGTGGCGGCCTCCGTCGCAGGTCGAGGCCGTCGCCGTCTGAACCGCCCCCGTCATACATCACCCGCACAGACAGGAAAAAGATTGATGCACAAGCGAATTGCAGGACTTGCCGCCCTCGGTATGGCGGGAGCGCTCGCCCTCACCGGCTGCGCCACCAAGAAGGACAACACCTCCAGCGAGGCGACCGGCAACGGGTCGTCGGCCACCGTGAAGATCATGGTCGGCGGCATGAGCAAGGTGATCTACCTGCCCGCTGCGCTCACCCAGCAGCTCGGCTACTTCAAGGACCAGGGCCTGAAGGTCCAGCTCATCGACACGCCCGCCGGTGTCACCGCCGAAACCTCGCTCATCGCGGGTAAGGCGCAGGGTGTCGTCGGCTTCTACGACCACACGATCGACATGCAGTCCAAGGGCAAGTGCCTGGAGAGCGTGGTGCAGTTCGCCAACGTGCCGGGCGAGGTCGAGATGGTGTCGAAGAAGGACGCGGCCTCCATCACGTCGGCCAAGGATCTGAAGGGCAAGAAGCTCGGCGTCACCAGCCAGGGCAGCTCGACCGACTTCCTCACCCAGTACCTCACCGGCAAGGCCGGCATCGCGCCGACCGGCTACACGACGGTCAAGGCCGGTGCGGACGCGACCTTCATCGCCGCGATGAAGTCGGGCGGCATCAACGCGGGTATGACGACCGACCCGACGGTCGCCCAGCTCACCAAGACCGGTGAGGGCAAGGTGCTCTTCGACATGCGCACCGAGGCCGGCACCAAGCAGGCGCTCGGCGGCCTGTACCCGGCCAGCTCGCTGTACATGTCGTGCGACTACGTCAAGCAGAACCCCGAGACGGTGCAGAAGGTCGCCAACGCGTTCGTCAAGACGCTGAAGTGGATCAACGGCCACAGCGCCCAGGAGATCTCCGACAAGATGCCCACGGACTACAAGGGCAGCGACCCCGCGCTCTACGTGTCGGCGCTCAAGGGATCGAAGGGCATCTTCAACCCGACCGGCCTGATGGACGCGGACGGCGCGAAGAACGCGCTCAACGTGCTCGGCTCCTTCTCGCCGTCGGTCAAGCCGAAGAAGGACCAGATCGACATCAGCAAGACCTACACCACCGAGTTCGCCAAGAAGGCCGACGCTTCCTGATTGAGCGGCATACCGTCGCATTGAGCGGCGTACGAAATCTCGACGATTTCGTACGCCGCTCGTTGCATTGCTATGCCGCTCAATCAAGGGGTATGGCGCCACCGGTACCCTCTTCGTCATGCTCCGGACGATGATGAAGTCCAAGATCCACCGTGCGACCGTGACCCAGGCCGACCTCGACTACGTCGGCTCCATCACGATCGACGCGGAGTTGATGCGCGCCGCGGACCTGCTGGAGGGCGAAAAGGTCGACGTCGTCGACGTCACCAACGGCAACCGCTTGTCGACATACGCCATCACGGGTGAAGCCGGCAGCGGCATCGTCGGCATCAACGGCGCCGCGGCACACCTGGTGCAGCCGGGCGACCTGGTGATCATCATCGGCTACGGGCAGGTCGAGGACGCCGAGGCCCGCGACTTCAAGGGTTCGGTGGTCTTCGTCGACGCCGCCAACCGGCAGGTCTCGATCGGCGACGACCCCGGCTTCGCGCCGGCCGGCAGCGGGCTGAAGTCGGCCCGCGCCGCATCCTGAGCCGGTCGTATGCCGGAAGGACATGTCACGCACCGCATCAGCGGTGAACTGGGCCGCGAGTTCGGCGGCCGCGAGGTCCGATCGACCTCTCCGCAGGGCAAGTTCACCGGTGCCGACCTGCTCGACGGACGCGTCTTCGGCGCCGCCGAGGCCTACGGCAAGCACATGTTCATCGGTTTCGAGGACCTGCCGGAGCGGGTGCACATCCACCTGGGTCTGATCGGCAAGTTCTTCTTCCCGGAAGCGGATCCGGCCACCGAGAACGCGCGGTGGCGCCTCACGTCATACGCACCCGACGTGACCATGGAGTTGCGTGGACCCAACCTCTGCGAGCTGGAGTCACCGGAGCAGATCGCCGCGACGATTGCCAAGCTCGGCCCGGACCCACTCCGACCGGACGCCGACCCGGAGGTCGCCCGGGCTCGGATCCGCAGGTCCAGCAGTCCGATCGGCGTCCTGATGATGGACCAGAAGATCTTCGCCGGCGTCGGCAACATCTACCGCGCCGAGACGCTCTACCGGCACCACATCGACCCGTTCATGCCCGGCAAGTTCGTCCGTGGCACGGAGTTCGACCTGATCTGGGACGACCTGGTCGAACTCATGCCGCTCGGTGTCCGCGACGGCCGCATCGACACCGTGTACCCCGAGCACACACCGGAAGCGATGGGCCGTGATCCGCGCGTCGACAAGCACGGTGGCGAGGTATACGTCTACCGCCGGGCCGGCCAGGAGTGCCTGGTCTGCGGCACTGCCGTGACGACCCAGGTGCTCGCCGGCCGCAACCTCTTCTGGTGCAAGAAGTGCCAGCCGCGGTCGCGTCGTCGCACGGTCAAGGACTGACCATCTCGCCGGTCCGGGGGGCAAGATGGAGACCATGACCGACGACACCGCCCTGCGCGACCTCATGGCGGGCAGCCACCTGCTGACGCTCGCGACCATCAAACGCGACGGCCGCTCGCAGCTGTCCAACGTCAGCTACGCCTACGATCCCGATCGTGATCTGATCCGCGTATCGATCACGGACGGCCGGGCGAAAACCGCCAATCTACGGCGTGATCCGCGCGCGACGGTCCTCGTCAACGGCAACTCCGGCTGGTCGTACGCCGCCGCCGACGTGACCGCCACCCTGCTCCCGGTGGCCACTGAGCCCGATGACGCAAGTGTCGAGGAACTCGTCTCGATCTACCGCGCGATCGCCGGTGAGCACTCGGACTGGGACGACTACCGGCGCGCCATGGTCGCCGACCACCGGGTGCCGTTGCACCTGCACGTCGAGCGGCTGTACGGCATCGTGCGGTAGTCCTCAGCTCCTGCGGTATGCCGCGTAGCCGCGCTGGATGCCGATCTGGTCGGCGATGAACCGCGCGTCGTGCCACACGCCCCAGATGAAGCTCGACCCTCGGCGGGACAGCCACGGCAGGCCGAGGAAGTAGACACCGGGCTCACTGGACACACCCCGTCGGTGCCTCGGCCGGCCGTGTTCGTCGAGCGCGTCGACCTTCAACCAGCTGTAGTCAGTGGTGAATCCCGTCGCCCACAACACCGTGCTGATGCCGGCAGCTGCCAGGTCCAGTGCGAGCACCGGATCGGTGACACAGTCCGGGTCGGCCAGCAATTCGCGCGCCTGGGGCTCCGGAGGCAGGTCGAGGTGATTGCGCTCGACATACTCGTCGGCGGCGTCCATCAGCGCGAGCATGTTCGCGTCGCCGGCTCGGATGTTGTCGGCGAGATCGGTCGCGAAGTGCAGCACCCCGTCCTCGTATGACGTCGTCCGGCCGACCAGCGTGATCCCGGTCCCCGCGAGCGCCCGGAAGTCGACGGTTTTGCCGCCACCGGCACCGCTCACCGCGATCGTCACGTGCTCGGCGCCCTGCGGTGGCGTCTCCAGGTCCCAGAGGCCGAGAACGCCCAGCCACCAGCAGAAGTCGCGATCACGGTAGCTGCGCGGCGGCCGGTCGTGCGGACCGACGGACAGATGGACCTCCCGGCCGGACCCGCGCAACTCATCGGCGATCTGCACGCCCGAGGAGCCGGCTCCGACGACCAGCACGTTGCCGTCGGGCAGCTGGCTCGGATTGCGGTAGTCGCTCGAGTGCAGCTGGTGGATGCCGGTGTCCGCGGGGAGGATCGGCGGGATCGAGGGGTCCTGGAACGGTCCGGTGGCGACGACCACGAACCGGGCGTCGATCGTGCCTTCGGACGTCTGGGCGCGGAAGCCGGGGCCGTCGGTGCGCCGCTCGACCGATCGCACCTCCACACCCGTGCGGACCGGTGCCTCGATCTGCTTGGCGAACGTCTCGAAGTAGTGCGCCATCTGGTCCTTGGAGGCGAAACCGTCCGGGTCGGCGCCCTCGATCTCCATCGTCGGGAAGCGGTCGTGCCATGCCGGACCATTGGCCACCAGCGAGTCCCAGCGGCCGGTGCGCCACTTCTCCGCGATCCGGTCCCGCTCCAGCACGAGGTGGTCGATGCCCGCGTCCCCCAGATGCTCGCTCATCGCGAGGCCGGCCTGACCGGCGCCCACCACCAGCACTTCCACATCTTCACTCATGTCGGCCCCCATCAGCCACAAGCCCTTTCGTTGTTCTCGAGCTCGGCCACGATCGCTGCAGTGAAATCGTTGTTTCCGGTGTCGGTCCGGCGTCCCACGAGGTAGCCGGCGACGCAACAGACCGTGATGACGGCCAGCGTGCCGAGCGTGAAGACTTCGAACGTGGTCTGGCTGACGCCCCAGCTGTCCTTGAAGTCGTAGCCGACCCCGAAGAGCCGCTCGATGGTGTCCGGGAACACCGTGGTCCACGACCCGATGACCACCCAGGCGTAGATCACGAAGGTCGCCAGGTTCATCCCCAGCCGACCGCCGGGCACCCGGTAGGGACGCACGGCATGTGGGTACTTCCGCCGTAGCAACCACGCCGCCAGGAAGATCCACAGGTAGCTCAGCAAGAGCGTGCTCACCGCGACGTTGAGCACGACCTCGAACGCGGCGGCTGCAGAACCACTGGTCACCTTGGTGGCGACGATCGTGAAGACGGTCGCCACGACACCGGAGAGGATGTTGACCCGCAGCGGGGTGCCGAGGTTCTTGCTGAACACCCCGAAGTACCGCGGGAAGGTGCCGTCGGCACCGGCGATCGCCTGCACGCGGTCGGAGGCGATCATCCACGCCGCACCCTGGGTGAACAGCACGAAGATGAACAGCAGGGCCACCAGCTTCAGCAGGCCCGTCGACGCGCCGCCATACACCGAGAACACCGTCTTGATCGCGTCCATGAAGCCCGCCGCGCCGCTGATCTTGCTGCTCGGCAGCACCAGCAAAATGCCGAAGATCGGGACGAGATAACACAATGCGGAGACCAACGCCGAGGAACCGATCCCGACCGGGACGTCGCGCTGCGGGTTGCGCATCTCCTCGGCTGCGCCGTTCTGCGCCTCGAACCCCACCACCGCGAAGAGGATCACCGGTGCGCTGGCCAGGAAGCCGCCCGTGGTCGGCGAGAAGTCGCCGGCGCCGTATCCGTGGACACCGTGCTGGCTCGCGTAGGCCACCAGCGTCACCACGAAGATGACGACCAACGCCACCTTGACGATCGCACCGATGTTCAGCAGCCACTTGCCGTAGCGCAGGCTGCTGATCGCCGCGACGATCGCGGCCCAGATGAAGATCAGCTTGAACGCGTAGTCGCCGACACTGCCCGACCCGGTCTTGACGATGAAGTCACTCCACGTCGCCATCGCGAGGAAGGCGAGCGAACCGCCGAGCCACACCGGGTTGGTGACCCAGTAGAGCATCGTCGAGAGCGCCGCGTGGAAACGTCCCATTGCCAGACGGACCCAGACATAGGGCCCGCCCTCCTGCGGGAACGAGCTGCCCAGCTCGGCCATGATCAGCCCGTAGGGCAGCATGAACGTCAGCGCGATGACCGCCGTCCAGGTGAACGCCTGCGCACCGCCGTTGGCGGCGATCTGTCCGATCGTGTCGATCGACAACGTCGCGGCGATCGACATCAGGATGATGTCGGCCCGCCCCAGGCTCGGCCGGAACCGCTTGTCGTGCTCGGTGACCGCCTCGTCGGGCTCCAGCACGGTGCTCATCTCGACACTCCGGTGGCCTGCAGGGCCACGCCCGGCCAGACCGGGTCGAGAGCGGTGACCTCACGCCGGAACTGCACGTCGTCGTTGGGTTTCAGGTCCATCTCGAACTCCTCTGCTGCCCGACGGCCGGACCAGACGGCGGCCGCGATCGTGCCCGGCGCCCAGGCGTCGCCGATGCCGCGGACGGTCAGCAGGTCGCTGTCCCCGATCCGTGACTCGAGCTGCGTGAACAGCTCGTCCTGGGGCAGCCGCGCGGTCACCATGACGAGCGCGTCGGCTTCCAAATCCGTTGTCTGCTCCGTGTAGACACTGGCGATCGTGACCCCGCCGGTCGCCGCGGACACCACCGCGTGGTCGGTATGACGGGCGATGCCGGCTTCGATCAGCCGGCGCTGGATCTTGCCGACCTCGAAGGTGTGCATGGTCCACTGCGACACCTGTGCCGACGGCGTGACGATGCTGACGTCCTTGCCGGCCGCGCGCAGCGCCTCGGCGATCACGCCGCCCAGGTAGTAGTAGTCGTCGTCGTAGACCACGACCCGCTGGCCGGCCGGCAGTTTGCCGGCGAGTATGTCGCTGGGCGTGAGCACCTCGATCCCCTCGACCGGGACCGGCGTGGTGTGGAAGCGGCCGATACCGTCCGCCCGCCAGACGGATCCTGTTGCCACCAGGACGTGCTGGAAGCCGAACTCGAGCACGTCCTCGGCGGTGACCGGGCTCTCCCGGAAGACCTCGACATTGGGCATCGCCTCGATGGCGAGCACGCGGTAATCCCGGACCCGGTTCCACGCGGACAGCCCGGGCAGCTTCGACTCCAGCGTCACGCGGCCGCCGAGATCGCGGCCCGCCTCGAGCAGGTTGACGTCATACCCGCGCACCCCGAGCGCGCGCGCAGCCTCCAGCCCCGCCGGGCCAGCACCGATCACCGCAATGCGCGCGTCGGACGTCTTCGGCTTGATCCGCTCCGGGTGCCAGTCGCGGCGGTATTCCTCGCCCATGCTCGGGTTCTGCGTGCAGCGGATGATCGACATGGTCTGGTCACCGGTGACGCAGATGTTGCAGCCGATGCACTCGCGGATGCTCTCCAGCTGCCGGTCGCGAATCTTGTTGGGCAGGAAGGGATCAGCGATCGACGGACGCGCCGCACCGATCAGGTCGAGGATGCCCTTGCGGATCTGCCGGACCATGGCGTCCGGCGAGGTGAAGCGGCCGACGCCGACGACCGGTTTGGAGGTCAGCGCCTTCAGACCGGCGACGTGCTCCTCCTGGCTGCCCTCCGGACCGAACCGGGAGGTCAGTGAGTCCTCCTCCCACGAACCCATCGCGAAGTCCCACAGGTCGGGCAGTTCGCCGAGTTCGGAGAGCACGCCCTGGATGTCCTCGCGGTGCACGCCGTTCGGGCCGTACTCCCCCTCGACCGCGATGCGGCAGGCGATCGCCGCCTTGCCCTCCGCGATCTCCAGGGTGTCCTCGAGCACCTCGCGCAACAGGCGCATCCGATTGGTGAGCGAGCCGCCGTACTCGTCGGTCCGCTGGTTGTAGCGCGGCGACAGGAAGTGGTGCAGGCCCGAATAGCCGTGTGCGGCATACACGTACACCAGGTCGTAGCCGATCTCGATCGACCGGCGGACCGCGGTCCGGTGCCAGCGGCGCAGGTCGGCGATGTCCTGCTTGGTCATCGCGCGCGCCTGGATCGGCGCGATCGTGTCGGGCGCGACGGGAAGGTGCATCGGCCCGAGCGGGATCTCCCGGCTGTAGAGGTTGGGCGCGTTCATCCCGTTGTGCGCGAGCTCGATGCCGGCCAGCGCACCGCCCTCGTGGATCGCGTCGGCGATGCGGGCCAGGTGCGGCAGGTCCTGGTCGTCCCAGATCCGTAGCTCGATGAACGGCGCGATGTCCGAGGTCGGGTGGATCTCCACCTGCTCGGTGTTGACCACACCCCAGCCGCCCTCGGCCTTGATCCGCCGCATCGCGGCCTGCGCGCTCGGGTCGCGATAACCCATGCCGTTGCAGTGCGGCACCTGGTAGAAGCGATTCGTGGTGGTGACCGGGCCGATCCGGACCGGCTCGAAAAGGATGTCGTACGGGGATGATTCAGGCATCAGTTGCTCCTGGAGAAACGGTCGATGGCGGTCCAGGCGAGCGCGGTGGCACCGTCGACCAGGGCCTGCTCGGCTCGGGGTCCGACGCAGGCCGCGGCGAACTCTTTCTGGTGGTTGACTGCGGGCGCCGAGCCGATCCCGATGTAGGGATGGATCGCGTCGACGACCTGCGAGACGTTGGCGAAGTCCGTGGACGCCCGGCTCATCGTGCCCGGACCCTCGGGTATGACGCGTCCCAGCGCCGCGAGATTCGCCGTGTAGAGGGCCAAGGTCCGTTGGTCGGTGCGCATCTCGCTGTAGGGCTTGCTCTCCGGGGTGATCTCCAGGGTGCAGCCGGTTGCCAATGCGCCGGCCTCGAAGCACTTCCAGACCCGTTCCTCGGTGCGGTGCAACTCGTCCAGGGTCTCCGCGCGCACATACCAGCGCCCCTCCGTGTGCTCGGCGATCGCGTTCGGCGCCTCACCGGCGTTGGTGACGACACCGTGCACCCGGACCGTTGGCGGCAACTGCTGCCGCAGCAGGCCGAGCGCGACCTGGGCGATGGTGAACGCGTCCGCGGCGTTGACGCCCTCGTGGGGCGCGCCGGCGGCATGAGCCGCCTTGCCGCGGTAGCTGATGTGCGAGTGGGACACCGCCAGCGCGGCCGGCTCCGGGTCGTCCTGCGGTGCGGGGTGCGCCATCAGGGCCAGGTCCAGCTCGGTGAACGCTCCCCGGTCCAGCAACTCGCACTTACCGCCGAGCCCTTCCTCGGCAGGTGTCCCGTAGAGCACCACCGTCAGACCGATCTCGTCGGCGACGGCGGCGAGTGCGAGAGCGGCACCGACGCTCATCGCGGTGATCAGGTTGTGCCCGCAGGCGTGGCCGAGGCCGGGCAGGGCGTCGTACTCGGCGCACAGCCCGACGGTGTGCGGCCCGGTGCCGAAGGCGGCACGCAGCGCGGTGTCGAAGCCGAGGTAGGGCCGTTCGACGGTGAACCCGGCATCGGCCAGGGTCTCCGCGACCCAGCCGCTCGCCCGGTGCTCCTGCCAGCCGAGCTCGGGATGCGCGTGGATGCGCTCGGAGAGCTCGACCAGCTGCGGTCGCCGCTCCGAGATCACCTGCGCCGCAGCGTCTTTCAGGTCACTCATCGCCGGGCACGCCATACGCCGGAGCCAGCCGTGGATCGAGGCCGCGGGTGATGTAGTCGGCGGCCTGCGGTTCCCAGAGCGCCCAAAGCCGCTCCAGCTCGCCGACCGGGTCGTCATCCGGATCGTCGTTGTAGTCGACCCTCAAATCAGTAGTCGGCCAGGGCGCGTCGCCGATCACCAACAGGCCGGCGGAGTGCACCGGGCCGGCCTCGCCGCCGGCGTCCAGCGCGGTCCGCATCGCCGACAGCAGCCGCGTCTCCAGCGGCAGCTCGACCGTGCCTGCGAAGCCGCGGACCATGAGCTGTGGGATCCCACTGTCGGACAAGAGGTTTCCCGCCGCGGCGACGTTCGGCGCGGTGGCGCTGCCGTGCGTGCCGAGGGTCCGCTCGCCGCTGAAGGTCGCGGGCCGGCCGGCGCTGTCGACCACGCACAGCTGCCGGTAGGCGATGAACTCCTCGCCCGCTGCGACCGCGTCCAGCGCCTCCTGGGCGGACGCACCGGCCGCCAGCCGGTCCAGCATGGCCGGTCCCAGCCCGGGGTTGGTGATGTTCTGGCTGCAGGCCGCACCGGCGCCGCTCCGCACGAACGCACACCGGGCCGCGACGGCGGGACTGGACGAGCTGACTGCGACCCCGAAGGCGCCGGTCCGCTCGCAGCGCGCGGCGATCGAGAAGGTCACGGGAGCACCGCCGTGACCTGCACCTCGACCAGCCACTCCGGCCGCGCCAGCCCGGCGACCGTGATGCCGGTCGACACGTAGAACACACCGGCGAGCCGCTCGCCCAATACCCGGTAGATCGCCTCCCGGTAGCGGATGTCGACCAGGTAGATGTTGCACGAGACGATGTGCTCGGGCTTGGCGCCGGCCTCGTCGAGCAGCAGGAGAATGTTGTCGGCCACCTGGTGCGCCTGACCGACGGGATCGCCGACCGCCACGTTCTCCCGGGTGTCCAGATCCTGGGCGATCTGTCCGCGTAGGTAGACGGTGTTGCCGGCCACGACCGCTTGGCACAGGTCGTTGGCCAGGTTCTGCTCGGGATAGGTGTCGCGGGTGTTGAACGGGCGGATCCGGGTGTGTCCGCCGACCACGATCGGGTCGCCTGCCATCTGCTTCTTCTCCGTCAGTTGTGGTGGTGCCAGGTCGTTTTCAGGCCGGTGAACTTGTCCAGCGCATGCAGCGAGAGATCACGGCCGAAGCCCGACTGCCCGAACCCGCCGAACGGTGTCGTCACGTCCAGTGCGTCGACACAGTTGACCGACACCGTGCCGGCGCGCAGCCGCTGCGCGACGCGGTGTACCCGGGAGTGACTGTCCGACCAGACCGACGCGGCCAGCGCGTATGGCGAACCGTTTGCGAGAGCGACCGCCTCCGCCTCGTCGGCGAAGCCGAGGACCGCGAGCACCGGCCCGAAGACCTCTTCCCGCGCGATGCACGCATCTGCTGCGACCGAGTCGACGATGGTCGGCTGCACGAACGCATTCGTCGCAGCGCCCGCCACCCGGTCGCCGCCGGTGCGGATGCGGCCCTCGCCACGTGCGACGTCGACCAGGCGCATGACCCGGTCCGCGTGCTCGACGCTGACCAGCGGTCCCATCTGCGTGGCTTCGTCCAGCGGGTCGCCGACCCGGATCGCCTCTGCTCGCGCGACGACTCGCTCCACCAGCGCCTCCTTCATGCTGTCCTGCACCAGCAACCGGGAGTTGGCCGAGCACACCTGACCGCCGTTGGTGAAGATGCCGGCGCAGACTCCGTCGGCCGCCGCGTCCGGGTCGGCGACGTCGGCGAACACGACGTTCGCGCTCTTGCCGCCGCACTCCAGCCAGACCTGTTTCATGTTCGAGGCGCCGGCGTACTGCAGGAAGAGTTTGCCGACCTCGGTCGAGCCGGTGAACGTGAGCGCGTCGACGTCGGGGTGCAGGCCCAGCGCCCGCCCAGCAGTCGGCCCGTCGCCCGGCACCACGTTGAGGACGCCCTCCGGCAGCCCTGCTTCCAGCACCAACTGGCCCAGCCGAAGCGCCGAGAGCGGCG
Source organism: Flexivirga sp. YIM B11880 (assembly GCF_058148645.1). Classification (NCBI taxonomy): domain Bacteria; kingdom Bacillati; phylum Actinomycetota; class Actinomycetes; order Micrococcales; family Dermacoccaceae; genus Flexivirga; species Flexivirga sp. YIM B11880. Next base: position 208,001 of record NZ_JBMAMH010000001.1, read on the forward strand.
TGTTCTCAGCAGGTTTCAGCACGACACTGTTCCCTGCGGCGAGCGCCGGCGCGAGCTTCCAGACCGCCATCTCGAGGGGGTAGTTCCACGGCACCACGGCGCCGACGACCCCTAGCGGCTCCCGGCTGATCAGCGCCAGCTCGGTGTTCGCGGTGGGCGCGATCTCGCCATACAGCTTGTCGATCGCCTCGGCATACCACTGAAGTATGGCGGCCGAGCCGGGCACGTCGAACTGCGTCGTGTCGCTGATCAGCTTGCCGGCGTCGAGGCTGTCCAGCAGCGCCAGCTCGGCGGCGTTGGCGGTGATCAGTTCAGCGAGGCGCAGCAGGAGACCCTTGCGATATGACGGAGCGGTCCGGCACCACACACCGGAGTCGAACGCGCCGCGTGCCGATACGACGGCCGCGTCGACGTCAGCTGCGTCGCAGTCGGCGACCTGGGCCAGCAGCTGACCCGTCGCCGGGTTGATCGAGTCGCGCCGCCGGCCACTGCGGGCAGGAGTCAGCCGGCCACCGATCACCGCGCCCGTCACCGGACGCAGTGCCTCGGCCTGGTCGGCCCACCTCGGAGCCTGCATCGTCACCACGTGTCACCTCACCAGAGTTCGCTGTTGTGCGTAGGCAACTATGCGGCCGATCCAGCTCGGCCGGGTAACACCGATTTCCGGTCGCTTGGATCAATTTTTTCGATGCAGCGTGGCTGAGTTGGCGAATTCACCGGTAGCGACGCGGCGGAAGGCTCCGGCCCGGCGGGACAGCCGCGTGCTCTTCATCCAGGCCAGCACGATCTCCAGGTCGCGCACCTGGTCCTGCAGCTGCAACGGGACCACGCGCCCGCCGTCATACGTCACGTCGTCCGCCGGCAACTGGTTGAGCAACGCGAAGCCGTGCCCGTGCGCAACGAAGGACCGGACGGTTTCGAACCCCGGCGTTCGGTGGCGCACCTGCGGCTGCACACCGGTTGCGTCGACGACGGTGCCGAGGAAGTAGTCACGGGTGTGCGGCAGGTCGAGCAGGATCAGCGGGTCGGTCTCGACCAGTTCGCGCAGCCGCACGCGCTTGCGCCGCGCGAGACGGTGCTCGGGCGGCACGATCACGTAGGGCCGCAGCCGGTGCACGACCACGCGCTCGATGTCCTCCTCCAAGTCGTAGCCGTACATCAGGGACAACTCGCACGCGCCCGAGCGGAGCGCCGTCTTCAGACCCGAGTGTTCGTCCTCGGTGACCTGCAGCGTGATTGCCGGGTGCGCGGTCTCGAACGCCGCGATCAGCCCGGGCAGGAAGAACGGCGCCAGGGTGGCGAAGCAGCCGACATACAGCTCGCCGACCAGGTCACCACCGGCACCGCGTGCGACATTCTCAAGATCTGTTGCATGACTGAGGAATTCGCGCACCTCGCGCAGGAAGGCGACACCGGCCCGCGTCGGAGTCAGCCCGCGGGCATGGTGCCGCAGGAAGAGCTGCACCCCGAGCTCGCGCTCCAACTGGGCGATGGCGGTCGAGATGGCCGACTGGGAGACGAGCAGGTCCTTGGCGGCGGCCGTCATACTGCCGCGCTCGGCGGCGGCAACGAAATAGCGCAGCTGCACCAGGGTGAACGCCGGATCTGCCACCGGTCAATCTTGACGGACGGTATGGCGAGCCGGCCACCCGCACCGCACGCCGCGGGCGCCGCATCGGCGCCCGATATCCTGGACCCGTCGATCCCGCCTCGCCGAGGAGCCTGCACATCCCATGAGCACCCCGCGACGTTTCTCCTCCGCTGCGCTCCCCCGAATACTTCGCGGGGACCCCGCATGACGCCGACCCACGGCCCGGTGCTCAACACGTTCGAGGGAGGCTCGGCGCTCTCGCCGTTCCGCCGAGCGGCGCTGCTCTCCCGCGTCCAGCAGATCGCCCCGCAGATCACTGCGCTCGGCGCCCGGTTCGTCCATCTGGTCGCCACGGACCGTGCGCTGGACCTCGAGGCGGAACAGCGTGTCCGGCAGCTGCTGACCTACGGCCCGGCCTACGAGCCGATCCCCGGCGCCACCGAGACGGTCGTGGTCAGCCCGCGGCTCGGCACCGTCTCGCCATGGGCGTCGAAGGCCACCGACATCGCGCACAGCTGCGGCCTCGACGTGCAGCGGGTGGAGCGCATCACCGAGTTCGCCCTGGTGTCCGGCCCGCTCAGCGACGACGCGCGTCGCGCCGTGGCCACGGCGTTGCACGACCGGATGACGCAGAGCGTGCTGGTCTCCCGGGACGCCGCGGCAGCGCTCTTCGACGAACCGGACCCCGAGCCGATGGAGCGCATCGACGTGCTCGGCGCGGGCCACGCCGCGTTGGACAGCGCCAACCGCCGGCTCGGCCTGGCGCTCTCCGATGACGAAATCGATTACCTGGTCGACTCGTTCACCGGTCTGCGCCGCAACCCCTCGGACGTCGAGCTGATGATGTTCGCGCAGGCCAACTCCGAGCACTGCCGGCACAAGATCTTCAACGCCGATTTCGTCCTGGACGGCGAGCCCCAGGCGACCTCGCTCTTCGGCATGATCCGCCACACCGAGCAGGTCGCCGGCGAAGGCACGATCGTCGCCTACAAGGACAACGCCTCGATCATGGAGGGTGGTGCGGTCACCCGCTGGCTGCCCGAATCACCCGACCAGCCGAGCAGATACGTCGAGCGTCCGGAGGACGTCCACGTGCTGATGAAGGTGGAGACGCACAACCACCCGACGGCGATCTCGCCGTTCGCGGGTGCCGCTACCGGTGCCGGCGGCGAGATCCGTGACGAGGGCGCGACCGGCCGCGGCTCGCAGCCCAAGGCCGGCCTCACCGGATTCGTCGTCTCCAACCTGCACCTGCCGGGCACCGACGAGGCCTGGGAGCGCGATGAGTACGGCGCACCCGACCACCTCGCCACGCCGCTGGACATCATGCTCGACGGGCCGATCGGTGCGGCTGCCTTCAACAACGAGTTCGGCCGTCCGGGTCTCGGTGGCTTCTTCCGGGTCTACGAGCAGACGGTGGACGGCATCCGGCGGGGCTATCACAAGCCGATCATGAGCGCCGGCGGGCTCGGCGCGATCAGTGCCGACCAGACCGAAAAGGTCCGTTTCCCAGCGGGTTCGCTGCTCGTGCAGCTCGGCGGACCTGGCATGCGGATCGGGATGGGCGGCGGAGCCGCCTCGTCGATGGCTTCCGGCGACAACGCCGCCGAGCTCGATTTCGACTCCGTGCAGCGCGGCAACCCGGAGATCGAACGGCGGGCGCAGGAGGTCATCAACCACTGCTGGTCCCTGGGCGATGCCAACCCGATACTCGCGATCCATGATGTCGGTGCCGGCGGCCTCTCCAACGCGTTCCCGGAGCTGGTCGACGACGCCGGCCTGGGCGCTCGCTTCGACCTCAATGCGGTGCCGCTGGAGGAGAAGGGCCTCTCCCCCAAGGAGATCTGGTGCAACGAGTCGCAGGAGCGCTATGTCCTTGCGATCGCGCCGGATTCGCTGGACCGCTTCGCCGAGCTGGCCGAGCGTGAACGCTGCCCCTTCGCGGTCGTCGGCACCGCCTCCGACGACGGCTTGCTGATCGTCGAAGACGTCGCTGGTCGAGTAGGCCGAGCCCCCCAGGGCGAGGCCGTATCGAGACCCGACGGCCCACCCATCGACATACCCATGGAGGTCCTGCTCGGCAAGCCACCGCGGATGACGCGCGACGTCACCCGGGTCGCGCACACCGGCTCCGCGGTTGACCTGTCGTCGGCCGGCCTGCGCGACCTGGCGTATGCCGTGCTGCGTCACCCGAGCGTCGCGAGCAAGCGCTTCCTCATCACCATCGGCGACCGCACGGTCGGTGGGCTGACGCATCGTGACCAGATGGTCGGCCCGTGGCAGGTGCCGGTCGCCGATGTCGCCGTAACCCTTTCCGATCTCACCGGATTCGCGGGACAGGCGATGAGCTCCGGCGAGCGCACGCCGATCGCCGCCGTCGACGCGCCGGCGTCCGGGCGGATGGCCGTCGGCGAGGCGATCACCAACCTGCTCGCCGCACCGGTCGACGCGCTGCGCGGGGTGAAGCTCTCCTGCAACTGGATGGCCGCCTGCGGCCGTCCCGGGGAGGATGCCGCACTGTTCGACACGGTGCACGCCGTCGCGATGGAGCTGTGCCCGGCGCTCGGGGTCAGCGTGCCGGTCGGCAAGGACTCGCTGTCGATGAGCACCCGCTGGGCCGACGGCGACGAGGAGCGGGAGGTCCGCTCACCGGTGTCGCTGGTCGTGACCGCGTTTGCCTCCTTGCCGGACGTGCGGGGCACGCTCACCCCTCAGCTGCACGCCACCGAGGGCACCGAGCTGCTGCTCGTCGACCTCGGTGCCGGCCAGGACCGCCTCGGTGGGTCCATCGCGGCGCAGGTCAATGGCGAGTTCGGCGGTGCTCCAGCCGATCTCGACGATCCGCAGCGACTGCTCGCACTCGTCGCCCTGGTGCAGCGGCTGCGGCGGGAGGACCTCGTCACGGCATACCACGACCGCTCGGACGGTGGTCTGCTCGCGGCGGTCGCCGAGATGGCATTCGCCGGCGGCTGCGGCGCGAAACTGGACGTCCCCTCGACCGACGCACTGTTCGCCGAAGAACTCGGCGCCCTGCTCGAGGTGCCGACGGCACGCCGCGCCGAGGTCGAGGCAGCCATCACCGACACCGGGCTCGCCGGGCTCGCCCACTTCGTCGGCCGCCCGACCGTCCAGCCGATCCTGCAGGTGTCGGTGAACCAGCACGTTGCCCTCGAGGAGTCGACCCACGACCTGCTGCAGGCCTGGGACGACGTCCCCTGGCGGATCAGCCGACTCCGCGACAACCCCGAGTGCGCGGACGAGGAGCACGCCGACGTGTCCTCCGGACGCGCCGGGCTCGTGGTGCTGCCCTCGTTCGACCCGGCGGAGGACATCGCCGCGCCATACCTCTCCCTGGGTGCGAAACCGCGCGTCGCGATCCTGCGCGAGCAGGGCGTCAACTCCCACGTCGAGACCGCATTCGCTTTCCACCGAGCGGGATTCGAGGCCGTCGACGTCCACATGACCGATCTGCAGACCGGCCGGCACGACCTCACCGACGTGATCGGCCTGGTCGCCTGCGGCGGCTTCTCCTACGGCGACACGCTGGGCGCCGGCGAGGGCTGGGCGCGGTCGGTCCTCTTCAACGACCGGTTGCGTGACCTGTTCGCCGGCTTCTTCGGCCGGCCGGACACCTTCGGACTCGGCATCTGCAACGGCTGTCAGATGTTCGCCGCACTCGCCGACCTGATCCCGGGCGCGGACAACTGGCCGCGCTTCACCCGCAACCTGTCCGAGCAGTACGAAGCACGGCTCAGCCAGGTCGAGGTGCTCGACTCGCCCTCGATCTTCTTCACCGGTATGGCGGGCAGCCGCCTCCCCATCGCGGTCGCCCACGGCGAGGGCCGCGCCGACTTCTCCGAGCGGGGCAACCTGCAAACCGTCGAGCAGGCAATGCGTTTCGTCGACGCATCCGGCAAGCCGGCACGGACCTACCCGCTCAACCCGAACGGCTCACCGGACGCACTCACGGCGGTGACGACGCTCGACGGCCGCTTCACCGCGATGATGCCGCACCCGGAGCGGGTGCAGCGCAACGTCCAGCTGTCCTGGACCGACGGCCCGCTCGACCAGCCGAGCCCCTGGCTGCGGATGTTCCGCAACGCGCGGGTCCACGTCGGCTAACTGTCGAACGTGCGGCCGGTGAGGGCTTCGTAGGCCTCCACGTACTTCGCTCGGGTCTGCTCGACGACCTCGTCGGGCAGCGCTGGCGGCTCTGCGCCGGACGTCCGGTCCCAGCCGCTCGCCGGCGAGGTCAGCCAGTCCCGCACGAACTGCTTGTCGTATGACGCCTGCCGCCGCCCGGGCGCCCAGTCGGCCGCACGCCAGAAGCGCGACGAATCCGGCGTCAGCACCTCGTCGGCCAGCACGACGGTGCCGTCGGCGCGCACGCCGAACTCCACCTTGGTGTCCGCGATCAGGATGCCCCGCGGAGCAGCGATCTGGTTGCCGCGGGCGAGGATCCGCACGGTGAGCTCGCGCAGCTGAGCGGCTCGCTCGGCTCCGACCTCGGCCACTACGTCGGCATACGGCATCGGCTGGTCGTGCTGGCCGAACGGCGCCTTGGTCGACGGGGTGAAGATCGGCTCGTCGAATCTCGAGGCATCCACCAGGCCGGGCGGCAGCTGCAGTCCGGAAACGGTTCCGGTTGCTTGATATTCGGACAGGCCACCACCGGTCAGGTAGGCGCGCGCCACACACTCGACCGGCACCATGTCGAGCCGCTCGACCAGCACCGCACGGCCCGCGACGGCAGAAGGAACGTCGGTGGAAATGATGTGGTTCGGGACCAGCGACTCCAGCTGCTCGAACCACCAGAGCGACAGCTGGGTCAGCACCTTGCCCTTGTCCGGGATGGGCGTCGAGAGGACGTAGTCGTAGGCGGAGATGCGGTCGGACGCGACCAGCAGCACCTGGTCGTCGCGCGGTGACCCGGAGTCGTCCAGCGGCGCGTAGAGGTCGCGGACCTTCCCGGAGTAGACGTGGGCATAACCGGGCAGCTCGAGCGTCATGCGGTGAGTATCTCAGCCGACGGTCAGCGCGCCCGCGGCAGCCGCCTGGGCGATGTCGGTGCGGTGGTGGGAGCCGCGCAGCGACACTGCGTCCACGATCCGGTATGCCGCGGCCCGCGCCGCTGCCAGGTCGGGACCGACGCCGACGCACGAGAGGACCCGGCCCCCGGCCGAGACCAGCACACCGGACTCGTCGCGAGCCGTGCCGGCGTGCAGGATGTAGGACTGGCTGTCCCCGTCGGTGAGCCCGTCGATCCGGTCACCTGTTGTCGGGGTCGCGGGATAGCCCTCACTGGCGACCACCACGGTGACGGCCGCCTGGTCGCGCCATACCAGCGGCGGCTGCTGGTCGAGTTCGCCGTCGGCCGCGGCGCGCAACAGAGCGCCCAGCGGTGAGCGCAGCCGGGCGAGCACCACCTGCGTCTCGGGGTCGCCGAAGCGGGCGTTGAACTCGATGACCCGTGGCCCGGCCGGGGTGAGCGCGAGTCCGACATAGAGCACGCCGGTGAACGGCGTGCCGCGCCGCCGCATCTCGTCGATCGTCGGCTGCGCGATCCGGGTAACCACGTCGTCCACCAGACCGGGCGGTGCCCACGGCAATGGCGAATAGGCTCCCATCCCACCGGTGTTCGGCCCGGCGTCGCCGTCGGCGACACGCTTGAAGTCCTGGGCGGGCGCGAGCGGGACAACCGTCGTGCCGTCGGTGATGCAGAAGAGCGATACCTCCGGCCCGGACAGGAACTCCTCGACGACGACCGAGCCGCCCGCTGCGAAACATGCCCGCGCGTGCTCCAGCGCGTCGTCGCGTGCATCGGTCACGACGACGCCCTTGCCCGCTGCCAGGCCGTCGTCCTTCACGACGTATGGCGCGCCGGTCGCCTCGAGCGCCGCGGCCGCCTCGTCCTCGGTGCTGCACACGTAACTGCGCGCGGTCGGCACGTCCGCCGCGGCCATGATCTCCTTGGCGAACGCCTTGCTGCCCTCGAGCTGCGCCGCCTCCGCCGACGGCCCGAAGACCGCGATGCCCGCGTCGCGCAACGCGTCCGCGACACCGGCGACGAGCGGCGCCTCGGGACCGATCACGACCAGGTCCGCCCGCACCTCCCGAGCGAGCGCGACGATCGCCGCCGAGTCGGTGACCCCACCCGTCAGCGGGTGACAGGTCGCGACCTGCGCGATGCCGGGGTTGCCGGGGGCGGCGTCGACCGCGGCGACCTCGGAGTCGGCCAGCAGCGCGCGGACGATGGCGTGCTCTCGGGCACCGGAACCGATGACAAGGACGTTCACGGTACTTGAGCCTAACGAGACAGGGTGGGGTGAGGAGGCGGGGTCCCCGCCCGCGAAGTATCGGGGGAGCGCAGCGGAGGAGAACTTCGTGGGGTGCCAAACGGTGGGGCCCTCCCGAAAGTCAGGGGGGAGGTCTCTCGGGAGGGACCCACCGACGAGACACAGGGTCAGCCGGAGGGGGACTCGGCGACGCTTCCGCACTCGTCACGACACAAGGTCGTTGAACCCACTATGACACGACCCGCGTCAGGTTGTTAATCAGCGCCTGGCGGGAGTTCGTCAATGTCGGGGATCCGCCATACTCTGACAAGACCGACGCCGCGATGCACGAGAAGGAGTCGCCGTGGCCAGAGCCCGGAGCACGTCCCGGACCCCTCGACAGGGCAGCCTGGAGCCGTTGGACGACGAAGTCGCGCCGCTCTATCTCGCCATGTTGCAGACCCCCAACCCATCAGTTGATTCCCTTCTCGGGCAAGGGTTTTCGACGGATCAACTCGACGAGTTCCTGCCGGTTCTCGAGCAGCGCCGGATGATCCAGCGGGTCACCTCCGACACCTGGACGGTCGTCCCGCCGGACGTCGCACTGCCGGCATACGCGGCACAGCTCGAAGCCCGCGCCCGCATGCTGCGCACCACCTCGCAAGCACTGGCCAGGGTCTACCTGCGCAGCCGCTCGGCGACCCGATCGGACGCCAGCTCGGGCCTCGTGCCGCTGGAATCGCTGGTCGACGTGGCGCAGGCGCTGCACCAGGTCACGACCGGCGCCCAGGAGTGGGTCCTCTCCAGCCGGATCGACTCTCCCCTGTCCCGATATCTGCTCCAGGCGCCCCGTCCGGTCGCCACCACGCCGTTCCTCGGCAGCCACGGTGCGCCGCTCGAGGTGCGCCTCGACATCGACCCGGTGCTGCTGCCGGAGCCGAACGTCCTCGAGATCATGCATGCCCGGGCGGCCGGCGGCGACGACATCCGGCTCACGCCGGGACTGCCCTTCACCGGCGCGGTCAACGACCAGGGTCTGGCGATGGTCGATCTCGGCGACGACGGCGGCTCCCCCGTGGGCATCATGCTCGACGCGGCCGCCGGCAGCGCCCGCGTGCGCGCCGTGCTCGAGTTCGGCTGGCACCTCGGCACCCCGTGGCGACCTGGCACGACACCGTCCTCGTCGTCGGATCTGCTGGATCCGCGCGACCGCAACATCCTGCGGATGATGGCGAGCGGCGTGTCGGATGCTGCGATCGCCCGCCAGCTGGGCATCTCGTCGCGCACCGTCGAGCGCCGGATCCGGGTGCTGCTCGACCGGCTCAACGCCACGACTCGCTTCCAGGCCGGGGTGCTCGCCGCCCGCCAGGGCCTCATCTGAGCGGCTGACTAGACTTGGCTGTTCGCTGTGTTCGCAGCACCCTGTTCCACCCACTTGTCATGGGGGCTCCGTGAGTGTTTCCAGTGATCGCGCCGTGTCTGCGGAGGTTGCCGCCGAGATCGCGGCCGAGCAGGCGCACGTCGATCAGGTCTATGCCGAGCTGACCAAGGCCGGCGAACGTGCCGCGCTCGTGGAGGCGGAGGGGCTTGCCCGTGGCCGCACCGACCGCACCGGCGAAGCGCGCGAGGAGGAGGTCACCGGCCTCTTCGAGCGAGACGCCCTCGTCTTCAACGCCGGCCGCCGTCGGCAGAACCTCGAGACGCAGTACGAAGGTCTCGTCTTCGGCCGGCTGGACCTGGAGCACGAGCGCCCTGACGAGCACGGCGACACCCGCGAGGTTCGCTACATCGGCCGGCTGGGCGTCCGCGACGACCACTACGAACCGCTGGTGATCGACTGGCGCGCCCCCGCTGCCGCACCGTTCTACCGCGCCACCCCGGTCGACCCGCAAGGCGTCGTCCGCCGACGGGTGCTGCGCTGCCGCGACTCGCGCGTGCTCGGCGTCGAGGACGACCTGATGGTCGCCGAGGCACCGGAGGGCATGGTGGTCGTCGGCGACGGCGCGCTGATGGCGGCCCTCACCCGCTCGCGCGGCTCCCGGATGCGGGACATCGTGGCCACGATCCAGCGGCACCAGGACGAAGCCATCCGCGCCGACAGCTCCGGCGTCACCGAGATCACCGGTGGTCCCGGCACCGGTAAGACGGTGGTCGCGCTGCACCGGGCGGCATACCTGCTCTATTCGCAACGTCGCAAGTTCGAGGCCGGCGGCATCCTGGTGGTGGGACCGTCCGCGGCATACACCGCCTATATCGAGCGCGTGCTCCCGTCACTGGGCGAGGACAGCGTCACGCTCCGCTCGCTCGGCGACCTGCTCGACGGTATGACGGCGGCCCGCCTCGACTCCCCCGCCGCAGCGGAGATCAAGGGCTCGACCCGCATCCGGCAGGTGCTCTCGCGTGCCGCCCGGGACATCTCACCAGCGGCGACGACGCAGTTCCGCGCCATGGTGGCCGGTCACCCGATCCGGATCGATGCCCCCGAGCTGACCCGGATCCGCCGGCAGGTGCTGCGGCACCACCAGCACAACGCCGCGGCGAGTGCGGCGACGGCAGCGCTCGCGGAGGCCGCGTGGGCGCAGGTCGGCACCGGCGAAAAGCCTGATTTCGTCGACCGATTCACCGATCACCGGGAGGTCGAGGCATTCGTGCGCGACTGGTGGCGGCCGATCGACCCCCGCGAGGTGCTGCTGTGGCTCGCCGACGACGACCGGGTCGGCCGCTACACCCACGGCATCCTGTCGGCCGAGCAGACCGAGCTGTTGCGCGACTCGATGCGGGTCGCTCTCACGACGGGCACCTGGTCGGTGGCCGACGTCGCCATGGTCGACGACGTGCTCTCCCGCGTCGGGACGGTCGCCGACGCGCCGCGCGAGGAGCGCGGGTTCTACGAGATCGAGGAGCTCGACACCCTCGGAGTCGCCGAACTCGGTGCAGCACAACGGGTTCCGGCGGCCGACGTCTCCTACCAGGTCACGCCGGTCAATCCCGAGGAGCGCCTTCTCGCCGGCACGGTGAGCCGCTCGGACGACTACGCCCATGTGCTGGTCGACGAGGCGCAGGACCTGTCGCCGATGCAGTGGCGGATGCTCGGCCGACGCGGGCGTTACGCCTCCTGGACCGTCGTCGGCGACGCCGCGCAGAGTTCCTGGCCGCTCGCCCAGGAAGCGGTGGCCGCGCGCGACGAGGCATTCGGCAGCAAACAGCGGCGGCGCTTCCACATGGACACCAACTACCGCAACGCCCGCGAGATCTTCGACTACGCCGCGGCGCAGATCCTGCCGGTCGTGCCGGACGCCGACATCCCCAACGCGGTGCGCGAGACCGGCGTGTTGCCGGTGGAGCTCGCGGCGACACCGGACACGCTGCCCGACGTCGTGCGGGGCGCGGTCAAGAGCCTGCTCGAAGAGGTCGTGGGCAGCATCGCGGTCATCACGCCCGAGCGGCACCGCCACCTGTTGGACAGCGTGACCCTGGAGGGCGCGGGTCGCGTCATACTGGCCGACCCGATGTCGACCAAGGGTCTGGAGCATGACGCCACCGTCGTCGTGGACCCGGCCGAGATCATCGCCGAGTCCCCTGGCGGCGCGCGCGTGCTGTATGTCGCGCTCACGCGAGCCGCCCACCGCATGACCGTCGTGGAGGTGCACAACGTATGACGGACGAAACGTCCGACCGAAGGTCGGCAGACAGCATCGGAGCGGAGTCGATGGTGAGGGACGAAACCTCGACTCAGCTCGCGGCATACCGCCGCTCGATCGACAACTTCGACGCTGCGCTGATCCACATCCTCGCCGAACGCTTCCGGACCACCAAGGCGGTCGGCGAATACAAGGCCACCCATGAGCTTCCCCCGGCGGACCCCGCACGCGAGGAGCAGCAGATCGCCCGACTGCGTGCACTGGCAAGCGAATCCGGGCTCGACCCCGAGTTCAGCGAGAAGTTCCTCCGCTTCGTGATCGACGAGGTCATCCACCACCACGAGCGCATCCGCGAATCAGGTTGCCGGAGCTGACGGTCACCGTCGCCGAGCGTGGACAATGAAGTGCGCAGGCATTCTTCCCCGAGGCGGACCATGAACGATCCGGCACCACTGTGCAGCGGTCATGAACCGACACCGGAGGTCGAGCCGCTGCCGGTCCCGCTCCACGACCACGCCGGCCACACCCACGGCGTGCGCCCGGACGCGGACGGCCGCTACCTGTGGTCGGCGCTCGGCCTGCTCAGCGCCTTCCTGATCACCGAGGTCGTCGTCGCGTTCCTGTCCGGCTCGCTCGCCCTGCTCTCCGACGCCGGGCACATGCTCAGCGACGTCGGCGCGATCGCCGTGGCGCTGTGGGCGATCCGGCTGGCCGCCCGGCCCGCGGCCGGCAACTGGACCTTCGGCTGGAAGCGCGCCGAGATCCTGTCCGCTGCAGGGAACGGCATCACGCTGCTCGTGGTCTCGGGAATCGTTGCCTTCGAAGCGGTTCGGCGGCTGCTCCAGCCGCCGGCGGTCGAGGGCGGCCCGATGCTGGTCGTCGCGCTGATCGGCGTCGCGGTCAACATCGGCGCAGCGTGGCTCCTCGCCCGGGCCAACCGCACCAGCCTCAACGTGGAGGGCGCTTACCAGCACATCCTCACCGACCTCTACGGCTTCATCGGGACCGTGATCGCCGGCGTCGTCATACTCCTCACCGGCTGGACGCGGGCGGACCCGATCGCCTCCCTGATCGTCGTGGCGCTCATGTTGTATGCCGCCTGGGGCCTGCTCCGGGACAGCGGCCGCATCCTGCTCGAGGGCGCGCCGCGCAACGTCGACCTGGACGACCTGCGCAGCCATCTGCTCGAGAGCGACCACGTCCGTGCCGTGCACGACCTGCACGTGTGGACGGTCACCTCGGACCTACCGGCTGTCTCGGTGCACGTCGTGGTGGAGGACGCGTGCTTCGTCGACGGGCACGCTCCCAAGCTGCTCGACCAGCTGCAGGCGTGCCTGCACGGCCACTTCGATGTCGAGCACTCGACGTTCCAGCTGGAGCCGGCCAGCCACTCCGACCACGAGTCCGGCACCCACTGAACCAGCGTCGGTCGAGTAGGGCGGCGGAGCGCAGCGGGGGAAGCCCGTATCGAGACCACCCACCGATCACGGTCGTCGCTCCGCTCCTCGCGACCCCTGATCAGCCGCCGAGCAGCGCGCGGACCCGCTCGGGGCCGACGGCGAGCAGCAGGGTCGGCAGACGGGGGCCGGTGTCCTTGTCGACCAACAGGTTGTAGACCAGCTTGAAGAACTGGCGCTGCGCCGCACCGAGCTCCTTGTCGCCCTTGACGATCTGGTCCGCGGCCAGGCCGCGCTGGACCTTCGGCACGCCGTAGACCTGATGCGTCAGCCCGTCGAGGGACCAGACGTCCTCGAGCTTCGGCAGTTGGGATTCCTTGCCATTCAACAGGATTGCGATCGCATCGCGTTCTTCGTCGGTCAGTGACCCGAGGCGGCCGGTGTCCGGCGAGGTGCGCACGACGGTGCGCTCTTCGTCGGACATCTGGGTGTCCACCCAGTGCTCGACGCAGTCCAGCCGCGGCCGTAGCTGGTCGAGCGACGTCACCGGATCCTCGGCATCCAGCGCGCTGACGATCCGCAGCGTCTGCTCCTCATCGCCGGTCGTGAGATCGAGGATGGAGGCGAGCGTCCGATAGGCGACCGGTCGCGCAGTCGTCGGCAACGTGCCGATCGCCGTCGAGGCCGCCCGGGTGTATGCCGCGACGTCGCCCGGCTGGCCCCTTCCGGAGGTGACCTTCCTGGTCAGCGAGTCCCACTCGTCGTACATCCGCTCGACCTCGGCGTCGAAGGCGACGCTGAACGACTGCGCGGGCTTGCGCCGCGCGTAGAGCCAGCGCAGCAGCTGCGGCTCCATGATCTGCAGGGCGTCGGCGGGGGTCGGCACACCGCCGCGCGACGACGACATCTTGGCCATCCCCTTGATGCCGACGAACGCGTACATGGGGCCGAGCGGCCGCTCCCAGCCGAACATCGGCGCCAGCTCCTTGCCGACGACGTATGACGATCCCGGCGACTGGTGGTCGACACCGGAGGGCTCGAAGGTGACCTTCTCGTAGGCCCATCGCATGGGCCAGTCGACCTTCCAGACCAGCTTCCCGTGCCGGAACTCGCGCAGGTTGACGGTCTCGGTGAAGCCGCAGCGGCAGGTGTAGGTCATCTCGGTCGTGGCGTCGTCATACGCGGTGACCGTGGTGAAGTCCTTGCCGCACTCGCTGCAGTAGGGCTTGTAGGGGTAGTAGCCGGATTCGCCCCGGCCGTCGTCCTCCGACGCGGCGCCCGAGCCCTCCTCCGCCTCCGCGGCAGCGGCCGCTTCGTCCTCGGACAGCTTCGAGGGCTTCTTCGCCTTCTTCGGGCCGAGCGTGCGGTACTGGTCGAGCACCTTGTCGATCTCGCCGCGCTGTGACATCGCGAAGAGGATCTGCTCGGTGTAGGCGCCGGACAGGTAGTGGCCGGTCTGGCTGATGCCGCGGTAGGTGATGCCCAGCTCGTCGAGGCTGCGCTCCAGCTGATCGCGGAAGTGCTCCGCCCAGCTGGTCGCGGTCGACCCCTGCGGCGGTGGCACGTCGGTGAGCGGCTTGCCGATGTGCTGCTCCCAGGAGCTGTCGACACCCGGCACGTTCGGCACCTTGCGGAACCGGTCGAAGTCGTCCCAGCTGATGATGTGCTCGACCTCGATCCCGCGTCGCCGGATCTCGTCGGCGACCAGGTGCGGCGTCATGACCTCGCGCAGGTTGCCCAGGTGGATCGGGCCCGACGGGGAGATGCCGGAGGCGCAGACGACCTTGGTGCCCTTGGCCTTCGCATCGGTGATGGCCTCATCGGCGAGTCGGGACACCCAGTCGTCAAGCTGCTGATTTGTCACGACGGGCAAGTTTACGGGCCGGACGGCGCAGTCGCGCCCGCGCCCTCAGCTGACCTGGATGGCCCAGTCGAGCAGGAAGAGGCCCACCAGCAGGGCCGGTATGGCGCCGATCATCATGCAGCCGGCCTGTGCGGAGCGGCCGCTTTGTTCCTGACCCTCGGGCAGCTCCTGCGCTTGCTTCCGGAAGCGCCACCACGTCATCGCACCGAAGACGGCAGCCCCCAGGAAAACGACCACCAGCACCCACAGCGTGATGCGGAACGCGAGCGGTGGCGTCTTGCCGCTGACCGTGCGCGCTGCGAGCTCGGCGAGCACGTCAGTCCTCGAGCAGGTCGTGCCGCACGATGACCTCGGAGCGGCCCGGGCCGACGCCGATCACCGAGATGCGTGCTCCGATGCGCTCTTCGACGAACTCCACGTAGGCCCGGCAGTTCTCCGGCAGCTCCTCGTAGCTCCGGCAGTGCGAGATGTCCTCGAACCAGCCGGGCAGCTCTTCGTAGATCGGCACCGCGTGATGGAAGGCGCTCTGGTCCGCCGGCATCTCGTCGTGCCGGACCCCGTCGACGTCATACGCGACGCAGACGGGGACCTTCTCGAGCCCGGACAGGACGTCGAGTTTGGTGAGCACGAAGTCGGTGATCCCGTTGATGCGGTAGGCGTAGCGCCCGATCACGGTGTCGATCCAGCCGCAGCGGCGCGGGCGTCCGGTGGTCACGCCGTACTCCGCCCCGGTCTTGCGCAGGAACTCGCCTGAGTCGTCGAGCAGTTCGGTCGGGAACGGACCTTCGCCGACACGCGTGGTGTAGGCCTTGAAGATGCCGATCACCCGGTCGATCCGGGTCGGAGGTATGCCGGCGCCGGTGCACGCGCCGCCCGCGGTCGCGTTGGACGACGTCACATAGGGATAGGTGCCGTGGTCGACGTCGAGCAGGGTCGCCTGGCCGGCCTCGCAGAGCACGATCTTGCCGTCGTCCAGCGCGTTGCTGATCTCCAGTGAGGTGTCGGCGACCATCGGGCGCAGCCGGTCGGCATACGAGAGCAGTTCGTCGACGACCTCGTCGACGGCGATCTCGCGACGGTTGTAGAGCTTGACCAGGATCTGGTTCTTGACGTCGAGCGCGGCCTCCACCTTCTGCCGCAGGATCGACTCGTCGAAGACGTCCTGCACCCGGATGCCGGTGCGGTTCATCTTGTCCGCGTAGGTGGGGCCGATCCCGCGGCCGGTGGTGCCGATCTTCTTGGAACCGAGGAATCGCTCGACCGTCTTGTCCAGCACCCGGTTGTATTCGGCGATGACGTGGGCGTTCCCGCTGATCCGCAGCGCCGAGGTGTCCAGCCCACGCGCTTCGAGCGCGTCGATCTCCTCGAACAGGACGCCGAGGTCGACCACGACGCCGTTGCCGATCACCGGCGTGACGCCCGGCGACAGGATGCCGCTCGGCAGCAGGTGCAGGGCGTATTTCTCGCGGCTGCCGTCGGGCTGCTCGATCACCACCGTGTGACCGGCGTTGTTGCCGCCGTTGAATTTCACGACGTAGTCGATGCGGTCACCGAGCAGGTCGGTCGCCTTGCCCTTGCCTTCATCGCCCCACTGGGCACCGACGAGCACGATCGCTGGCATGCTGCAGCCTTACGTTCGGTATCTGTTCTGACGGTGCCTCAGGCTACCGGGCGGGAACCAGCAGCTCCCGAACGGCCGTCGCCGACGAGGCCCCGAGCGCCCGGTCGGCCAGCGCCCGGGCGTCCGCCACCGAGGTGTGCCGGACCGCCTGCTTGATCTGCGGCACGGCCGGTCCGACGACGCTCAGCTCCTGCACGCCGAGTCCGAGCAGCAGTGGCACTGCTTCGATGCGGCTGGCGAGGTCTCCGCAGACGGCCACCTCGACACCGTCCGGGACGTGGTCGGCGACATACCGGATCAGTTGCAGCACAGCGGGACTCAACGCGTCGGCAATGGCGCCGACGCCGGCGTTGCCGCGGTCGGCGGCGAGCGTGTACTGAGTGAGGTCGTTGGTGCCGATGCTCACGAAGTCGAGCCCCCGCGCGAGTTCGGCGATGCGTATGGCGGCAGCGGGCACCTCCACCATGATGCCGACGGGGACCGGCTCGATCCCGATCTCAGCTCGGGCGGCCTCCAGGCGGTCGAGCGCCCAGTCGAGTTCCTCGCGAGTCGTGACCATCGGAAACATGATCCGCACCGGCGCCTGCTCCGCGGCGGCGCAGATCCCGCGCAACTGCCGGTCGAAGATCTCCGGTACCTGCCGCATCAGCCGCAGTCCGCGCACACCGAGCATCGGGTTCGCCTCGTGTGGTCCCGGCAGGAACGGCAACGGCTTGTCCCCGCCGACGTCCCAGGTGCGGATCGTGATCGGTCGCCGATGCAGCGCACTCGCGATCGACAAGAACTGCGCCCCTTGCCTTCCCGGCGATGGCGGGGTCGGTTCGTCGGCGAAAACGATCTCGGTTCGGACCAATCCGGAGCCGTCCGCGCCGGTCGTCCCGGCGCGGAGCGCGTCGTCGGTGCTGGTGATGTTGGCGGCGACGCGGACCGACACCCCGTCCCGCGTGACAGCCGGCTCGTCCGCTCGGCGTCGCGCGGTCGTCGCGGCGGCCCGCCGACGTTCCAGCAGGCGCCGCAGCTCGGCCTCTTGGTCCGGCGAGGGCCGGACGATGAGCCGGCGGGTCGGAATGTCGAAACCGACGGTGTCGCCGTCCTGGATGGCTGCAGCCGCCTCTCCGCCGTCGGTGAAGACCGGGATGCCACGCGACCGAGCCACAATGACGCCGTGGCCGGTGTCTCCGCCCCTCACCGCCACGACGCCACCGATGCCATGGAGTGCGGCGGCGGTCGCGGGGTCGAGTTCGTCGACGACCACGACCGAGTCCCTCGGCAGGAACGGATCCTCTCCGGTGTCAAGGGAATCCGCTCCCATGACCAAGGCCTGCAGCAGCTGCCGCTCGATGGCCCGGACGTCTAGTGCCCGCGCTCGCTGATAGGAGTCGTCCAGCGCCTCGAAGTCGTCGGCCAGCCGGTGCAGCACCTCCTGCCACGCCGCGGGAGCTGATTCGCCGCGGGAGATCCGCCCGTCGACCTGCTCGCGGATCGCGTCATCGTCCAGCAACCCGAGGTGGGCGTCCAGGATGTCAGTCGTCTCGCTGGTCGAGCCCGTATCCGGACCAGCGTCCGTCCCCCGTCGCCGGCGGATGGCGTCGGCAACCGCCGTGACTGCGCGGTCCGACCGCTCGCGCTCCCGATCCGGTGAACCCACTTGATAGTCCGCGGTGTCCACCTCGAACCGTAGGACGCGAGCAGGCCCCAGGGCAGCGTCGAGTCCGGCATCCTGAACCTTCGCCGGCAGGGCGCGTGACGTGTCCTTCGACGTCGTCGCCGGCAGTTGGCCGTCGAAGTTGCGGTCCGCGAGCTCGGCCACCGCAGCCAGCACCTCCGCTGCCTGCGGTCCCTGCGCCACCACCCGCAACCGGGCGCCGTGGCCGGCGTTCAGCGTCGCCACCCTGCTGAGGCTGCCGGCCGGCACCGGACGTCCGTCGGCGTCGAGGTTGGCGAGGGTGACCTCGGCGTCGAACGACCGCACGAGCGCAACCAACCTCGCGGCCGGCCGCGCGTGCAGCCCGTGCGGGTCATTGATGACGATGTCTGCGACCGCCCCGTGGTCTGAAAATGCCTGCTCCTCCGGTTCGCTCGCGGGTCGAGTGCCGGAGGAGCGAAGCGGGGGAGGTGTATCGAGACCAGACGGTGGTCTCGATACCTGCCCTACTCGACCGGCATCGAGATGCGCTTCCTTCGCCGCCAGCGCCTCCTCCGCCTCGGTTGCGACCTCCGCGAGTTCGGCTCCACCGGCCGCGGCCACGACCGCCGGGACAATTCCCTCCACGAGGGGGGCCGCGGAGATTCGCACCCGGCCGGCAACCTCGGGATCGAGGAATTCACAAGCAAGTTCAGCGCTCAGCACCGAACTGCCGATGTCGACCAGCACGAGCACGCCGTCGTCCGAGGCGACCTCCTCGATCGCCGCCGCAACGGCGGCCGCGTCGGTGCCGAAGGTCGTCTCGTCCAGCCCGGCCGCGACCGCGAGCCGGGGCGCCTCGCCGCCACCGGCCATCTCGCGTGCGAGTCCGACGACTGCCTCCCCGAGGGCGCGACTGTGCGAGACGACGACGATGCCGATCATCGTGCGCCGTCCGGCTCAGCCAAGGGTTGCCGCTGCGGCCTCGAGCAGCAGCACCGTCGACGTGGCACCCGGGTCCTGATGCCCGGCGCTGCGCTCACCGAGGTAGCTGGCGCGGCCCTTGCGCGCCACGAGCGGTGTTGCGGCGTCGCGACCGCCTGCCGCGGCCTCGGCGGCGGCCTGCAGCGCGGGACCGATGCCGTCGGACCGGGCCCCGTCATACGCCTCCAGCGCCGGCAGCCACGCGTCGATCATCGTCTTGTCACCGGCCTCCGCCTTCCCGCGTTGGACGATCCCGTCGACGCCGGCGCGCAGCGCGGCGCCAAGCGTTGCCGCATCGACCGCTCCGTCGCCCAACGCACCGCCGAAGCGCAGGAAGAACGTGCCGTAGAGCGGTCCGCTCGCCCCACCGACCGAGCTGACCAGCGTCATTCCGACCTTCTTGAAAAGCGCTGCAGGAGTGTCGAACTCGCCGGCATCGAGCGCCGCCGCCACCGCGCGCATCCCACGGTCCATGTTGCTGCCGTGGTCGGCGTCGCCGATCGCCGAGTCGAGCTCGGTGAGTTCCGCCGCGTTGTCGTGTATGACGCCCGCGAACGCTCGCATCCACTCGATGAACCGGTCGAGGTCCACGTCGTCCGCCATCATGCGGGGTCCCCGCGAAGTATCCGGAGGAGCGCAGCGGAGGAGGAACTTCGTGGGGTGCTCATCATGCGCCCCAGCGGAGCCCGGGGGTGTTGACCGGTGCGTCCCAGAGGCCGATGAACTCGTCGTCGGCCTTCACCAGGGTCACCGAGCAGCCGGCCATCTCCAACGAGGTGATGTAGTTGCCCACCAGACAGCGCGCGACGGTGATGCCGGCCTGTTCCAGCAGCCGATGGACCTCGGCATACATCAGGTAGAGCTCCAACAGCGGTGTCCCACCCATGCCGTTGACCATCGCGATCACCGAATCGCCGGTGCCGTACGGCAGGTCGGCCAACACCGGATCGACGAGCAGTTGCGCTGCTTCCCGGGCGGACGCCAGCGGGACGCGACTGCGGCCCGGCTCGCCGTGGATGCCGATGCCGAGTTCCATCTCGTCCTCGGCCAGTTCGAAGGTGGGTTTGCCGGCGGCCGGCACCGTGCACGAGGTGAGTGCGAGACCCATGCTGCGGCCGGCCTGGTTGACCCTGATCGCCAGGTCGGTGACGTCGTCGAGCGACCGGCCGCTCTCGGCGGCCGCACCGGCGAGCTTCTCCAGGATCACCGTGGTGCCGACCCCACGACGCCCTGCCGTGTAGAGACTGTCCTGCACCGCGACATCGTCGTCCACGACGACCGACCGCACCTGCACACCGCTGTCCGCGGCGAGCTCCGCGGCCATCTCGAAGTTCATCACGTCGCCGGTGTAGTTCTTCACGATGTGCAGCACGCCGGCGCCGCCGTCCACCGCGCTGGTCGCCGCCAGCATCTGGTCCGGCACCGGGGAGGTGAAGATCTCGCCGCAGCAGGCCGCGTCGAGCATCCCGGGTCCGACATACCCGCCGTGCAGGGGCTCGTGCCCGGAGCCACCCCCGGAGATCAGCCCGACCTTGCCCTGACGCGGTGCGTCCTTGCGGTAGATCACCTTGTGATCGTGATCGATCCGAAGCCGATCACCGTGCGCGGCTTCCACGCCGAGCAGCGTCTCGGAGACAACATCGGCCGGATCGTTGATGAGCTTCTTCATGTCCTCATCGGACCACTCTTCGCCTCAGTCGACAAGGACTTGCCTCAGGGCGCGAGCGCGTGTGCCTCCCCCGGCTTGACCAGCTTCTTGACCGTCCGCCCGTCGTGGAACTCGCCGATGGCGCGCATCTGCCAGGTCTCCGGGCCGATTCGCCGCAGTGCCGCCATCAGCACCCCGGTGGCCGGCTCCGAGCGGGACAAGTCGAAGCGGACCAGTTCCTGACCGGTCACGTCGTCGACCAGCCGGCAGAATGCCCGCCGCACGTCAGTGAACTTCTGCCCGCTGAACGAATTGATGGTGAAGATCAATGTGGCGATCTGCGGAGGTATGGCGAGCAGGTCCACCTTGATCTGCTCGTCGTCCCCTTCACCGGCGCCGGTCAAGTTGTCCCCGGAATGCCGTATGGCGCCGCCGAACTCGGCCTTGTGCATGAACCAGACGATCTCCAGTTTCCTGCCCGAGCCGTCATAGGCGATGACCGATGCGTCCAGGTCGATGTTGCCGCGGCCGGGTGCCGGATCCCAGCCGAGCCCCATGGTGACCTTCGCGAGCGGCGGTGCGCCGGTCTTCGTCAGGTCGACGCGCGCTCGCTTGGTCAGGTCCACCCTGCCCTTGTCGAGATTGACGACGCCAGCAGCGGTCCGCGGCGGGGCCGCCAGGGCCGGTGGCGGCATGTGCGCGACCGGTGCTCCCTGCGGCGGAGCCATCGGCATCGGAGCGGGCGGTGCGCCGTGCGGCGACACACCGGGCATCGGCGTCGGCGACAGCTGAGGCGGCGTGGGCGACTCCGGCTCGGTCTCCACCGAGATGCCGAAATCCGTTGCCAGTCCGGCGAGCCCGGAGCTGTAGCCCTGTCCCACGGCCCGAAGCTTCCACTGGCCCTGCCCCAGGTAGAGCTCGCCGCTGACGAACGCGGTCTCGTTCTCGGCCGCCATGTCGAAGGTGGCCAGTTCGACACCGGAGCTCGGGTCGGAAGCCACCAACCGCAGCCCTGGGACCTGTCCGAACGTGCCACCGTCGGCCGACGCGGCCAGCACCACGCGCGGCACCTCCCCCGGCAGCCCGGCGAGATCCACCTCGAGCGCATCGGCGCCGGGCTGTTTGCCGAGGTGCCGCACGGCGCCGCTCGGGTGCGCGGGCTGGTTGTAGAAGACGAAGTCGTCGTCCGAGCCGACCCGGCCCGCTTCACCCAGCAGCAATGCGGACGCGTCCACGTCGGGCACGCCCGGGCCCGGTTGCCACTGCAGGGTGATCCTGACCTGCGCGGTGTCGATCGGCGTGTTCGAGCCCTTGGTCAGCTGGGTCATGCGGTCAATCCTCACACGCGCTCCACGCGCTCCCGACGATGTTCGGTGAAGGGACGTCAGGACTTGTGGCGGCGTTCCGCGATCCGCAGCGCCAGCTGGAAACGGGTGCTCACATCGTGCTCGCTCATCATGGCGGCGATGCGCCGACGCACGGTGCGCAAGGACACCCCCATCGCGCGTGCGATCGCCTCGTCGGTCAGCCCCTGCTGCATCCAGTCCACGAGTGCGTTCGACGAAGGGTCGTCGGTGCGTTCGGCGGGCGTCGCGGCCGCCCACAACCGGTCGAAGAGCGCGATGAACGCGGCAACCACCATCGGGTCCCGCAGCACCACATAGTCGCCGCCGTCCTGCCCCCACTCGGTCGAGCCGATCGCCACCTCCTCACCGAAAACGACGAACTCGGAAGGCAATCCGCTCACGACACGCTGTTGCTCACCGAGACCCGCCCATTGCGCGAGCGGCTCGCCATACTCCTGCAGCGCCTCGGGCAGGTAGAGCGTACGTAGCTCGCGGCCCGCACTCAGCTGCTGGCGCACCGTCGGGAAATCCTCGGCGGACCGCGGTTCGCCCGGCTTGGCCTGCCGGATGATGCCGACCGTCGACGCCACCAGGTGCTCGTAGACCGAGTTGAACACCGCCTGGTCGACGCGCTCCCGCAGCGGCTGTTCCGACGCCTGCGTCTCCTGTCCGGCGCGATGGTCCGTGACGAAGGTGTCGATGGCGTCCCGCACCCGCGCCAGGTCCTGCCGACGGGTCGCCAGTCGCGCCTCCTCCGCGCTGACCACCCGCTCCAGGGCTGCGCGGGGGTGATCGGCGACGACCTCACCCAGGTTCGTCACCCGCACCAGGCGCCGCGCTCGCAACTGCTCGATGGCGTGCTCGGCCTCGTAGTCGGTCCAGCCCAGCTGTGCCACGTGGGCGGCCAGCGTCAGGCCCGGCGCGCGCAACACGTGCCGGTAGAGCTCCTCGCCCTGCGGCCCGACACCGAGCACTCCGAGTCTTCCGTCCACGTCGCCAAGCGTATGGCGACCCGGCACCCGCTCCCGTTCCGAACGACGAAAAAGCAACTGACCGGTAGGGGTTGACGCCACCAGCGGCCGTCCTCCACAGTTACCTAACACGATTTAGGTAATGGGAGCAGATCGATGGCAGACATCACCAGGAGGCTCGCCCTCGGCGCAGCGGGTGCCGGCACACTCGCGGCCCTGACCGCCGGATTTCCCCGCCTGTCCGGCCTCGACATTCCGTCCCGGCGGACGAACGCGCTGAAGGTCGCCCTCAACGGCACCCAGCAAGCAGCGGACGCGCAGCGGCAACTGGCCGCGGCGTTCCGCAAGAAGCATCCCGACATCGACGTGATGATCATGCCGATCCAGGGCCAGGACTGGGGCGACTTCTTCGCCAAGATCCTCACCATGGTGGCGGCCGGCACACCACCGGACGTCGTCAACGTCGCGACCGAGGGCGCCCAGCTGTTCGCCTCCCGGCTGGCGCACCCGCTCGACGCCTACGTCCGCCAGGACAAGGCCGAGATGCAGGACTACTTCTCCGACGTGCACCCGGCGTTGATCGACGCGTTCATGTATCGCGGCTCCCTCTACCAGCTGCCGGACAACTTCAACGCCGGCAACATCTTCATGAACATGAGCGCGGTGCGGAAGGCCGGCTTCGACTACCCGCCGGACAACTGGACCAAGGACGACTTCGTCAAGATGCTGCGGGCGATCAAACGCACCGCCGGCCGCGGCGTCGTGCCGTTCTACTGGACCAACCGCATGTGGGGCGGCGTCACGCCGTGGCTCTACATCAACAACACGTCGATCCTCACCGAGACGAAGGCTCCCGGTGGGCACTGGATGTGGGAGACCTTCTACCGCGGGGCACGGGGCGCCGAGGGCCGCGCCGGCGGACCGCTGTGGCTCGAAGCAGCGGCCAACACTTCGGCGGTCGAGGAGACCTTCGAGTTCCTCCGGGAGCTGGTGGTCGACGGCCTCGCCAGCAGCCCGGCACAGGGCGGCGGGAACACGCTGGTGCCGCAGTTCGCGAGTGGCCGGGTGGCGATGACCGTCGCGGGCGGTTATTGGGTGGACGGCCTGCACCAGGCCGGCATCCCGAACAACGTCTACGACGTGCAGTACATGCCGCAGTGGAAGTCCCAGAACGCCCAGTTCGGCGCCGCCGGCTGGTCGATCATGAAGACGTCGGCCAAGAAGGACGCCGCGTGGGAGTGGCTGAAGTTCTGTGTCAGCCGTGAGGGTATGGCGATCACCTACCCGATCCCGAACAACACTCCCACTCGCCGCTCCATGTGCAACGGCACCTTCTACGGCAAGGAAGGCCCGAAGCACTGGAAGGTCTTCTACGACACTCTGGACGACTTCCCGGGGACCCACCCGATCCCCGCACCGCCGAACGAGAGCGCCATCGAGCTCGCCCTCGACAAGAACACCATCAACGCGGTGACCGGCGGGTCCGGTCAGCTGAAGTCGGCTCTGCGCAGCCTGCAGGGCGACCTGAACCGAGCCCTGGAGGCGACGCCATGACCACCATCGCGAAGAAGCCGGCGATCCATCGGGACAATGCCGCGACGGATCTGGCACCGTCGGCGGTCCGCAAACGCGAAAAGCGTATGGCGATGGCCTTTCTCGCGCCCACGGTCATCGGCCTCGGACTCTTCACGCTGGTGCCGATCATCGCGTCCGTCGTGCTCGCCTTCTTCAAGTGGGACGTCATCAGCGCTCCACGCTGGGCCGGCCTGAGCAACTTCGGCAGCCTGTTCAGCGACCCGACGCTGCGGACGTCGTTCGTCAACACGATCCTGTTCGTGGTCGTCACGGTCATCCTGCAACTGTCGATCGCGTTGTTCCTCGCAGTGCTGATCAACAGCAGGCTGCCGAAGTGGTTGCAGTCGACCCTGCGCTCGGTGTTCTTCTTCCCGCTGATCCTGTCGGCCGCGTCGGTGTCGATCATCATGTCCTACCTGTTCAACCAGGACTTCGGGCTGGTCAACACCTATCTGCAGGACGTCGGACTGGGCAAAGTGCCGTGGCTGACCAATGGCTTCAGCGCCCAGGTCATGGTCGTGCTCGTCTATGTGTGGCAGAACTTCGGCTTCACGTTCCTGCTCTTCCTCGGCGGACTCGCCGCCATACCGAGGGACGTCTACGAGGCGTCGTCGATCGACGGCGCCGGCGGGTGGCGGCAGTTCCGCTACATCACGCTGCCACTCCTCTCGCCGACCACCCTGGTGGCGTCGGTGATGGCGATCATCTCCGCCCTGCAGATCTTCGATCAGGCCTATGTCCTCACCCGGGGTGGTCCGGGTGATTCGACGCGCACCGTCGTGATGGTGATCTACCAGGACGCCTTCGGGCAATTGCAGTTCGGCACCGCGTCCGCCATCGGGGTCGTGCTCACCATCGTGATCATGCTCGTAACTGCCCTGCAGTTCCGGTTGTCCCGCCGATTCGTCTACTACAGCTAGGAATTCAGGTCATGGCTACGATCTCCGCAACGACCACGGCGGGACAGCGCAAGCGCTCGGCGGCGCTGACGAGTCTGCCGAAGATGCTGATCCTCCTGGTGGCGCTCGTGCTGACGCTCGGTCCGGTCGCGTGGACGCTGCTGTCCTCCCTGCGGCCCCCGAGCGAGTCTCTCGGCGGATCGCCGATCAGCTTCAGCCACCTCAGTTTCGACGCCTACCGGCAGGCATTCCAGCAGGTCGACATGTGGCTGCTGATCCTCAACAGCGTGCTCGTGACCGGGCTGATCGCCTTCGCCCAGATGGTCACCGCCGGCTTCGCCGGTTATGTCTTCGCGCGCATCCCCTTCCGCGGCCGCACCCCGCTCTTCGGGATCGTGCTGGCCACGATGATGGTGCCGATGCAGGTGACGATCGTGCCGGTGTTCATGCTGATTCGAGGCATGGGCCTCTCGGACACGCTGTGGGCACTGATCATCCCCGCTATACCGACGGCCTTCGGGACGTTCCTGATGCGGCAGTACTACCTGACGCTGCCGCCCGAGTTGGCCGAGGCCGCAGCCATCGACGGCGCGAGCCCGTGGCGCACGTTCCGCTCGGTCTACGCTCCGCTGTCGACCCCCGGTCTCGCGATCGTCGGCATCCTGGCGTTCAACGCGATCTGGAACGAGTTCTTCCGTCCGCTGATCATGGAGATCAGCTCCAGGAACTTCACCCTTCCCCTCGGCCTGGTCTCGCTGCAGGGCAACATGGGCACCGGCAGCGTCTCGGTCGTCCTGGCCGGAGTCATCATCTCGATGATCCCGGCGCTGCTCGTCTTCGTCTTCGGCCAGCGCACCCTTCGGCAGGGCCTGACCACCGGCAGCTTCCGCTGAGCCCCCCTTTCCGCACCATCCATCGAGAATCCGAGGTCACCCTCCAGATGCCGAACACCTTGCCCACCCTGCACATTCAGCCGCTCACGGGCTGGCTGAACGACCCCAACGGAGTGGTGCACCGGGACGGGCGGTGGCATGTGTTCTACCAGGCGAACCCGCACGCGCCGGTGCACGCCGACATCGAGTGGGGACACGTCAGCAGCGACGACCTCGTCGTATGGCGGCATCACCCGTCCGCGTTCCGGCCGGTGCCCGGCGGACCGGACTCGGCCGGCTGTTGGACCGGCGTCTACCTGCCCTGGCTGCCACGGCCGGCTGTCGCCTATTCCGGTGTCACCGTTGACGATTGCCGCTCAACCGTGTGCGTGCGGGAGGCGGTCGACCCGGATCTGGTCGACTGGAGCAAGCCGCGCGTCGTCGCCCGCACTCCGGACGACGTGCCCGAGATGCGGGATCCGTTCTGCTTCAGCTGGGGCGGTCGCCGGCTGGCGGTCATCGGCGCCCAACTGGCCACCGGGGAGGCAGCCGTGTTGCTGTATGACGTCCAGGACCCCGACGCCTGGCAGTACCTCGGCGTACTGCTGCGCAGCGGCCAACTGGACGTCGACCCGCCCCACGCCGACATCTGGGAGTGCCCGCAACTGGTCATCGAGGGCAGCCGCTGCTGGCTCATCGTCTCGCGCTGGATCGCGGGCGAGACGGTGAACGTCATCGCGTTCCGCGGCACCGTCACCGACCGGAACGGCTTGCCGGCGCTGCAGATCACCGGTATCGAGGAGTTGGACGCCGGTGACACCTTCTACGCACCGCAGATCGCTCTGGACGGCGACGACGCTCCGCTGTTGTTCGGCTGGATCCGGGAACCCGACACGACCGCCGCGGCGGCCAGCGGGATCAGCGGCTGCCTCACCCTGCCACGTCGCGTCGACACGTCCGGCGACAAGCTGCGATTCAGCATTGACGACGGTCTGCAGCGGTATGCCGACGATGCGCCCGCCATACAGCTGCACCTGCCGGCCGATCAGCCGACCGCGCTGCCGCCCGTCGCCCGGATTCGCGGCACGGCGGGCTCGGTCCGGCTGAGCGGTGCGCGACAAGATCTCCGAATCGATTGCCCGACAGGGCAGTTCGAACTATGGGCGGACCACGAGATCCTCGAGTTCTTTCCGCAGGGAGCTGCCCCGGTCACCCTGCGCGACGCGGGCACCGAGCAGTGGCTGATCAGCGTCGACGCGCCGTCGACGCTGACCGTTTCCGAGCTGGCGCCGCCACCGACTCCCGCAGCACCGCCGGCGAAGGCAGCAGCGTCGGTGTCGCCGGCATCGTGCCACTGGTGAGCCGATCGACCAGCAGTGCAACGGCGGTCTCGCCCATCTGCCGGTGCGGCAGCGCGAAGGTCGTGAGGGCGGGCACCAGGTTGGCGGCCAGCTCCTCCTGATCGTCGAACCCCAGGATCGACACGTCCTCCGGAACGCGCAGTCCGAGCCGGGCCGACGCGAGCAGCGCTCCCGCGGCGACGCGATCGGTGACACAGAAGACCGCGGTCGGGCGCTTGGCTGCCGCTCGGTCCAGCAGCGCGGTCGCCGCCCGGAAGCCTTCGTCGATCGTCCAGTTGCGTCTGCCGAGCGACAGGACCTCGGGCGTGCAGCCCTGCTCGGCGAGGCGCGTGGTGAAGCCTTCGTGCCGCCAGCGGCCCGCGATCGCGATGTCTCCGGTGATGGTGGCGATCTCCCGGTGGCCGAAGTCCAGCAGCAGCTGGGCCGCGGCCGTTCCGGCCTCGCGCTCGGCCGGGATCACGCTCGGCAGGCTGGAGTCGGCGGAGAAGCAGTTTGCCAGCACGACCGGCAGCCCCGCGGTCGGCACGTGGGCGACCTCCCGCAGACCCATCGACGCATAGACGAGGCCGTCGACCCGGCGCCGGCGGAACTCCTGGGCGGCCTCCAGCTCGCGGTCGACCCGCCCGCCGCTGTCGAAAACTGCTGCGAGATAACCGCGTTCGCCGGCAAGCTGTGAGGCGCCGTCGAGCAACTGGCCCGCGAACGGACTGGACGCGATGGCGTCCGTGACGATGCCGATCAGGTGGGTGCGTTGCGTGCGCAGGCTGCGCGCCACCGGGTGCGGCGAGTAGTTGAGCTGGGACGCCGCCGCCAGGATGCGCTCGCGAGTGGCCGCGGAGACGTTCCCCTCCTCCTTGCCGTTGAGGACGAACGACACCGCGGTGCGGGAGGCGCCGGCGAGATCGGCCACGTCCTGCGCCGTCGCCGGCTTCCCGCCCTGCTGCGGAGTCACGCGGCGGCCTACAGCCCCAGCTCCCGCGCCCCCGTCGCGGACGAGTCGCGCAGGAAGTCCGCGCAGCGGCGCTGCTCGTCGGTCTCGCCGATCGCACCGGCCGCCTTCGCCAGCGCCCCGAGCGCCCGCAGGAAGCCGCGATTGGGCTCGTGTTCCCAGGGCACCGGACCCTGCCCGCGCCAGCCGGATCGCCGCAGCGCGTCGAGACCACGGTGGTATCCGGTGCGGGCGAAGGCGTAGCCCTCGACCACGTCGCCGTCGTCCAGCGCGTCCTCCGCGAGCGTCGCCCAGGCGAGCGACGAGGCCGGGTAGGACCGCGCGACATCCCGGGGGTCCACGCCCTCCTCCAGCGCCGAACTCGCCGGATCGGCAGGCAGTTTGGTCTCCGGTATGCCGAGCAGGTTCTCGCTCACTTCGAGTGCTTCCCCGCGGATCCGAGGTTCTCGCACGCCTCGACGACGCGCGCCGACATACCCGCCTCGGCCGCCTTGCCCCAGGCGCGCGGGTCGTACTGCTTCTTGTTGCCGACCTCACCGTCGATCTTGAGCACGCCGTCGTAGTTGCCGAGCATCCAGCCGGCGACCGGACGGGTGAAGGCGTACTGCGTGTCGGTGTCGACGTTCATCTTCACCACGCCGTAGGACACCGCCTCGGCGATCTCCTTCGGGTCCGAGCCGGAGCCGCCGTGGAAGACCAGGTGGAACGGCTTGTCATCGGGCGTGTTGAACTCCTCGTGCACCGTCTCTTGCGCCTTCTTGAGCACTTCGGGACGCAGCTTGACGTTGCCCGGCTTGTAGACACCGTGCACGTTGCCGAAGGTCAGCGCGGTCATGTAGTAACCCTGCTCCCCGGTGCCGAGCGCCCGGGCGGTCGCGACGGCGTCCTCCGGCGTGGAGTAGAGCTTCTCGTCCATCGCACCCTCGACGCCGTCCTCCTCGCCGCCGACGACGCCGACCTCGATCTCCAGGATGATCTTGGCGGCCTTGCACTGGGCGAGGAGTTCTTCGGCGATCTGGAGGTTTTCGTGCAGTTCGACAGCCGAGCCGTCCCACATGTGCGACTGGAAGTAGGGCAGGCCACCCTGTTTCACGCGCTCGGTCGACGCGGCCAGCAGCGGGCGCACGAAGCCGTCGAGCTTGTCCTTGGGGCAGTGGTCGGTGTGCAGCGCGATGTCGACGTCATACGCCGTCGCCACCTCGTGCGCGAAGGCGCTCATCGCGAGCGCGCCGGTGACCATGTTCTTGACGCCCTGCCCGGAGAAGTACTCCGCACCGCCGGTGGAGACCTGGATGATGCCGTCGCTCCCGGCGTCGGCGAAGCCCTTGATCGCGGCGTTCAGGGTCTGACTGCTGGAGACGTTGATGGCCGGGTAGGCGAAGCCGCCCTTCTTGGCCCGGTCGAGCATCTCGGCGTACTTCTCGGGGGTCGCGATCGGCATGGAGGCCCTCCTGCAGGCGTCGGCGAACAGTGCGTCCCACTATCCAACCATCCGGACTGCGCCGGGTGCGCCGCTGTTCGTCAGCTGACGTCGAGAGCGTCCCGCCGCGCCCGCAGCTGGTCTCGTTCGGGATCGTTGGCGCACCGCTCGATCGCGAGGTCGTACGCCGCTGCCGCTTCGGTATGGCGCGCCGCCCGCGCCAGCAATTCTCCACGCACGGCGGGCAGCCGGTGCGTGTGCGGCAGTCGGTCGTCCAGGCCGTCCAGCAGTGCCAGGGCGTTGGCCAGGTCGCCCGCTTCCGCGACCGCTACCGCACGGTTGAGCCGAACCACCGGCGAGCCGGTGAGCTCTTCCAGTTGCCGGTAGTAGTCGGCGATGGTGAGCCAGTCGGTGTCCTCGGCGCTGCGCGCCCGGGCGTGCTCCGCGGCGATCAGCGCCTGCAGCACGTACTCCGCCGCCAGCGCCCGCTCCAGCGCGACTCCGTTGGCTGCGCCGGTCGAGCGTCGTCCTGAGTAGCCCGGAGCTTGCGAAGGGCGTATCGAAGGGTGCCGGGGGAGCGCAGCGGAGGAGGTGTATCGAGACCCGCAGCCCGATCCGGTCAACTGCCCCAACAGCTCCAGTCCCTCGGCGATCTCGTCGTGGTGCCAGGCGTCGCGATCCTGCGCCGGCAGCAGCACCAGCGCACCGTCGGCGCGGACCCGGGCGTCCCGCCGCGCGTGCTGGAGGAGCATCAATGCGAGCAGCGCCGTGAGCGTCGGGCTGTTCGCGGCAGGATGACCTGTCTCCCGCACGAGCCGGATGAGCCGGATTGCCTCTCCCGCCAGTTCGGACCGCACGACGTCGGCTCCGCTGCCCGGTGCGTATCCAGCGGTGAACGTCAGATAGGCAACACGCGCAACGGTTTCCAGTCGCTCGGGCAACACGTCGTCATCGGGTATGGCGAGCGGGACCCCCGCTGCCACGACCTTTTTGCGCGCACGAGTGAGCCGAGCCGCCATGGTCGGCTCGGGCACCAGGAACAGTCGTGCGATGTCGGCAGTGGAGATGCCCAGAACCAGTCGCAAGGTCAGCGCCGCACCGGCCTCCTCGCTCAACGCCGGATGCGCCGCCAGGAGCACCAGCCGCAGGAGATCGTCGGACCCTCCGCGCCGCCCCCTCTCCTCCACCGCCAGCAGCGGCTGCTTCTTCGCGGCCACGGCTTCCGCGCGCAGCCGGTCCAGCACCCGTCGCTTCGCGGCCGTCATCAGCCAAGCCGGCGGGTTGTCCGGCATACCGGCCTCCGGCCACGTTCGCGCGGCCCGCTCGAACGCGTCGGCCAGCGCGTCCTCGGCCAGATCCAGTCGACGCGTCTGCGCGACGAGCAGGGCCAGCAGCCGGCCCCACTCGTCGCGCCAGACACGTTCCAGGGCGTCGCTCACTCGCTGACCCGGGGCCCCCGCGAAGTATCGGCGGAGGAGCGCAGCGGAGGAGTCGAACTTCGTGGGGTGGCGTCGTCCATCCCCTCGATGCGGATGCAGGGGCGGATCTCGATCGAATAGATCTCCGGGAGCAGCCGGCACCACTTCACGACCTGGTCGAGGTTGTCCGCCTCGACCAGATAGAAGCCGCCGAGGTGTTCGGCGGTTTCGGCGAACGGCCCGTCGGTGAGTTCGACCGTGCCACTGCGGCGCCGGAGCGTCGTGGCGGTGTCGGCGGTGTCCAGCGCCTCGCCGCCGAGGATCGCCGGCCCGACCTCGCGCCCGAAGGTGATGTGCTCCTGGTGCCAGCGCTCGCGATCCGCGGGGTCGGCATCGTTCCACTCCCCCTCGCGACCGGCCAGCAGGATGAGATATTTCGTCATGACACACGCTCCTCCGGTTGCACCGTCCGGCGCACCTCGACACCCTCACCGATCGCGGTGAGGATCTTGCAGCAGTCGAGCACGTCGTCGACGTCGTCGGTCTCGACCAGGAAGAAGCCACCCACCTGCTCGGTGGACTCCGCGAACGGCCCGTCGGTCACCGTGCTACCTCCGGGCGCGATCCGCTTCGCCTCGGAGGTGGCGTGCAGCTCGGCGCCACCGGTGATCTTGTGCCCTCGGTTGACCAGTTCGGCCGCGAACCGGCCGTATTCGGCGTAGCCGTGCGTGCGTTCCTCGGCGGACATGGTGGTCCACCAGCGGTCGGCGTCGCCCACGATCACGACCATGTACTCAGTCATCGTTGCCCTCCAGTTCGCGCAACTCGATGAGGTCTCCGGTGCTGGCCAGTTGCCGGCAGCACGCCTCGACGCCGTCGCGGTCGTCGCTCTCGATCAGGTAGAACCCGACAATCTGTTCGGCGGACTCGGTGAACGGTCCGTCCGTCACCGTCGTCCCGCCGTTGCCGTCCGGCCGCATCGAGACCGCCTGTGCCGACGGCCGCAGCGGCGACCCGATCACCACACGGTGGCCGCCCTCGGCGAGTTCGCGGTTGAAGCGGTCGTGTGCACGCATGCCTTTCTCGTGGTCCTCCGGCGGTAGCTGCGCCCACTCGGCTTCCGGCGCCGGCAGCAGGACAAGGAATCGCTTGGTCATGGTGACCCTTTCGATCTGGGGTGGCTCCATCCTCTGACAGCACGATGACGGGTGGGTCGGCCGGGAATCGACACTCCCGGGAAAAGTTTTTGCGAGAGACCGATGATTCGTGCCGTAGCCGCTGGTCGTAGTCAGGTAGGCATCACACTCCGAAGGGATTTCACCATGGGCCGGCTCGTCCTGTATTCGATCTGCTCCCTCGACGGTGCCGTCGACGACCCGACACGGTTGTTCCCGCCGGACACCGACGAACCGTCGCCGCCCGAGTTCGACGACGTGCTCGACGGCCGCTTCCGGCGGCTCATCGAGACGCAGACCGCCGTGCTGCTCGGTCGCGGGATGTATGACGAATGGGCCCGCTTCTGGCCGACGTCGAACGACCAGCCGTTCGCCGACTTCATCAACTCCGTGCCGAAGTATGTCGTGACGTCCTCCCCGCTCGACGGCGGCTGGAACAACGCACAGCCGGTGTCGGGTTCGCTCGCCGACATCGTCAGCCAGGTGAAGGCGGCCACCACGGGCGACGTCGGTGTCCACGGCAGCGTCACGCTCGCGCAGTCGTTGTTGGCCGACGGCCTGGTCGACGAACTGCAACTGACCGTCGCACCGGTCTTCGACCCGGTCGGCCGGCGGCTCACCGAACCCATCAGCGATCTGACGCAACTCACGCTGACCGATTCCTTGGTCACCCCGAGCGGCGCGATGTGGCTGACCTATCGCTTGACGACACGCTGAGCAGGTGTACTGGACCGGGGCGGCGGCTACCGGGCACCAGCAGGCGACTCGCCGAAACCGTGCACGTGCCGCAGGATCCAGACATGCATCGCGATGGCGGCGGCCGCGCCGGCATTGATCGACCGGGTCGAGCCGAACTGCTCGATGTGCAGCACGTCGACGCACGCCTGCTCCATCTCTGGCGTCAGCCCGGGGCCCTCCTGCCCGAAGACGAGGACGCACGTGCGCGGCAGCTCGTACGTCTCGATCGGCGTGCTGCCCGGCAGGTTGTCGATGCCGATCAGCGGCAGGCCTTCGGCTGCCGCCCAGGCCGCGAAAGCCGCGACGTCCGGGTGATGGAACTCATGCTGGTAACGGTCGGTCACCATCGCGCCGCGCCGGTTCCATCTCCTCTTGCCGACGATGTGAAATGCCTTGGCGTTGAAGGCGTTCGCGGTCCGGATCACCGAGCCGATGTTGAAGTCGTGCCCCCAGTTCTCGACCGCGACGTAGAAATCGTGGCGGCGTGAGTCGAGGTCGGCGACGATCGCCTCGTGCGTCCAGTAGCGGTAGCGATCCTCGACGTTGCGCCGGTCGCCGTTCGCGAGCAACTCCGGGTCGAAGCGCGGGTCGGGTATGCCGTCGGCGAGCGCCGGCCACTCCCCGTCATACGGCCCCACACCGACGTCCTGCGCTGCCTCCACGCGCTCAGCCAACCGCACCGCCGGCGAGCTGCGTCGTCCGGGTCGCCAGTCGCCGGTATGCCGTCACCAGCCCGTCGTTGTCCAGCACCTCGAAATCGTGCGGCAACCGCAACAGCCACCACGCCATGGTGTCCAGATCGTGAGCGCCGACCCGTAGGTCGCAGTGCGTCTCGCCGACCGCGCTGAGCGTGCCCCACCGCGCGACGTAGTCATCGACCTCCTCGATCGGGCAGGCGAGCCGCACGGTCGCCTCGTGATCCCAGCCGGACCGCACCGACCGGCGGATGTATTCCTCGGCGTCCGGCGCCTCCCGGGGCGTGAAGCCGAAGGTCGACGCACGCACCTCGGCCATCCGGTCCAGCCGGAACGACCGCCAGTCCTCCCGGTCGAGATCGAAAGCCATGAGATACCAACGTCTTCCGGTCGCCACCAGCCGATAGGGCTCCACTCTCCGGTATGACGCGACCCCATCGCGCGCCGTGTAGTCGAACCGCGCCTGATGGCGCTCCCGCACCGCTCGCGCGAGCGCGAGCAGCGCGTCGGAGTCGACGGTGATGCCCTGATATTCGACGGTGACCGTCGCCTCCTGCACCGCCGCGACATGCGCTCGTATGGCGGCCGGCATCACCTGGTCCAGTTTGGCCATCGTGCGCAACGCCGCCTCCCCCACGCCGGCCACCGTGCCGCCGGCGGCCAGTCGCAGACACACCGCGACGGCGACCGCCTCGTCCTGGTCCAGCAGCAACGGCGGCAGCGCCCGGCCGGCACCGAGTTGATAGCCGCCACCGCTGCCCCGGCTGGACTGCACCGGGTAGCCGAGTTCGCGAAGCCGGTCGATGTCCCGCCGGACCGAACGGGTCGTCACGTCCAGGCGATCCGCCAGTTCTTCACCGGTCCACACCGCCTGGGCCTGAAGCAGGCCGAGCAGTTGGAGCAGCCGTGCCGTCGTCGTCATACCCGCCAGTGTCCACCGGCAGCGGACAGAAGTTGTCCGCTAACCCATCGGGGGCGACGACCGGGGGCGTTGCCATACTGAACCGGTGCCGCCGGCCAAGCCACCGACCATCAGCGATGTCGCACGCGCGGCAGGCGTCTCCCGTACCACCGCATCCGACGCGCTGAACGGAACCGGCCGGGTCGACGCGTCGACCCGGAGCCGGGTGCGTGACGCGGCGCAGCGCCTCGGCTACCGCCCGAACTTGCGGGCCAAACGCCTGCACACCGACCGCTCCCAGATGATCGGCTTCGTGTCCTCCGTGCCGGCGGAAGTCGCGGCCGGCCCCGCGCGACTCGGTTTCTACATGGAGGTCGCGGCCGCAGCCGCCGAGGTCGCGCTCGAGCGCGGCTACGCGCTCATCCTCACTCCCCCGGTCGCCACCGAGACCCCGGTGGACACCCTCGACATCGACGGCGCGATCGTCGTCGAGCCGGTGCAGGACGACCCGATCACCGCCTCGCTGGCCGACCGCGGACTGCCGGTGGTGACGCTGGGCGCTCAGCTCGGATCGGACCGCCCGCACATCGGCCTGCACAGCGATCTGGCCACCCGCATCCTGCTGGACCACCAGCACGAGCGCGGTGCCCGCCGGATCGCGCTCATCGTCGGGGACACCCAGCGGCACTCCTACGACGCCGCCCGTGCGGCATACGACGCCTGGTGTGCCGAGCATCGGCTCGTGCCGGTGGTCGAGACCGCCGCGGAGAGTGCCGGGCCAGAGGGCGGCTACGCGGCCGCTCGGCGCATCCTCACCACGCACCCGGACACCGACGGCATCTGCGCCATGGTCGACGCCTTCGCCGTCGGATGCGTCCGCGCCGCAACCGAACTCGGCCGGCGCATCCCGGACGATCTACTGCTGGCGACCCGGTATGACGGGGTCCTTGCGCGCACCTGTGATCCGCCGCTCACCGCCCTGAACCTGCACCTCGCACGCTCGGCGTCGTTGGCGGTCGAGCTTCTGCTCGGGCTGATCCGCCGGGACGAGCCGGCGACCGCGGCCCCGGAGCTGCTCGAGCCACCGACCCTCGTGGCGCGCGCGTCGACGGGCGACCCGCGCTGATCAGGCCTTCAGCAGCAGCGTCAGCCCCGAGACGATGGAGAACGCGATGATCCCGACGCGGACCTTGGGTCCACGGACCCGGTGGTGGACCAGGCTGCTGGCCGCCATACCCGCGACGAGCGCCGGCAGCAGCAGCAGCGCGGCGACCAACTGATCGGCGTGCAGGCGACCGGTCACGGCGATCACCGCGAGCGACGCGAGCTCACCGACCAGGAAGCAGAAGGCGACCGTCGCGCGCATCACCGGCGCCGGATGGTGTTGGTAGACAAGGGCGTACGGTGGCCCGCCCACCCCGGTCGCCGTCTCCACGACACCGGTGATGACGCCCGCCGTGACGAACGCGCCGCGGCGCGGTGAGAAGGCCGGCGCGACCAGGGTGACGACGGCGGCGAGCACCGTCGCCACACCGACCAGCAGGTTGATCCGTCCGAGCGGGATCGCCGCCAACAGCACCAGCCCCGGCACTGTCCCCGGGATCCGGCCCAGGCTGATCCAGCCGGCGCCCGACCGGTCGATGTGCGCACGATCGCGCCAGGCGACGTACGCGTTCAACGGGATCATCAGCAGCAGCGTCGTCACCGGCACCAGTCCGGGGTCGGTCAGCCCGATCACCGGCGTGGTGATCAGCGCGAATCCCAGGCCCCCCGCCCCTTGCACGAAGGCGGCCACGAGCACTGCGACAGTGAGGACGGCCCAGACGGTGAGCGTCATCGGCTGCGCTCCCGATGCTCGTCGGCGGTCGGGTGGATCACCGTCACCGGCGCGTCGGCCAGCAGCTTCTCAGCGGCCCGCTGCGCGTCCTCGAGCAGCACCGCGGCATCCCAGCCGACCGGTTCGCCCCGCCAGATCCGCGGCACACCGTCGACAACGACGGCCTCGATCCGGTCTCGTCCCACCAGCCGGACCAGCTCCCAGGTCGGGTCGTGGCTCGGCACCAGCTCCGGGCCGGTGACGTCGACGATCAGGTAATCGGCCGCCGAGCCGGTCGCGACGCGGCCGACACAGGAGCCGAGCCCCACGGCATCGGCCGAGCCGGCCGTCGCGTGCTCCAGCCACGTCCAGCCGCCCCCGACCGACGAGTCGCCGGTCGCCATGCCGACCGTGAGCCGCTGCGCCGTCTCGGCGGCGTCGACCAGCCGGAACGCGTCTCCCCGGGTGGCGTCGGTCCCGATGCCGAACCGGATGCCCATCGCCGCCATCGCCATCGCCGGCGCCACCGCGTTGCCCTTCCAGGCGCTCGCGACCGGGTTGTAGCTGACCGCGGCACCGGTGTCGGCCACCCGCTGCAGTTCGTACGGCGTGACCAGCGTCGCGTGTGCCGCGAGCAGCGCCGGCCCGAGCGCACCCGCCCGGTCCAGATACTCCAGCGGCCGTAGCCCGGTGGCCTCCAGGGACCGCTCGACCGCGACGAGGTGCTCGTTGACGTGGATCTGCAGGGCACAGCCTGCCCCCATCGCCAGCCGATGCAGGGCGCCGAGCACCTCGGGCGAGGCCGCCTCCGGGATCGACACCGCCAGCGAGGGGTGGACGAGCGGGTATGCCGACCAGCGGCCCAGGTGACGCTCCGCCTGCTGCGTCGCCGGGCCGGGGTCGCCGGTCAGGTCGTTCTGTACCTCCGCGAGCACGCAGCGCAGCCCGGCGTCCTGCACCGCGGAAGCGACCGCGGCCAGATCGATCTGCGCGCGAGTGCCCGCGTCAGCAACGGTCGTGAACCCGCCGCGCAACCACTCCAGGGCCGAGAGTTTGCTTGCCAGATACGCGTTCTCCTCGGTCAGCTGCTGCTCCATCGGCACCCACACGCGGCGGAAGATCTCCGAGGGCTCGCCGAAGACCAGCGACTTGCCGAACGCCTGCGTCAGGTGGTGGTGGGAGTCGACGAAGCCGGGCATCAGCACTCGGCCGGGCAGTTCGTGGCATTCGACGGACGGGTGACGGGCGACCACTTCGGCGCGCGGCCCGACATCGGCGAAGGCTCCGCCGCTGATCAGCACCGCCCAGCCCCGGCGCATGCCCTCGGGCGCGAGCGTGAGCTCCGGGGCCAGCAGGACGTCCTCGCGGCCGAGCAGTTCGGTGGTCAGGACACTCATCGGGACAGACTCTCCGTTTCGGGTCGGATGTATGGCGCCGGCCCTACCGGGGGCGCCGCCTTCTTCCTGCCGGGCAGGTGGTTGAACACGATGTTGAGCAGCACCGCGATGATCGCGGTCATCGCGACTCCGCTGCCCAGGATGTTCTGCAGGGCCGCGGGGAACTGCGCATACGCTCCGTTGACGACGATCGGCAGCAGGCCGACGCCGATCGAGACGGACACGATGATGACGTTGCTGTGCTCGGTGAAGTCGACGGTGCTGAGCATCTTGACGCCCATCACGCTGATCACGGCGTAGACGGTCAGCGCGACGCCTCCGACCACGGCGCTGGGGATGCCGTTGATCAGCCGGGCGACCGGGGTGAACAGCCCGACGCCGATCAGGAACACCCCGGCTGTCGCGGTCACGAACCGGCTGCGGACGCCGGAGATCTGCACCAGCCCGACGTTCTCACCACTGGTGACCAGCAGGGACGTGCCGAAGAACGCCCCGACTCCGGAGGTCAGGATGTCGGCGATGATCAGCCGCGGCACGTCGCGGCGCGGGGTGATCTCCTTGCCCACGATGTCGCCGACGATCGCAGTCTGCCCGGTCGCCTCCGCCATGGTCGCCATACCGACCGCGATCAGCGGCACCGCAGCAGCCAGGTTGAACACCGGCGATCCGAGCGGGAAGACGCTGGGGACACTGACCACACTGCCGCCGCCGACGTGCCCGAATTCGCCGAGTGCGACGGACAGCAGCGCGCCGGCGACCAGTCCGAGCAGCACCGCGACCTGACGCCAGGCGCCGCGCAGCAGCCGCCAGAAGATCACCATCAGGATAGTGGTGGCCAGTGCGAGCCCGAACCCCTTGACCGAGCCGAAGCCGGGCGTGCCTGGCGCGCCGGTGACCAGTTTCGCCGCCACCGACACGACGTTGATGCCGATGATGACGATCAGGGTGCCGAGCACGACCTTCGGGAAGAATCGCAGCAATTGGACGAAGATCGGCAGGAACAGCAGCATCGCGGCGACGGTGATGAAGACCGCCCCGGTCGCGACCCGCAGGTCGTACTGCTTGCCGATCGCGATGAACACCACGAGCGGCGCGCCGCCCTGCAGCATCACGAACGGCATCCGCACGCCGATCCGCCAGATACCGAGCGACTGGATCAGTGCGCCGATGCCGCACATGACGAAGGCCGCGGTGAGCAGGTCGACGGTGGTCGCCGAGTCCAGGCCGAAGGTCCGACTGAGCAGGAAGACCGACGAGATCGGCGCGGCCGCGACGACCATGACGTGCTGGACGGCGAGGACCACCGTCCGGCGCGCGGGCAGCCGCTGGTCGACGGGGCAGATCTCGGACGGTGGGGCCGCGGGCGACTGAACGGGTTTCATCGCATCTCCAGGTGTATGCCGAATCGATCCGGCAACCATAGAACGTGATCTCGGTCACCGTCAATGGTTGATTTCGGGCGGCCCTCCAGCGTGGCGGTTCCTCGGCAAGCACCGGGGAGAGCCGACGGCCGCGCGAGATCCGTCGCTAAGCAATCGCTCAGCCGGCCTCACGTACGCTTGCGCGCGTGATGCACTCCCTCGGCCCGAGCTTCATGGACCCGACATACCTGCTCGACCGGTTCGGCGGCGCGTTCTTCGTCATCGCCCTGCTGATCGTCTTCATCGAGTGCGGGGTGCTGTTCCCGATCCTGCCGGGCGACTCACTGCTCTTCGCGATCGGCCTGTTCAGCTCCAGCGCGAAGTACGGCTTCCACGTGCCGCTCTACGTGTCGGTGCCGCTGCTCATGATCGTGGCGTTCGCCGGCAACGTCGTGGGCTTCGAGATCGGCCGGGTGGTCGGCAAGCCGATCTACGAGCGCGACGGCCGCATCCTCCGGAAGGAGTACTTCGAGAAGACCAACGCGTTCTTCGACAAGCACGGCAACAAGGCGCTGGTCATCGGCCGCTTCGTCCCGATCGTCCGCACCTTCATCACCCTCGTCGCCGGCGCCAGCCGGATGGACCGGAAGCGGTTCTTCACCTGGAGCGCCGTGGGCGCCATCCTCTGGGTCGCCATCGTGGTCGCCGCGGGTGTCGTCCTCGGCAAGGCGTTCCCCGGCCTCGGCGACAAGATCGACGTCGCCATCATGGTCGTCGTCATCATCTCGGTGATCCCGATGGTCTACGAATACCTCAAGCACCGCCGGCAGGCGCGTGCCGCGGGAGCAACGAGCGGAGAGTAGACCCGCGCAGAACCCGCAGCGCCGCCAGCGAGACCACGGTCAGCGACAGCACCCCGGCGCCGAGATAGGTGCTGCGGACGCCCACCGCCGTGCCGACCGCGCCGAAGATCAGCAGCGACAGCACATTGGTCGCCTGCATCAGTCCGTTCACGGTCGCACGTCGCGGTGCCGCCATACCGATTTCTGAAGTGCTTCCTTCACAACTATGAAAGTAACCTTCACGACTTCGGTGAACAGGGCATGCAGAAGCGGCCCGACCTTCCCGTTGAAAGGTCGGACCGCTCGTCCTGCCGCTTGGGTCAGTGCTGGCCGACAGGGCCCATCGGGCGCTGACCGCCCCGGGCCGCATCGCGCATCCGGGCGAATGCCTGCGCATACCGGGAGCCGGCGACGAGCAGCACGAGACCGACGACGATGAACGTGATCGCTCGCGTGGCGCCGCTCATCTCCTGCAGATCGAAGAGGAAGAGCTTGGCGATGGCGCAGCCGGCGAGCAGCAGGCCACCGGCCAGCGAGGTCGCCGCATGGCGCGGGAAGTACAGCCCGAATGCCATGAGGGACATCGCGACCGAGACCCACACGACGGTCACCCCGAGGTGCGCGCTGTGGAAGCCCTCCGTGGCACCGACCCACGAACCGAAGGAGACGATCGCGACGGTCACGCCATACAGGCTGACGATGCCGGCGCTCACGGTTGCCACGGTCGGCTGCACCTTCAGACCGGACCGCAGGAGGGCCAGGCCCGCCGTAGCCGCCCAGACAGCCAGCACGAGACCGCCGAGCATCGTGGCGTACGACAGCCGGGCGTCCGCCAGGCCGGACGACGCGAGCGAAGCGGGGTCGGCGAAGCCGAGGTATGCCGCGCCACCGACCACGCCGAAGGCCACGCCACCGCGGTGGCCAGCACGGAGTGGATGGAGACAGCGGCGGCAGTCAGGAGCAGGCCGGGCACGAGCAACAGGACCGGCAACCAGGAACCGTGTGTGAAGGTCAAGCAGGCTTCGATGCCGACGCAGACGGCCACCGCACCGAGGGTCGCCCGTCGGACGGCACCGAGCGACAGAAGGAGACCGGCGACGGCGGCCAGCGCGACTGCGACGGCGGCGCCGGTGATCATCGCAACCGGACGGTCCAGATAGGTCAGCTGCACGGCCACGGGCAGTGCTCCGACGACGAACGCGCCGCTGTGCAGCTCGTCGTCCTTGCCACGTGAGGCGATCACCGAAGCAGCCGAGAAGCCGATCACGGTGAGGACGGCGGGCAGCGAGAGGATCGACCGGACGTCGGCCGCGTAGGCGACGGCGACGAAGACGGCGGGCACGGTGCGCACCAGGGCCAGGTAGTGCCAGCCGCGGATGCGCTCCGGCACCAGCCCAGCAGCCTGCAGGATCACCATGAACCAGACGAGGGAGACGGTGACGCCACCGGTGAGGACGGGAGCGAGCGCCGCGACCGCGACGGTGACGCAGATTGCGAGCAACTCCGTGCGCCACTGCACGGCGAGGGCGCCGGCGGCGGCCGCGACAGCGCCGGCGAGCGCGAGCCCGGCGAGTGCCGGGATCCACTCGTAGAACGAGGTCATCGCGACCACCACGATGAAGAATCCGGCGATGCCGGTACCCGCCAACGCGACGCCGCCGATGCTGCCGCCGGGGCGGTGGTGGATGCGCATTCCGCCGGCGACCAGGACGGCGGAGAGGAGCGCGCCGCCGGCGATCCGCAGCTGCGGGCTGAGCAGCCCGGCGTGTGCGGCGATGACGAGCAGCATGACCACGCCGATGAGGGTGATCGCGCCGCCGGTCAGCACGAGCAGCTTGCTGACGACTCCTTCGCGCTGCCACCACGGTGCCTTGCGGGGCACCATCGGGTATGACGCGACAGGTCCCGCGCCTCCAGCCTGCGGAGTCGCGGGACCTGCGAACGGGTTGGCCGGGATCGGGCCCGGCACGGGACCTGGGTGCTGTGGTGTCGTGTTCATGCCCTCAGCCTGCGAGAAGCAGCGGCCGGCGACCTGAGTACGACTACTCAGACCACCTAGGGATTGTCGGCAGCGCTGCCACGGGCACCGTCACGCAGTCGTCCTGCGTATCAGTCCAGTTCGTGCTCGATGGCGTAGCGGGTGAGCTCGATCCGGTTGGACAGCTGCAGCTTGCGCAGCGTGGCCTGCACGTGGTTCTCGACGGTGCGGTGACTGACGTCGAGCCGGCGCCCGATCTGTTTGGCGCTCAGGCCTTTCGCCACGAGGCGCAACACCTCGAGTTCGCGCGGCGTCAGCGTCGGTGCAGGCGCTTCGCCGGCCGGTGTCGGCTCACTCGCCATACGGCGGTATTCACCGAGTACCAGGCCGGCGAGCCCCGGGGTGAAGACCGCCTGGCCGGCGGCGGTCGCGTTGACCGCTTCGATCAGCTCGGTCGCGGACGCGCTCTTGACGAGATAGCCACAGGCGCCGGCCTTGACCGCCTCGAGCACGTCGTCCCGTTCGGAGGACGCCGACAGCACGAGCACGTTGGCGCCCGGCGCGGCCTCGAGCACTCGGGCGGTCGCTTCGGCACCATTGCCGTCCGGCAGTTGCATGTCCATCAGCACCACCTGCGGGCTGGTGGCTCTGGCTCGCGTCGCAGCGGCGGCGACGCTGTCGGCGGTCCCACCACGACGAACCCCGCTGCCGTGAGGTCGCGACTCACCCCGTCACGCCACATCGGGTGGTCGTCGACGATCATGACGGTGGCGGCTTGCTGCTCAGTCACGGTGCCCATCCTGCCGGTCCGTCCGCGGCACATGCAGCTCCCACTCGGTGCCCAGGTCGGGGCCGGTGTCGAGGATCGCCTCGCCGCCGAGGTCGTGCATCCGGCCGCGGATCGACTTGCTCAGGCCCATCCGCCCTTGGGCACGCGCTTCGTCGAGGCGCCCGGCCGGGATGCCGACCCCGTCGTCCCGGACGGTCAGCACCACCTCGTCGCCGAGGTCCTCCAACAGAAGGAACGCCGTGGCGCCGTCACCCGCGTGCTGGTCGACGTTGTCCAGGATGGTCCGCACGACGGCGATCAGCTCGGCGACGGCTGCGCTCGGCAGCCGGACGGCCTCGGCCGGTCCGGAGAAGTTCACGTCCGTGGGAAGCACGGCCTGCAGCCGGCTGCGCAGGTCCGTCGACTCGTCGATGCCGGGCACCGGTGCCTGCTCACTGATCAGCGTGCGCAGCGCCTGCTCCTGCTGTCCGGCGAGCCGGCCCACCTGCGCGGCCCCGCCGCCGAGGTCCGCGCCGCAACGCCGCATCAGGGCCAGGACCTGGAGCGTCCCGTCGTGCACCTTGCGGGCGAGCCGCTCGCGCTCCTTGGTCGCCGCCTGCATCCGGATCGCCGCCGACAGCTCCTGCTGCGCGCGCGACACGATGCGCGCGCCGATGCCGAGCGTGACGCCGACGGTCAGCAGGATCGGGGTGGTGGCGTCGGTGACGACGTTGTGGAACTGCTGCTCGATGCCCAGGCTGAGCAGCGAGAAGCCGACACCGGTCACGCCGCCGGCGATCGGGCCCCAGAGCAGCGCCACGGACACGACGGCGTTGGTGATCCAGAACGTGGACGGCAGGCTCTGGTGATGGTGGAAGTACTCCGGCCGGACCACCCACACCGTGGACACCGTCAGCAGCACGGTGATGACGAGTTCGGTGACCACGATCGGAGTCCGAGGCGCCAGTTCGAAGGCATAGAGGAGGCCGCTCACTCCGGACCAGATCACCAGCAGTGCGATGAGCAGCCAGCTGATCAGCGGGTGGCTGTATGCGGGGATGCCGGAGCCGGACGGCGCCTGCGCCCGGACCGACACGATCTGCGCCCCGATCGCGTAAGCCACCGAGGCGAAGCGGAACACCTGCGCACCACGCCAGAAGGGCAGCGTGGCGTCCGAATCGATCTGCACGACCACGCGTTCCACGCCACCGACCGTAGAGCACGACGCGACGGGGTGCGGCACGATGGAGTCATGACCGAGCGGCGAACGCTGACGCTGACCGACCCCCGGGCCATCCGGGTGCTGGCGCACGAGGTCCGGCAGCAGTTGCTCGACGAGCTCGGCGGGGGCACGGTGCTCACCGCGACCGAGGCCGCCGGACGGTGCGGCATCACACCGTCCGCGATGAGCTACCACCTGCGGGCCATGGAACGGTGGGGGCTCGTCGAACGCGTCGAGAGCGAGGACGGCCGTGAGCACCCGTGGAAGCTGGTGGCGGAGTCGATCAAGATCGACGATGCGGCGGCCGCCGGAATCGATGCCGCTGTTGCCAATTCATTGCTCGGCAACCTCGTGCGCCGCATCTCGCGGACCGTGCAGGAGATGATCGAGCGCCATGACCCGGACGAGCACGCCTCGATCGTGCAGCAGGGCGGCATCTATCTCACGGACGGGGAGGCGGCGGAGCTCGACGCCATCGTCGACGACGCGCTGCAT
This sequence comes from Flexivirga sp. YIM B11880, assembly GCF_058148645.1. Taxonomy (NCBI): domain Bacteria; kingdom Bacillati; phylum Actinomycetota; class Actinomycetes; order Micrococcales; family Dermacoccaceae; genus Flexivirga; species Flexivirga sp. YIM B11880. The sequence continues at coordinate 252,846 of NZ_JBMAMH010000001.1, forward strand.
CGTTTCGACGACCGGCGCGACAAGCGCACCGCGCCGGAGGGCACTCGCCGACGTGACCTCTACTGGCTCAACCTGCCGCGCGGCTGATCTGCTGCGCCGGGGTTTGCAGCGCGTCGTCGAACCGCCGGCGGACCAGCGCCACGATGCGCGGGTCGGCGCCCAGTGGTTCGGTCACGGGCACGTCATACCGCTGCAGTCGATCGTGGAAGAACCCCCGACCCATCAGGTATGACGCAATCCGGACCCGGCCGCCGCCAGCAGCCGCGGTCTGGAGCGCCTCAGGCACGGAAGGTGTTGCCGCTGCGGCGAATCCGGCGATCACGCGACCCGGCCACAGCTGCGCCAGCTGATCGGCGACCACGCGCACGGCGTCCGCGGCCTCGGGCCGGGACGATCCGGCAGCCGCGAGCACGACGTGGTCGTGGGAGGCGGCGCCGGACTCCAGGAGCCGGTCGCGCAGGATCTCCGCCAGCACCGGATGCGGACCGAGCGGGGGCGCGGCCGTCACCAACGGGGAACTGCTCGCAGCGCCCGCCACGTCCACCTCCATGTGGTAGCCGGTCGACAGCAGCACCGGAACGATGATCGTCCGAATCCGTTGCCGTACCAGCTGATCGACGATCTCGCCGAGCCGCGGCGACTGGACGTCGACATACGCATCGATGACCCGGACGTCCGGGAGGCTGCGCTGCAGCCGGGCACGCAACACGCGCACGGTCTCCTGCCCGTGCCGGTCGGACGTGCCGTGCGCGACGAGCACGAGCGCGACGGGACTCATGGTTTCACTCCTTGAAGGGCCCGGGTCACCGCACCGATCACGATCACCGCGGGATTGCCGATGCCGGACTCGGCGACACGGTCGGCGATCGTGGCGAGCGAGCCGCTCACCTGACGCTGGTCACTGGTCCAGGCGGACTGGACGACCGCGACCGGGGCGTCGGGGGACTTCCCCGCACGCACGAGGTTCGCGGCGAGCTCGCGCAGTCGTCCCATGCCCATGAGCACGACGATCGTGTGCGGCCAGCGCGCGAGCGTGTCCGGGTCGAGGTCGTCATGGCCGGAGACGACCAGCACGCCGTGCGACACGTTCCGATGCGTGACCGGGATGTCTGCCGCGGCGGGAGCGGAGAAGGCAGACGTCACGCCCGGCACCACGTCGACCGGTATACCGGCGGCGCGACAGGCCAGCAGCTCCTCGCCACCACGACCGAGGACGAACGGGTCGCCGCCTTTGAGTCGTACGACGACCTTGCCTTGTTTCGCGCGATCGACCAACAACGCGTTGATCTCGTCCTGCGGCACGGGGTGATGGTGCGGTGTCTTGCCCACGTCGATGATCTCGATCCCGGGTGGCAGTTCCCGCAGGACGCCGTGCGGCGCCAGCCGGTCCACGACCACGACGTCGGCGTGTTCGAGCGCGCGCAGCCCGCGGACGGTGATCAGGTCGTCCGCGCCGGGACCACCCCCCACGAGCACGACACGACCCACCGGCGTCGACGACTCCTCGACCTCGGACACGTGGGCAACCTCTCGGACCAGCTCAATTCAGCGACAAGCCACTCTGGCATAACACGCCATGTGATTTCCAATAAGGTTAGGTAATGAGACGCGGTGCATTGGCCGCTCAGGCCAGGTCGAGGTCCTCCAGGCCGTATGCCGTGAGGTAGGGCACGCCCGCTTCTTCGATGCGTTCCCGAGCGCCGGTGGAGCGGTCGGCGATGACCGCGACCGCCACGACCTCGGCCCCCGTCTCGCGCACCGCCGCGACCGCTTCGAGCGCGGATGCCCCGGTCGTCGAGGTGTCCTCGACGACGAGGACGCGGCGACCCGTGATGGACGGCCCCTCGATGCGCTGTTGCAGCCCGTGCGCCTTGCCGGCCTTGCGGACGACGAAGGCGTCGAGCGACCGCCCCTCGGCTGCTGCCGCGTGCAGCATCGCCGTCGCGACCGGGTCGGCGCCCATGGTGAGGCCACCGACGGCGTCATACGACAGGTCGGCGGTGAGGTCGAGCATCACCCGGCCGACCAGCGGTGCCGCGGTGCCGCTCAATGTGATGCGGCGCAGGTCGACGTAGTAGTCGGCCTCCTTGCCCGAGGACAGCGTGACCTTGCCGCGGACGATCGCCTTGGCCTTGATCTGCTCCAACAACTCCTGCGCGGCCAAGGCCTGCTCCTTCGGTTTCACTGCGGACGGTGTTTCCGGGCGAGCTTGCCGGCCCGGACGATCGGACGGGGCAGGACGCGCAATGCGGCTGCTGCCACTTTGTACTGCGGACCAGGGATGGAGATGACCTTGCCCTTGTCGACATCGTCCAGGCAGGTCTTCACCAGCGAATCGGCTTCCAACCACATGAAATCGGGGATGCCGTGTCCCTTGATGCCTGCGCGTTCGTGGAACTCGGTGCGCGTGAACCCGGGGCACAGTGCCGTCACGGTCACCCCGGTGCCACTCAACTCGCTCGCCAGCCCTTCGGAGAAGACCGTGACCCAGGACTTGGCAGCCGAGTAGGTGCCGGACGCGAGAAAGCCGGCGACCGACGAGACGTTGACGATGGCACCGCGTCCGCGGTGCCGCATCGACAGCGCGGCCGCGTGCGACAGCACCATGACCGCGCGGACGAGCACGGCCAGCATCTCCTCCTCGTCGCGAATCTCGTTGCGCAGGAACGGCTTCTTCAGGCCGAAGCCAGCATTGTTGACGAGCAGCTCGACCGGCCGGGCCGGGTCCGCGATGCGATCGGCGACGAGTTGCACGTCCAAGCGGTCGGAGAGATCGGCCGGGAGCACTTCCACCGACACCGAGTAGCGCTGCTCGAGGTCGGCCTTGAGCTCCTCGAGGCGGCTCTGGGTGCGCGCCACCACCACGAGATCGTGGCCCCGCTGCGCAAGTTGGCTGGCGAACGTCCTGCCGATGCCGGCGCTCGCGCCGGTGACGAGTGCTGTGGCCATGGCAGGTCAGTCTAGGCGGGATCCCTCGTCGAAGGCGTCCCGGTGGGCGACGACGGCGGCGATGTGCTGCTCGGCCCACCGGCGCAGCACGTCGAGCGGCTCCTGCAACGACCGGCCGAGATCGGTCAGCGAGTATTCGACCCGCGGCGGAATATCCGGATAGGCAGTGCGTATGACGAGCCCGTCCCGGGCGAGCGCACGCAGCGTGGCGGTCAGCACCTTCCCGGAGATGCCGCCGACCCGGTCGCGCAGCGCCGAGAAGCGCATCGGCCCGTCCGCGAGCGCGCCGATGACCAGGACCGTCCACTTGTCACCGACCCGGTCGAGGAGGACCCGGGTCGGGCACTGCGGGTCGTAGCCGTCGCCGACCCAGTGCGAGACAGCTGCCGTCATACCGATCACATTCCCTGTTGGTTACGTTGAGGTACCAAGGTACCAGTGGTTACTGTCGCAGCATCAGTCCTTCTCATCGCCAAGGAGCAGACATGAAGATTGCGGTTATCGGTGCCAGCGGCATGGTGGGCTCGCGCCTCGTCGCCGAACTCGTCCGGCGCGGGCACGACATCACCGCCGTGACCCGGTCAGGCACGCAGGTACCCGGCACCAGGAGCGTCCAGGGCGATCTGGGCGACGCCGGCTTCGTCCGATCGCTGGCCGCCGACCACGACGTGATCGTGTCCGCGACCGGCCCGAGCCGCACCGGGGACGACCACCAGATCTGGCTCGACGCCCTGCAGACCGCCGAAGCCAACGCGGGCGACGCCCGCCTCTTCGTCGTCGGCGGTGCCGGTTCGCTGCTCGTCGACGGTGGGCGACTCGTCGACCAACCCGGCTTCCCGGACGCGTACAAAGCCGAGGCGCTCACGGCGGCGCAGTCGCTGGAGACGATCCGGCGGGCGCCCGAGTCGCTGGACTGGGTCTACCTGTCCCCCGCCCCGGAGATCGCCCCCGGTGAGCGCACCGGCAGCTATCGCACCGGGGACGACCAGCCCGCCGGCGACTTCATCTCGGCGGAGGACTTCGCGGTGGCGATCGCCGACGAGATCGAGCAGCCGAAGCATCGGCGGGCGCGGTTCACCGTCGCCAGCTGAGTCCTTCTGCTCGACTCCTCGCAGGTCGGCCCGGTCGCCCGACTCGCAAGCTCGCTCGGCACCCGGCCCGCCCTGGTCGTCGTCTCGCGTCGGCCGGCCTCCAGGGGTGCCGTAGGTTTACCGCGTGCGCATCGCGACCTGGAACGTCAACTCCATCCGCTCCCGCATCGACCGCGTCGTCGGGCTCCTCGAACGTCATGAGCTCGACGTCCTGCTGCTGCAGGAGACCAAGTGCCGCGATGATCAGTTCCCCGAAATGCCGCTTGCGGCAGCGGGTTACGAGGTTGCCATGCACGGGCTCAACCAGTGGAACGGTGTCGCGATCGTGTCCCGAGCGGGCCTGGAGGACGTGACGGTCGGCTTCCCCGGCATGCCCTCGTATGGCGAGCCGCCAGTCGCGGAGGCCCGTGCACTCGGCGCGACCTGCGGTGGCGTCCGCGTCTGGTCGCTCTACATCCCGAACGGCCGGGCGGTCGGCCACGCGCACTACGACTACAAGCTCGACTGGCTCGCCCGGCTGCGGGACACCGCGGCCGGGTGGCTCGCGACCGACCCCGAGGCGCAGGTGCTGCTGGCCGGCGACTGGAACATCGCTCCGTTCGACGAGGACGTCTGGGACCTCGGGTTTTTCGCCGGCCGGACACACGTCAGCGATCCCGAGCGCGCTGCCTTCCGGGCGGTTGTCGAGGCCGGGTATGCCGACGTGGTCCGTCCGTTCACCCCAGGCCCGGGGACGTACACCTACTGGGATTACACGCAGTTGCGCTTCCCGAAACGGCAAGGAATGCGGATCGACTTCGCGCTCGGCTCGCCCGCTCTGGCGGCGCGAGTGACCGAGGCCTCGATCGACCGCGAGGAACGCAAGGGCAAGGGCGCGTCCGACCACGCGCCGGTCATCGTGACGCTCGCCGATTGACGCCGACCGGCACAGTTGCCGCCGAGGGGCACAGCAACAGCTGTGCCCCTCGGCGTTTCATGTGCCAGTCGGCGTTCACGCCCGAAGTAGCCTGAGGCGTATGAGAACCACCCCACGAAGTTCTCCGCTCGCGAGCTCGCTGCGACTCTTCGCGTGGGCCGCGGAATGAACAGCGCTCGTGTCGATCACGACCTGGTCATCGTCGGCTCCGGCTTCTCCGGCATCGGGATGGCGATAGCGGCCACGAACCGAGGCCGCGACTTCGTCATACTCGAGAAGGCCGACGAGATCGGCGGCACCTGGCGCGACAACCGCTACCCCGGGTGCGAGTGCGATGTGCCGAGTCACCTCTATTCCTTCTCGTTCGAGCTCAATCCCTACTGGTCGAAGGCCTATGCGACGGCCGACGAGATCCAGGACTATCTCCTGTTCTGCGTGGAGAAGTACGGACTGCGCGAGCACGTGCGCTTCGGCAGCACCGTCGCCCGGATGACGTATGACGAGGGCCTTGCTGCCTGGCACCTGACCGTCACGGACCGCAGCGGGGACAGCCATCAGCTGGTCGCCGGCGCAGTCGCCCTCGGCGTGGGCGCATTGCACGAACCGCTGATCCCCGAATTCCCGGGCATCGAGCAGTTCCGCGGGGAACTCACCCACACGGCAACCTGGGATCCCGGCACCACCATGGTCGGCAAACGGGTCGGCATCGTCGGGACCGGTTGCAGCGCGGTGCAGATCATTCCGCACCTGGCCGAGGACGCGAAACATTTGACCGTCTTCCAGCGCACGCCGGCCTGGGTGCTGCCGAAGGTCGACCCGGCATACCCGGACTGGCTGATCGACCAGTACGAGAAGCGGCCCTGGCTGATGAAGGCCCACCGCGCCAAACTGCGGGCGGCCGGCGATGTGCGCGTCGGCGGCTTCACCCGCGCACCGGCCGCTCTCCGGGCAGCGTCGAAAGCCGCTCTCGCCAATATGCATTCGGCCGTGAAGGACCCGGAGTTGCGGGCCAAGCTCACACCGGACTACGTCATGGGCTGCAAGCGGGCAACGATGTCCAACACCTACTATCCGGCGCTGGCACGCGACAACGTGACGGTGGAGACCTCGCCGATCGAGGACGTCGGAACGAGCAGTGTGACGACCGCCGACGGGACGAGCCACGAGCTCGACGTGCTGGTGTTCGCCACCGGATTCGACGTCACCGGCTCCTACCGGCACCTGCACATCACCGGTCTCGACGGCCGGATGCTCGACACCGACTGGGCGGCCGATGCCGAGACCTACTACGGGGTGACCGCCCCCGGGTATCCCAACCTCTTCTTCTTGTTGGGACCCAACACCCTGCTCGGGCACACCTCGGTGTTGCTCATGGTGGAGGCACAGATCGGCCTGATCACCAAGCTCCTCGACGAGCGGGACAACCGCGGCGCCACGGCAGTCAGTGTCCGACCGGAGGTGGTCCCGGCGCATATGCAGCAGTTGGACGAGCGCAGCGCCCGGTCCGTCTGGGAGGAGGGTGGCTGCGTCAGTTGGTATCTGGATGACCAGGGGCGCAACCGCATCCTGTGGCCAGGCAGCGTCGGCGACTACGAGCGCAAGCTGGCCAAGCCCGAGCTGATCGACTACGAATTCACCGGCTCCGCAATCTGATCCGCCTCCGACACGCCGTGCGCGTGACGCCCCAGCAGCAGGGCCACTGCCGCGGCCAGCAGCGCGACCGCCGCGGCCCCGAGAAAGACCGTCTGCACCTGCAGCACGCCCGCCTCGGTCACCTGCGCGCTGGTGGGGTGGGACAGCGACTGGACGCGGCCGTAGAAGCGGTGCAGTCCGATCGCGGTCAACAGCGCGAGCCCCACGACCATGCCGATCATCCGCGCCACGACCAGCAGCGATGAGGCCACCCCGTGCGCCTCGTGCGGGGCGTCGTGGAGCGCCGCGTCGTTGACCGGCGCGATGGCCAGCCCGACCCCGAGACCCGCGAGCACCAGCATCGCCGTCGGCAGCAGCCAGGAGTGCAGCGCACGAGCGTCCCAGGTCGACATCTGCAGCAGTGCGAGGCCGGTCACCAGCAACCCAGGTGCCGCGATCCAGGCCGCCCCGAGCCGACGCAGCAGCCAGCCACCGACGAGGGCACCGACCGGCACGGCCACGAGGAAACGCAGCAAAACCAGCGCTGCCGTGGTCTGTGAGCTCGTCACGGTCAGTCGGGCCAGCACCGGTATGTCGACCACGATCGCCACGATCGCCGTGCCGACGCAGATCGAGACCACGAGCGCCGGCCGGACCCGGCCAACCACGACTCCCTTGGCGATCAACGGGTTCGGGGTGGCGCGCTGGCGCCATACACACGCAGCGGCCGCGAGCACGGCCACCGGCAACAGCCACCAGCCGAGCGGGCCGACGACCTGTTTCTCGGGGTTGGAGGCGGCAAAGGTGAGCACCAACGCACCCAGCGCGACCGCGATCAACAGCGCGCCCAGCACGTCGACGCGACGGGCGATCGGCCACCAGTAGCGCACCGAGAGCGCCAACAGCGCGGCGAGCGCGGTCAGGCCGCACACCCCGATCGGGGTGAGCAGTCGCGCCGTGTGGTTGCCGTAGGGCACGAACGGGCCGCCCCAGCGGATGGAGGTGGTGAGCGACTCCGGCGCCCACAGTGCCAGGCCGAGGACGACGACGGTCGCGGCTGCGACGAGCCCGGTCAGGCCGTGCCACCACCACGGCAACTGCCCACCGATGCGTGTACCCGGGCCCCGACGACCCGTGACGACCACTCCGGCCGCGAGCAAGATGCCCAGCAAACCGTTCAGCCAGAAGATCATTCGCCAGTCGGACACCGCCAGGACGAGCGCTCCGAGCAGCGGGCCCACGACGCTGCCGATCTCCTGAACGGCTCCGACCACGCCGAAGGGTGTGCCCCGCTTGCCCGGCGGCCAGATGTCGGTCACCAACGCCAGAGTGCCCGGCACCAGTCCGCCACCGCCGACCCCCTGCAGGAACCGTCCGGTCACCATGACCGGCAACTCTGCGGAGATCGCGGTCACCGCCGAGCCGATGACGAAGAGCACGAGGCAGGCGGTGAGGATCCGCTGGCGGTCCATCAGGTCCGCCAGCCGGCCGATCAACGGCAGCACCGCGATGTAGCCCAGCAGGAAGCCGGAGATGATCGGCGTGGCCTTCTGCAGCGCGTCGACGCCGAGGCCGACGCCGTTCATCATGTCCTGCAGCGCCAGCACCACGACGTAGGTGTCGGCCGCGGCGAGGGCCACCGCGACGGAGGCGGTCGCGAGGAGTGCCTTGTCGCGTCCGGAGGCCGGGAGGTCGGGCGCGAGCTGCGCCTCAGGGCTTGGAGACCGCAACCTTCTCGCCGTACTCGGTGAACTCGACGGTGTATGACGTGTCATTGGCGCCCTTGTAGAACTCCCCTGTGAGTTTCGCCGAGCGCAGCTCACCCTTGTCCGTGATGAGGTAGACCGCGTCGTATGTCGTGCCCGTCTGGCCGAAACTGAGCGTCTTCTTGATGACCCCACCGGGCAGTGTGCCGGTCACGGTCTGCACGACGTCCTTGCCGTCCCGCTTCTTGGCGCCGAACTTGGGCGACTGCGTCGCCACGAGCAGCGACGAGAAGCCGCCGTCCTTGGCGAAGATCTGTGCCGGGTCCGGGGCACCGAACTGCCGGGGGTCGATCTCGGTCATCTTCGGGTTGAGCGGTGTCTTGGCCCAGACCAACCCGTCCACTGCGACGACCGGGACGCTGATGGTGCCGGCGACCGCGATCCGCACCCCGATGGTGCCCTTGAACGCCGGCGCGTGGGAGCCGTCGCCCTCACCATTGATCAGGCCGTTCTCCTTGCTCGGCACCTTGTCGGAGGTGAGCTTCAGGTGCACGCCGGACGTGTCATCCAGGGTCTTCTTCGCCGCTGCGAGGGTCGACGCGGGAGTCGCCGCGGCCGTGCTGCTGCCCGAGGTGCCCGACACGGTGGCCTTCTTGTTCCCTGTGCTGCACCCGCTGAGCGCGATCGCCGCCGCGAGAGCGAGAGAGCTGGTGACGGTCAGAGTGCGTCGCATGCAGAGCAACCTATCTTTCCCGGGAGAGGAGGTGGGACTGTCCCTGGGTGGACGCGCCGAGCGGCCCGCCGGTTCCCGAAGCCCGGCAGCTTGCCGGGGCACGGGCTGCTTGCCGTGGCACGGGCAGCTTGCCGTGGCACGGGCAGTCGTGGCGCTCGGCAAGAATGGCGGCATGCCTCCACCCACCGCGCGCGACGCGCTCCCCGGCGACGTTCTCGAGCAGTTCCGGGCGGAGGCCGACCGGCTGCTGGACTTCGCACTCCGGTCGCGAGTGGAGCACGGCTTCGGCTGGCTGGACGACGCGGGCGCACTGCTCGACAAACCGCTGGAGCTCTGGATCACCTGCCGGATGACGCACTCGGCCGCGCTGGGCCTGCTCACCGGCCGGCCGGAGTTCGCGATGCTGGTGGACCATGGCGTGCAGGCTCTGCGCACGTCGTTCCGCGACGCGGAGCACGGCGGTTGGTTCGCGCGCATCGACAGGGCCACCGGCGCTCCGGTCGACGCCACGAAGGAGGCCTATGCGCACGCGTTCGTGCTGCTGGCGGCCAGCAGCGCCGTGGTCGCCGGCCGTCCCGGTGCGCGGCAACTGCTGGACGAGGCGCGGCGGGTGCACGAGGAACATTTCTGGATCCCGGCGAAAACCCGTGTCTGGGAAGCCTTCTCAGCCGACTGGAGCACACCGGAGCCCTATCTCGGGGTGAACGCGGCGATGCACACGGTCGAGGCGTTCCTCGCGGTGCACGACGTCACGGGTGAGGCGGTGCAGCTGGACCGGGCGGAGGCGATGACGCGGCAGGTGATCGACTGGGCCGCCGCTCGCGATTGGCGTATCCCCGAACACTTCGACGCCGATGGGACCGTGCTGCCGGACTACAACCGGGACCGCCCGGCCGACCCTTTCCGGCCGTATGGCGCCACGGTCGGCCACGGGCTGGAATGGGCACGCCTGGCCCTCTCGGTCGCCGCGGCCCGACGGTCACTCGACTCGTCATACGACGACGGCGACCTGATCCGGGCAGCGACGGCGCTCGCCGACCGGGCGGTCGCCGACGGTTGGGCGGCGGACGGGGCGGACGGCTTCGTCTACACCACGGACTGGGACGGCCGGCCCGTCGTGCGCGCGCGGATGCACTGGGTGGTCTGCGAGGCGATCGCCGCGGCATACGCGCTCGGCCTGACCACCGGCGAAATGCGTTGGTATGACGACCTTCTCACCTGGTGGCGCTACGCCCAGACGCACCTCGTCGATGCCGACCACGGCTCCTGGCACCACGAACTGTCCGCGACCAACGAGGTCGCGTCCGAGACGTGGGAGGGCAAGCCGGACGTCTACCACGCGCTGCAGATGTGCCTGCTGGTCGGCGACGCCCTGCCGCTCGCGCCCTCCTTCGCGACGGCCCTCGCCCGTCGCCACCAGCCCTGACCCTTTGCCGAGAGGCTCAGAAACGCACCGAGAGGCTCAGCAATCCCGGCTGAATTCGCCTTCATTGCTGAGCCTCTCGGCATTATGTGAGCCTCTCGGCGAGGACGGCGGAGGCTCGGTCAGGCGACGGCGGAGGCCGCGGTCGCTGGTTCCAGCACCAGGCCGTCGCCGTCGGCGGCCGTGTCGATCGTCACCGTCTGGCCGTCGCGCACCTCACCGGCAAGCAGAGCCTTGGCGAGCCGATCACCGATCTGCTTCTGCACCAGGCGCCGCAGCGGTCGCGCACCGTATGCCGGGTCGTAACCCTCATCGGCCAGCCACTGCTTGGCCGCGTCGGTGACGTCCACGGTGATCCGCCGCTCGGCGAGCCGCATGGCGATCGCATCGACCTGCAGGTCGACGATCCGGGTCAGCTCGTCCTTGGTCAGCGCCTCGAAGATGATGACCTCGTCGAGCCGGTTGAGGAACTCGGGCTTGAACGACTGCCGCACCGTCTGCATGACCGACTCCTGCTTCTGCTTCAGGTCCAGCGTCGGGTCGACGAGGAACTGCGAGCCCAGGTTGGAGGTCATGATCAGGATGACGTTGCGGAAGTCGACCGTGCGCCCCTGGCCGTCGGTCAACCGCCCGTCGTCGAGCACCTGCAGCAGGATGTCGAACGTCTCCGGGTGCGCCTTCTCGACCTCGTCGAGCAGCACCACCGAGTAGGGACGGCGCCGGACCGCCTCGGTCAGCTGACCGCCCTCCTCGTACCCGATGTAGCCGGGAGGCGAGCCGATCAGCCGTGCGACCGCGTGCCGCTCCGAGTATTCGGACATGTCGATCCGCACGACGGCCCGTGGGTCGTCGAAGAGGAAGTCGGCCAGCGACTTGGCGAGCTCGGTCTTGCCGACACCGGTCGGCCCGAGGAAGAGGAAGGAACCGGACGGCCGGTCCGGGTCGGAGACGCCGGCCCGACTGCGTCGCACGGCGTCGGAAACCGCTCGCACGGCATCCTTCTGGCCGATCACGTGTTCACCGATCCAGTCCTCCATGCGCAGCAGCTTCTCGGTCTCGCCCTCGAGCAACCGACCCGCTGGTATGCCGGTCCACGACGAGATCACGTCCGCGATGTCGTCGGGTCCGACCTCCTCCTTGACCATCGGCGCCTCCCCGCCCGCGGTGGAGCTGGTCGACTCGGCGGCCTGCGCCTCCGCCAACTGCTTCTCCAGGGACGGCAGGTCGCCGAACCGGATCTTCGACGCACCGCCGAGGTCGCCCTCACGCTCCAGCTTGTCGGCTTGGGTGCGCAGTTCGTCGATCTGGCTCTTCAGGTCACCGACCCTGTTGAGGCCCGCCTTCTCCTGCTCCCAGCGCGCCGTCAGCGCGTTGAGCTCGTCCTGCTTGTCGGCCATGTCGGACCGAAGTTTCGCGAGCCGCTCCTTGGAGGCGTCGTCGGTTTCGTTCTCCAGGTGCAGCTCCTCCATCTTCAGCCGGTCGACCGCGCGGCGCAGCTCGTCGATCTCGACCGGGGAGGAGTCGATCTCCATCCGCAGCCGGGAGGCGGCTTCGTCGATCAGGTCGATCGCCTTGTCGGGCAGCTGCCGGGCGGTGATGTAACGGTCGGACAGGGAGGCGGCCGCGACGAGTGCGGCGTCGGAGATGGCCACCTTGTGGTGGGCTTCGTAGCGCTCCTTGAGGCCGCGCAGGATCGCGATGGTGTCCTCGACGGACGGCTCCCCGACATACACCTGCTGGAAGCGGCGCTCCAGCGCCGGGTCCTTCTCGATGTGCTCACGGTATTCGTCGAGCGTCGTGGCGCCGACCAGCCGCAACTCGCCACGGGCCAGCATCGGCTTGAGCATGTTGCCGGCATCCATCGAGGAGTCCCCACCGGCGCCCGCGCCCACGACCGTGTGCAGCTCGTCGATGAAGGTGATGACCTCGCCGTCGGAGCCCTTGATCTCCTCCAGCACGGCCTTCAGCCGCTCCTCGAACTCACCACGGTATTTTGCGCCGGCGACCATGGCAGCCAGGTCGAGCGAGATCAATCGCTTGTCCCGCAACGACTCCGGCACGTCGCCGGCGACGATGCGTTGCGCAAGGCCCTCCACGACGGCGGTCTTGCCGACGCCGGGCTCACCGATCAGCACCGGGTTGTTCTTGGTGCGCCGCGACAGCACCTGGACCACGCGGCGGATCTCGGAGTCGCGGCCGATGACCGGGTCGAGCTTGCCCTCGCGGGCCGCCGCGGTGAGGTCGGTGCCGTACTTCTCGAGCGCGTCGAAGCTGCCCTCCGGCTCGGGGCCGGTCACCTTGCGACCGCCCCGCGTCTGCGGGATCGCGGCCACCAGAGCCTCTGCGTTCAGGCCGAATTGGCCGGTCTGCGCCAGCGCCACCAGGAGGTGATCAGTGGAGACGAAGGTGTCGCCCATCGACTCCATGACCTGTCGCGCCTGCTCCAGCACGTTGGCGAACGTGCGCGACATGGTCGGCTGCGCGACGGACGCGCCCTGCGCGGCCGGCAGCGCTCGAACAGCCTGCTCAGCGGTGGCGCGCACCGCCTGGGTCGTGGTGCCGACGGCCTCCAGCAGTGGCCCGGTGGTCGTGTCGGTCTGCTCGCTCAGCGCGAGCAGTAGATGGGCGGGCTCCACTTGCGGGTTGCCCGATCGGGTCGCCAGTTGGACGGCATTCGAAACGGCTTCTTGCGCCTTGGTCGTCAGCTGCAGATCCACGTCAGTCGGTCTCCTTCGTCAGGGTGGTCAGTCAGGTCGTATGCCGGACGCGGTCCGCCGTCGCGACTCTCCGTCAACCCTGGCGCGTCGACTTCGAGCGGGCAAGAGGCGACCGGTCCGGCACAGCTCTCACTGAGTACAACCAGGGCAAACTTGAGTCTATTCCGCTCAACTTTGTCCTGGCCATCCCATGACGACGCCCCTCGACTCGGCGTGGGTCAAGGGGCGCCTGTGGAAGGTGTCGGCGGCCGGCGGGTCAGCGGCGACGGAGCCACGGGGCCTGCTTCTCGAGGAGCAGCTCCTGCGCGTCCTGCTGCTCGCGGAAGAAGGCCCGGACCTTGCCGGAGAAGCCGAGCGGTGCCCGGCCCCGGCCGCCGCGGTGGGTGTTGTCGAGTGCGTGCGTTGTGTTCATGCATCCATTGTGCGATCTCGAACTATGCAGCACAAGCGATGCTTTCTTCACAAGTCGTAAGCTTCACTGTATGGTTGGCGAGTGCTCGACATCCACCGCCTCCGCGTCTTCCGGTCCGTCGTCGCGAGTGGCTCGGTGCAGGCCGCCGCAGCCAATCTTGGCTACACGCCGTCCGCCGTCAGCCAGCACATCAATCAGCTGCAGCGTGAGACCGGCTTGACGCTCTTCGAGCGGGCCGGCCGTGGCATTGCGCCGACCCCCGTCGGCCGGTTGCTGGCGGACCAGAGCGACGACGCGATGGGCGCCATCGCCCGGCTCGACAACGTGGTGACCGATCTGCGCAACGGCCGCACCGGCAGCCTCTCCATCGCGTGCTTCTCTTCTGCCGGGGAGGAGTGGGTGCCGCAATTGGTCGCCAAGCTGCAACGGGAGTTCGCCGATGTGCTGATCACGGTCGACCTCAACGAACTCACCGAAGCGAGCCGCGCCGAGTGCGACCTGGACATCCGTACCGAGGACCTCACCGAGCGGCCGCCGGTCCTCAAGGGCTACCGGCGGCACGAATTGATGACCGAGCCGTATGTCGCCGTGCTCCCAGCGGATCACCCGCTCGCCGGCCGGGCGCAGCTGTCGATGAGCGACCTGGCCGATCAGCCGTGGGTCGACGACAGCAACGAGGACCAGACCTGCGGCCGGATCCTGCGGCGCGCGCTCGACAAGGCCGGCATCACGCCGCGGGTGGTCGCTCAGTGTCAGGACCACCACACCAGTTTCGCGCTCGTCGCGGCCGGCATCGGTCTCACCTTGACACCACGGCTCACCCTCGGGGCACTTCCGCGGCGCGCGTGCGCCATACCGCTGACCGATCCGGAGGTCCGTCGGGGCATCGCGGTGCACGTGCGTGACGCGGCCGCCGGGAGCCCGGTCAGCCGGCGTGCACTGGAACTGCTGCACGAAATTGCCACGGACGGCTGAACGGGCGCTAGCTGCGGACGTCGATCGTCCACTCGGTCATCGTCTCGACCACCTCGAAGCCGAGGTCGACGTTGATGGAGGCCATGTGCTGGTTGTTCTCCTCATTGAAGGTGCGCACGAAACCGCGACCAGGGAAATCTCCTTGCAAGCGCTGCAGGTTCGCGACTTTCACCGCCATCCCCAGGCGATGGCCACGGTGCTCCCGATGGACGTACGTGCCGAGCTGGGCGACCGACGGCGACGCGTCGACCTCGAGATCTGAATGAGCGACGACCGTTCCCGTTGCTTCGTGAATGGCAAGGGCGGTGAGTAGATTTTGACCTTGCTCGACGTGGCGGGCATACATGTGCACGAGCCGCTCCGGGGTGACCTTCTCGGGCTCGAAATCGACATCGCCAGAAGGCGCGTCGACCGCGAGCAGACTCATCAAATCGGCCAGTCCAGGCAGCAACTCGTCCGGGACGCCGTCCGCGAAGGTCTCGATGCGGTAACCGGCGTGATGTGCGGCCGCCATGTCAGCGAGCGTCGCAAGCCGATCGCCCGGCACCGGCAGGCGAAGGTGTCGTGCGACTTCATCCCAGGCAGGGGTGAACCGCATCAAGCGCGCGAAGCGCGCATAACCGTGTTCCTCACGACACCAGGCGGGGGCGAGGGTCTCGATGAAGAGTGTTGTTCTGCCGAGCTTCCGGGCCCGCTCGACCGCGTGCTGCACCAGCTCGGTGCCGAACCCACGCCGCCGGTGCTCGGGCGAGACATCGACAGCGGCGTAGACCTTCTCCCGATTGTCCTCGGCCGGCACGAACAGCAGGCTGGTTGCGGTCAGGCGGCCCTCCGCATCGAAACATCCATAGAGCTCTCGCGGCTCCTCCGGCTCAGGATTGCGCATCCCGACCACCCAGGAGACGTATGTCGACGGCGAAAACCATGGACGGTCAACGCTTTTGGCCGCAACCCCCACGTCATACACCTGACGCATCACATCGTCGTCAGCCGGATCGATCTGTCGGATCACGCCGTCAACGCTAGGCAGCAGCCGCCAGGGGTGCGACCCGATTTTCGGCCGACGCCGCCGGTCACTCCTCGCTGGACCAGTCCTCGTCCAGCCAGCCACCGTGTTCTTCGGCCAGGTCGGTGAAGCGATCGGCGAGGGTCCGGGCGTTCTCCACACCGTCGGATTCGAGCACCACATGGACCACCCAGTCGACGTCCTCTGCGTCGTCCTCTCCGGCAAGTGCCTCCGAAACGACGCGGACGGAAGCAAATTCGCCGTCGTCCAGAAGCTGGTCCGCCACGTCCTCCGCAGCCTCCCGGTCGGCGAACACCATGAGGTATTCGATCACGGGCACCAACCTAGCGAGGCGTTGCTCAACGCTTGCGCCATACGACGAGGGCACGTTCGTTCCGAACCGGCTGTACCCGCTCCCCCGGGCGGAGCGCGGTGATCTGCCCGTCGGGTCCTGCGGCGAAGACTCGGCGCACGGCCTTGTCGCGCTCCTGCTGCAGCTCGTCGGAGAGCTCACGAACCCGGGAGCGCAGCGCATCGACCTGATCCTCGAGCTCGAGGATGCGCCGGACGCCGGCGAGTGACACACCCTCCTCCTGGGAGAGGCGCTGCACCTCGGCGAGAACCTTCAGGTCACGCACCGAGTAGCGTCGGCCGCCGCCCCGCGTGCGGGACGGCGTGACGAGGCCCAATCGGTCGTACTGGCGCAAGGTCTGCGCGTGGATGCCGGCAAGCTGCGCCGCGGCCGAGATGGCATAGATCGGCGCGTCCTCCGGCGGTGGCGTGTCACCTCGCCACGACGAGCGGACCATCAGAGCGCGGCCTGCGCGGTCAGCTGGGCGCGCGGGTCGACGCCGCTGTTCCGGTCCTGCGCGGCGAGTGTCTCGACGGCCTTCTTGGCGTCGTCGTCGAGCCTCTGCGGCACGATGACCTGGACGGTGACGATGAGGTCACCCGTGCCGTTCTTGCCCTTGATGCCCTCGCCCTTGACGCGCAACTTCCGTCCGGACGGCGTGCCCGGCTTGATCTTGACCTTCACGGATCTACCACTCAACGTCGGCACGGAAACCGTTGCGCCCAAGGCAGCTTCGGCGAACGTGATGGGCAGGTCGATGGTCAGGTTGTTGCCGTCGCGGTGGAAGACGGGGTGCGGCTGAACCGTGACGTGCAGCAGCAGGTCGCCCGGCTGCCCGCCGTTCGGGCTCGGCTGACCCTTGCCGCGCAACCGGATCGTCTGACCGTCCCTCACCCCGGCCGGGATGCGGGTCTTGATCGTCTGGCCGTCCGCGGCCTGCAGCGACACCGTCTCACCGGTCACGGCGTCGCGAAAGCTCAGCGTGGTCCGCGCCTCGAGATCGGCACCCTTGCGTGGACCGGCCTGATAACCGCCGTATGGCGAGCCGTAGCCGCCGGCACCGCCGAAGTGACCGAGGATGTCGTCGAGGTTGATCTGCTCGCCGCCGCCACCGGTGGAGAAGCGGACGTTCTGACCGCCGCCACCGCCGAACATCGAGCCGAAGAGGTCCTCGAAGCCGCCGGCACCGCGTCCCGGTCCACCCGCGGTGAAGCGGGCGCCACCGCCGACCATCTGCCGAAGCTGGTCGTACTCCTGGCGTTTCGCCGGGTCCGACAGCACCGAGTTGGCTTCGCCGATGTCCTTGAATTTCTGCTCCGCCGCCGTGTCCCCGGGGTTCTGGTCCGGGTGCCATTTGCGGGCGAGCCTGCGATAGGCCTTCTTGATGTCGTCCTCGCTCGCGTCCTGGGGGACGCCGAGGATCTTGTAGAAGTCCTTCTCGAGCCAGTCCTGACTAGCCATTCATCACTCCTTGAAGTTGCAGGTCGTTGATCGAGTGGGGTGTCCGTTGCCGGCGTCCCCACTCGATCAACGACGCGGCCTGCATCAGGACGGGTCCGCGACCGCGACGCGTGCGGGACGGACCATGCGGTCACCGAGCCGGTAACCCGGCTGCATGACCTGCACGATGGTGGTGCCCTCCGCGCCCTCCGGCACCTCGGCCTCGATGTGCATCAAGGCCTCGTGGTGCATCGGGTCGAAAGGCTCACCGACTGCGCCGAACTCGGTCAACCCCAGCTTGCTGAGCGTGGCTTGCAGCTTGTCGGCGATCTTCTCGAAGGGTGTCCCCTCCAAGTCGCCGTGCTCACGCGCCAGGTAGATGTCGTCCAGCACCGGCAGGAGCGACTCCAGCACGCGCGCCGTGTTGGCGTCTCGCTGGGCTTCCCGGTCGCGCTCGATGCGCTTCTTGTAATTGACGTATTCGGCCTGCACCCGCTGCAGATCCGCCAGCCGCTCGGCGGCGAGAACCGTGTCCGGGTGCTCATCCGTGTCGGTCGGAGCACCGGCATCCGGGCGCGCCGCAGTGTCCGGCGACTGCTCGGAACCAGCTCGCACGTCACCGTTTTCGTCGATCCGGCGCTTGTCGCGGATGATCGGGCCGGACTGCTCCTCGTCCTCCGGCCGCCGGCCGGGCTCCGGCGAACCGGAGCCCGACTGCTGGCCCTTGGTGGGCTCTGTCACTTTCCTTCACCCTCGTCGTCGACGACCTCGGCGTCCACCACGTCATCGTCGTTGCTCGACGAGGCGGACGACGCGTCCCCGGTGCTCTCGGTCCCGGCGCCCGCACCGGCGGCGTCGCCACCGGACTGCTGCTGGGCGGCATACAGCGCAGCACCCATCTTCTGGGAGGCGTCGTTGACCTTGCTGGTCTTGGCGGAGATGTCCTCGGCAGAGGTGTTTTCGTCCTTCAGCGCGTCCTTGAGCTCGCTGACGGCCGTCTCGACCTCGGCCTTGGAGTCGGCCGGCACCTTGTCACCGTTGTCGGCGAGGAACTTCTCGGTGGAGTAGACCAGCTGCTCCGCGGTGTTGCGGGCCTCGGTCTCCTCACGCCGCTTCTTGTCCTCGGCCGCGTGCTCCTCGGCGTCGCGCACCATCCGGTCGATGTCTTCCTTCGGCAGCGCGGAGCCACCGGAGATCGTCATCGACTGCTCCTTGTTGGTGCCGCGGTCCTTGGCGGAGACGTGGACGATGCCGTTGGCGTCGATGTCGAAGGTGACCTCGATCTGCGGCACGCCACGAGGCGCGGGCGCGATGCCGGACAGCTCGAAGTTGCCCAGCGGCTTGTTGTCCTTGGCCAGCTCGCGCTCACCCTGGAAGACCTGGATCTCCACCGACGGCTGGTTGTCCTCGGCGGTCGAGAACACCTCCGACCGCTTCGTCGGGATCGCGGTGTTGCGCTCGATCAGCTTGGTGAACAGTCCACCCTTGGTCTCGATGCCGAGCGACAGCGGCGTGACGTCGATGAGGAGCACGTCCTTGCGCTCACCCTTCAGCACGCCGGCCTGCAGCGCAGCACCGACCGCGACGACCTCGTCCGGGTTGACGCCCTTGTTGGGCTCCTTGCCGGTGAGGTCCTTCACGACCTGGGTCACTGCCGGCATACGGGTCGAACCACCAACCAGCACAACGTGATCGATGTCGTTGACGGTGACGCCGGCATCCTTCATGACCTGCTCGAACGGACCCTTGGTCCGGGCGAGGAGGTCCTTGGTGATGTCCTCGAACATCGCGCGGGTGATCGTCTCGTCCAAGTGGATCGGGCCGTTCTCGCCCATCGAGAGGTACTGCAGGCTGACGTTGGTCGACGTCGCGCCGGACAACTCCTTCTTGGCCTGCTCGGAGGCGTCCTGGAGACGCTGCATGGCGATCTTGTCCTTGGACAGGTCGACGCCGGTCTGGTTCTTCACCTGCTGGACCAGGTGGTTGACGATCCGCTGATCCCAGTCGTCACCGCCGAGCTTGTTGTCACCACTGGTGGCCTTGACCTGGATGGTCGAGAAACCGTCCTCCGGGTCCTTGCCGACTTCGAGCAGCGACACGTCGAAGGTGCCACCACCGAGGTCGAAGACGAGGATCAGCTCGTCCTCCTTGCCCTTGTCGAGGCCGTAGGCGAGCGCCGCAGCGGTCGGCTCGTTGATGATGCGCAGCACGTTCAGGCCGGCGATCTCGCCGGCTTCCTTGGTCGCCTGGCGCTCGGCGTCGTCGAAGTATGCCGGCACGGTGATCACCGCATCAGTCACGTCCTCGCCGAGGTAGGACTCGGCGTCGCGCTTCAGCTTCTGCAGGATGCGGGCCGAGATCTCTTGGGGGGTATAAGTCTTGCCGTCGACGTCCTTCTTCCAGTCGGTGCCCATGTGGCGCTTGACCGAGCGGACGGTGCGGTCGACGTTGGTGACGGCCTGCCGCTTGGCGATGTCACCGGCGAGCACGTCGCCGTTCTTGGCGAACGCCACGACGGACGGCGTGGTGCGGCCGCCCTCGGCGTTGGCGATGATTTCGGGGTCGTTGCCCTCCAGGACCGCGACCGCGGAGTTGGTGGTGCCGAGGTCGATACCTACCGCACGTCCCATGTTCTGTTCTCCCTTGGTTGATTCGTTGGTATGTCGTGTCTCGTCGCCGGCTGCGGGCCAGCCCGTCGTCATACGGCGAAGTTGACTGCATCCGACTCAACTCCGGTGCCGCGGCCATGTCAAACCGGCGGCTCCAAAGTTGCGCTTACTAGACTCAACTTTCGGTCCGGTCGAATCATTCCCGCCTGGCAGGAGTTTCTGGAACGGTCCTGTCCGGTGGCGCTAGTCGACGGTTCCAGGTATGCCGAGCGCGACCCGTCTTGCCGCACCGGAGCCGACGGGTCGAAGGCGAGTAGAGTCGCGACCTAGCCAACCTCGTCTGCGTGACGCTCGACAAGGAGATCATCGATGCAGCTGGTACGTCTCGCCGCTCGTGCGGCGATCGGAGGTCTGTTCATCGGCCACGGCACCCAGAAGCTCATGGGCTGGTTCGACGGCCCCGGTCTCGACGGCACCGACCAGATGATGACGGCTCTGCGCTTGCACCCACCCCGCCGCAACTCGATCGCCGCGGGCGCAACCGAGGCCGGCAGCGGCGCGATGCTCGTCGCCGGGCTCCTCACCCCAGTCGCTGCAGCAGGGGTGATCGGGGTGATGACCACCGCCATCCGAACGGTCCACCTGGCCAAGGGCCCCTGGAACGCCAACGGTGGTTATGAGTTCAACCTCACGCTCATCGCGCTGGCGGCAACGCTCGCCGAGGTGGGTCCCGGTGACATGTCCCTCGACCATCTCCTCCGGATCGAGCGGAGCGGGACGGCCTGGGCGCTGGGGGCAATCGCCCTCGGCGTCGGCACCTCGTTTGCCACCGTCGCAGTGGGTCGCCGCGCCGCACCCGATCACGCCACGGACGGCTGATAGCCCTCGGCTCCCAGCGCTGCGACCACCCGCTCGCGGTGCTCGATGCCCTTGGTCTCCAGCTCGACCTCGATCTCGACCTCGTCGACCGACAGTGTCGCCTCGCTGCGCGCATGACGCACCTCGACGACATTGGCGTCCTCGGCGGCCAGCTTCGCCAGCAGCCCGGCCAGGAAGCCGGGCCGGTCGGGCACCCGGACGGTGACCGACAGGTAGCGCCCGGCGGCCGCCATACCGTGCCGAATGATGCGCATCATCAGTAGCGGGTCGATGTTGCCGCCGGACAACACCGCCACGACCGGTCCCTCGACGTCGTCGATCGCACCCTCGAGCAATGCGGCGACACCCGCGGCGCCCGCCGGCTCGACCACGAGCTTGGCGCGCTCCAGCAGGAAGAGCATCGTCCGCGAGAGCGCTTCCTCGCCGACCGTGACCACCTGGTGGACGAGTTCGTCGATGATCGCGAACGGTATGTCGCCAGGGCAGCCGACCGCGATGCCGTCCGCCATCGTCGCCATTCGCTCCAAGGCAACCGGGTGTCCCTCGCGGAGTGACCCCGGGTATGCCGCCGCCTGCTCGGCCTGGACTCCGACAATGCGAACGTCTGGCTTGAGTTCCTTGACAGCGCACGCGATTCCGGCGGTCAGCCCTCCACCGCCGACGTTGACCACGATCGTGCGGACCTCCGGGCATTGCTCGAGGATCTCCAGTCCGCAGGTGCCCTGACCGGCGACGATGTCTCGGTGGTCGAAGGGGTGGATCAGCACCGCGCCGGTGTCGGCGGCCCATTGCTTGGCGTGCACCATGGACTCGTCGAGCGTCGCGCCGACCAGTTCGACCTGCGCGCCATACCCTCGCGTTGCCTGCAGCTTGGGCATGGGTGCACCGACCGGCATGTAGACCTTGGAGGGGATGCCGAGCAGCCGGGCGGCGAGCGCGACGCCTTGCGCGTGGTTGCCGGCGCTCGCGGCAACGACACCGCGCGCCTTCTCCTCATCGGACAGTCGTGACATCCGCGTGTAGGCACCGCGGATCTTGAACGAGCCGGCGCGCTGGAGGTTTTCGCACTTCAGCAATACCTGCGCGTCGATCTTCTCGGAGACCGCCCGGGAGTATTCGAGCGGTGTCTCCCGGATGACCTCGGCCAGGCCCTCCCGGGCCAGCTCCACGTCCCTCAAGCTCACCGGCAGAGTGCTCATCCTCGGCAGCGTAGCCCCGCTCACGGCCGCGGCGGTGCCGCCAACCGGCCGAGATGGGCGGCCGGCCGCGGAGGTTTGCGGTCAGCCGGGCGGGGTACGACGTGGTGAACGCGTCCGGGTGCGACCTCGGCGCATCACCACGTTGCTGTTCACCGAACGACGGGAGCCGAGATGGGTATCGGATCGGGTGTTGTGATCGCGGTGATCGGCGTGATTCTGCTGACCCACGCTGTCACGTTGCCGTCATCAGTGAGTAGCCATGTCGCGACGAACACGTTGGGATGGATCTTGCTGGTGGCGGGTGTCGTGCTGGCGGTTTTGTCGCTGCTCGCGATGCGGCGACGGAGGACAGCCGTCGTCGATCGCTTCGATCGCTGAGGAACATCGGCACGGCGACTCGCCGCAAGAAAGTCAGTGCTCGCCCTTGATGACGAAGTAGGAACCGCGGATGGTGCCGGCCAGCCTGGACTTCTGCCGGGCGAACTTGAAGGCACTCAGCTCCTCGGGCACATCCATGCCTTCGGAGAGCTTGAAGCCGACCGCGCGCTTGCCGCCGTCTTCGAGCGTGTAGAGCGCGTTGACCGACAAACCGCTCTGGTAGAAGACATAGGCCCACCGGATGCCGTCGACCTCGAACTCGGTGGCCTCCAGCGGCGGGCTCTGTATGACGATGCCGCGCTCGTCCTGCAAGATCTCGCTGACCCAGTCCACCGTCGCCTTCGCCTCCTCCGCCGGCTCGACGGTGAACACGTGGTCGTACTTGTTCTTGAAATAGCGGGCCTCGTTGGCGCGCAGCCCCGCGAGCGCGTCGGCGACCGGCGAGGACTCGAGACCGACGGTCGACACGGTCGTGAAATCAACGGCGTAGGACATGCACACTCCAGAAGATGGTGGGGGATGGCGCAGGTGCGGCCAAGGTTATCGAGTGCGGCCGCCTTGAAAATGGTCCTTCGAGGGTGTCCGATCGGAGCTTCGCCGTTCGTGGAGTGAATGAGCGGCGGCCGACCGGGTCGGCGCAACCGAGAGGAGACCACACATGCCTGAGTATCTGATCGCGTTCAACGACGAGTGGGTGCCGGAGCACACGCTGGAGCAACTGCGGGAAAAGAGCCGGAGGTCCTTGGCGGTGCTCGACGAGATGAAGGCAGCGGGGGTCTTCCTCTTCAGCAACGGCGGCATCGACGCCTCGTCGGTGATCTGCAGCGTTGCGGCCGAGGGTGGGCAGCCGGTCTTCAGCGACGGGCCGTATGTCGAGACCAAGGAGCACCTCGGCGGATTCTGCGTCATCGACGTGCCCGACGACGAGACGGCGCGCGACTGGGCGGGGCGCCTCGCCGTCGCACTCGACTGGCCGCAGGAAGTGCACCGCTTCCCCGGCCGCCACCGCTTGGAGGCGTAAGGGCGCTTTTACCTGCGCGCCTGTGTGCGGGCCCGCACGCGCAGTCCGACGACCTCGATGATGCCGAGCACCATCGCGACCGCGACGAAGGCGGCCACCACGAGCAGGCCGTGCACCAGCGCTTCGCCGAAGTCCGGGCGGCCGCTGCGGGCGGTGGTCTGCAGCACGCCGTAGAAGACGCTGCCGGTGATGGCGATGCCGGCTGCCGAGCCGACGCGCTGGGCGGTCTGCTGGATGCCGCCCGCGACGCCCGCCTGCGCGACCGGCACCTCAGCGACCGTCAGGGTGATGTTCGGCGAGATCACGAGGCCGCTGCCGATCCCTCCGACGAGCATCGGCAGCGCCATCGCCCAGCCGAGTCCTCTGCCGGTGACGACGTCGGCGGCCCACGCCATACTCAACGCACCGAGCAGCACCAGCGCCGCGCCGATCACGACCATGGGTCGCCCGAACGCGGTCACCACTTTGCCGCTGAGTGCGGCGGATGCTCCCGACCCGATGGCGAACGGCAGCGTGGCCACCCCCGACAAGAGCGCCGAGTAGCCCAGGCCCTCCTGCAGCGCCTGCGCGTAGATGAAGAAGACACCGGTGAAGCCCGCGAAGTAGACCATGCCCAACAGCACACCGTTGCGGTAGCTGGGTATGCCGAACAGCCGCAGGTTGACCACGGGGTCGCGCCCGCGTCGCAGATAGCGCAGGTCCCACCAGATGAAGAGCGCGCCGAGCACCGCCGCGACAGGAAACATCAGCGGGCGGAGCGGCGAATGCCATTGCTGCTGCTCGATGAACGGGAAGATCACGAAGAGCACCGTCAGTCCGAGCAACAACACGCCGACCGGGTCGAGATCGTGTCGCCGGCCCGATGGGACTGCCGCCTGCCGAGGGATGTAACGCAGGGCCAGCAGGATGGTGGCGATGCCGATCGGCAGGTTGACGAAGAAGACGTAGCGCCAGCCGCTGTGGACGCCGAACCCGCTGATCAGCAGACCGCCGACGATCGGACCGATGGCGGTCGAGATGCCGACGACGCCGCCGAAGATGCCGAACGCGACACCGCGTTCGGCGCCCCGGAAGAGCTGTTGGATCAGTCCGTTGACCTGTGGGGTGACCAGCCCGCCGCCCAGACCTTGCACGAGCCGCGCGATCACGAGCACCACCCCACTGGGGGCGAAGCCGCACGCGGCGCTCGCCAGGGTGAAGACCGCGACGCCCACCATGAAGGTGGACCGTCGGCCGCGGGCGTCACCGACGCGGCCGGCGGGCACGAGCAGCAGGCCGAAAGTGAGCGCGTAACCCGAGACGATCCACGACAGTTCGTTCTCGCCGGCGCTCAGGCCGGTGCGGATGCTCGGCAGCGCGACGTTGACGATGCTCACGTCGAGCAACGTCATGAAACCGGCAGCGAGACAGACCCCCAGCGCCTTCCAGCGAGCAGGATCCGGCGTGTAGTCGTCGCGCGCCCGCGCAGTCCCCCGATCAACCGTCACAGCCGCGTCCGCTCCATAGAACCCAAATGCTCACCTGACGACTCTAGGGGAGCAGGCTGGCCGCTCCGGACGCCGAGCCAAGAGCGGAGAGCGTCGAGCGACTCCTGGTGCCGACCCAGATCGACGACTGAGCCGATCCGAAAATCTTCTTCGGCGCGGATGTCGAGATCGGATCGACAGCTTCGTCCCTTGGCTGTCCGCGACCACAATGGTCGCAACAACGGAGGGAAACGACCATGAAATACCTGCTGCTGAAGCACTACCGCGGCGCTCCGGCACCGACCAACAACGTACCGATGGACCGGTGGACGCCGGAGGAGATCGACGCACACATGAAGTACATGAACGATTTGGCGGGCGAGCTGCAGGAATCCGGCGAATTCGTCTACGCTGACGCGCTTTCCGACCAAGGCATGTGGGTGCGGTATGACGGCGAGGGAAAGCCACCGGTGACCGACGGCCCGTTCGCCGAGACGAAGGACCTCATCGCCGGTTGGATGATCATCGACGTCGACTCCGAGGAGCGGGCCCTGGAGCTGGCCGGGCGGCTCTCGGCCGCACCGGGTGCCGCCGGAAAACCGCTCGGCGAATGGCTCGAATTCCGTCGAGTGCTCGACTGGGACCCCGAAGCCACAGCCGAGTGAGCAACACCCGGAGTTCGGAGCATGAATGACGAACTGCTGCGAAAACTGGTGCCCGCTGCGACCAGCGCCCTCTGCCGACGCGGCGCCGACTTCGCGTCGGCAGAGGACGCCGTCCAGGAAGCCCTGATCAAAGCGCTTGGCAGCCGGGACGATTCACCACCGAGGGATCCACTCAGCTGGTTGATCACAGTGGCTTGGCGGCAGTTCCTCGACCAGGTGAAGTCGACCCAAGCGCGCCACACACGAGAACTCCGGGTCGCACAGCAACGCGCCCCGGGCGGCCCCTCGAGCCGGGACGACAGCCTCCGGCTCTACTTCCTCTGCGCGAACCCGAAACTCACCAGTTCGTCGGCCGTCGCGCTGACCTTGCGCGCAGTCGGCGGCCTCACCACGAAGCAGATCGCCGACGCCTACCTCGTGCCCGAAGCCACCATGGCGCAACGGATCAGTCGCGCCAAACGACAGCTGCGGGACACCCCGCTCGACTCGCCCGGCGATCTCGCGACGGTGCTGCGCGTGCTCTACCTCGTCTTCAACGAGGGGTACGGCGGCTCGGTCGACCTCACCGCCGAAGCAATCCGGCTGACCCGCCAACTCGCTTCACTGACCGCGGAACCGGAGGTCCGCGGGCTCCTCGCGCTGATGCTGCTGCACCACGCGCGACGCGCTTCCCGGACCGACCCCGACGGACGACTTGTGCCGCTGCGAGCACAAGACCGCTCCCGCTGGGACACCTCGTCGATCGCGGAGGCGGTCGCGATTCTGCAGAGCGCACTGGCTGCCGACCGACTGGGTGAATACCAGGCGCAGGCCGCGATCGCGGCTCTGCACGCCGACGCCCGTGCCGTCGAGGAAACTGACTGGGTCCAGATCGTCAGCTGGTATGACGAGCTTCTCGACCTGACCAACTCTCCTGTGGTGCAGCTGAATCGCGCTGTCGCCGTCGGCGAGGCCGACGGGCCGCGAGTGGGGCTGGCCGCCCTCGCAGAGGTCGACCCGACGGTGCCTCGCCACAGCGCAGCGGCGGCATACCTGCACGAACGGGCCGACGATCTCGATGACGCGGCGCGTCTCTACGCCGACGCGGCACGGCAGGCGACCAACACCAAGGAGCGAGACCACCTGCTGCGAGAAGCCGCCCGGCTGCACCGGCTCAGTGCGACGCCGTGGAGTGCTGACGGTCGGTGACCACGAGGCCGTGGTCGGTGGTGATCCGGTGCCAGTAGGGCCGGCCGAGGTCGTCCGTGCCCACGTAGCTCGTGGTCGAGTGCCCGTCCGACTCGCTCGTGACGCCGTTCTCCCGCGCCAGGATGCCGTATGACGTGACGTTCCAGTCCCATCCGCGACGCACGTGCTGCCGGCCGTCCGTGACCAGGCTCTGCACCCGCTGGGTCATGTCGACGGTGCCCTCGAGCGAGAAGTTCTGGTCGTTGACGTAGTTGGCGGCGGAGAAGTCGACGGTGATCGGGTAGGACTCGCGCAGCACCGAACTGCGCACGATCCGGTGCCCGATGCGCGACACCGAACGCGAGTCCATCTGGTCGGACTGGGTGATGTTCTGCACGAGCCCGGAGTCGCCGATGCTGCCGGCATTCGACCAGTCACGAGAGGTGTTGACCGTCGTCACGACCCGTCCGGCGGAGGTGTCGACATACCCGCTCAGCTGATCGGCCCGCGTGGCGGTCTCCCCGTACTTCACCGTCCCGTCGACCGGCTGGCCGGCGGTCGTGTTCGTCGTCGGCGCCGCAGCCACGGTGTCCGAGGTCAACGCGCCCGATGTCTGCGCCTGGTGATGATCGGTCCAGAGGAACAGCGCGGCGCGGACGTTCCAGGTGTCGCCGATCGGGTTCATGGCGAAGGAGATCGTGTGCTCCTTGCCGTCGACCAGCCGGCCGGCGAACGGTGTCAGATCAAGCGATTCGGTGCGCATGTCCAGCGTGTCGATAGCCACGACCGGCCGCCACAAGGTCGGCACGATGCCACCGGAGTAGATGTGCGGGAAGGTGCCGACGGCACCGGCTCGGGTGCCGTCGACCGACACCATCGCCTCGCGATAGGCGCTCGCTGCGCAGAGGCCGTCGCCGGGAAACTCCGCCGCCACGGCGTCCGGGACAGCCGTGAACCACTGCTCGTCGCACCCGTTCCCCTTGAGCGTGGTCTCCAGCCGCGCGCGGGTGATGTTGCGTGGCAGGTCGGACAGCGTCGCGGACGCGGTTGGCGACCCCGGAGACAGGTCCGAGATCGGCACACCGACAACGTCGTCGGGGACGTCCGGCGCCGGGTGCTGCCGGTCGGCCAGGTAAAAGGTGATCTTCACCGTCTGGTCGTAGTTGCCGGTGTAGACGCTCGACATGTAGTTGCCGATCCCACCCGAGTAGGGCTGCGAGGTCTTGAAGAGCGAACTGAACTCGGTGATGTCCTTGCTGAACGAGAAGGTCGTCGGCTTGGCGCCGTTCGGCTCCTGTGTCGTGCCGAACCACACTGGCACACCGCCGACCTCGAGTTCACCGGACCGGTCGTACTGCCGGCCGGACACCGAGGTCGTGGAGTCGAGCACCACCTTCGACCACTTCTTCCCGCGGCATTGCTCGGGCACGGTGAGCGTCCCGGAGTAGTTCTGCGGCGACAGGTCGGCAGCGTTCGACATGAAGTGGTCGGCGAGCGTCACCGTGCAGTGCGCGGTGTCCGGGCGCGACACCGGCGGCTGCGCCGAGACGGTCTCACCTCCGGAGGACTCGATCACTCCTGTTGCCGCGCTCGCTCCCGTGGCGCCGGCGAGCGCCATACCCACTGACACGACTGACACCCCGACGACACCCAACACACGACGCACGACGACTCCTCGCACCCTTTCCGATCCGACTTCGGCCAACGAACGACGCTAGTCCGGTCGGCGCGCTCGGTGGGGGTTCGCGAGCGGTCGACTCACGCGCCGCGTCGCGTCGCCTCTGCGGGTTCCACCGCTTAGGTTGTGAGTATGACGAGCGAGCGCCCCTCCGACCATCAGGTCGCGGCGGCATACGACGCGGTGGCCACGGAGTATGCCGAAACCCTGCGCGACGAACTGAGCGGCAAGCCGCTGGACCGCGCGCTCCTCCGGGCGCTGGTGGAGATGTCGCACGACAGCCGCATCGCCGACGTCGGCTGCGGACCCGGGCACGTCACCCGCTATCTCGCAAGCCTCGGGGCGAAACCGATCGGCATCGACATCTCAGCGGCGATGATCGAGATCGCGCGGGCCGAGAACCCGGACCTGGAGTTCAAGGTCGAGACGATGACGGATCTGACCGAGCCGGACCAGAGCCTCTCGGCCGCGGTCCTGCTCTACTCGATCATCAACCTCAGCAAGACCGAGCGCGAGCGCACCTTCGCGCAGATCTTCCGGACCCTGCGCAGCGGCGGCATCGCGTTGGTGTCCTTCCACATTCGCAGCGAGGAGTTCTCCGCCGGCCAGGTCCAGCACCTCGACACGTGGTTCGGCCACAGCGTCGACATCAACGGTCACTTCCTGGAGCCGGACCAGGTGATCGACGAGATCGCGGAGGCCGGCTTCGACATCGTCTCGGTCACCACCCGGCTGCCGCACCCCGGCGTCGAGATCCCCACCGAGCGCGCCTACGTCCTGGCGCAGCGGCCCGTGCCCGACTGAGCGGCCGGACCTCCCGTCAGCCGGAAGCGCTGAGGTTCTTGCGGCGAGCTCGGAAGAACTCGCCGAGCAGCTGCGCGCACTCCTGCTGCCGGACCCCGCCGACGGCGTCCAGCCGGTGCGGGCTCGGGTTGTCCGCGACGACATTCCAGGCACTGCCGCACGCGCCCGCCTTGGGGTCCCAGGCGCCGAAGACGAGGTGCGAGATGCGCGACTGCATGATTGCGCCGGCACACATCAGACACGGCTCCAGGGTGACCACCATCGTGCACCCGTCCAGCCGATAGTGGCCGAACTGCGTTGCGGCAGAACGAATGGCGACGATCTCCGCGTGCGCCAGCGGGTCACCGTCCGCGACTCTCCGGTTGGGCCCGAAGCCGACCGGTGCACCTTCCGCGTCGAGCAGCACCGCACCGACCGGCACGTCGTCCGTCGTGCTGGCAAGCCGGGCCTGCTCGAGCGCCAGGCTCATCCACTCGTCGTAGGCGGGATCGGGCGCGGACACCACTAGAGTTTGCGGCATGCGTGTCGAGCTGGCCAAGCACCCCCTCATCGCCCACAAGCTGACCTATCTGCGGGACAAGCGCACCGACAGCCCGACCTTCCGGCGGCTGGCGGAGGAGCTGGTGACACTGCTGGCCTACGAGGCGACGCGCGAGGTGCGGGTCGAGCCGTTCGAGATCGAGACCCCGATCGCGCCGACCACCGGCATCAAGCTCTCCACCCCCAAACCGCTCGTGGTGCCCATCCTGCGGGCCGGTCTCGGCATGCTCGAGGGCATGGTGCGGCTGCTGCCGAGCGCTGAAGTCGGCTTCCTCGGCATGCAGCGCAACGAAGAGACGCTCGAAGCGATCACCTACGCCAACCGGCTGCCCGACGACCTCTCCGGTCGGCAGTGCTACGTGCTCGACCCGATGCTCGCGACCGGCGGCACGCTGGCGATGGCCATCCGCTACCTCGCCGAGCGCGGCGCCGATGACATCACCGCCGTGACGCTGCTGTCCGCGCCGGAGGGCATCGCGGCGGTGGAGGAACAGCTGTCCGACCTCGCCATACCGATCACCCTGGTCACCGGCGCGATCGACGAACGGCTCAACGATGTCGGCTACATCGTGCCCGGGCTGGGTGACGCCGGAGACCGGCTCTACGGCGTCGTCTGAAGCGCCGACTCCTCGGGCAGCCGGGTCAGCTGCCGCACGGACGGCACCAGCAGGGTCGCGAGCGCGATCGCCGCATAACAGCACGCCGCGGTGATGATGAGCGGCTGTATGTCGACGTGGCTGGCCAGCCAGCCGAACGTCATGGTCCCGATCGGTATGGCGACGAACGACCCCAGCATGTCGTAGCTGGACACCCGCGACAGCACCGCGCCGGGGATCTGCTCCATCATCGCCACCGTCCACGCCGTGCTGAACACCTGTGAGCCTGCGCCGCCGATCAGCGCGACCGCAGCCAGCAACACGGTGTGCGGATGAATCCCCAGCAACAGCAACGGAACCGATATCAGGGCGATGCCAGCCATACCGTCGAGCAGCAGTCGGTGGATGTGCACGCGCAGCAACACGACCGACGTCAGCAGCATGCCGACCGCCTCCGCCCCCAGCACCACGCCCCAGCCGCTGATGCCCAACGCTGGATTGTTCTTGGCGACCACCGGCCCGACGACCACCCAGACACCCATCTGGATCGCGTTGAGCACCCCGAAGGCCAGCACGATCACCCACAGCCACGTCCGGGATACGAACTCGCTCCAGCCCTCTCGCAGTTGGCTCAGCGTCGAGGTGGCCTGCCGGGCTGCCGCCGGCAGCACGACCCGGGCGAGCAGCGTGGCCGCCACGAGGAAGGAGAGTCCGTCGACGGCGAGCGCCAGCTCCGGCCCGATCGACGCCACCAGCAGCGTGCCGAGGATCGGCCCGACGAACGTCGCACCGTTGCGCACGAACGACATCAGCGAATCGGCCTGCTGCAGGTGGCTACGGGAGACCAGCTGCGGGATCAGCCCCTGCTGGGCGGGCATCGAGAACGCCGACACGCCGCCCGCGATCGCACCCAGCACCGTCATCGTCGCCACGGTCGCCCAGCCGCTGAGCAACGAGACGCACATCGTCACCTGCACGGCCGCCATCACCAGGTAACACGTCTGCATCACCGCTCGCCGCGGCAACCGGTCGGCGATCACACCACCGAAGAGCAGGCACAGCACGTTGACGCCCATCTCGGCCGTCAGCACGACTCCGAGTGCGCTCGCCGAGTTGTCGATCTTCAGCACCGCGAAGGCGATCGTGACGGGCGTCATCATGCCGCCGACGGTGTTGATCGACCGGGACAGGAAGAACCACCGGAAGTTCTTCTCGTGCAGCACCGGCAGCGCGGACGCGAGCTTGCTCTCGCTCATTCGCCGGACTCCACGTCGCGCTCTTCGTGCATCCGGAAGAGTTCCGCCTGGAAGTTGACGTGCTCCGACCCCGCGGTGTGCGGTGCGAGCGCCTCGTCGTGCACGAGCCGGGACGCCTCCTGGACCAGTTCCCTTGCCCGACGCCAGGTTTCCGACGTCAGCCAGACTTCTGCGTCGATGCTCAGCGACCGGCCCTCGACCCGGTGCTCGGAGCGGCGCACCAGCTCGCGGTGCAGGACGTGCAGGTATTGCTGCCACGCGGCCGCCGACATACCCGGAGGTCGCGGGGCATTCGGGCTCACTCGCTCGCGGGGGTAGCGGTAGCGATACTTCTTCGCCTGACCACCCCGCACGGATTCGGTCGCGGCTACCTCGACCTGGCCCGCCTTGGCGAGCATCCGCAGGTGATAGCTGGCGTTCGCCTGGGTGATACCCAACTCCCGGGCCAGCTCGGCGGCGCTGAGCGGTGCACCGGTGAGCAGCGACAGCATCCGGAGCCGGACCGGGTGCGCCGACGCCCGCAGCTCGGTGATCGCCTCATCCTCCAAAGACATGTTGGAGAGCTTGGCGCTTCGCTTCGCCCACTGTCAAACACTTATTTGGGACCTCGATCGCCGCCGACCGCATCAAGAAAGCCAGGCGTCGCCCCAGCGCGCGTCCCGCGCCTGTTTGTATGCCGCCCCCTGCCGCTTGCTCACCACTTCCCGGCTCGCGGTGCCATCCGGACGACACAGTTGCAGCTCGACCAGTCCCTTGCGCTTCACCGGATGCCGCAGAATCCGCGCCGACGAATCATCAAGCACTGCACTGTCGTTCCGCACTGCCACGACGTAGGAGAATTTCTCGTCCTCGTGCCCGAGCTCACCGCCTTTCAGCTGCCGGTGCAGTGCGGACCGCTCGACGCGAGCGCTGAAGTGACACCAGTCCCGGCCGCGCAGCGGACAGGTGAGCTGGTGCGGACACGGCGCGACCACCCGCCAACCCGTCGCCAGGAGCAGCTCCCGGGCCGCGAGGATCCGCTGATAGCCGCTTGGCGTACCCGGCTCGACGATCGCCACCGCCCGGCGTGCGGCCCCTGCGGCCGACGCCACGAGGGACCGTTGCGCGTCGGCCGTCAGCTCGGACAGGACGTAGGACACCGTCACCAGATCGGCAGAGGGCACCGCCGCACCGGCCCGCCAGGACGCGAAGTCGACCGCTCCGGCCTCGCCCGCGCGCAGCTGCCGCCCCAACGCCAGCGCCTCCTGGACCTGGTCCAGCACGGTCACCCGCACCTCCGGCCACTGCGCGATCGCTGCCCACGCGGCTGCACCGGTCCCGCCACCGATATCAACCACCGACGAGATCTCCGGCAGCCGGAAGGCGCTGTTCTGCACCATGTTGCGGCAGGCGGCGAGCGTGGCGGGCATCCGGTAGAGCGCGTAGGCCAGGACATCGACACCGCTGGAGAGGATCGGCGTCGCCGCAGCTCCACCCGCCCGGTATCGCTCGATCAGCCACTCCACCGAGCCGGCGAGCGCCGCGCGCGGGACACCGGCCGCCACGTCCTCGAGGGCCTCGCGCAGCCGCAACTCGACCGAGCGCTGCGAGGTTTCGTGCGGCATGGGCGGGTCCTTCGAGGCCGGCGGAGCAACGGGCGCGCACGCGACGGCGCGGCACCGATGGTAGCCAGCACCAACCGGGGCGCCGTCATGTCGCGAGCCGGTGTGCGGCATACGACACTCCACGTCAGCCTCGTTGTCGAGTCCCAACCGCCACATCTGTCACAATGAAGCTCAGGCCCGTGCGCCCACTGCACGGCGCCAACCACGCAAGCCGGAGGAATGATGGCGCTCGACAAGGTCCGCAAGGTCGTGATCTGGCTGCTCGTCGCCTTCGTCGCCTACGCGATCTTCAAGTCGCCCGATCAGTCGGCGAGCATCGTGCACAACATCTGGTCGATCCTGTCCAACGGCATCCACCAGATCGGCACGTTCTTCGACAAGATCCTCAACAGCTAGGCGAGTCTCGCATGGATCACGTCGATCCAGCCGCCGAGTCGGCGATGGCGCGGTTCCTCCTCGATGACGAGACACTCGTCGTCGCACAACGCCAGCATTGGGTCGCCGTCGCCCAACCCGTCGGGATGGCTGTCACCGGCTTCTTCCTCACGCTGATCGCCGGCTTCTCCGCGCCCGCGAGGTACGGCGTACTCACGGACCTGGCCTGGAAACTGTGGTTCATCCTGCTGGCGTATGCCGCCGTCCGGCTGCTCATGTGGCGGTTCGACTGGTTCGTCGCCACCGACAAGCGCCTGCTGATGACGTATGGCGTGCTCAAGCGGCGGGTCGCGATGATGCCGCTGGCCAAGGTGACCGACATGTCTTTCAACCGCAGCCTGCTCGGGCAGTTCCTCGGCTACGGACAGTTCATCCTGGAGAGTGCCGGTCAGCAGCAGGCGCTGCGGCAGATCGACTTCATCCGGGACGCCAAGGAGACCTACCTGGCCATCGTCGGCGAGATCTTCGGCGAGGACGAAGAGCCGACCGAGGTGTTCGAGGACGCTGATCCGGACGACACCGACCCCTACCTCGCGCGTCAGCTGGCCACGGCACGTGCGGCAGGCGGCCAGCAGCACGACCCGACCGACGTGCCGATCCGGCCGATCGGCTCCTACCTCCCGCGCCCCGAACGCCCCCGCCGCAGCGGCTTACGGGAGCGAATCCTGCGGCGTGCCAACGGCGAGCAGCCTCCGGCATTCGGGCACGAGAACGACGTCGGCTGGTCCCGACCGGCCGAGCCGCCGCCACACCGGAAGCCTCGCGACCTGCACGACGACTGACGCACCCCGCCGCGCCGCGGGCGTCGCCGGATAACCTTCGTGGTCGAGTGCGTCACGTCGCCTGCGACAGGAGTTGAGGTTCATGGCAGTCCGTCCGATTACCGTCATCGGGCACAAGGCGTTGCACCAGCCGACCAAGAAGGTCAAGGAGATCACCCCTGAGGTCCGCACGCTGGTGCAGGACATGTTCGACACTCTCGACGCGGCGCACGGCGCCGGTCTCGCGGCGAACCAGGTCGGCGTCCGGTTGCGGATCTTCGTCTACGACTGCGCCGACGAGTCCGAGGTCGAACAACGGGGCGTCGTCATCAACCCGGTGCTGGAGAAGGGCACCGTGCCACCGGGCGACCCCTCGCCGGAGGACGGCGCGGAGGGCTGCCTGTCCGTGCCGGGTGAGTGGTTCCCGACCGCGCGGGCGCACTGGGCAAAGGTCACCGGCACGGACCTGGACGGCAACGAGGTCGTCGTCGAGGCCACCGGTGGAACGCTGGCGCGCTGCCTGCAGCACGAGACCGATCACCTCGACGGCAAGCTGTATGTCGAGCGGCTCACCCCGACATACCGCAGCAAGGCCCGGCACGCGATGAAGGCCCGCGGCTGGGAGGCCAGGCACATCACCAAGTGGGACCCGCAGACCCAGGAAGCCGAAAAGGTGTGAAATAGGCTGGCCCCATGCGCGCCGAACCGATCGCCAAGCCCCACGCCTTCCACGCCGAAGGGCCGGTCTGGTGGCCCGAGTGGTCCCTCGAAGGCCCCGGTGAGTTGCGGTATGTCGACATGATGGCCGGCGACGTGCTGATCGCCCGCGGCGAGGACGTGCAGCGCATCCACGTGGGCAAGGTCGCGGCCGCGATGCGGCCCCGCGGGGCGGGCGGTGCGTTGATCGCCCTGGAGCGCGAGTTCGCGCTCGCGACCAAGAACGACCTGTCGGATCTGCAAGTGATGCAACCGATCTGGGACGACCCGTCGGTGCGGTTCAACGACGGCGGCTGCGACCCGATGGGCAACTTCTACTGCGGCACGATGGCCTACGACCAGCACCAGGGCGGCGGCTCGCTCTACCTGCTCACCACCGAGGGAATGGCCTCACCCGTCCTGCACGACCTCACCATCGCCAACGGCATCGGCTGGTCCCCGGACGGCACCACGACATACTTCAACGACACCCCGACGCGCACCATCTGGGCGTTCGACTGGGCGCCGGAAACCGGTCTCACCGAACGCCGTCCATGGGTCGAACTGCCGGACGACGTGCAGGGCAAGCCGGACGGCCTCTGGGTCGACCAGGAAGGCGGCGTCTGGGTGGCGCTGTATGGCGGCTCGGCCGTCCATCGCTACCTCGACCGCAAGCTCAGCCAGGTGGTCGAGGTGCCCGGCGTCACCAACGTCACAGCGTGCACCTTCGGCGGCGATGCGCTGCAGACGCTCTACATCACCACCACTCGGGAGAACGTGCCGAAGGGCGAACAACCGCTCGCCGGCGCCGTTTTCGCTGTCGACCCGGGTGTCGGCGGCATGCCTGTGCTGCCCTTCGGCGCCTGACGCCTACCGCGATTTCACCACTCCCCGGGTCCTCGGGTAGAGTGTCTCGACGTTGCACGGGACACCGGGCAGCACGCACCCGTAGCTCAACGGATAGAGCATCTGACTACGGATCAGAAGGTTTGGGGTTCGAATCCCTACGGGTGCACTCACTGTGTTGAGACAGTGCACAGCCCTGGCAGCGGAGACGCTCGCCAGGGCTTTCTCATGGAGGGACCGCCGATGACCCAGCTGATCGATGTCGTCGGGGCGGTGCTGGTACGCGACCGCGCAGTCCTCGCCGCACAGCGTGGGCCCGGTATGGCGCTGGCCGGCCACTGGGAGTTCCCCGGCGGCAAGATCGAGCCCGGCGAGTCACCCCAGCGGGCGCTCGTGCGTGAGCTGCGCGAGGAGCTCGACTGCGACATCGCCGTCGGCGATCGCGTCGAAACCACCACACACCGCTACGAATTCGGCATGATCCGGTTGACCACGTTCTTCGCCACGTTGGAGTACGGCGAACCGCGAGCACACGAGCACGCCGCCCTGCGTTGGATCCCGGTCGCCGAGCTGCACAGCGTCGAGTGGGCGCCGGCCGACATACCGGCCGTCGAGCGCCTGCAGTTGATGCTCAGGTGACGTCGTCGCCCGACCCGTCCGGTCCCGAAAACATCGGAAGCTCGAGTGCCCGCCTGGTGATGCCCTCGATGTGTCGCAGCATCGCGTCGCGAGCGTCCCGCGACGAGCCTTTCCGGGCGGCCTCGACGATCTCCCGGTGCTCTGCGACGGTGTGTTCGCCACTCATCTGGTTGTGCACCATGAGCCGGAACCGCTGGGTGTAACCCTCGGTGGAGAGGTACATACGAAGCATGGCGTCGTTGCCCACGGCTTCGGCGATCCTCCGGTGGAATGCCTCGTCCGCGGTCCAGTACGGCCGCCAGTCCGCAAAGGCGTCGCCGCCCGCCTGTGCCCGGTCCAGGTCGTCGCTGATCCGCTCCAGATCGGCAACCAGGGACGGCGCTCCGCGCAGGACCGCACGTGCCGCGAGTTCCGGCTCCAACATGCGGCGTGCCTCCAACAGGTCGCGCACCTCCGCGGGGCTCGGAGCCGGCGCGACCGTGTAACCGCGCAGCGCCTCTCGGCGCACCATTCCGGTTGTCTCCAACCGAGCGAGTGCTTCGCGCACCGGAGTGATGGACACGCCGAAGTCACGGGCCAGGCGATCGATGGTCAGGCTGGAGCCGGGCGGCACCTCGTTGTCCAACAGCTGCGCGAGAATCGCCTCGAACACCTGATCCGTCAGCACCTGCCGTCCCTTGAGCCGGACGCGGGCTCCGTTTCGTTCATCGGTCATGGTCGTCACTTCCTGAAGGCTCCGACCGGAGACTGGCCGCCACACATCGTGACACGGGATGACCCAATCGTCCGGCTACTTGCGCAGCACCGATCGGTCGATCTGCGAGACCCGCGTCGTACCGACGAACCCCATGGCTCCCGCCAGCTCCTCGGCGAAGATCGAAAAGGCGTGTTCGACACCGGCCTGGCCACGAGCCGCCAATGCGTAGGCGAATGGACGGCCGGCCAGGACGCCGTCCGCGCCGAGGGCCACGGCCTTCACGATGTCGTGCCCGCGTCGGACGCCCCCGTCGAGGAAGACCTGTGCCTTGCCGTCCACCGCGTCAACCACCTCCGGCAGCACATCGATCGTCGCGGGCTGCGCGTCGAACTGGCGACCACCATGGTTGGACACGAAGACTGCGTCGACGCCTTCGGCCACGGCCCTTTTGGCGTCCGCACCGTTCATGATCCCCTTGACGACGACCTTTCCAGACCAACGCCGCCGGATGTCCCCGATGTCCGACCAGGTGACCGCCTTGTTCTTGTTGTCGGCCATCCACTTGTTCATCTCCGACATCTTCATCGGCCGGCCTTCGACGCTGTAGTTGCCGTAGGTCATCGGACGGCCGGTCCGCCAACCCCACACCCACTGCGGTCTCGTGGCCGTGCGCAGGTAGTCCACCACCGGCGGCCGCGGCGGCATCGACAGACCGTGGTGCAGGTCACGCTCACGTTTGCTCGACGAGCTGACATCCCCTGCGACGACAAGGGTTTCAATACCCAGGGCCTTCAGCCGATCCAGATACGCGGAGACTTCCTGGGCGTCCTTCCAGATGCCGACCTGCGCCCACACCGTCGCCGACGTGCTCTCGACGACCTCTTCAATGGAACAACCAGCCCACGCACTGTGCACGAAGATGCTTCCCGCGGTGGCCGCGGCACGGGCGACGGCCACGTCGGACCCGGGGTGGAAGATCGTCAGCATCCCCATCGGCGACACGAGCAGGGGCAACTGCACATCGCTGCCGAGCAGCGTGGTGCGCGTCTCGAGCTCGGTCAGATCCACGAAGTTGCGCTGTCGGAGCAGCAACCCGTCAAGGCTCGCCCGGTTGGCACGCACCGTCGACTCGTCGAGCGCGCCCCCCTCCAGGTAGTCATAAATCATCTTCGGCAGCTTGCGTTTTGCCACTCGGCGGTAGTCGTCGATGCTGACAATCCACTTGGCGTTCAAGGCTTTCCTTCTCTTCTGTATGTCGCTGTCGGGTTGCGGAACGCGGACGGTCATTCCAGGACCCGCCGCAGGAACTTGCGTGTCCGGTCGTGCTGCGGATTGCCGATGACTTCGCGCGGGGCACCGTGCTCCACGATGACGCCGCCATCCATGAACACGAGATCGTCGGCGACTTCGCGGACGAACCCGATCTCGTGGGTGACCACGACCATCGTCATGCCGTCATCGGCCAGCTTGCGCATGACGTCGAGCACGTCTCCCACGAGTTCTGGGTCCAGAGCCGAGGTCGGTTCGTCGAAGAGCATCAGACTGGGCCGCATGGCCAACGCGCGAGCGATCGCGATGCGCTGCTGCTGTCCACCGGACAACTGGTTCGGATAGGAGTCGGCGCGGTCCCCGAGCCCGACCCAGTCCAGCAGTTCCCGAGCGTGCTCGACCGCATCCGCACGGCGCTGCTTCTTCACCCGCACCGGCGCCAGGATGATGTTCTCGAGCACGCTCATGTGCGGAAACAGGTTGAACGACTGGAACACCATCCCGACGTTCTCCCGCGCCTTCGCCAGCTGGGCATCGGTCGCCTCGACCGGCCGCCCGTTGTGCACCGTCACGCCCATCGGCTCGCCGTTGATGAGTATGTAGCCGCCGTCGATCGCCTCCAGCCGGTTCATGCACCGCAGGAAGGTCGTCTTGCCGGACCCCGAGGGGCCGATGATGCCGGTGACACCGCCGCGGGGCACCGAGAGGTCGACACCCTTGAGAACGTCGGCGGAGCCGAAGGACTTGTGCACCTGGCACGCCTGCACCACGAGCTCTGCTGAGGTCATGAACGCCTCCTCCGCCGTGCGATGCCGGCCATCAGCCCGGGCCTGCTTGTCGACGCGCGGCGGTCGCCGCGTCCGTAGTGCCGCTCGATCAACAGCTGCCCGAGACTCAGGACGCTCGTCACGATGAGATACCACGTGCTCGCCGCGATGAGGAGCGGAATCGTCTGGTAGTTCTGGCTGTAGACGACCTGAGCCGAGTAGAGCAACTCGGGGAACGCGAGGACGCTGACCAATGACGTGGTCTTCAGCATCGAGATCGTCTGGTTGCCGGTCGGCGGCACGATGAACCGCATCGCCTGCGGAAGAATGACACGTCGGAAGGTCGCGAATCGTCGCAGACCCAGTGACCGAGCCGCCTCGGCCTGGCCGGTGGGAACGCTCAGCAATCCGGCTCGCACGATCTCCGACATGTATGCCGATTCGTTCAGCCCGAGCCCGAGAATGGCGGCGGTGAACGGGCTGATGAGCTGATTGGCACTCCACGGCCCGATGTGTGGATACAACGCGGCGACAAAGCCCCAGAACAGCAACTGCACGAAGACCGGCACACCGCGGAAGAACCACACGAACACGCTGGCCGCGCCGTTCAGCATGCGATTGGACGCGGTCCTCGCCAGCGCCAGGGCGATGCCGAGCACGATGCCGATCGCCATGGAAATCGCGGTCAGTTCGAACGTCCGCAACAGTCCCGTGATCAGCCGGTGCGAGAACAACCACTCGAAGGCGATGTTCCAACCGAACCTGTCGTTGGTCGCGACCAACACCACGATCGCCACGCCGAGCAAGGTGATCGCGGCATTGATGATCCAGTCGCCGACGACACGCTGCTGGGGCTTGCGCATCAGGATGTCGTGGTCCGGGTGCCGGCGGGGCGGCACCTTCTCGACGGTCAGCGCGTGATCGGTCATCGGCTCACTGCGCCTTGTCGAAGGCGAAGTCCGTGATCGCCCCGTCCGACTGGCCCCATTTGGCGAGCACCGAACGGTAGACACCCTGCTCCGTGAGGGCCTTCAGACCACTCTGGATCGCTTTGTGCAGCCCGCCGCCCTTCTTGTAGCCGATGCTGACGGGCGACACGTCGGTATAACCGAGGGCTTGGACCTGCGCACCTTGCTTGATGGCATAGCCGAGCACTCCGCCATCGACATACACCGCGTCGATGCGACCCGCTGCCAGCGCGAGAAGCGGCGCCTGCATGTCGGGATAGGTGAGTTCCTGGATCTTCGGCTTCCCAGCTCCGACGCACTTCTTGTCCATGTCGGGGACGTGAGTGGTGTTCTGATAGGAGCCCTTCAGGTCACCCACCTTGAAGCCGCAGAGCGCGCTCGTGACCTTCTTCGGGTTGCCCTTGGCCACCCCGATGCCGCTCCCGGACTTGAAGTAGTCGACGAAGTCGAGCACCTGCAGGCGATCCTTCGACGGACTCATCTGCGATACCGCGATGTCGTACTTACCCGCCTGGAGTCCGGGGATGATGGCATCGAAGCTGGTACCGACCACCTTCACCTTGAGGCCCAGTGCTTGCCCGAGCGCGCGGGCCAGATCCGGGTCGAGCCCCGTCACCTGGTTGGTCGTGGTGTCGACGTAGTGAAGCGGAGCGGAGCTTTCACTCATCACAGCCACGATCGTGCCCTTGTCCCGGATCGATGCCGGGAGCGCTGCGCGAGCCTTTTTGTCAACGGCGACCGGGGGCAGGGCGGAGCTGGTTGAGGCACCAGGTGTGTGCGAACCGGTGGTGCTTCCCGCCTCGGTGCTGTTTGCGGTGCTCGGGTCGGAACAGGCTGTCATCGCCAGGGCGAGTGCAGCAACGCCAAGTGGTCCGGCCAGGTAGCGAGCTTTCACGACA
Source organism: Flexivirga sp. YIM B11880 (assembly GCF_058148645.1). NCBI lineage: Bacteria > Bacillati > Actinomycetota > Actinomycetes > Micrococcales > Dermacoccaceae > Flexivirga > Flexivirga sp. YIM B11880. The sequence continues at coordinate 294,037 of NZ_JBMAMH010000001.1, forward strand.
TCTCCTCGGTTGGGTTGCGCGGCCGACCTGCCGGCCGACCGCGACGCAAGACCCCCTGCCGTTGGATCATGCATGATGCCTGATGCATGGTCAATAGACCGAGGAGTAGGAGTTTGTCGATCGGGCCTGCGGCGTCTGCCAGGATGCGCGATGTGGACCTGGACAAACTGCTCGCACAGATCACCCGCGAGATCGAGCCGCAGATCGGCACCGGAGCGGTGGCCGACTACATCCCGGCCCTTGCGCAGGTCGACCCGGACCAGTTCGGCATCGCGGTCGCGTTGCCCGACGGCTCTGTGCACGGCGCCGGCGATTGGGCGAAACCCTTTTCGCTGCAGAGCATCTCGAAGCTGTTCACACTCGCCCTCGCGCTTGCGAAGAACGAGGGCAGCAGCATCTGGACCCGCGTGGGGCGCGAGCCGTCCGGCAACGCCTTCAACTCGCTGGTACAGCTGGAGTACGAGAACGGCATCCCGCGCAACCCGTTCATCAACGCGGGCGCGCTGGTAGTGACCGACCATCTGGCGGCCGTGGTGGGCGACGCGGCCGACGCGGTGCTGGATTTTCTGCGCACCGAGGCCGGCAATCCGGCGATCGACTGCGACGCCGAGGTCGCCGCATCGGAGGCCGCACATGCCGATCGGAACCTCGCCCTGGCGCACTTCCTCGCGTCATACGGCAACATCCGCGGCGACGTCCGGCAGGTCGTCGATCAATACGTCCGGCAGTGCGCGATCGCGATCAGCTGCCGTGACCTGGCCCTCGCCGGACTCTTCCTCGCGCGGCACGGCACCCGCCGCGACGGCTCGCGGATGCTCTCGCCCGGGCACACCAAGCGCATCAATGCCGTCATGCTCACCTGCGGAACGTATGACGCTGCCGGCGAATTCGCCTACCGCGTGGGACTTCCGGGCAAGAGTGGCGTCGGCGGCGGCATCCTCGCCGTCGTGCCCGGCCGCTGCTCGGCAGCGGTCTGGGGTCCAGGCCTCGATCGGCGCGGCAACTCGGTCGCCGGCGTCGCCGCACTCGACCGCTTCACCACGCTCACCGACTGGTCGGTCTTCTGAACTTGGCCCGTCACCAGGGCCAGAACCGAGTCAGGTCCAGTAGAACGTGCGCTGGAGCGCACCTTCTACTGGACCGGAGTGGTGTTCCGACGAGCGGAGGGCGTGGGATTCGAACCCACGATGGGCGTAAACCCATAGCGGTTTTCAAGACCGCCGCACTAGGCCACTATGCGAGCCCTCCTTGCCCGACGACGACAGCGCCGCACGAGCGCGCACCATCCTAAGGGTGCCGCGTGCACACCGGAGGATCTCCCCGCCGTCGAGGGCCCCGCGAGCGCCATACAAAGGCAGGTAGGGTCGGACACACGCGACGAAAGGAACCGCGAGTCATGAGCGAGCGGCGGAACGAGCACAGGGTGAATGACGCCTCCCGACGCGGGAGGGAGTCCTCATGAGCAAGCTGACCTTCGTTGTCGGGATCGCGGCCGGTTACGTGCTCGGCGCCCGTGCGGGCCGGGGTCGTTACGAGCAGATCAAGCAGCTCAGCGGGCGCGCTTGGAACCACCCGGCAGTGGTCGAGCAGCGCCACAAGACCACCGAGCAGGTCAAGCAGCGGGGCCCCGAGGTCGCCGCGGCAGCCGGCCAGGCCGCCATCAAAGGCATGGGGCAGGCAGCGAAAAGCGCTGCCACTGCAGGATTTCAGGCTGCGGTCGGCCGACGGCCGGGTCCGGTCGTGCCCGGTGCCATCGAGGATTCGAGCGCGTCCAGGATGACATCGGCCGACACACCGAGCACGACTCCTCACCCGATCGACGCGACGCGCTGAAACGCGCCGACGGCGGGGTGTCGTGGACCTTGTCGCAGTGTGCGTCTACCGTGGAGCGCGGGTCACACCCTTGCAATGGCGCGGAATATCGCGCGTCGTCGGCATAGGGTGGCCCAGGACCGCCGGCAACACGGCGGCCACCGCCACGATCGACGGATCGGTGTTTGCACCGGTCCCCGAGACAAGGAACAGGACCCATTCATGAACCGCACTGACCTTGCCAGCACCATCGCCCAGCGCACCGGTGTGAGCGTCAAGGACGCCAACGCCGTCATCGGCGGCCTCAACGACGTCATCCTCGAGGCGATCGGCCGCGGCGAGAAGGTCCAGCTGCCTGGCCTGCTCACCATCGAGCGCGTCGACCGCGCGGCCCGCACCGGCCGCAACCCCCGCACCCGCGAGGAGATCCAGATCCCGGCGTCCAAGGCCGCCAAGGTCACCGTGGGCTCCAAGCTGAAGGCCGCCGCCAAGGGCGAGTGACCCGAGTCATCCAGCGAGGGGCTCGGCGACCGACCGGTTGCCGAGCCCCTCGATGTATGACGGCACCGGACCGATCAGGTCTCGCTAAACCTCGTCGAGGTCATGCCCAGGACGCCGGCACCGAGCACCAGGACGCAGGCACCGGCGACGATGTTGCTGATCATCGTGCCGGTGGAGGGGTTGATGCCGTTCATGACCCAGTTGGCGACGATGAGCCACGCGCCCATCACGGGCGCGACGAAGGTCATGCCGTACATGCGGCCTCCAGAATCCGCACAAACCAGCGTCATCACCATGATCGCCACGCCGACGATCAGGTCGTTGATCGCCAACGGCCGCGTGCTGCTGCTGAAGCCGATGACCCATGGTGAGATCGCTGCGTACCCACCGGCGAGGACCATCAGGCCCTCGGCCACCTGAGCACGTGGAGTCCCCGCCGCCCGGTCGTAGCGGTCCCGCAGGGCCACGATGTCCGGGTGGTGTGCCATCGACGTGTTGAAACTGTGTTGCGTTGCCATGACCCACCTCCTGTGTGGGGGATAGTTTTACCTCTCCATTGTGCGCCCAACCGGGCGAAATGACGCCGGCGCAGTGGGCCGCCGCGACACCGGGGTCGCACCCAGGGTCGGTCAGCCGCGGCCGACGAACGGCATGTCGGGGGCCGCGATCGTCAGGTCGAAGATCGCCGCGTCGTCCGGCATCGTCGCCATGAGCACGACTGCCCGGACCACCGACTCCACGTGCATGGTCGGCTCGGGACGCACCGACCCGTCGGCCTGGAGCATGCCGGTCGCCATCCGGGCGGTCATCGCCGAGGCGGCATTGCCGATGTCGATCTGACCGCACCGCACCCGATGCGGCCGCCCGTCCAGCGCGATCTGCTTGGTCAGCCCGGTGATCGCGTGCTTGGTGACCGTGTATGGCGCGGCGTGCGGCCGCGGCACGTGCGCTGAGATCGACCCGTTGTTGATGATCGTGCCGCCGGCGGGTTGCTGAGATCGCATGTGGCGGAACGCTTCTCGCGCGCAGAGGAACATCCCGGTCAGGTTGACGTCCACCACGGTGCGCCAGGTGTCGAGGGCGATGTCATCGAACGGCGCAGCGAAAGACGAGACACCGGCGTTGTTGAACAGCACGTCGACCCTGCCGAAGCGGTCCACCGTCCGCTCGAAAAGCGTTGCCACTGCTGCTTCTTCGGTGACGTCGGTCGGGATCGCCATACCGGAGTCGGCGCCGAGCAGCGATGCCGTCTCGGCGAGCGCGTCCGGGCGCCGGCCGGCCAGTGCGACGGCGAAACCGGCGCGTGCGAGGCCGACGGCGACCGCCCGTCCGATGCCGCTGCCCGCGCCCGTCACGACGGCGACCTGTCGGATGTCCCGCTCAGTCATGAACCGAGCGTAGAGCGACGGGTCAGATGAACAACGCGGGGTCGGCGTAGGGGTCGGGCTGCGCCGCGACGGGGCGCGAGGAGCGCACCGTCGCCGGAACGCCCACCGCGACGCTGCAGGCGGGGACGTCGCCCACGACCACAGCGTTCGCACCGACCTGCGCCTCGTCCCCGATGGTCACCGGCCCGAGCACACGCGCCCCGGCACCGATGGTGACCTTGTTACCGACGGTGGGATGCCGTTTGACGCGGTCGAGCGACCGGCCGCCGAGGGTGACGCCGTGGTAGAGCATCACGTCGTCGCCGACCTCGGCGGTCTCGCCGATCACCACACCCATGCCGTGATCGATGAAGAAGCGCCGCCCGATCGTGGCACCGGGATGGATCTCGACACCCGTCGCAGTGCGTGCTGCCTGCGCGACCAGCCGCGCCGGCAGCCGCCACCGGCCACCACGCCGCCACATGCGGTGGGTGAAGCGGTGCACCCAGATCGCGTGCAGGCCCGGCGACGCCAGTGCCATCTCCAGGCGCGACGTCGTCGCCGGGTCACGCTCGAGTGCTGCGTCCAGGTCCTCGCGGATCGACCGGACCGCAGCACGCACCGACTGGGTCACCGGTTTGCGCCGCTGGCCAGTCACGAAGAGGGTGCTGTGTGCCATGACGTCAGTCGACCAGACCCTCGAAGAGCGCCGTCGACAGGTAACGCTCACCGAAGCTCGGGATGACCACGACGATGGTCTTGCCGGCCGACTCCGGGCGAGCGGCGACCTGCGCAGCAGCAGCGAGCGCCGCCCCCGAGGAGATGCCGACGAGCAGGCCCTCCTGGGTGGCCGCCCTGCGGGCCCACTCCAGGGCCTGCTCGAAGTCGATGTCGATGACCTCGTCGTAGACCTTCGTGTCCAGGATCTCCGGCACGAAGTTGGCGCCGAGGCCCTGGATCTTGTGCGGTCCGGGCTTGCCCCCGTTGAGGATCGGCGACTCGGCCGGCTCCACTGCGATGACCTTGACCTCGGGCTTGCGCTCCTTCAGCACCTGGCCGACACCGGTGATCGTCCCGCCCGTGCCGATGCCCGAGACGAGGATGTCGACCTGGCCGTCGGTGTCCCGCCATACCTCTTCGGCGGTGGTCTCGCGGTGCACGCGCGCGTTGGCCTCGTTGGCGAACTGCCGGGCGAGGACTCCCCCGCGGTCCTTGGCGATCTCCTCGGCCTTCTCCACGGCACCCTTCATGCCGCCGGCCGGGTCGGTGAGCACCAGCTCGGCGCCGAACGCGCGCAGCAGTGCCCGGCGCTCCTTGCTGGCGCTCTCCGGCATCGCGAGGACGACGTTGTAACCCTTGGCGGCGCCCACCATCGCGAGGGCGATGCCGGTGTTGCCGCTGGTCGCCTCGACGATCGTGCCGCCCGGCTTCAGCTCGCCCGCGTCTTCGGCGGCCTTGATGATCGAAGCGCCGATGCGGTCCTTCACCGAACCGCCCGGGTTGTTGAACTCCAGCTTCGCGGCGACTGTCGTCCCTTCGGCGGCGTCGATGATGCGGTTGATGCGCACGAGCGGTGTGTTGCCGATCGCCTGCGTGACGTCGTCGAAAATGGGCACGTCGTTGCCTTTCCTCTGCACGGTTGCACCGGGTGCGATCACCCGGCCCTTCACGGTCCAACTCCGAGACCGGTTATGCATATTCCAACAGGTCGTTATCAAGTCGCGCAATCGGCCCCCGGGTCGGCCGGCGGACACGGGAAGTTACCGAGGGGTAGTCATCGTTAGACTTGCGCCCATGTCAGCCCTGCAGATCGTCGCCGTGGTGATCACTCTCGGCATCACCGCCATCGGCATCGCGCTCGCGATCCCGGCCGTCCGGGACATCGTCCGGACGTTCACCCTCGGCCGGCCGGAGGATCGGGGTGACCACAAGGGGCGCCGGGTGGCGACGATGCTGCGGGAGATCTTCGGCCACACGCGGATGTCGCGGCTGCCGGTCGTGGCGCTCGCGCACTGGGTGACGATGCTGTCGTTCATCATCCTGTCGTTGGCGGTGCTGGCGTCGTACTTCCAGGTGTGGGATCCCACGTTCACACTGCCGATCATCGGCGATTTCGTAGTCTTCGACTGGGTCGTGGAGGTGTTGGGCTGGACGGGCCTGGTCGGCATCTGCTGGCTGATCTGGAACCGCCGGGACAAGCACCCGGCTCGCTCGCCGGGCCTGGACGGGCGCCGGTCACGGTTCTTCGGCTCGACGTTCTGGCAGGCCTACTTTGTCGAACTGGTCATCCTCATCGAGATCATCTGCGTGCTGTCGCTGCGCGGACTGGAATACGCGCTCGGCACCTACGAGGGCGAGGGCGCGGCGAACCTGCTGCACTTCCCGCTGACCGCCTGGTACGGCGGGTGGCTGCACCACCTGTCGCTGACCGACGTCAAGGCGCTGATCGTGGTGATCTCCACGATCAAGATCATCACCGCGATGACCTGGCTGATCGTGCTGGCACGCAACATCACCATGGGCGTGGCGTGGCACCGCTTTCTGGCGTTCTTCAACATCTTCTTCAAGCGGCACGCCGACGGCGCGACCTCGCTGGGCGCGCTGCAGCCGATGTCGGTCGACGGCGAGCCGGTCACGCTGGAGTCACTGGAGGAGCTGGACGAGGACGCCACGTTCGGTGTCGGCAAGGTGGAGGAGTTCACCTGGAAGGGGCTGCTGGACTTCTCCACCTGCACCGAGTGCGGCCGCTGCCAGTCGCAGTGCCCGGCGTGGAACACCGACAAGCCGCTCTCGCCCAAGCTGCTGATCATGACCCTGCGGGAGCACGCGCACGCGAAGGCGCCATACCTGACGGCGGCGGAGGCGGCCGCGGGCACCGGGCCGGCCACGCCGGACAACCCGATCACGGCGATCCCGTTGGTCGGGGCCACCGGGTATGACCAGGTCGCGCCGCTGGCGGCATACAACCCGCTTGGCGAGGCCGACGCGATCATCGACTCCGACGTGCTGTGGTCGTGCACCACCTGCGGGGCGTGCGTCGAGCAGTGCCCGGTGGACATCGAGCACGTCGATCACATCGTCGACATGCGCCGCTACCAGACGCTGATCGAGTCGGCGTTCCCCTCGGAGCTGGGCGGCCTGTTCAAGAACCTGGAAGGCAAACAGAACCCCTGGGGTATGGCGGCCCGTGCTCGCCTGGACTGGGCCAAGGGCCTGCCCTTCGACGTCAAGGTCTTCGGCGATCCAAGTAGCGGCGTGGAGTCCTTGTCGGACGTCGACTACCTGTTCTGGGTGGGCTGCGCCGGCGCGTACGAGGACCGGGCGAAGAAGACGACCCGGGCGGTCGCGGAACTGCTGGACACTGCAGGCGTTTCGTTCGCCGTGCTCGGTGACGGCGAGGCGTGCACCGGCGACCCGGCGCGGCGGGCCGGCAACGAGATGCTCTTCCAGGCGCTCGCGGCGCAGAACGTCGAGACCCTCAACGAGGCCGGCGCCACCAAGATCGTGGTGACGTGTGCGCACTGCTTCAACACGTTGAAGAACGAATACCCCCAAGTGGGTGGCAATTACGAGGTGCTGCACCACACGCAGCTGCTCAACAAGCTGGTCCGCGACAAGCGCCTGGTGCCGGTCGCCCGACCCGAGCAGGCCGCGATCACCTCCAGCGCTGCGTCGACCGGCCCGTCCGTGACCTACCACGACCCGTGCTACCTCGGCCGGCACAACGGCGTCTACGCACCGCCGCGGGAACTGCTCGGCGCACTACCCGGCGTCGAATACCGCGAGATGGAACGCTCCGGGGAGAAGTCCTTCTGCTGCGGCGCCGGCGGCGCGCGCATGTGGATGGAAGAGAAGCTCGGCACCCGCATCAACCTCAATCGCACCAAGGAGGCCGTCGCCACCGGCGCCGACCGCATCGCGATCGGCTGCCCCTTCTGCCGCGTCATGCTCACCGACGGCCTCACCGCCGAGCAGTCCGACGGCAACGCGCGCGACGACGTCGAGGTCGTCGACGTCGCCAACATGCTGCTCGCCGCCGTCCGCCGCGGCAAGGACCAGGAGCCCGCACAGACCGCGGCGGCTGAGTAGCAGGGCCGGCGTGTCTACAGGCGGCCGGACTTCACGACTCGGCTGAGGAACTGCTGGGTGCGTTCCTCGCGCGGGTTCTCGAAAATCTGCTGCGGTGGACCCATCTCCAGGATCGAGCCCTGCTCCAGGAAGCACACTTTGCTCGCGACTTCTTTGGCGAAGCCCATCTCGTGCGTCGCGAGCAACATGGTCAGGCCCTCCTCGGCGAGCTCGCGCACGATCTCCAGGACGTCGCCGACGAGTTCGGGGTCGAGCGCCGCGGTGATCTCGTCCAGCAGCATGATGCGCGGCTCCATGGCGAGCGCGCGCACGATCGCCACCCGCTGCTGCTGGCCGCCGGACAGCATGTCGGGGTAGGCGCTCGCCTTCTCCGCCATACCGACCGACTCCAGCAGCGTCATGGCCTTCTGCCGAGCCACTTTGCTGTTCACGCCGGCCACCATCGTGGGCGCGAGCATGACGTTCTTCAGCACCGACATGTGCGGAAACAGGTTGTAACTCTGGAAGACGATGCCGACGTCACGGCGCAGCCGGTTCAGGTCGACGCCGGCGCCCGTGACGGTGTCGCCGTCGATGGTGATCTCACCGCTGTTGATCTGTTCGAGCTGGTTGACGCAGCGCAGCAGAGTCGACTTGCCCGATCCCGACGCACCGATCAGGCAGATCACCTCGTGCCGCTCGACACTGATCGAGACGCCCTTGAGGACTTCGTTGTGGCCGTACGACTTGTGGACGTCGTTGATCTCCAGGAACGCCATTGCTCAACCACCCGCCCGCTTCGCTGCATCCCGGTTGATCAGGTAGTCGACGAAGCGCGCCTGCGGGATGGTGATGATGATGAAGAAGACCGCCGCAAGGGTGACCGGAGCGAGCGTGAAGAGCTTGGATTCCCACAACTTGGTGACGGTGAGGACTTCCGGGATAGCTGCGATGGACAGCAACGCCGTGTCCTTCTGCAGGCTGATGAAGTCGTTCAGCAACGGCGGGATCATCCGGCGCACCGCCTGCGGCACCAGCACCGCTCGGAGTGTCTGCGCATAACTGAGTCCCAGTGACCGTGCCGCCGCGCTCTGGCTTGGGTGGATCGATGCGAGACCGGCCCGGTAGACCTCGGCGACATACGCCGAGTAGGTGAGCGTGAGCGCGATGATGCCCAGGTAGGCGGAGTTCCAGGTTTGGGTGAAGGTGAATGCCAACGGAATACCGAACACCACGAGCAGCACAGTGACGATCGCCGGGATCGCCCGGAACACGTCGCAGTAGACCGTCGCGATGAGTCGCAACGGTGCGCCCGCGCGCCCGGGCAGCATCCGCATGACGGCGAGCGCCAAGCCGAAGATGAGCACCAGCACGAACGAGATGACCGCCACCCAGATGTTGATCCAGAACGCCTGGATCGCCTGCGGGAACGACTGCCGCCAGGCGTCCACCCGGAAGAACGTGTCGGCGACCGCTCCCGAGTTGGTCATCGCCAGCAGCAGGAGGCCTGCGACGATGATGGCGGCGGCCCCGTAGCCGATGCCGATCGTGGCGTCCTCGCGGCCGCGCGCCGACGCTCGCCGCGCCGCGACCAGCTTCTTGTCAGCGAGCAGCCGCCTGCGTTTACCCGCTCCGGCGAATCCCTGGATGGTCGGCCACAGCGGGTACAGCGACGCCAGCACCAGAATCACCGCGACGACGGTGGCCCCTGCACTGCCGTGGTTGTAGTCGCGCAGCAGCTTGGCGGCATACAGCATCGCTCCGATGCCGATCAGGTCGACGACCAACCCGATGACCGCCACGCCGGCGACCGGCTTGGGCTGGCTCGGCTCCGGCGGTGGCTGGATCTCGCTGGTGATCAGCGCCGGTGAGCTCATCGGTTCCATCCCGCACCTCGCAGGTATGCGGAAGCGGTCACTTCAGCGACCACACCGGCACGGCCGACGGGTCGCCGCCGAACGCCGGTCCCAGGTAGTCCTTGGACAGCGTCTTCAGCGTGCCGTTGCTCTGCAGCGTGGTGATGCCCTTGTCGAACGCCGTCTCGTTCGGTGAGCCCTTCGGGTAAATCGCGCCGTATTTCTCGCCCGTCTTGAACTGGCCCGGCACCTCGAGTTTGTTGCCGGTCTGCTTCGCCTCGGCGAGCACGATAGCCGTGTCCAGCAGCGCCACGTCGACCTGGCCGGAGAGCACACCCTGGTAGAGCGTCTGACTGTCGGGGTAGACCTTCTGCGTCTTGCACTGCAGCTTGTTCTTGAGGAAGTCCACCGAGGTGGTGCCTGAGTATGCCGCGCAGCGCTTGCTCTTGATGTTTGCGGCGGTCACGCCGGCGCCCTTCTTGGTGAGCACGCCGATGTTGGAGTCGAAGTAGGGCTTGGAGAAGTCCACGACCTTGGCGCGCTCGGGCGTGATCGAGATCTCCGCGAGCGCGATGTCGAAGTTGTTCGTGTGCCCGGCGACCAGCTGGTCGAACGAGACGTTCTTGATGACCAGCTTCTTGAGGCCGGCCATGTTGGCCAACTCGGCCGCCATGCAGTATTCGTAGCCGTCCTTGATCGAGTCGGCGGTGGTGCCGTTCCACCAGCCCTGGGCGGGCAGCGTGGTCTCGACCGTCAGCTGCCCGGCGACGGCCGGCTTGACCTTGATGGAGTTGGCCTTGCTGGTGATCTTGCAGTTGCCGTACTTGGCGGCGCCAGATCCCCCGCTTCCAGAGCCTCCGGAGCTGGAGCCGGAGCTGCAGGCCGCGAGGGATGCGGCGATGGCCATCGCGCTGGCGATGCTGAGGGTGCGTGTGAATGCCATGACGTGGAAGTCCTTCCGGCAGCTGCGGAAACCTAGCGGAGTGCAGAGAATCGGTGTCCCGGTCCTGTGGGCCACCACGATATGGCGGAAGTGCTGATTCTGGGGGACTTCCGCTGAATGTCGCAGGTTCGCAACGATTGACGCCGACCGGCCGCCGGACACCAGGCCGACTACGGGAGCGCTCTGTCCCGCAAGAGGATCCGGCATACGTGCCGGACGAAGCCGGCGAAGACGAAGCACCACACGGCGAAGGCGAGCCACAGCTCCACCCGGCCGGTCCGCTCCACCCAGGGCAACTTCTCCACCTGCCCGAGCCGCACGGACGCCACGGCATACATGCCCAGGGGGAAGACCATGCTCCAATGGCTGACGTCGTACGCGAACGGCACCCGGCGCCAGAGGTGCCGCCAGCAGAAAGCGATCACCAGCATCGGCAGCAACCAGCTCGCGAACGACCAGAACATCACCGTCGCGGCGTCGATGATGGGCGAGACGTTGGCCACGATCGTCGACCCAGGGGTCTGCAGGATGTCCGCGCCGGCCAGGACCGTGATCGACGCGGCGCCCATGCAGACCCAGTACGACGGCGCGAAATCCGCCTCGTAGAGCATCTCGCGCAGCGCGATGAGCATGCTCTCCGCGCCATAGAGGAACACACCCACGGACCACGCCGTCACCGCCAGCATCGCGAACATGTGCTGAGCTGCGTTGAGTTGGCGTTCGAGGATGGCGGCGAGAGTTGCCACCGACTGGCTGGAGACCACCCACAGGAACCACGAGCCGTTCACGCCCCGCACGGTCGGGTGGTGCGACCGGTCGAGCATCGTCGCCCACGGGACTGCGTAACCGAGCACCAGCCAGCAGCTGAAGCCGACGACGAAGAGCGCCAGCGCGAGCCAGGTCCGGCCGTGTGACGCCAGTCCGCTCGCAAGCACCGCGGCGGCCGCAACCACCGTGAAGTAGCCGAACGACTTCTGCGGATCGAAGAAGTCCGCGACCGCGTCCTTCCGAAAAGCCGCCAGCCGCCAGAGGTTGAGCACGATGAGGACGACGAACGAAATCGCCGCGATGGTCAGCAGTATGTCGGACAGCCAGCCGGCACCGTCGAGCCGCAGGCCGGCCGCGACGATGCCGGTCGCCATCACGAGCGCGAAGTAGCCCGGCGACAAGCTCCTGACGGATGCTCGAAGGCGATCGACCGCGGCCACGCGCCGACGTTACCGCTCACCGCATCGGCGTTCACCTGTCCACATCGCCCAGCGCCTCGCCCCCTCGTCCACAGCTCCGCATCACGCGGAGGCCCGATGGTCGACGAAATTCCTACTGTCATCCGCATGTCCGACGATCCAGAGCAGATTCGCGCACAGGCGCGCCGTACCTCCCGGCTTGCCGCCGACGCCCGGCGCGCCGCGACCGTCGTCGCGAGCAACAGCTCCGTCCACTGGTACAGCAAGGGCGCCGACCGCTACCGCCAGAAGCTGATCGATCGTGCCGCCGATTTCCGACAGCGCGCCGACGACTTCGACCAGCTCAGCCGGTTGCTCTACAGCCACGCGCGCCATGTGGAGGACCACGAGCGCGCGATCGGCAAGGCCTTCGACGCGGTGAAGAAGTCGGTCGATCCCTTGGGGTTGCTGTCATGAGGACCTCGCCGATCGGGGCCGACGTCGAGCACCGCGTGCTCGATGCCCGCGAGTTGCGGCCGGCTATGGAGGGTATGGCGAGCGGCACCTACGCCACCATCTGCGCCGCGACCCGCACCCGGCGAAGCTCGACGCTGCTGTCGGTCGAGGGGCAGGAGTTCCGCGCGCTTCGCGAACTGGAGAACGGCTGGGTGCTCGCCACCGGTCCCGCCGAGCGGCTCGCCGGCGAGGTGGTCGGCATACCGGGCGACCTCGAAACTCTCACCGGCACCCGGACCACGAACGAGCCTCCTCCAGCAGAGCGTCCGTTGCCGCCGCTCGGCCCGGGCGAGGTCCTCGCCCTCGCCCAGGTGGTGCGCGGTGGTGATGCGACGCGGATCCGGTCGGCTTGTGCCGACCTGGAGCTGGCCGGCCTCCCTTGGTGGATTGCGCAATTCGCGTGGGGCGCGGAGGCCGTCCTGTCACTGGTGCTGACGGTGAACGACCGCCCACAGCTTGCGTCGATGCTGCACCTGCTGCCATCCGGATGGGGTTGCCTGCACGCGGACGCGGACGACGACCTGAGCTTCCGGCCGATGTCGCCGCTCGAGGTGCAAGCACGGCTCAGCGCATTCACGGCTCTCCTCCTCGAGTGCGTTCATGTCTGACCAGTGCACGGTCTCCGGAGGAAACGAGTCGACCGAAGCGCGATACACCGACATGCGCACCGCCGCCACACGGCTCGACGGCTCCGGCAACGAGGCCGGCGACCTGTGCAAGGCGGCGTTCGGCATCGCAACGTCACTCCCGGCGAAGAGTGCGATCCTGTCCCCGGGCTCAGCGGTGAGCATCGCCGAGCAGATCACCGGCCTGACCGCGGGTCTCGGCGGCCTCACGCTGCGGATGGAGTTCGTCGCCCGCACGCTGCGGTGGAGCGCGAGCGCTTACGAGCTGACCGACGAGACGCAACGTCAACTGCTGGCCGCCATCAACATCGCGACCACCCCGTCACGGCTCACGACCGACATTGCCAAGGACCTGCTCATCGCCACGCTCGAGCATCCGACACCACCGCTGCGGTCGGTGTACACCTACCCGGGCGAACTCCTCTACAACGGTGCGGCGTGGTCCAGAACGTTCGCGAGCGAAGTGGACAAGGATCTTCGCGCGGAACCCAGCCTGGTCGACGGGACGGTCGCGTGGAGCCGCGAACTGCTGGACGCGTTCGGTCCGATGATCGCGCCACGCTTCCACTTGACCCCACCGCCCCAAGACTTCGAGGGCCAGATCGCCTGGATCCTTGCGGCGGGCCGGTCCTACGGCGCCTTCAATGACACGAGACCGCTTACCGTCAAGGAGACTTCGGAGCGCAAGCGCCCTACGACCAAGCGGCAGTTGGCCGACGTCGTGGCAGCGGCTGCCGACGTCGAGCACCGCTCCGACACGTCGAAGTCGGTGCTGCTGGTGCGCCGCGTCGTCGGGAAGGACGGCAAGGGTGCCTGGGTGGTCGTCATCCCGGGCACCACTCACTGGTCGGCGACTACCGACCACGGCCCGTCGGACGCGACCGCCAACCTCGCCACCATGGCGGGCGTGCCCTCGTCGCTCTATCCGGCCATCGACCAGGCGCTGGCAGCGGCCATGAAGGAGTCCGGCGTGCGGCCAGGCAGCGAACCCGTCATGGTCGCCGGCCACAGCCAGGGCGGCATCGTCGCCGCCCGCCTGGCGGTCGACGACGGCTTCCGGACGAAGTACGACGTGCGCGAAGTGGTCACGGACGGGTCGCCGATCGACCGGATGAGGATGCCGCCGGACGTCAACGTGTTGTCGATCGAGAACAACCACGACGTCGTGCCCCACGCTGACGGGGTCCCGACACCCGACGCGATCAACCGGGTGGACGTCAGCTGCGAGGCGCCGAAGGGCGAGCAGCTGCACAGCGTGCTCGACGCGCATGACGCGTCGCGCTACGCCCGCAGCGCTCGGGAGCTGACCGCCGACAGCGGCGATCAGCTGGCGCAGTGGTACGCCCGCAACGACAAGTTCCTGGACGGTCAGGGGACCGACTACGAGTTCTGGCTTCGTCGTGACTGAGCGGCACCGATCTGGCCGGCCCCGCGTCGTCAACGAGCAGCAGGCAGAGCGTTCGGGTCGGTCTCGGTCATGGCGCCCTCGAACTGCGACATGTAGAGCCGGTAGTACGCACCATGGGCAGCGAGCAATTCGTCGTGATCACCCTGCTCGACGATGTGGCCGTCCTCCATGACCAGGATCGTGTCGGCATCCCGGATCGTTGACAGCCGGTGTGCGATGACGAAACTGGTCCGGTCCGACCGCAGCGCGGCCATTGCTTCCTGCAGCAGCACTTCGGTGCGGGTGTCGACCGAGGACGTCGCCTCGTCGAGGATGAGCATCGCCGGGTCCGCCAGGAACGCGCGCGCGATCGTGATCAGCTGGCGCTCACCGACCGACACTCCCGACCCTTCTTCGTCGATCACGGTGTCGTAGCCGTCCGGCAGCGAGCGGACGAAGCGATCGACGAAGGTCGCCCGTGCCGCCGCGAGGATGTCGTCCTCGGTCGCGTTCAGCCGGCCGTAGGCGATGTTCTCCCGGATGGTTCCGTGGAAGAGCCAGGCGTCTTGCAGCACCATGCCGATCCGCGAACGCAGGTCCTGCCGGCTGATGGTCGTGATGTCCTGACCGTCGATCAGGATTCGGCCGGAGGCCAGCTCGTAGAAGCGCATGATCAGGTTGACCAGCGTGGTCTTCCCCGCGCCGGTCGGTCCGACGATGGCGACCGTCTGGCCCGGCTCGACACGCAGCGACAGGTCCTCGATGAGCGGTTGCTCCGGCGTGTATCCGAAGTGGACGTCGTCGAATTCCACTGCCCCGCGGGTCGGCGGCATCACCGCGTGTTCGTCGGGCCGCTCCTCAGGCGCGTCGAGGACCTCGAACACACGCTCCGCACTGGCGACACCGGACTGCATGAGGTTCACCATCGAGGCCAACTGGGTGAGCGGCTGGGTGAACTGCCGCGAATACTGGACGAAGGCAGTGACGTTGCCAAGGCTCATCGAGCCGCCCGCGACCTGCAGACCGCCCAGGACACAGACGACGACATACTGCAGGTTCCCGACGAACATCATCACCGGCATCACCAGCCCACTGACGAACTGCGCGCGCCAGCTCACCGTCGTCAGCTCGTCGTTGGTGCCGTCGAACGACGCATCGACCTCCCGCTGCCGACCGAACACCTTCACCAGGTCGTGACCGGTGAAGGTCTCCTCGATCTGCGCGTTGAGGGCGCCGGTGTGCCGCCATTGATCGATGAACAGCTTCTGCGAGCGTTTCATCACCTGACTGGTCACGAGCATGACCACCGGTATGGCGATCATCGCGACAAGGGTCAGCCACCAGGAGATGGTCAGCATCATCACGATGACGCCGATCACGGTGAGCCCGTTGACCAGCAATTGGCTCATCGACTGCTGCATCGACTGACCGATGTTGTCGATGTCGTTGGTGACCCGGGAGAGTAGTTCACCGCGCGGCTGACCGTCCAGGTAGCTCAGCGGCACCGTGTTGATCTTGCGCTCGACGTCCTTGCGCAGGGTGTTCATCGTGTCCTGCACGACGCGGTTGAGCAGGCGCGCCTGGATCAGCTGGAAGGTCCCGGCCAGCAGGTAGAGGCATAGCACGATGAGCAGGATCCGGCCCAGTCCGCCGAAGTCGATGCCGACGCCGGGGACCAGATCCATCTTGCCGACCATGTCGGCAAACGTGCCGTGGCCGTGCGCCCGCAGAGACTGCACGACCTGCTGCTTGCTCGGGCCCAGCGGGAGTCGCGCGCCCACCGCGCCCGAGTAGATCTTGTCGACTGCCTTGCCCAGCACCTTGGGGCCGACCACGTTGAGCCCCACGGAGGCGACGGTCAGCAGGATGATGCCGATCAGTGTCGGCCGGTGTGGCGTCAGCCGCCCCAGCAGGCGTTTGGCGGAGCCGGTGAAGTCCTTGGACTTCTCCGCCATACCGACGCCCATGGCCGGCCCGTGACCGCGAACCGGCCTGGCCGACCGTGGTGCCGGTGCCGGTGCCGGCGACTGGTTCGCCGTGCCGATCTTCTTCGCCATCAGGCGGCCTCCTCTCCGGTGCCGCCCTGGGAGGCGACGATCTCGCGATAGGCGGCACAGTCGTCCAGCAACTCGTCGTGCGTGCCCATGCCGACCACGTCACCGTCGTCGAGCACGACGATCACGTCGGCGCTGCGGATCGTCGAAACACGCTGGGCGACAATGAAAACCGTCGCATCGCGCACGTGCGGCGCGAGCGCCTCCCGCAACCGGCGGTCGGTCGCCAGATCCAGCGCCGAAAACGAATCATCGAAGAGATAGATGCGAGGCTGCGCGACGAGGGCTCGCGCGATGCACAGTCGCTGGCGCTGGCCGCCCGAGACGTTGGTGCCGCCCTGGGCGATCGCGGCGGCAAGTCCGCCATCCATTCGCTCGACGAAGTCACGGGCCTGTGCGATCTCCAGCGCCTGCCACAGCTGCTCGTCGGTGGCGTCGGGATTGCCGTAGCGCAGATTGGAGGCGACGGTCCCGGAGAAGAGGTAGGCCTTCTGCGGCACGATGCCGACGTGCCCCCAGAGCAACTGCGGCTCGAGCTCGCGCACGTCGACGCCGTCGACCAGCACCTGTCCGCCCGTGGTGTCGAACAGCCGCGCGATGAGGGAGAGCAGCGTCGACTTGCCCGATCCGGTCGAGCCGATGATCGCGACCGTCTGACCCGGCTCGGCACGGAGGTTCACGTCACGCAGCACCGGGTCGTCCGCTCCCGGGTATCGCATTGTCGCACGGCGCAATTCGACGACACCTCGCACGCGATCCGGGGTGACAGGATGCTCGGGTGCGTGCACGGAGGAATCGGTGCGGACCACCTCCGTGATCCGCTCCGCTGCAACGGCGGCTCGCGGAATCATCATGAACATGAAGGTCGCCATCATGACCGAGATCAGGATCTGGATCAGATAGGTCATGTATGCCGACAAGGATCCGATCTCGACGTCACCGCCCGCGATCTGGTGGGCTCCGAACCACCACACACCCACCGTCGACAGGTTCATCACCGAGAAGACCAGCGGGAACATGGTCATCATCAGGCTGCCGACCTTGGTGGAGATCTCGGTGAGCGCATCGGTCGCAGCGTCGAACCGGCGCTCCTCGTAGTCCTCCCGCGTGAATGCCCGGATCACCCGCACACCGGTGAGGTGCTCACGCATGACCCGGTTGACGGTGTCGATACGGCGCTGCACGAGGCGGAAACCGGGCACCATTTTGCGGACCACGGACCCGACCGCGACGCCGAGGACGACAACCGCGAGCAACACCAGCCAGGAGAGCCCGAAGTCCTGGCGAAGCGCCATGATGACGCCGCCGACCATCATGATCGGCGCGCCGACCATCAGCGTGCAGCTCATCAGCACCAGCGTCTGCACCTGCTGAACGTCGTTGGTGCTGCGGGTGATCAACGATGGCGCGCCGAACTGGTTCACCTCCCGCGACGAGAAGCGGCCGACCGCACGGAAGATGGCAGCGCGGGTGTCCCGCCCGAAGAACATCGCGATCCGTGCCCCGAAGAATGCGGCGCCGATGGACCCGCACACCTGCAGCAGCGACATGGCGAGCATGAATCCGCCCGTGTGCCAGATGTATCCCGTGTCGCCCTTCGTCACCCCGTTGTCGATGATGTCGGCGTTGAGGGTGGGCAGGTAGAGGTTCGCACCCACGTTCAGCAGCTGCAACAGCACGAGCCCGATCAGCAGCGCGCGGTATGGCGCGAGCCGCTCCCGGATGAGCTGGAAGAGCATCGGTCTGCCTCGAATCTTTCTGGGTCAGTGGTTTTCGCGTGCGGTGACGCCGTAGAGCACCGCCTGGACGATCTCCTCGGGCCGTAAGACACGACCGTCGTTGATGTGCCGGTGGCTACCGCTGAAGGTCAGCAACCGGACCAACTGGATGACCTCCCCCACCGGCAGGCGCAGCCGGTCGGCATACGGCTCGATGAGGTCTCCGAGCAATGCACGGATTTCCCGCTCCTGCCGACGTTGGACCTTCGGGTCGCGGAAGCGCTCCGGCGGACCCATCAGACTGAAGGCGCCCATGACGTCGAAGACCTCCAGGAACCGCGCCTGCAGCAGCCGCACGATCTCGATCATGACCGGCTCCAGCCCACCGGCGCCATCGACTTTCCCGAGCGCCTCGAGGAGAGGTCGCGCCTCGAAAGTGCGCTCCAGCACCGCGTCGAAGAGTTCGCCCTTGGTGGCGAAGACCCGGAAGATCGTGCCCTCGGCGACGCCGGCCGCTTCGGCGATCTGCCGAGTCGTCGGCAGTTCATGGCGCTCGCGGATCAGCCCTAGCGTCGCGTCGAGCAACGCCTCACGCCGCTCCCCCGGCGGCAGACGGCGTGCCCTGGTGCTCGTCCGGTCCGTGGTGTTGCCGCCCATGACAGGCACCGTAACACAACTGAGTGAGTGCTCACTCAGTATTTGCCGTCGGACACCAACGACGGCTACTCCGAAGCAGGAGCAGCCGTCGTCCTCGTGGAACGAGGTGAGTCAGCCGAGCCCGTTGGTGGAGATGAACTGCTTGGCGACCGTCGACACGTCCTGGTGGTCGACCTGGACCTGCTTGTCCATTGCGGCCAGGTTGATGGTCGTCAGTTTCGCCTGCACGGCGTTGAGGATGGTCTGCACCTGCTTGGTGGCCTTCGACTTGTTGATCAACGGGATGACGTTGTCACTGCCGAAGACGTGCTTCGGGTCCTGGAGCACCACGAAGCCGTCCGCCTTGATGGACGGATCGGTGGTGAAGATGTTCGCCGCCTGTGCCTGGTCGTTCTTCAACGCCTGCACGATCGCCGTGCCCTGCAGGGCGCGGAAGCTCTTCGGCACGAGGTTGTATTTCTTCTTCAGGCCCTTCAGACCCTGCTCGCGGGTCTGGAACTCCGCCGGGGCCGCAAAGGTCACCTCACTGGAGTGCTTGGCCAGGTCGCCGATCGTCTTGAGGTGCCACTTGTCCGCGGTGTGCTTGCTGACCGTCACCGTGTTGGAGTCCTCGGCCGCCGCGGCATCCAGGATGATCTCGCCGGCGGGCAGCTTCTTGACGAGCGCGCTGCGGACCGCATCCGGAGCGGTCTGCGTCGCGGACGGGTCGTAGAAGGTGAGCAGCGAGTATGCGTATTCGGGCACCAGGTCGATCGAGCCCTGCTGCAGCGCCTTCAGGTAGACCTCCCGCGCGCCGATCGGGTCACCGGTCGTCGCCTTGATGCCCTTGGCGTTGAGCGCCTGCGCGTAGATCGCCGCGATCAGCTCGGACTCGGGGAAGTTCGCCGCACCGACGCGAATGGTGCCGGCTGCGGCGCTGCCCTTCGGGACGTTGCTCGTCGTGCCCGAACCCGTGCTGAGCGGATTGCTGCTGCCTCCGCCGCAGGCGGCGAGCGCGAGGGTGGCCGCGACGCCCAGGGCGGTCACGGAGAGTGTGCGCTTCATGATGGTTTCCTCATCTCGGTGTGGGATCGGAAGCTCAGGCGGCGTGTGCCGACTGCGCCGTGGCGACCGCGGCGCGACGCGTGCGGCGGGACGAACGTTCCGAGCGCAGTCCGCCCGGCACGAGGAGTTGTTGCAACGCGGAGAGCACGCCGTCGACGACGAGCGCCAGCGCGGCGACCAGGATCGCTCCCCCGGCCATTTGCGCATAGTCGCTGGCCGCCAGACCGTCGATCAGGTAACGACCCAGACCGCCCACGCTGATGGCGGCCGCGATGGTCGCCGTCGCGATCACCTGCAGCGCGGCGCTGCGCAGTCCGGAGAAGATCAGCGGCAGCGCGCACGGCAGCTCGACACGAGCCAGCACTTGCCGCCCGGTCATTCCCATGCCGAACGCCGCGTCACGCGCGGCGGGGTCCACCTCACTGACGCCGCTGTAGGCGCCGGCGAGTAGCGGGGGTATGGCGAGAATGATCAGCACGATGACGGTCGGCACGACGTATGCCGAGTCACCGGTGAGCCGCGAGACGAAGTACATCGCGACGACGAACAGCAGGCCGAGGCTGGGGATCGCTCGAAAAGCGTTGGCCAGGGCAATGATCCACTTCGCCCTGCCCGAGTGGCCGATGACGGCGCCGATCGGCAGTGCGATGAGCGCTGCGATGAGCACGCTCTCTCCGGAGTATTCCAGGTGCTCCAGCAGCCGCTGGGTGATCCCGGTGCCGCCCTGCCAGTGGGCGGGGTCGGTCAGCCAGCGCCATACATTTCCGATCATGCCGCTCCTCGTTGCCAGGGGGTGAGCACTCGCGTGATGAGCTGGATGACCACGTCGAAGATCAGGGCCAGCACGAGACAGGCGACGATGCCGGTCCACACCTCGGCCCAGTAGTTGGTCTGGTAACCGTCGGTCAGGTAGTAGCCGAGCTGCCGGATGCCGAGCAGCGCCGCGACGCTGACGATCGCGACATTGCTGACGGCGGCGACCCGCAGGCCGGCCGAGATGACCGGCACAGCGAGCGGCAACTCGACACCGAAGAAACGCCGGATCGACGTGTAGCCCATGGCTACTGCCGCCTGCGCGGTCTCCTCGGAGACAGCACCGAGCGCGTCGGCGACGGTGCGCACGAGCAGCGCGATGGTGTAGATCGTCATCGCGATGATGACGTTGATCGGATCGACGATGTTGGTCTTGACCACCAGTGGCATGAGCACGAAGAGGGCGAGCGACGGGATCGTGTAGAGGAGGCTCGAACCCCCGACGAGGATCACCCGCAGCCAGGACGCGCGGCGCGCCAGCCAACCGAGCGGCAGCGAGATCACCAGTCCGATGAGCAGCGGGAGGCCAGCCAGCCAGGCGTGCTGGATCGCCCGGCTGAGGATGTCCGACCAGTGGTCGTGGACGAAGGAGAACACCGGACGGCTACTTGTCCAGGGAGAAGTCGGCGTGCTCCGGCGCGATGTCCGCCTCGTCGACCGGCGGCCGCTCGGTGGCTTCGATCACCTGCAACACCTGGTGGGCACGGACGGTCCCGAGCAAGCGGCCGTCGTCGCCGGCGATGACACCCCGCCGGCTCGGGGAGGACAACGCCGCGTCGAGCGCCGAGCGCAACGGCCCGGACGCGCGCGCCACCGTGCCGCCGCGGTGCAGCATGGCGGGCTCGATGGGAGCAGTGATCCGTCCCGGCTGGACCCAGCCGACCGGTCGCCCGTCGTCGACGACCAGCAGCCACTCGTCGCGGGTCGCCGCCCGAGCCTCCGCCGGTGTGGAGCCGAGCGGCACCGTCGGCTCGGTTGCCAGCGGTAGCGGCGGGGTCTCGGCAAAGGTGAGCGCCCGGTAGCCCCGATCACGGCCGATGAAGTCGGCGACGAAGTCGTCGATCGGGTGTGCCAGCAGGTATGCCGGATCGGCACACTGCGCGAGCTTGCCGCCGACCCGCATGACCACGATCTGGTCACCGAGCTTCAGCGCCTCGTCGATGTCGTGGGTGACGAAGACGATCGTCTTGCCGAGATCGCGCTGCAGCCGCAGGAACTCATCCTGCAGTTGCTCCCGCACCACGGGGTCAACCGCGCTGAACGGCTCGTCCATCAGCATCACCGGCGGGTCTGCCGCAAGCGCCCGGGCCACGCCGACGCGCTGTTGCTGCCCGCCGGAGAGCTGGGACGGCCATCGATCAGCGAAATCGCCCGGCAGGCCCACGAGTTCGAGCACCTCCTTGGCTCGCTGACGTGCCTGCTGTTTCGGCGTGCCGAGCAAGATCGGGACCGTGGCGACGTTGTCGACCACTCGCTTGTTGGGGAACAGGCCGGCGTGCTGGATGACGTAGCCGATGCCGCGACGCAAGCGTGCAGCATTGACCGACTGGACGTCCTGGTCGTCGATGAAGATGTGCCCGCTCGTGGGCTCGATCATCCGGTTGATCATCCGCAACGACGTCGTCTTGCCGCAGCCCGACGGCCCGACCAGCACGGTGATCTGGCCGGTCGGTGCCTCGAAGGAGAGATCGTCGACAGCCGTCTCTCCGCCGGCATAGGTCTTGACCACCTGCTCGAAGCGGATCATGGTCACCCAACGTAACAAGGACCACCGACATGTTCACACCGAAAACGCCCAGGTGGCGAGGTCAATGGTCCAGCAGAGTCTCGGCCAGGAAGTCGGTGGTATGGCGATGCCAGGCGGGCGCCCGCAACAGCATGGCGTGCCAGTCGGTCAGCTGCACGCTGCGGGCGTCACCGCCGGCATCGCCGATTCGCCGCACGAGCGCGGCACTCTTCCGTGGGTCGGTGACGGTGTCCTTGCTGCCGTGCAGAAGCAAAGTATGCCGGGTGACGAACGGCGCGACGTCATACTCCCGCGGGATCCAGGGGGCCAGGCCGACGATGGCGACGACGCCGTCGGTGCCGGCCACTTCGAGCGAGACCCGGCCACCCATCGAGTGACCGACCAGCGCGAGTGGAGCCTGCGGGTAGAGATCGCGCAGCCGCCGGAGAGCCCATTGCGCGTCGACGACAGGCGAACGTCGCTCGTCGTTGTAGCCGCGCACCGCGTCCCGGAGCGTGGCGACGGCGACCCGGCCGCGCAGGCCCCGCTCGATGCTGCGGCCGACCGCGAGCATCCGCAGGATCGGCGGGGCGTACTTGCTGGTCCGCTCCAGTCCGTGCTCGGCGCCGCCGTGCAGTAGCAGCGCCACCGCTTCCGGCCGGCGCCGGCCGTCGGGCAGGGTCAGGAACGGGTGCGCCCCCTCGTGCGACGGGCCGGCCTCGAAGCGATCCATCACACCTGGCTGCGGTGGAAGTTCACGTATGAGCGGCTCGCGGTGGGACCTCGCTGACCCTGATAGTGGGACCCGTATTTAGCACTGCCGTATGGACTTTCCGAAGGACTGCTGAGCTGGAAGAAGCACAGCTGACCGATCTTCATGCCCGGCCACAACTTGATCGGCAGCGTTGCGACGTTGGACAACTCCAGCGTCACGTGACCGGAGAACCCGGGGTCGACGAAGCCGGCCGTGGCGTGAGTCAGCAGACCGAGCCGGCCCAGGCTCGACTTCCCCTCGACCCGCGCGGCGACGTCGTCGGGCAGCGTCACCTGTTCGTAGGTCGAGCCGAGCACGAACTCCCCCGGATGCAGCACGAACGGCTCGCCGGCCTCGGTCTCGATGAGCCGGGTCAGCTCGTCCTGTTCGGCGGAGGGGTCGATGAAGGGGTACTTGTGGTTGTCGAAGAGCCGGAAGTATCGGTCGAGCCGGATGTCGATGCTCGACGGCTGGATCATCGCCTCGTCATAGGGGTCGAGGCGGACACGTCCGGCGTCGATCTGGGCGCGGATGTCGCGGTCGGAGAGCAGCACGGTGGTCACGCTACCGGGCGGGCAGTTGCGTTGTGGCGAGCCTTCGTGGGTTAGACTCCTGCCGGTCCGAGCGAGCGCCTTGGCGATCATTCGGGACACGCGAGTGTAGTTCAATGGTAGAACATCAGCTTCCCAAGCTGAATACGCGAGTTCGATTCTCGTCACTCGCTCTTCGGAGTTTTCTTCTCGTTCACACCCCGGCAGCCGCCCCTCCCCACGTGCCTTCTCCTGGCACCACGCCGCGCGCTCTCGCCGAGCCGACAACATCCGCACCGAGAGACATCCCAGGGTTGTCTCTCGGCGGCCGCGACACGCCCCTTGAGCCACCACGCCTGGCTGCCTCGCCATTTCTGCTCCGCGCCGTTCCGCGGATTTGACATCGCCGTAATTACGGGCATGCAACTACATCATGTTGGGCCTTGGCAAACTGGCTACCACTAGATAGTGTGTCTCTCGCAGCTGGTTCGACTCACGCGGCCGCCGTTTTGCGGCATACCGAGTGATTCGAGGCAAGAGGGAAGCCGGTGAGAGTCCGGCACTGCCCCCGCAGCGGTGAGTGAGGACGAAAGTCGTCAACAGCACTGGGTTGGACACCTGGGAAGCGACGACCGGTAGGTGTGCGCGGCCGCGCACGGAGTCACGAGTCCGAAGACCTGCCACTGCCCCGACCGCGCACCCGCGGCCGGGACCGACCGCAGCCCGCGCGGGAAGGGCTGACGAACGAGCGGCAGCGAGCCTCAGCGCGTCTGCTGCCCGCTCGCCGTCTTCCTCGCCGGGCCACAGTGAGGGAGAACGGGAGACACCGCACGTGGCCATACATGTCACCAAGCGCGACGGTTCACGCGAGCCGTATGACGCAGACCGCATCAACCGGGCGATCGAGCGAGCCGCAGACGGCCTGCCGAACGCCATGGCGATGACCATGCAGATCGCCTCGGAACTGGCGATCACACTCTTCGACGGCATCACCACCGAACAACTCGACGAGGCCGCGATCTCGGTGGCCGTGCAGAACGTCAAGGACGACCCGGACTTCGACGTCATCGCGTCCCGGCTGCTGCTGAAGACCATCTACAAGAAGGTGCTCGGCGACTTCGAGACCCGGTCCGAGCTCGCTCTGCTGCACCAGGCGCGGTTCCCCGGCTACGTCCGCGAGGCGGTCGAGGACGGGCTCTTCGACCCGCGGCTGGCGTCCGCCTTCAACCTCGAGCAGCTCGCCGCGGCACTCGACCACCACCTGGACGACGGACTGCGGTACATCGGCATCGTCACCCTCAAGAACCGTTACATGGCAACGGATTCCGACCGCCGGCCGCTGGAGGTGCCGGCCTACTTCTGGATGCGCGTGGCCATGGGTATGTCGGTCAACGAGAAGGACCCCACCCAGGCGGCGATCCGCTTCTACCGGAAGATGGCGTCCCTCGACTATCTGGCAGCCGGCTCCACGCTGGTCAATGCCGGCACCACCACGCCGCAGCTGTCCAACTGCTTCGTGATGCAGATGGACGACGACATCGAGCACATCGCCAAGTCGATGCGGGACGTCATGTGGTTGACCAAAGGAACCGGCGGCATCGGCCTTTCGGTGTCGAAGCTGCGCTCAGAAGGCAGTCCGATCCGCAGCAACCACACCTCCTCGACCGGTCCGATTCCGTTCATGCACACCATCGACTCGATCCTGCGGGCCGTGTCGCGGGGCGGGAAGAAGTTCGGAGCGCTGTGCTTCTACATGGAGAACTGGCACCTGGACTTCCCGCAGTTCATCGACCTGCGGCAGAACGCCGGCGACCCCTACCGGCGCACGCGTACGGCGAACACCGCCGTGTGGTTGTCCGACGAGTTCATGAAGCGGGTCGTCGCGGATGACGAGTGGTATCTCTTCGACCCGCTCGAAACGCCGGACCTGGTGGAGCTGGTCGGCGACGACTTCTCCCGCCGCTACCGGGAGTATGCCGCCCTCGCCGAGGCTGGAAAGCTGCGCTCCTTCAAGAAGATCCGCGCTCGTGCGCAGTGGAAGTCGATCCTCGTCTCGCTGCAGACCACCTCGCACCCATGGCTCACCTGGAAGGACACGATCAACCAGCGGGCGCTCAACGACAACACCGGCACCATTCACCTGTCCAACCTGTGCACCGAGATCACCCTCCCGCAGGACCGGGACAACGTTTCCGTCTGCAATCTGGCCTCGATCAATCTCTCTCGGCATCTGGCGCCCACCCCACGAAGTTCGACTCCCCCGCTGCGCTCCTCCGTCGATACTTCGCGGGGACCCCGGGCTGTCGAGGATGAGTGTGGCCAAGAGTGGGACTGGGATTGGGACCGGCTCGCCGAGTCGACCCGGCTGGCCGTGCGGCAGCTGGACAACCTCATCGACATCACCCGCTCGTCGGTGCCGGAGTCGGAGCACTCCAATGATCGGAATCGCGCAATCGGGCTGGGCTTCATGGGCTTCACCGACGTGGTGGAGAGGCTCGGACTGTCGTACGCGTCCGATGAAGCGGCGGACCTCATCGACCGGTTGGCCGAGTTCATCAGCTGGCACGCGATCGACGAGTCGTGCGATCTGGCTCAGGAACGTGGCGCGTACCCCAACTTCGAGGGATCCGGCTGGTCCCGTGGGCTCGTCCCGATCGACACCCTCGAGGTGCTGGAGCAGCGCCGCGGGGTTCAGGTCGATGTCCCGCGCACCAGCCGGATGGACTGGGACGCACTGCGCGCGCGCGTCACGGCCGGGGTGCGCAATGCGACCCTCATGGCGATCGCCCCGACCGCATCCATCGGTCTTGTCGCAGGTACCACACCGGGCCTGGATCCGCAGTTCTCTCAACTGTTCTCGCGCACGACGTCATCAGGGAAATTCCTGGAGGTCAACCGCAACCTGGTAGCTGCGCTGCAGGAGCGCGGCATCTGGGACACGGTGCGCGAGGACCTGCTGCGCTCGCGTGGTGACCTGTCGGTCGTGCCCGGTGTGCCGGAAGACCTGCTGGAGGTGTTCCAGACCTCCTTCCAGCTGCCGCCGGCGGCATACCTGACCGTTGCCTCGCGGGCGCAGAAGTGGATCGACCAGGCCATCAGCCGCAACATCTACCTGGAGTCACGCGACATCGGCGGCATGAGCGACCTGTATGTCGATGCCTGGCGCAAGGGCGTCAAGACGACCTACTACCTGCACATGAAGCCGCGCCACCGAGCCGAACAGTCGACGGTCAAGGTGAACAAGGCGGTCGAGAGCGGCCGAGCCGGAAGTGGATTCGGGTTTGCGCGCAAACCCGCCCCAGCGCCGGTCGAAGCACCTGCCGTGCAGCCGTCGCCAACCGCCGACCCGGAAGTCGTCTTCGCCGAAGGCTTCACTTGCCCTACCGACCCCCAAGAACTGCTGAACTGCGAGGCTTGCCAATGACATCGACCACATCAGCCACCCAGACATCCATCCTCGGCACCGGGATCCAGGACGGGCTGCTGCTCAAGCCGATCCGCTACCAGTGGGCTTACGACCTCTACAACCAGGCCGTGGCAAACACCTGGTTCCCGCACGAGATCCAGCTGGGCGAAGACCTCGCTGACTTCGAGCGGATGACGGACGAGGAACGCCACGCGGTCACCTTCCTGATGAGTTACTTCAATCCGAACGAGTTGCTGGTCAACAAGGCGCTCGCCTTCGGCGTCTACCCGTATGTCGGCGCACCCGAGGCACACCTCTACCTCGCCAAGCAGATGTGGGAGGAGGCCAACCACTGCATGGCGTTCGAGTACGTGCTGGAGACCTTCCCGATCGACCGCGACGAGGCGTATGCCGCCCACGTCGACATCCCGTCGATGGCGGCCAAGGAGGAGTTCGAGGTCCGCTACATCCAGCGGATGGCGGAGCAGACACTCGACATCACCACGACGGAGGGCAAGCGCGACTTCGTCCGCAACCTGGTCGCGTACAACGTTGTGCTGGAAGGCATTTGGTTCTACAGCGGCTTCATGGTGGCGCTCAGCTTCCGCCAACGAAACCTGTTGCGCAACTTCGGTTCGCTGATCGACTGGATCGTGCGTGACGAGTCGTTGCACCTGAAGTTCGGGATGAACCTCATCCTCACCGTCCTCGAGGAGAACCCCGACCTGCAGACGCAGGAGTTCGCCGACGAGATCCAGCAGATGATCTTCGACGCGGTCGAGATGGAGGAGCAGTACAACCGCGATCTGCTTCCGCGCGGAATTCTCGGCCTCAACGCCGACTACATCAACACCTATGTACGCTACCTGGCCGATCGTCGGCTCGAGGAGCTCGGCTTCGAACCGCACTGGGGCGTCAGCAATCCCGCGAAATGGATGGCAACAGCCAACGACACGCTGGAGCTGGTCAACTTCTTCGAGTCGATCAACACCAGCTACGAGGTGGACGCCCAAGCCGGTTCCTGACCGGTCGGCACCTCGGCTGCGATGTGTGAAAGTCTCAGGGCATGAGATCCGCAGCCGAGGAGCCGACGCCGCGCCGCCGCGGGCGGCCGGGCAAGGACCAGGCGACCGTGCTGCGGGAGGCCATCGAGCTGTTCAACCTGCAGGGGTATGACGCCACCAGCATGGGCGATCTCGCTGCACGCCTCGGCTTCACCAAATCGGCTCTCTACCATCATGTTCCGAGCAAGGAGCACCTGCTCCAGCAGGCGTTGGACGAGGCACTGGACAGCCTTGCGGAGGTGGTCGACGCAGCACGCTCCGACAGCACCTCCTCGGCGCTGGAGCGCCTTCGGCTGGCCGTCCGCCGCAGCGTCGATGTCCTCATCGAGCACCTGCCCGCGGTGACGTTGCTGCTGCGGGTCCGCGGCAACAGCCCCGCGGAGGTCGCCGCCCTGAAACGCCGCCGCGAGCTGGACGCCCAGCTCGCCGAGCTCGTCGCCCAGGCTGCGCGGGAGGGCGGCATACGCACCGACATACCGCCCGACGTGATCAGCCGGCTGCTCTTCGGGATGGTCAACTCACTGGCCGAATGGGTGAGGCCGAGCGGTCGCACCAGCCCCGACACCATCGCGGACGCGCTCACGGCCATCGCGTTCGAGGGGCTGCTCGCGCACTGATCGGCGTCAGGCCAGCTCGACCGTCCCGGGGAACACTTCTGCGAGCACCGATCGGCAGGCGTGCACGCCCGGCGTGCTGGTGCTCGACTTGCGGACCGAGGTGAAGACCGACCGGCGGGGCCGGCCGGGGAGGTCGACCAATCGCGCGTCGGGCCGGCGCGGCACAAGCATCAGGTCCGGCAGCACCGCGACGGCGTTGCCCGACTCGATCAGGGCGACGTGAGCCTGCAGGTCATCGGTTTCGAAGCGCACATCCGGTTCGAAACCGGCCTGCCGACATAGCTGTTCGGCCCAGTGCCGGGACGCGGCACCGGGGGGCTCCATCACCCACGGCAGGTCGGCAGCGTCCGCGATGGAGACCACACCCCGCCACTTGTCGCTCGCCGGCACGGCGAGCCGCAGCGCGTCCGTCGTCAGCGGCACCCGGTCCAGCGACGGATGCCGTGGCGCGGCGTGATTGGGGTATTGCTCGGCGATGACCAGGTCGAACTCGTGCCCGGCCGTCTCGCGCAGGCCCTCCTCGGGCTCGCGCTGCGACATCGTGACGCGCAGCCGAGGGTGCGCCGCGGCCAGTTCGGCGAGCAGCCGCGGCATGAAGGCGACAGCAGCGGACTGGAAGACGGCGATCCGCAGCGTTCCCGACGCCTCCCCCGACACCCCGACGGCTGCGCTCTCCGCTTCCTCCAGCTCGCTGAGAATGCGCTCGGTGTGCTCGACCAGCACCTCCGCCGACGGGGTGAGCTGCAGCCGGCGCCCGGACTTGCGCAGCAGCGGGACCCCGACCTCGCGCTCCAACTGGCTGAGTTGCTGGGAGACGGACGAGGGGCTCAGGTGGAGCGCGTCAGCGACCTCCGCGATGGTGCCGCGGCTGCTGAGCTCGCGCAGCAGCCGCAGTCTTCGAACCTCGAGCATGCTTCAGGTTATCCGAAGTCAAACCGTCGGAAAACGTCGCTTTACCCAAAGGGATGTTCCGCTCGATACTCGGAATGACGCACTCCGCCCGAAACCTTCCAGAGGTGATCCAGTGACCAGCACCACCGTGGACCCGCAACTCGTCGCCGACGTCGAGACGCAGGTCAAGGCATGGCTCGACACCGCGGCCGCCAAACCGGTCCACGCATCGGCCAAGCGACTCGCCGAGGTGCTCAAGGACCCGCACGGCCTCGACTTCACCGTCGGCTTCGTCGACCGGGTGATCCGCCCCGAGGATCTCTCGGTCGCCGCGGAGGCGCTGCGCGAGATCGTCGCCGAGACACCGCAATTCCTGCCGTGGTACCAGCGCGCCGCACTCCGTACGGGCGCCTCGGTGTCGAGCGCTGCGCCCGGCGTCGTGATCCCGATCGCACGGAAAGTGCTGCGGCACATGGTGGGCCACCTGCTCATCGACGCGACCGACTCCAAGCTCGGCGGCCAGATCGCCCGCATCAAGCAGCGCGGCGTGAAGCTGAACATCAACCTCCTCGGTGAGGCCGTCCTCGGCGAGGAAGAGGCCAACCGCCGCCTGGAGGGCACCCGCCGGCTGCTGGAGCGCCCGGACGTCGACTACGTCTCGATCAAGGCGTCGGCCTGCGTGGCGCCGCACTCGCCGTGGTCCCACGAGGAGAACGTCGCCGACGTCGTCGAGCGGCTGCTGCCGCTCTATCAGTATGCCGCGGCCGAATCCGCCTATGGTTCAGCAAAATTCATCAATCTGGACATGGAGGAATACCACGACCTCGACGTCACGATCGACGTCTTCACCCGGATCCTGGACCGGCCCGAACTGCTCGACCTCGAGGCCGGCATCGTGCTGCAGGCCTATCTGCCCGATGCTCTCTCGGCCATGATGCGGTTGCAGGAGTGGTCCGCCGCGCGGCGGGCGCGGGGCGGCGCACCGATCAAGGTCCGCCTGGTCAAGGGTGCGAATCTACCGATGGAGCGAGTGCAGAGCTCGCTGTTCGGCTGGCCGCTGGCGACCTGGGGGAGCAAGCAGGAGACGGACACGTCATACCTCAACGTGCTGCGCTATGCGTTCCAGCCGGAGCACATCGCCAATGTGCGCATCGGCGTCGCCGGTCACAACCTCTTCGACGTCGCCTACGCGTGGATTCTGGCCGGCCGCAATGGTGTTCGCGACGGTGTCGAGTTCGAGATGCTGCTCGGTATGGCGGAGGGCCAGGCCGAGGCCGTCCGGGAGACCGTCGGCGACCTGCTGCTCTACGTGCCGGTGGTGCACCCGAAGGACTTCGACGTCGCGATCTCGTATCTGGTGCGGCGGCTCGAGGAGGGCGCCAGCCAGGAGAACTTCATGTCGGCCGTGTTCGACATCCACGACAACTCCGCGCTCTACCAGCGGGAGAAGGATCGGTTCGTGGCGTCCCTCGAAGCGATGAGCGACGAGGTGCCCGCACCCAACCGCACGCAGGACCGGCGGCAGCCGGTCACTGCGGCGCCGCTCACCCACTTCGACAACACCCCGGACACCGACCCGTCGCTGCCCGGCAACCGCGAGTGGGGTGCCGAGATCATCGAGCGGATCGCGACCTCCAGCCTGGGCGACGACCTGGTGGCGGCGCACTCGGTGGCCGACGTCGCGGCGATCGACGCGATCATCGACGACACACAGTCGGCCGGCGCCGCCTGGGGTGCCCAGTCAGCCGCGACCCGGGCCGGGATCCTGCGTGCCGCCGCCGTCGAGTTCGAGAAGCGACGGGCCGAGCTGCTGGAGGTCGCGGGCTCCGAGTGCGGCAAGACGCTCGACCAGGCCGACCCTGAAGTCTCGGAGGCCATCGACTTCCTCAACTACTACGCCGAGCTCGCCGAGGGGCTGGAGGCGGTAGATGGTGCCAGCCCTCAGCCGGTACGGCTCACGCTGGTCGTGCCGCCGTGGAACTTCCCCATCGCCATACCGACCGGCGGCGTCGCTGCCGCGCTCGCCGCCGGCTCGGCGGTGATTATCAAGCCGGCGCCACAGGCGGCTCGGTGCGGTTCGGTGCTCGTCGAAACGCTTTGGGGGGCAGGCGTTCCCAAGGATGTGTTGCGGCTGGTGCACGTCCCGGAGAACGAGGTCGGCCAGGCGCTCGTCTCCTCCCCGAAGATCGACCGCCTCATCCTCACGGGTGCCTTCGACACGGCCGCCCTCTTCCGGACGTTCAGGGCCGACCTGCCGCTGCTGGCGGAGACCTCGGGCAAGAACTCGATCATCGTCACCCCGAATGCCGACCTGGACCTGGCCGTCAAGGACCTGGTCAACTCGGCGTTCGGTCACGCCGGGCAGAAGTGCTCGGCGGCCTCGCTCGGCATCCTCGTCGGTTCGGTGGCCACGTCCGACCGCTTCCGCAACCAGCTGGTCGATGCGGTCAAGTCGCTCAAGGTCGGCTTCCCGAGCGACCCCAGCACACAGATGGGCCCGATCATCGAGCCGGCGAGCGGCAAGCTGAAGAAGGCCCTCACGACGCTGGACCCCGGCGAGTCGTGGCTGGTCGAGCCGCGGCAGCTGGACGATGAGGGACGCCTCTGGTCGCCCGGTGTCAAGACCGGCGTCAAGCGCGGCTCCGAATACCACCTCACCGAATACTTCGGTCCGGTGCTCGGGCTCATCGAAGCGTCCGACCTGGACGAGGCGATCGCCATACAGAACGAAACCGAATACGGCCTCACCGCCGGATTGCACTCACTGGAGCGCGCCGAGGTGGAGACCTGGATCGACCGGGTCGAAGCCGGCAACGCCTACATCAACCGCACCACGGTCGGCGCGATCGTCCGGCGCCAGCCGTTCGGCGGCTGGAAGAAGTCGGCTGTCGGTGCCGGCACCAAGGCCGGCGGACCCAACTACCTGGTCGCACTGACCGACTGGTCGACCCGGATGGCAACCCGGTCCGCTCCGATCGCCGACAAGGTGCAGCGACTGCTCGATGCATCCGGTATGACGGGCGCCGACGCCGACTACCTGCACCGCGCTGCCGGCTCGGACGCCCTGGCCTGGCAGGACGAGTTCGGCGCTGCCAAGGACGTTTCCGCACTCCTCGCCGAGAAGAACGTGTTCCGCTATCTGCCGGTCCCGGTGACCGTGCGTCTCGAGGCGGACGAACCGGTGCAGCTCGTCCGGATCGTCGCGGCCGGGCTCGTCGCGGGTGCGCCCGTGACCGTCTCGCTCGGCGTCGAACTGGACTCGCGCGTCACCACCGCTCTGTCGGCGGCCGGTGTCGAGGTCGTCGAGGAGGACGCGGCGGCGTGGGCGAGCCGGCTCCAGGGTGACGACGCGCCGCACCGGGTCCGGCTGGTCGGTGGCACGCGTGAGGAGTTTGCGACGGTCAGCAACGGCCGGGCCGACGTCGCCCTCTACGCCCAGCCGGTCGTGGAGGCCGGTCGCATTGAGTTGCTGCCCTTCCTGCATGAGCAGGCCGTTGCGGTCACGGCCCACCGGTTCGGGTCGCCGACGCCGCTCGCCGAGGACCTCTTCTGAGCAGGTCTGGCCTTACTTCTTGCGCTCCAAGAAGGCCGTCATCCGGTCGTACTTGTCCTCGGTCTCGAAAAGCACCGCCTGGGCGATGTCGTCGATCAGTGGGTGCGCCTCGCGCGGCGCGTGGAACGCCGACTTGGTGAGCCGCACGGCCAGCGGCGCCTGCCGCGCGATGCGGTCCGCAAGTGCCCCGCCGGCGGCTTCGAGCTCGTCCGGCTGGACGACGTCGTTGAGCAGCCGGCAGGCGAGCGCCTCGTCCGCAGTCAGCACGCGGCCGGCGAGCAGGATCTCCTTGGCAAGCGGCTCCCCGACCAGCTCGGCCAGCCGCCACGAGGCGCCGGCAGCGGCGAGGATGCCGAGGCCGGGCTCGGGGTTGCCGATCTTCACCGAGGGTGTGCCGATGCGGAAGTCGCAGGCATACGCCAGCTCGGCGCCGCCGCCGAGGGCGTAGCCGTCGATGAGGGCGATCACCGGCATCGGCAGCTTGCGGATCCGGTCGAAGATGCCGGAGTTGATACCCCGCAGCGCATCATCACGGCGCCGCTCGCGCAGCTGGCGGATGTCGGCACCCGCGGCGAAAACGCCTCCGCTGCCGACGATCAGCGCGATGCGCGGCTGCTGCTCCAACAACGCACACGCCTCGTGCAGGGCCGCGACCGTCTCGGCGTCGATGGCGTTGCGGACCTCCGGTCGGTTCAGTCGTATGACGACCCGGTCGTCGCGTTCCTCGATCTCTACCGCGCTCACATCAATTCCTTCCAGTCCGGCCACGGATCGGGGTCCCCGCGAAGTATCGGAGGAGCGGATCGGGGGAGAACTTCGTGGGGTGACTCATGCGTCGTAGTCGATGGTGACTTCGTCGCTGATCGGGAAACTCTGACAGGTGAGGACGAAGCCCTGCTCGACCTCGGCCTCCTCCAGCGCGTAGTTGCGGGCCATCTCGACCTCACCGCAGGTGACCTTCGCACGGCAGGTGCCGCACACGCCGCCCTTGCAGGCGAACGGCAGATCCGGTCGCTTCTGCTGCGCCGAGTCGAGCACCGTCACGGTCTTCGGGACTGCGGTGGTCGTGCTCCGACCGTCGAGCACGACTGTCAGATGAGCGGTTTCGCCCTCGACGACCGCTTCCGCGTGACGCAGTTGAGGTGGCGGCGCATCGACGTAGAACAGCTCGTAGTGGATGCGGTCCTTGGCCACGCCCAGCTCCTCCAGGACCGAGCGGCACTCCTGCAGCATGTCCATCGGCCCGCACAACCACACGTGATCGATCGCGTCCAGCGGCACCAGCTCACGGAGGATGGTGCGCAGCCGGTCCCCCTCGAGACGGCCGGAGAAGAGTTCGACGTCGCGCGGTTCGCGGGACAGGACGTGGATGAGGTCGAAACGCTGATGATGCGCGTTCTTCAGGTCGGCCAGTTCCTCGGCGAACATCACCGTGTTGGTGGCGCGGTTGCCGTAGAGCATCGTCACGGTCGACTCCGGGTGGGTCACCACCGAGGACGCGATCGACAGCATCGGCGTGATGCCGGACCCGGCCGCGATGCACAGATGGCGGGCCGGCTCATCGGGGTTCGCGCGGAAGCTGCCGCTGGGGCGTTGCACCTCGATCACGTCGCCGGGACGCACCTCGTGCACGAGCCATTTGGAGAACAGTCCGTCGGGGATCTCGCGTACGCCGATCCGCGGCAGGCTGCCGACAGGTGAGCTGATCGAGTAGGTCCGTCGGTGTTCGACTCCGTCCACGATCCGCCGCAAGGTCAGGGCTTGGCCTGCGGCGAAAGCGAATTCGTCGGTCAGCTCGTCGGGGATCGCGAAGGTCACCGCGACGGAATCGTCGGTCAGTTGCTCGACGTCATGCACGACCAGCGGGTGAAACGGCGCGGTGCGGGAGTTGATGTTGGCCTCGGGGCTGAGCGTCGTCATCTACAACTCCTTGAAGTGATCGAACGGCTCGCCGCATGCCCGGCAGCGGTAGAGCGCCTTGCACGCCGTGCTGCCGAACTCACTGGTCACCTCGGTGGCGCCGGACCCGCACTGCGGGCACTGTATGGCGCGCCGCGTGGGCGCCAGTTTCAGCAGGACCGGACCGCGCGGCGCGGCACCGGGGGGCGAGACGCCGTTGTCGGCCAATGCTTTCCGGCCTTCCTCACTGATCCAGTCGCTCGTCCACGGTGGGCTCAGCTGGACCTTGACTCGCACCGCGTCGAAACCGGCCTCGGTCAGCCGGTGCATGAGGTCGTCACGCATCGTCGCCATCGCCGGGCAGCCCGAGTAGGTCGGTGTGATGGACACGGCGACCGTGCCGTCCTCCTCGATCTCGACGTCGCGCAGCACACCGAGATCGGACAGGGTCAGCATCGGCAGCTCGGGGTCCGTGACCTGGGACGCGATGCTTCGGGCTCGGTTGGTCTCGTCCATGGCGGGTCTCGATACACCTCCTCCGCTTCGCTCCCCCGGCACTCGACCAGCGATGGCCACAGTCCTTTCCAGTGTTGCCATCACGGCCTCACCACCGACCCATCGGATGTGCTCGGGCGACCACCTGCATCTCCGCGAGCATTCGACTCAACGCCTCCGAGTGCATGCCCTGACGCCCGGTCCTCCCCTGCACGCCAGCGAGCGGCGGGGCATCAGGAGGCGTCATACCGGCGACGGCAAGCACCTGATCGAGCACCGCACCGACCTCGCCGGCGAGCGACGACGGGTCGACGCCGACGCTCCGCTCCACTTCGGTGCTCGCCTCGAGTTCCGGCACCAGCGGCCACACTCCCGCCATCGCGTGGCTCAGCCGGCGACGCGACTCCTCCGTGCCGCGAGCGAGCGTCACGAACCAGCGGCCGGCGAAATCGCGATGGTAGGCGAGCTCTTTCACGCCCTTGGCGGCGATCGCGGAGACGACCGAGTCCGGGTGGTCGACGAGCCGCTGGAAGACCGCCAACCGCCAGGTCGACAGCACGAGCAGCCGGGTGACCAGCTCGGCGAAGTCGCCGTTCGGCACCTCCGCGAGCCGCACGTTGCGGAAGTCCCCGGCATCCCGGAAGAAGGCCAGCCGGTCCTCGTCCGGCACCGGGGAACCGTCGGGCAGTGATGGCACCAGCGACGGGTCCGCCGCCGCGGCCCTGGCCAGCAACAGCCGCGCCTGACCGACCAGGTCCAGCGCGATGTTGGCGATCGCAATGTCCTCCTCCAGGTCCGGAGCGCGACTGGTCCACTCCGAGAGGCGCTGTGCGTAGACGAGGGCGTCGTCGCCGAGCATCAAGCAGTACTGCGCCAATCGGGTCGCGTCCAGCCCCTCGGGAATCGTCGTGTCGACGCCGGCCAGCGGGTCCTCGAAGTCGGTGCCGAACGCCCAGTGCGCGTCGTTGCCCAGCAGCCCGGCATACGCGTTGTCGTGCGCGTCCTCGGTGTCCTGCTGAATGTGTATGTCGCTCATGGGTTTCCCTACATGTGAGGGACATCCGCAGGGATGTCATAGAACGTTGGGTGGCGGTAGACCTTGTCGCCACTCGGGGCGAAGAGCGGGTCCTTCTCCAGGGGGCTCGAGGCCGTGATGTCGGCGGACTTCGCGACCCAGATCGAGACGCCCTCGTTGCGCCGGGTGTAGACGTCGCGCGCGTGCCGCAGCGCCATCTCGGCGTCCGGCGCGTGCAGCGACCCGACGTGCACGTGGTTGAGGCCGCGCTTGCTGCGGATGAAGACCTCGTAGAGCGGCCACTCGGCTTGGTTCTCAGACATTTCCCGACTCCTCGTTCACGCCGGTCGAGTAGGGCGAGGCGCTAGCCGAGCCCGTATCGAGACCCGCTTGATCTCGATACACCCTCCCCCGCTCCGTCACCCCACGAAGTTCTCCTCCGCTGCGCTCCCCCGATACTTCGCGGGGACCCCGACTCGCTCCTCCGGGCACTCGATCGGCGTGAGCGGCTACTCGATCAGCGCGAGGTGCCTCGTTCACGGCGGCTGCTGACGCCGCCTCGCGGACCCAGGCACCGTCGTCGTATGCCGCCTTGCGGTGTGCCATCCGCTGCGCATTGCAGGGACCGTTGCCCTTGACGACAGCCCAGAACTCGTCCCAGTCCGGCTCACCGAAGTCGTGTGCGCCGCGCTCCTCGTTCCACTTGAGCTCCGGGTCGGGCAGCGTCACGCCGAGCGCCTTCGCCTGCGGCACCGTCATGTCCACGAACCGTTGCCGCAGCTCGTCATTCGTGTGCCGCTTGATGCCCCACTCCATCGACTGCGCGGTGTTGGGGGAATCGCCGTCCGGCGGGCCGAACATCATCAACGCCGGCCACCAGAAGCGGTTGACCGACTCCTGGACCATTGCGCGCTGCTCATCCGTGCCGCGCATCATCGTCATCAGCAACTCGTAGCCCTGCCGCTGGTGGAACGACTCCTCCTTGCAGATCCGGATCATCGCGCGTCCGTAGGGCCCGTAGGACGTCCGGCACAGCGGCACCTGGTTGCAGATCGCGGCGCCGTCCACCAGCCAGCCGATGGTGCCGACGTCGGCATACGTCAGCGTCGGGTAGTTGAAGATCGACGAGTACTTCTGCTTGCCGGTGATCAGCCGGCGCGTCAGGTCGTCGCGCGAGACGCCGAGCGTCTCGGTCGCGGAGTAGAGGTAGAGCCCGTGGCCGGCCTCATCCTGAACCTTCGCCAGCAGCACGGCCTTTCGGCGCAGCGAGGGAGCCCGACCGATCCAGTTGCCCTCCGGCTGCATGCCGATGATCTCGGAATGCGCGTGCTGAGCAACCTGCCGGATCAGCGTCTGCCGGTATTTCTCGGGCATCCAGTCACGCGGCTCGATCCGGTCGTTGGCGGCGATGGTCGCGTCGAAGGCCTCCTCCAACGGAGCCTGGTCAACCTGCACGGCATCCTCCTGCGGTATTTACAGACCGACTGGTCAGTTATTAGTCTGGCATGCGACCGCCATGCTTGGCAACGATGAGGGAGCAGCTCCAGTGACAGACGCACGCATGCTCGAAAGCTACGCCGCAGGCTCGTGGTTCCGGTCGGACGCCGATGGCGACCCGCTGCTGGACGCCACCACAGGCGAGACCGTCGCCCGGATCAGCAGCCGTGGTCTCGATCTCGGCGCGATGGTGCGCTACGCCAAGCAGGTGGGTGGCCCCGCCATACGACAGCTGACCTTCCACCAGCGCGCGATGCTGCTCAAGGATGTCGCGTTGCTGCTGTCGAAGCCGCAGGTCAAGGACGAGCTGTATGACGTGTCCTTCAAAACCGGTGCCACCAAAAGAGACTCATGGGTGGACATCGACGGTGGCATCGGCACGGTATTCAGCTACTCGAGCAAAGCGCGTCGTGAACTGCCGAACTCGACCATCGCACCCGACGGCCCCATGGAGCCGCTGAGCAAGAGCGGCACCTTCGTCGGCCAGCACGTCTTCACCTCCCGCCCCGGCGTCGCCGTCGAGATCAACGCCTTCAATTTCCCGGTCTGGGGCATGCTGGAGAAGCTCGCGCCGGCATTCATCGCCGGCCTGCCGAGCATCGTGAAGCCGGCCAGCCAGACGGCATACCTCACCGAACTCGCCGTGCGCCGGATCATCGAGGCCGGCATCCTGCCCGAGGGTGCGCTGCAGTTGATCTCCGGCAGCGCCGGCACGCTGCTGGACGAGCTGACCGTGCAGGACTCCGTGGCATTCACCGGGTCGGCGCACACCGCAGGCATCCTGCGGCGGCACGAGTCCGTGCTGCACGACGGCGTTTCCCTTGGAGTGGAAGCGGATTCACTCAACTGCTCGATCCTGGGGGCCGATGTGACGACCGACGACCCGGAGTTCGAGCTCTTCGTCAAGGGCGTCGTCACTGAGATGACCGTCAAGGCCGGCCAGAAGTGCACCGCGATCCGCCGGGTCATCGTCCCGGAGCCGATGATCGACCCGGTCATCGACGCCATCGGCGCGCGCCTCGCGAAGACCACGATCGGCGACCCGCGAGACGAGTCGACCCGGATGGGCCCGCTGGCATCACTCGCGCAGCGCGACGAAGTCCGCAAGGCGATCGAGGCCCTCCGCTCCGCCGCCGACGTCGTGTATGGCGACCCCGACACGCCGGTCGGCGACGAGCGCGGCGCCTTCCTGCAGCCGGTGCTGCTGCGCGCACACGCCGACTCCACCCAGGTGCACGATGTCGAGCCGTTCGGTCCGGTCGCGTCGGTCATCGGTTACGGATCCGCTTCTGACGCCGTGCAATTGGCCGCGCGCGGCAGGGGCAGCCTGGTCGGCTCGGTCGTCACGCACGACCCGGACATCGCCCGCCAGATCGTGACCGGGGTGGCACCCTGGCACGGTCGCATCCTGGTGCTGGACC
Organism: Flexivirga sp. YIM B11880; assembly: GCF_058148645.1. Lineage (NCBI taxonomy): Bacteria > Bacillati > Actinomycetota > Actinomycetes > Micrococcales > Dermacoccaceae > Flexivirga > Flexivirga sp. YIM B11880. Next base: position 333,433 of record NZ_JBMAMH010000001.1, read on the forward strand.
GGGACGACGCGAAGGAGTCCACCGGCCACGGGTCCCCCCTGCCGATGCTGGTGCACGGCGGCCCCGGCCGCGCCGGCGGCGGCGAAGAGCTCGGCGGCGTGCGAGGCATCCTGCACCACATGCAGCGCACCGCCATCCAGGGCTCGCCGGACATGCTGACGGCGATCACCGGCCGCTGGACGACGGGCTCCGCGCGCAGCGCCGCCGACATACATCCGTTCCGGAAGTCGTTGGCACAGTTGCAGATCGGCGACACCGTCGAGACCGGCAGCCGCACGATCACCCTGGAGGACATCAACGACTTCGCCGCGAGGACGGGCGACACGTTCTACGCGCACACCGACCCGGAGGCTGCCGCGCAGAACCCGATCTTCGGCGGCATCGTCGCGCACGGCTACCTCATCGTGTCCCTCGCCGCCGGGCTCTTCGTCCAGCCCGATCCGGGCCCGGTGCTGGCCAACTTCGGGGTCGACAACCTGCGCTTCCTCACCCCCGTGAAGGCGGGCGACTCGATCAGCGTGCAGCTGACGGCCAAGCAGATCACACCACGGCAGACCGCCGACTACGGCGAGGTGCGCTGGGACTGTCTGGTCACCAACCAGCGTGACGAGCCGGTCGCGACGTATGACGTGCTGACGCTGGTGGCGAAGGAATAGCCGCTGGTTTCGATACGGCCTCCTCCGCTTCGCTCCCCGGCCTACTCAACCGACGGGGCCGAGCGGCAGTCCGCGCAGGTGCCGAGCAGGGCGGCGTGCTGCGCCTCCAGCTCGAAGCCCAGCTCGTCGCGCAACCGGTCGCCGAGCGGCCCCAGCCAGTCGGTCGGTATGTCGAAGAACCGCTCGCACCGCGTGCACTGCAGGTGCGCGTGGCCGGTCGGCGCACCCGGCGAGTGCCGCAGGTGGTAGATGGTCGCGCCGCCCGGCACGTGGGTGTGCGCGACGATCCCGAGCTCGGCCAGCGACTGCAGCGACCGATAGACCGTCGCCCGATGCACCCCCGGCTCCGCATCGTCGACGCGAGTCGCGATGTCCTCGGCACACAGGTGCCCACGGGCGTCGTCCAAGACGTGCAACACGGCACGCCGGGCAGCGGTGACCCGCTCGCCCTTCGCCCGCAGCAGATCGAGCGCCTGGGTCACCGCCGGCGACTCCTCGGCATACCGCACGTCGCACCTCCTTTCGGAGATTGTCCCTCAGTCGCGGGACTCCGGCGGCGTCAGTGCCGTCTTCAGCTTCGACGCGATCGACACCTGCGGTATGCCGAGCCCGAGCAGGTGCTCGGTGACCGCCTCGAGGAAATCGGTGCTGCCGTCGCCGGTGAGTTCCACCTCCAGCTCGCGCCACCGCTGGTGCAGCCGCGAGTCCAACAGGTTCTGAGTGGCGACCCGGTCGTCGCTCAGCTTCGCGATCGGGCCGTCCGGTCCGTCGAGCCGGCGTTCGACCCGGGTGGTGCGCACCCGGCAGATCGGCCGGAGGGCTTTGTCTCCGATGAGGCGCGACACGTGGGCGGCGAACTCCTCGGGCGGGGTGTCCTCCGGCGTGCCGCCCAGCGGCAGGCTGCGTTCCACCCGACCGTCGCCGCTGCCCGGCTCCTTGAGATGCCACCCGTCGTCCGAGCCGCCGGTGCGCCGCCGCAGCGTCACCCCGGCATTCGCCAGGCGCAGGTCCTCGGTGTCGTAGTAGAGCGCGTCGAGCTGGAACTCCTCCGGTTCGGAGGCGGTTTCGACGCCGGGCCAGTCCACCGGGTCGGGTACTCGGTCGTCCGGACCGAGCGCGAACTTGCGCTCGATCTCCAGGTGTTCGTCCGCGTTCGTCATACCTGCATTCTCCTGCACGCCGCGGCACTGCCCAGTTCGGTGACCGGCGAAACGCCATACCGACCCGGCGTTTGCGAGATCCACCGGTGAGTAGCAGAATGAAGTTACTGACGAGTAGGGCCATCTGGAGGAACCGTGTCCCATTACAAGAGCAATGTCCGTGACCTGGAGTTCAACCTCTTCGAGGTCCTCGGCCGCGGCGAGGTCCTCGGCGCCGGCCCGTATGACGAGGTCGACGCGGACACCGCCCGCGAGATGATCAAGGAGCTGGCGCGTCTCGCCGAGCACGACCTTGCCGACAGCCTGCTCGACTCCGACCGCAACCCGCCGGTCTATGACCCGCGGACCAAGAGCACCACGCTGCCGGAGAGCTTCAAGAAGTCCTACCAGGCCTACCTCGACTCCGGATTCACCGCCGTCGACCTGCCCCGGGAGTTCGACGGCACGGTCGTCCCGCCCTCACTGAAGTGGGCGATGAACGAACTCATCCTCGGCGCCAACCCCGCAATCGGGATGTATGCCGCGACGTTCGCCTTCAGCAAGCTGCTCTTCATCCTCGGCAACGACGACCAGAAGAAGCTCGCCAAGTGGATGGCGCAGGGGGCATGGGGCGGCACCATGGTGCTCACCGAGCCGGACGCCGGCTCCGACGTCGGCGCCGGCCGCACCAAGGCGGTGCAGCAGCCCGACGGCACCTGGCACATCACCGGCGTGAAGCGCTTCATCACCTCCGCCGAGCAGGACATGAGCGACAACATCGTGCACTTCGTGCTCGCGCGACCCGAGGGAGCGGGCCCGGGCACCAAGGGCCTGTCGCTGTTCATCGTGCCGAAGTTCCACGTCGACCTGGAGACCGGCGAGCTGGGCGACCGCAACGGCGTCTACGTCACGAACGTCGAGCACAAGATGGGCCTGAAGGTCTCGACCACCTGCGAGCTGACGTTCGGTGACGGCGAGCCGGCCGTCGGCACCCTGCTCGGTGACGTGCACGACGGCATCGCGCAGATGTTCCGGGTGATCGAACACGCCCGGATGCTGGTCGGCACCAAGGCAATTGCCACCCTGTCGACCGGTTACCTCAACGCGCTGGACTACGCCAAGCAGCGGGTGCAGGGCGCGGACATGACGACGCCGGCCAAGGACGCACCGCGCGTCACCATCACCCACCACCCGGACGTGCGCCGCAGCCTGATGCTGCAGAAGGCGTATGCCGAGGGACTTCGCTCCCTGGTGCTCTTCACCGCGTCGCAACAGGACATCGTCGATGCGGAGTTCCTGCGCACCGGCTCCGAGCAGCCCGAGCCGGGCTCTGCCGCCGAGATGGCGGCCCGGCTCAACGACCTGCTGCTACCGATCGTCAAGGGGGTGGGCTCCGAGCGCGCCTGGGTACTGCTGGGCACCGAATCTCTGCAGACGTTCGGCGGATCCGGCTTCCTGCAGGACTACCCCGTCGAGCAGTACGTCCGTGACGCGAAGATCGACACCCTCTACGAGGGCACGACCGCGATCCAGGGCCAGGACTTCTTCTTCCGCAAGATCGTCAAGGACCAGTTCGCGTCGCTGATGCACCTTGCCGGTCTCATCACCGAGACGGTCAAGGGTGGCGACGGCCACGACGGACTGCAGGCCGAGCGGGAGCTGCTGGGCACGGCCCTGGCCGACGTGCAGGGCATCGCCGAATGGCTTGCCACCACTGCGATGTCGGCTCTGGAGGACGGCAAGCAGCGGGAGATCTACAAGGTGGGACTCAACACCACGCGGTTCCTGCTGGCTGCGGGCGACCTCGTCATCGGCTGGCTGCTGCTGCGCGGTGCCGAGGTGGCGCAGGATCGGCTGGCCGGCGGTGACGCCGGCTCCGACGAGGCGTTCTACCGCGGCAAGGTCGCGGCGGCGAAGTTCTACGCCGCCAACGTGCTGCCGAAGATCGCCGCCGAGCGCGCGATTGCCGAGAGCACCGATCTGTCGCTGATGGACCTGCCGGAGGAATCCTTCTAACACTTCGCCGAGAGGCTCAGAAACACACTGAGAGGCTCAGCAAAGTCGCCCGCCAGGGCCGACTTTGCTGAGCCTCTCGGCGTTTGGTGAGCCTCTCGGCAAGAAGGGGAAGCGCTGGGCGGATCAGGCGGTGGCGCTGGGGCCGTCGTCACGGACCTCGTGGACCGCGGCGACGGCATCCCGTAGCCGGCCGATCCAGTCGTCCTCGTGCCGCCCGACGAGCCGCACGCACCAGGCCAGTGCCTCGGAGCGCGAGCGCGCGACGCCGGCGTCGACGAGCGTGTCGAGCACCCTTCGCTCGGGTTGGCGGAGCCGGGTCATCACCGGTACCGACAGGTTGGTGAAGATCTCGCGGGTGTCGCCGCACGCCGCCCCCCAGGCGACCTTCGCGCCGAAGCGACGCTCCGCCTCGTCGGCGATCCGCATGCGCTTGCCGCGAGTGTCCTCGCGCCACCGCTTGATGCGGCCGCTCTCGGCGGCGCGCGCGCCGTCGGCCTCCGCGCCGTTCACATCGGGCGCCGGCAGGGTGCCGACGACCACGATCTCCTCGCGGTCCGTCGTCACTTCCGGTGCGCCCTCGAACCAGTCGTCGGGCAGCCGCCCGGCGAACCATCCTTCGATCGTGTTCATCCGCTAATTACACGCTTACATGATTACATCGTCAAGAGGTTGCGCGAAGGCCGAGGTTGAGCACGTCAGGGGCGCCCACGACGAGTGACACCGGGATGCCCCAATCTTGTTGATACACGTGGCATGCGGCATGTTCGGGCAGTTCTCCGGTGACCGGGTCACCATCACAGGCGGCCGCCCGCACGGACACGTGCAGCACCCCTTCGGCCATGCCATCGGCAAATTCGAGCGTCCGGTCCAGCCCTTGCGCGGCTCCGGCGCCGCTGCGCAGCAATCCCTCGGGGCTTGCCGAGACGGTGAGCTGGGTCGGGTCGCCATACCGCTTGTCGAGCTTCTGACCGGTCGGCGGCACGAAGTCGACGGACAATCGCAGCGCACCCGGCGACACCTGGGTGACCGGTCGCTGCGTTTGCAACGCAGCGCCGGAAACCCGAGCCGCGGCAACGGGTATGGCGACCCGGACCACCCGATGTGCCGCCGACTCGACGACCACCAGGCGTGCTCCGTCCGGATCGTCCTCGACCAGCAGATCGCTCGGCTCCGCCATACCGGTGGCCAGAGTCGACACCTCGCCGGAGACCGGGTCGTAGCGCCTGATCGCACCGTTGTAGGTGTCGGCGATCGCGACGCTGCCGTCCGGCAGCTCGGTCACCCCGAGCGGGTGCTGCAGCAGCGCCTCGTCGGCCGGCCCATCGAGATGCCCGAAGTCGAAGAGGCCCTTGCCGACATACGAATCGAGCCGGAAGCCATTGTCCTGTAATGAGATCGACCGCAGTGCAGAGGTTTCCGAGTCGGCGATCCAGACCCTGCCGCCGTCGCCGGACGTCGCAAGACCGGATGGCTGCGCCAGCCAGGCGTCGTGCGCGTCACCGTCGCGCAGCCCCTCCTGGCTCGTGCCCCCCAGGACCGCAACCGAGTTGTCCTTCGGGTCTGCCGCCAGGTGCAACACCCACAGCTGGTGCGTGCCGGCCATCGCGATGACGACGCGATCGATCCACCAGGCGAGATCCCACGGCGACGCCAGCGGTTGCCGCAGGGCGGCACCGCTTCCGGAGCGTTCGCGCAACTGCTCGCCCGTGCCGGCCTGCACGCGGATCTGACCGTCCGAGAAGCGGATCGAGAAGATCTGGTGCCGCACGGTGTCGGCGACGAGCGCGTCATAACCGAGTCCGGCCGCGACGTCGGGCGGCAACACGAGCACGCCCTGCGGTGAGTCCAGGAGACCGCTGCCGTACCGAGTTCGCTCGGTCTCCAGGTCCGCCTCGAGGTGCACGACCTCGTGGTGAGCGGTGTCGGAGACGAGATAGCTGCCGTCGCCGGCCGCGGCGATCTTGCCCGGGAAACGCAGAGCGGTCGCGGGCGGCGCGGGCGCGACATACGGGCCGTCACCGGAGCGCAAGGTTCCCTTCGCGCGGTGCTCCTCGAGCAGCTCCCGGATCAGCACCTCCAGCCCGTGCGCGTGCCCTTCGCCGGAGAACTGTCCGACGACGTACCCCTCGGGATCGATGACGACGAGCGTGGGCCACGCGCGCGCAGTGTAGGCGCCCCACGTGGTCAGCTGTGGGTCATCGAGCACCGGGTGGTGCACGGCGTAGCGCTCGACCGCCTGCTCCAGCGCGACCGGGTCGGCCTCGTGCTCGAACTTCGGCGAATGCACGCCGATGAGGACCAACTGATCGGCGAATTCGCGCTCAAGCGGGCGTAATTCATCCAGTACGTGAAGACAATTGACACAGCAAAAAGTCCAGAAATCCAGGACGACGACCTTGCCGCGCAGGTCGGCGAGGCGCACTTTCGCACCGCCGGTGTTGAGCCATCCTCGGCCGAGGAGTTCCGGAGCACGCACCCGCAGCCCTACCCCACGAAGTTCTCCGCTCGTTCCTCGCTCCGATACTTCGCGGGGACCCCGGTAGTTCGTCATACGACCATGGTGGCGCGGTGGCTCGTGGGTGTTGCAGGCAGCCCGGCCTCAGGGGCGCGGGGCCGACGGGTTTTCCGGTTGCGAGCCGTGGATTGCCGACAGACCGCCGATCCGCAACAGCTTGGTCAGCTGCTGGATGCGGTCACGCGACTGGTCCCAGCCCTTGACCTGCTCCGCCGCGAGCAGCCGGCGCTGCTGGGTCACCTCGATCGTCCACGGCTTGCCGAAGACGGCCCGGGCGATCATCACCAATGGGAAGACCAGCAACAACAGGAGGAATTCGCCGAGGAACAGCACCAGGATGACGATGAGCGGGATCATGATGATGCCGAAAATGATCATGCTGATCGGGTCGTCCCCGAGATCCGGGATGTCGAACCAGTCGATGTCCTTGGCCTTCGCCTTGCGACGCCAGGGCAGCCACTTGCGACGCACCCGGTATTTCTCGCCGTTCGGCCCGGAGACCTTCATCCCTCACCCTCCTCGCTACCTGCGGTGCTGACGGTAGCCGCGGGGACTTCGTTCCGGTGGAACACCTGGTCTCGATACACCTCCTCCGCTGCGCTCCCCCGGCACTCGACCAGCGTGCAGGCGGTTCTACGATTTTTCGCATGACGCAGTACCTGTCCTTCGTCGCGCTCGCCGCCGTGCTGGCGATCGCACCCGGCCCCGACTCGCTACTGACCCTGCGCAGCACGCTGCTCGGCGGCCGGCGACGAGGTGCATGGACGGCGGCCGGCATCCTGGTGGCCAACATCGTGCAGGGCGTGCTCGCCGCGTCCGGTCTGGGCGCGATCCTGGTGCACGCCGAGACGGTGTTCCGGATCATCAAGTGGGTGGGAGCGGCATACCTCGCCTATCTCGGCTTCCTCGCGATCCGCGCGGCCTGGCGGATGCGGACGACGGACGGCGCCACGGAGGCGAAACTGCCGGCGCGGCGCAGCCCGTGGTCGGCGGTTCGGCAGGGCTTCCTGTGCAACATCACCAACCCGAAGGTGCTGGCCTTCAACATCGCGGTGCTGCCGCAGTTCGTGGGCGAACACGCAAGCGTGGCAACGCTGCTCACCTACGCGATGACTTTGTCGGCGGTCGGCTCGATCGTGCTTGTCGGGCTGGTCGTCCTCGCGGGTGTCGCCTCTCGCGTGCTGCAACGGGTCACCGTGCGGCGCAGCATCGAAGGCGCCACTGGCGCGGTGATGATCGGTTTCGCCGGCGCGCTTGTCGCGGAAAGCTGACGTGCGCGGCACCTCGATACGCCTCCCCCGCTTCGCTCCGCCGGCTACTCTGCGACCGCTGCGCTCGGCGACCTCGCTGCTACAGGCGTCGGTCGCGGAGGACGGGAAAGGACTCGCGGAACTCCTCGACGGCCGTGGGGTCGATGTCGACGCGTAGCACCTCCTGGCCGGTGCCCGCTTCGGCGAGCACCTCGCCGGTCGGTGCGATGACCGCGCTGTGCCCGCCCATGGTCGTGTTCGCGTGCGTGCCGGCGGTGTTGCAGCCGATCACGAAGCACTGATCCTCGATGGCGCGCGCCCGCAACAACAATGACCAGGCCTCCACCCGAGCCTCCGGCCAGGCCGCCGGTATGACGAAAACCGTCGCGCCGCGGTCCACCTGAGCCCGATAGAGCTCGGGGAAGCGCAGGTCGTAACAGGTCGACAACCCGGCGCGAACTCCCGCAATGTCCGTGATCACGATGTCGGCTCCGGCCTCCATCAGCTTCGGCTCGCCCCCGGCGAAACCGAAGCGGTGAATCTTCCGGTAGGTGGCGACGACCGAACCGTCCGGCGAGATCAGCACCGAGGTGTTCCACAACGTCTTGCCCTCGGGTCCGGTCTCGCCGGAGTCGGGGCGCTCGGCGATCGAGCCGCCGTGCAACCAGACGCCCACCTCCCGAGCCACCGCCGCGAGCGCCGAGACCACTGACCCGCTGACGTCCTGGGACCGTGCCGGCCAGTCCCGGTAGGAGAATCCGCCGGCCGACCACAGCTCGGGCAGGACGACCAGGTCCGCGCCGGACTCCGCCCGCACCAGCCCGACGACGCGATCGGTGCGCTCGGCGAGCGACTCGTCGTCGTCATAGGCCAACTGGATGAGGGCAGTCTGCATGAAGGTCAGTCCTTTTCGTGAGCGCCGGCACGAGCACGCGCGGCCAGATAGTCGTTGTAGGCGATCAGCTCGGCATCGCCGTCGCGCTCGGCCTGCCGCTCGGCACGCTCCCCGGCGGCCCGGTCGGTGCGATACCACTCCCCGGCGATGAGCATCGCCAGCATGAGGGTCGGGAACTCGCCCGCACCCCAGGCGACGGTGCCGGCCCGCTGCTGATCGACCAGGGCGTCGGGCACCCACGACAGGTGGAGCACCGTGAAGAAGTCCGGTGCGAGCAGCGTCGTGCCGGTCATCATCGCCACCCCGAAGAAGGCGTGGAAGGCGATGGCCACGAGCAGGACGAGCATCCGGATCGGCGGCGCCCAGCGCTTGGGGCCCGGATCGATGCCGACCAGCGAGTAGGCGTAGATGTACCCGGTGATCATGAAGTGCGCGACCATCAGGAGGTGCCCGGTGTGCGTGGTCAGCGCCAGGTAGAACCAGCTCGAGTAGTAGAAGACGATCAACGTGCCGAACGAGAGCACGGCGGCGATGATCGGGTTGGCGAAGAAGCCGAAGATCCGTGAGTGCACGATCGACAGGACCAACTCGCGGGGACCGAGGGTGCCGTCGGTGCGCCGCGGCAGCGCACGCATCGCGAGCGTCACGATGCCGCCGCGCACCAGGCAGATCGGCACGAACATCGACACGCCCATGTGCATCAACATGTGCATCGAGAACATGACGTGCCCGTAGATCGCGGGCGCGCCGTCTGCGAAGTAGGTGAAGCCGGCCCATCCGGCGATCCACCACAGGGTGCGGGTGACCGGCCACTTGTCGCCGCGGCGGTGCAACCGCCATACCCAGCGCAGATAAACGCCGAGGGCGAGTATGGCGATCACGGTGAACAGCCACTCGACCCGCCAGGCGGTGAACCAGCTGCTGGTGTCGAGCGGGGTCGGTGTCGGGTAGTCGGTGAGCGAGAACGCGATGTCGGTCTTCTGCAGCGGCGACTCGCCGGACACCGGCGGTTGCGAGCGCGAGAGAGCGGCACCGAGCCCGATCGCGACACCCATCACGACGGCCTCGACCGCCGCGAGACGCACGAAGGCCGCCCGCCCCGGCTTGGATGACCGGTCCGCCCGCAACCGGTCGACGACCCGGCGCCGCTGGAACCAGCCGAGCACGCCGAGCCCGACGAGCGCGGCGGCCTTGGCGAGCACCACGATCCCGTACCGCGACCCGAGCCCGGCGACACCGCCGAGCCGGATCCAGGCGTTGAGCACGCCGGAGAGGCCGACCATCGCATAGCACCAGGTCGCGATCGTCGAGAAGCGCGCGACGACGTCCGGCGTGCCCTTGCCCAGCCGCGACCACATGACCAGCACGGCGAGCAACCCGCCCACCCAGACGGCGACACCGGCGAGGTGGAAGGCCAGCGAGTTGACGGCGGCGTCGTGGTCGTTGCTGCCGGCGGCGTGCCCGGACAGGGCGAGGGGCCACAGCGCGAGCACCGCGCCGAAGAACAGCCAGGCTTGCACCGCGCGGCCGACGCCGATGAAGCAGACGATCGCGATCGCCAGGCCCGCGAGGCTGCTGATCGCCGGATTGCGGAGGGTTTCCAGCTGCCAGGTCCAGTGCCAGACGCCGGACCAGAACCCGCTCGCGCCCACATGCACGCCCGAGTCGTCGGCGTAGTTGAGGATGTCGCTGATGATCCCGAACACCGCCCACGACAGGGCCGACCAGGCGGCATACCGGCAGACGCGGATGCGCCGTGCGGTCCGTGCGCCCTCGGGCATCAGCATCCCGCCGAGCAGCAGCAGCCCGATCGTGAGGGCCATCGACAGCTCGAACAGGGTGGACGACAACGGCAGCCCCCACCGCACCACAGCGCCCGGATCGAGCAGCTGCAGCTTGGCCGCCGCGCCGGTGAACCGGATCCCGGCCGCACACGCGATCAGCCCGCCGAGTGCAGCCGCAGCGACGCCTCCCGCACGCGAGATGGGGCGGGCGGTGCGGGGCTGATCGGTCACTACAAAAGGTTAAGTCCGCAGGTTCTGGCTCATGCGGTCGGTGCTGGCCCGCAGCGGCCATTACCGTGTGGGTATGCCGACACGACCGCTCCCGCCCGAAGGACTCGACGAGTTGGTGACGTCGTATGGCGCCACCGCGCAGGCCGTTCTCGACCTCGGACTGACCTGCCACCCCGACCAGTTCACGTTGCCGACTCAGCACGAGGGCCGCACCGTGCTCGACCAGATCGCGCAGGTCGCAGGCATCCCACCGGGTGAGGTGCGAAGCGGCCACGAGGTGGTGCAGCAACTGGCGCACGCCCTGCCCCGGCGCATGCGGGCACTCCGCGAGCCCGGGCTGACGCTGGACAGTCCGACCCCGGAAGTGCTGGGCGGGGCCGGCACGCTGGGCACGGTTCTCCCGCTGCGGATCATCGACACCTGGTGCCTGGAGCAGGACCTACGCGAGGCACTCGACCGGCCCGGCAGCCTGGACTCGCCGGCGGCCGCACTCGTCGTCGCTGCGATCCTGGCGGCGTTCCCGGCGCAGGCCGAAGGTGCCGGCCTTGCCCCCGGCACTTCGGTGATCATCGAGTGCACCGGCCCCGTCCTGGCCCGCGGAGGAGTCCGCATCACGCCGAGCCCCAACGGCTCGCTGCGCGCGGAGGCGCTCTTCTCGGGGCAGGCCCATGTCGACGAGACCGACGACACCACCGGTGAGCTGATCATCGTGCCGCCGGGCTCGATCACCACCATCCGGCTGACCACCGAGGCGCTCACCCGTCGTGGCGCCGGCCGGGTGCCGACGGCGCTGTTGCGCTACTCGGTCGTGGGCGACGAGTCCATCGCCGCCCGGGTGTTGGACCGCCTCGCCATCGTTTCCTGACCGTCACCCCGCGAAGTTTCTCCCCCGCTGCGCTCCTCCGAATACTTCGCGGGGACCCTGACTCCATACTCCGCGCTTCGAATCAGGACCGGATTTTGTCCATCGGGGTTCGATGTATATACTTGTATGTCGCAAGCAAATGAACCGAGCCCGCAGGAAGTCGACACATGCCCGTTGAGCACGCCGTGGCAATGGAGTTGTCCGCGGAGCTGATCCAGCTGGTCAAGAAGATCGAGGCGGTGCGCCATCACACGCCGCGGGTGCATCCCGGATCGGAGCCGTCGAGCTATCCCGTGATCTTCGCGCTCCGCCGCAGCGGCCCGTCCCGGATCTCGACGCTCGCTGAGTTGGTCCACTCCGACGTCTCCACCGTCAGCCGGCAGGTCAGCCACTTGGTCGGCCATGGGCTGCTGGTCAAGGTGTCCGACCCGGACGACGGCCGCGCGCAGCGCGTCGCGCTGACCAACGAGGGTGAGGCCCTCGTGCAGCGGCTGCAGGACGGCCGCGGCAAGTGGATCCAGCGCATGCTGGCCGGTTGGGACGACGACAAGGCCCGCGACTTCACGCGCTATCTGCACGAGTTCGTGGACGAGCTCAGCGCCGAACTCGACCGCGCTCGCGCCCAGGGCGCGGACCTCCCCGAATTTCCCCCAATCACTCGAAAGGATCCTTCGTGAGCACCTCGACGGCGGCCGACAAAGCCCCCACGAGCGGTGAATTCACCCACCGGCAGATCCTGACGATTCTCACCGGCCTCTTGCTCGGCATGTTCCTCGCCGCGCTCGACCAGACGATCGTCAGCACCGCCATCCGCACGATCGCCGACGACCTGCACGGCCTGTCAGTTCAGGCCTGGGTCACCACGGCATACCTGATCACCTCGACGATCACCACGCCGATCTACGGCAAGCTCGGTGACCTCTACGGCCGCAAGAAGCTGTTCGTCTTCGCGATCGGTGTCTTCATCGTCGGTTCGGCGATGTGTTCCTTCGCGACCTCGATGTACGAGCTCGCTGCCTTCCGGGCCTTCCAGGGCATCGGCGCCGGCGGCCTGATGACGCTGGTGCTCGCGATCATCGGCGACCTGGTGCCGCCCCGGGAGCGGGCGAAATACACCGGCTACTTCATGGCGACCTTCGGCACCTCCTCGGTGCTCGGGCCGGTCGTCGGCGGCTTCCTCGCCGAGACCTCGTCGTTCCTCGGCGTCACCGGCTGGCGCTGGGTCTTCCTGGTCAACGTGCCGATCGGCATCGTCGCGCTCTTCGTGGTGTCGGCGACGCTGCACCTGCCGCACACTCGTCGCGAGGCCCGCATCGACTGGTGGGGCGCGGTCGCTCTCGTCGTCTCACTCGTGCCGTTGCTGACGGTCGCCGAGCAGGGCCGCTCCTGGGGCTGGGCATCGGCAACGTCGCTCGTATGCTTCGCGATCGGCATCCTGGGCGCAGCCGCCTTCGTCTGGGTCGAGCACCGGATGGGCGACAACGCACTGATCCCGCTGCGCATCTTCAAACTGCGGGCCGCCTCGGTGACGATCGGCGCCAGTGTCATCGTCGGCATCGGGATGTTCGGCGGCATCACGGTGCTGCCGCTGTACATGCAGATTGTGCACGGCGCGTCCCCGATGACCTCGGGCCTGATGATGCTGCCGATGGTGGCCGGCCTGATGATCGCCGCCGTCATCTCCGGTCTGATCACCGCGAAGACCGGCAAGATTCGCGGTTTCCCGATCCTGGGCACCCTGCTCGCGACGGTCGGGCTGCTGCTGCTGTGGATCTTCGTCACGGCCGACACCAACCTCGGCTGGGTGATGGTGATGATGTTCATCACCGGGCTCGGGCTCGGAAACTGTATGCAGCCGCTGACGCTGATCGTCCAGAATGCCGTGCCGCCCCGAGAGATCGGCGTTGCGACGTCGGCCGCGACGTTCTTCCGGCAGACCGGTGGCACCATCGGTGTCGCGATCTTCCTGTCGATCCTGTTCAGCACGGTCGGCGACAAGATCAAGGGTGCGCTCGGGGCGGCGGTCAAGGCCGACCCGTCGCTGGGCAGCCCGGCCAACCAGAAGCTGCTCGGGAAGGTCGCCGCGACGGTGCAGGACGACTCCAACATCCTGCAGCACGTGCCCGCCGCGATCGCGCACCCGTTCAAGGTCGGTTTCGCCGACTCGATGGACCTGATCTTCCTGTGCGCGGCGGTGCTGATGTTCCTCGGCTTCCTGGTGCTGCTGCTCATGCCGCCGGTGGAGTTGCGCGCCCAGTCGGCGCAGGCCGCCGCCGCATCCGAAGGTGAGCTCGCCGAGGCGACCGCGATCGGCCAGACTCCCGAGCCGGTCGGTGTCGCCTCGGGTGCGGCCGGACGCCACTCGTTGAACGGTGGCGAGACGGTGAGCGACGTCGACGAGTCGTTGCCGCCACGGCACAACGCGGAGTAGCGAACCCACCAGAACCCGGATCCGGGGCCCCCGCGAAGTATCGGGGGAGCGTGGCGGGGTCCCCACGAAGTATTCGGAGGAGCGAAGCGGGGGAGAAACTTCGCGGGGTGCCGGAGCGGAGGAGAACTTCGTGGGGTGGAAATGGCCCGGCACGTCATACGTGCCGGGCCATTCGTTGTCTTGACCTACTACTTCTCCCGGCGCCGGGCGTCGGCATACGCACGGACCTTGCGGGCGCGCTCACGCGCGCTGACCGACCGGTCCGGCACGTCGACGATCGCGAACGCCGGCGGCGGCAGCTCCACCGGACCCGGGCCGGGCACCGGCCGCTTCTCACCGACCGTGGGGTGGCGGCGCTGCCACCACTCGTAGACGCCGAGGATGATGCCCAGAGTCATGAGGCTCAGCCAGAACTCCTTCTGGGTCTTGCCGATGAATGCCATCGAGACGATCACCGCACCCATCAGCGCGATGGTCAGGTAGCTCAGCCCCGGGAAGAGCCACATCTTCAGCAGCGGACCTTCCGGCATCTCGGCCTCCAGCCGGCGCCGCAGCACCACCTGGGAGATGGCGATCGCGAGGTAGACGAACAGCGCGACGGCGCCATACGAATTGACCAGGAAGCTGAACACCGCGTCGGGCGAGACGTATGCCGCGATCACCGACACGTAACCCACCAGCGTCCCGGCGAGGATGGCGCGCCGGGGCACCCCGCTCTTGGAGAGCTTGGTGAACGCGATCGGCGCGTCGTTGTGCCGGGTGAGGGCGAAGAGCATCCGCGAGGAGGTGTAGAGCGCGGAGTTCAGGCAGCTGAGGACGGCGGTCAGCACGATGAGGTTCATGATCGTCTCGACGCCCGGCACGTTCAGCACGGCGAGCACCGACGCGTAGGGGCTGACGCTGACGTTCTTGCCGTTCCACGCCTGCACGCTGACGACCACGAAGATCGAGCCGACGTAGAAGGTGACGACCCGGATGATGATCGAGCGCATCGCCTTGGCGATCGCCTCGGCCGGTCGCTCGGACTCCGCTGCGGCGATGGTGACGATCTCGGCGCCGGTGTAGAACGCGACGCACGGGACCACGGCGGCGACGACCGCACCCCAGCCCAGTGGTGCGAACCCGCCGTTGTTGACCAGGTTGCCCAGCCCGGGGGTCGAGTGCGGCCACGCTCCGGTCAGCCAGAGGATGCCGGCGGCCAGGAAGAGCACGATCGCCACGACCTTGATCGAGGAGAACCAGTACTCGAACTCGCCGTAGGACCGGGCGCTCACCATGTTGGTGCCGGTCAGCAACAGCATCAGCCCGAGGCTGAGGACCCACAGCGGCACCGCCGGCACCCAGAGCTGCAGGATCCGGCCGCCGGCGACGGCCTCCACCGCCACGACGATGACGAAGAAGTACCAGTACATCCAGCCGACGGCGAATCCGCCTCTGCGGCCGAGGGATTCACGCGCGTAAACATAGAAGGAGCCGAGTGCCGGCCGGTTGACCGCCATCTCGGCGAGCATGCGCATGATCAGAACGGTGATCAGTCCCGCGATGAGGAAGGAGATCACCGCCGCGGGTCCGGCGTCGTCGATGACGACACCGCTGCCGACGAAGAGGCCGGCCCCGATCACCCCGCCCAGGGCAATCAGGTTCATGTGACGTTGTTTCAGGCCCTTCCCGAGCCCGCTCTCGGCGGTCGTCTCCAAGGTCTCACTCATGTGCTAACGCCTCCATCTGCGCCACCGAAGTGCGCGATGTCGCTCACTTGACTGTCGAATCTCGCTGTGACAGTGGGGTTTTCGATCTAGTAATTGAATAACCGCCATCGGGATGTGAGCAGTACCACACACGTGCTCCTTCGTGGTACCAGCCAGTCACGACCGGCCGAAAATGGCAAGGGCCAAGGACCGACCGGGTCACCGGTCGGCCCTTGGCCGCTTGGTATGTCGCGGGCTAGCTCCGTTGGGGTTTAGACGTAGTCCTGGTACTTCTTGAGCAGCCGCACCGGCTTGGACAGCGCGTCGCGACGGAACGGGTCGCCCAGCTCCCGGGTGCACATGATCTCGATGACCGTGGTGACACCGTCCTCCAGCTGTGCCTTCACCGCCGCCTGCAGCGCCGGCCCGACATCCTCCAGCTTGTCGACGGTGACGCCCTGGGCGCCCATGGACCGGGCGACCTCGGCGAAGCTGGGGTTGTCCAGTTCGCCGGCCACGAACCGCCGGTTGTAGAAGTCGACCTGGTTCTTCTTCTCCGCGCCCCACTGCCGGTTGTGGAAGACCACCGACGTGACCGGGATGTGGTGCCGGACGGCCGTCATGATCTCCGTCATGCTCATCGTCCACGCGCCGTCACCGGCATACGAGATGGCGGGCCGGTCCATCGCGGCGGCCTTGGCCCCGATGATGGTGGGCAGCGCGTAACCGCAGTTGCCGAAGCTCATCGGCGCGAAGAACGACCGCGGCTCCTCGAAGCGCAGGTAGGAGTTGGCCACCGAGTTGATGTTGCCGATGTCGGTGGACACCATCGCGTGTGCCGGCATCGCCTTCTCCAGCTCGCGGAGCACCTGGCGCGGGTGCAGCCAGTTGCCGTCCTCACCCTCGGCCTCGGCAATCATGTCGAGGCTGTAGTCGTCGCGCTCATGGGTCCAGTCGTCCAGCTCGCGCTCCCACGCGTCCTTCTCGGCGACGATGCGCTCGCCGCGCTCCGCGCGGGTGCTGTCGCAGGCGAGGGTGCGGTCGCGCAGCCGCTCGGTGAGGGCGACGGCGGCGTCCTTGGCGTCGCCGCAGATGCCGACCGAGATCTTCTTGACCAGGCCGAGCATCTTGTGGTCGGCGTCGACCTGGATGATCTTGGCGTCCTTGGGCCAGTAGTCCAGTCCGTGCTGCGGCAGGGTGCCGAACGGGCCGAGTCGGGTGCCGAGCGCCAGCACCACGTCGGCCTGGCTGATCAGCTTCATCGCGGCCTTCGAGCCCTGGTAGCCCAGCGGCCCGCACCACAGCGGGTGGCTGGCCGGGAACGAGTCGTTGTGCAGGTAGGAGTTGACCACCGGTGCGCCGAGGCGCTCGGCGAGCGCCTGGCACTCCTCGACGCCGTCGGCCATCACGACACCGCCGCCGGAGACGATGACCGGGAACTTGGCGGTGGCGAGCAGTTCGGCCGCTTCGTCGAGCGACTTGGTGCCGCCGGGGCCCCGGTCGAGCACCTGCGGCTGCGGGATCTCGCACTCCAGCTCGCCATAGAAGTAGTCGCGCGGGATGTTCAGCTGGGTCGGGCCGAGCTCGGAGTGTGCCCGGTCGAAGCAGCGAGCGGTGATCTCGGCCATCCGCTTCGGGTTGTTGACGTGCCCTTGGTACTTGGTGAACTCCTGGAACATCGGCAGCTGGTTGGCCTCCTGGAAGCCGCCGAGGCCGATGCCCATCGAGCCGGTCTCCGGGGTCACGATCACCACGGGGCTGTGCGCCCAGAAGGCGGCCGCGATCGCGGTGACGCAGTTGCTGATGCCAGGGCCGTTCTGGCCGATGCAGACGCCGTGCCGGCCGCTCACCCGTGCGTAGCCGTCGGCCATGTGGGCCGCGCCCTGCTCGTGTACGACGGGGACGAGCCGGATCCCGGCGGGCGCGAAGATGTCCATCGCGTCCATGAACGCCGAGCCCATGATCCCGAAGATCGTGTCGACGCCGTTCGCTGCCATCGTCTCGACGAACGCCTCCGACGGCGTCATTCGTTGCACACCGGCCGACTCGTCAGATCGACCGGCGACCTGTGATTCCAGGGCCTGTGCCTCCACGCTTTCCGCGAGATCGGTCATGTGTTCCACTCCTTCAAGGGACGGATCCCGACATCCACCCGTCTCAAAAAACGGAACGTCGCGATCGAATTTCTTCAACACTTGGACCGTAGGCACTGGCTGCGCTACTGTCAAGGCAATCTCGTTTTCTTGTGCTCTCCGTACCGTTTTCCGGAAGCAACCCTGGAGGTAGCTGCGATGAGTTCCCCGCTGCGGCCCGCGCCGGACCCGCTGGCCGCCGAGCCGCTGCCCGGCGACACCCCGGCGTTGCGGTTGTTCGCGCTGCTCGAACTCATCGGCGGCAAGGACCATTTCGTCACCCTGCAGGGGCTCGTCGAGGAGACCGGACTGCCCAAGCCCACGGTGCACCGGATGCTGCAACAGCTGGAAGGCGCCGGGCTGCTGGTGCGGCAGGCCGATGGCCGGCACTACGGCACCGGCGCCCGGCTGCGCGACTTCGCCGAGACGCTGATGCTCAACACCGTCCAGTTCGGCGGCCGGCACGCGGTGCTGCGTCACCTCGCCGCGGAGACCGGCGAGACCTGCAACATCACCGCGCTGTCCGGGGACGAGGTCGTCTACCTGGACCGCGTGGAGACCGACGAGCCGCTGCGGGTGCAGCTCGGTCCCGGCTCGCGGGTGCCGATGCACGCGTCGGCGAGCGGCAAACGGGTGCTGGCGCAGCTGACCACGAAGCAGCGGCACCGACTGCTGGAGCATGCCCCGCTGCAGCGCTTCACCCCCAACACGATCACCTCGGTGAAGGCACTCGATGCCGAGCTGGACCGCATCGCCGAGCAGGGTTACGCGATCGACGACGAGGAGTATCTGCCCGGTCTGGTCTGCATCGCCGTGCTCGTGCCCGGCGGATCGGAGCGGTCCAACCTCTGCGTGGCGACCCAGGCGCCGGTGCTGCGCATCGACAAGGACTCCGCGACGAAGCTCCTGCCGGCGCTGCGGCGCGCAGCGGATGCCCTGGCGGACATCGAGCGGGAGGGAAACCAATGAGCCCTGGAACTGCCTGTGTTGCAGAGCTTTTCGGCATCGAGACCACCATGCAGGTGCCGGTCAGCGCGCCGCCGGCCGAGCTGGCCGAGCACGTCCCGGCCGTCGATCCGGCATACGTCTTCGACCCCGACGTGACGCTGGCGATCCTGTCCGGCTTCGCGCACAACCGGCGGGTGCTGTTGCAGGGCCTGCACGGCACCGGTAAGTCGACGCACGTGGAGCAGGTGGCAGCGCGCCTGGGCTGGCCCTGTGTGCGGGTCAATCTCGACGGGCACCTGTCCCGGCTCGACTTCGTCGGCCGCGACACCGTCGTGGTCCGGGACGGCGTGCAGGTGACCGAGTTCGCGGAGGGCATCCTGCCATGGGCGCTGCAGCGTCCCGTGGCGCTGCTGCTGGACGAGTATGACGCGGGCCGCCCGGACGTGATGTTCGTACTGCAGCGGGTGCTGGAGCAGGAAGGCAGCCTCACCCTGCTCGATCAGAACCGGGTGCTGCACCCACACCCGGGGTTCCGCCTGTTCGGCACCGCCAACACCGTCGGGTTGGGCAACACCAGTGGGCTCTACCACGGGGTGCAGCGGCTCAACCACGCCCAGCTCGACCGTTGGTCCGTCGTGGCAACGCTGAATTACCTACCAGCAGAACGTGAATCGCAGATCGTGCTCGGCCGGGTGCCGGCGTTGCGCGGTCGTGACCCTTTGGTCGGAGCGATGGTCGAGTTCGCCGGACTGACCCGGAGGGCGTTCGCCGCCGGCGACCTGTCGACGCTCATGTCGCCGCGCACGGTGATCAGCTGGGCGGAGAACATCGCGATCTTCGACGACATCGCCCGGTCGCTGCGGCTGGCCTTCACCAACAAGTGCGCGGACGACGAGAAGCCGCTGGTGGCGGAGTTCTTCCAGCGGTGCTTCGACGCGGACCTGGACCTCGCCCTGCCGACGAGCGCATGAGTGTGGTGCCCACGACCGACGAAGTCGCGACCGCGGTCGCGCGGGCGGACCGGTCGGCCGCGGCGGCGCGGGCGCTGGGCGGTGCCGGCTTGCTCCGGCGCGGGGAGGCACTCGTCGACCGCGCTGGGATCGTCCCCGTGCGGGCGGCCCACGTCGTGGCGGCCGACCTGACCGACGCGCGCACCTCGTCCGGGGTTGCCGACGCCGTAGCCGTCCGGCTGCGCTACAGCGACGCCGCGCTGCACCGAAGCCTCTTGCCGGACTCCGAGATCGCCCGGATCGTCGTCGAACTCGCCGAGCAGTTGCGGTGCGAATCCCTCGTGCCCCCAACGCTTCCCGGCGTGCGACGGAATCTTACGCGCCTCTTCGAGCGGTGGATCGACGACGCCTGGCAGACCGGGGCCATCGAGACCGAGCTCGGCTTACACCTGCTCACCATCGCGGTCGTCATCCGCGCCCGGCTCACCGGAAGCCCGATCCCGGAGGAGCTGGAGGACGCCATCGAGAGCACCCGCTTCGCGCTCGCCGAGGACATCGGCCGGCCGTTGCGACGGTTGGCCGGGCAGCGCACCGACCAGCGGGCGTTCGGCGAGTCGGCGCGGGAGATCGCGCTCACGATCGCCGCGCTCTTCCCCGACGAGGTCAGCACCGTCGAGCGGACGAACCTGCGCGAGTCCGGTTTCGTGCCCGTCATACCCCCGGGATCGGACGGCGACGACCCGGCCATGGGAGCACCGGGCACGACCCGCGCGCACGCCGCCATCCGCCGGGACTACACGGTGTTCACCCGTGCGTACGACCGGGTCTCACAAGCCGCCGCGCTGGCCCGCCCGCTTCAACTGAACCGCTGGCGCGCCGAACTCGCCGCACAGCCGCGGCCGGTGCGGGCCGAGCGCATCGCCCGGATTGCCGCGGCCCGGCTGGCCCGACCGGTCACCGCCGGCTGGGCGGGTGGCATGGACGAGGGACTGCTCGACCCGACGATGGTTGCCTCGTTCGTCACCCGGAAGGACGCGTCCGGGATCTTCCGGCTCCCCGGCAGCCGGCTGCGCACCGCGGCGGCGGTGACGGTCCTGCTCGACTGCTCGGGCTCGATGCGTCGGCACAGCGCCGCGACCGCGACCCTGTGCGACCTGCTCGGCCAGGGACTCGACCTGGCGGGAATTCCGTTCGCAGTGCTCGGCTTCAGCACCGTCGACTGGCACGGTGGCCGGGCCGCCCAGGACTGGCGTGCTGCCGGTTCGCCCGCACATCCAGGGCGGCTCGGTGGCACGCACCACCTCGTCTTCGTTCCGCCCGGAGTTCCGTGGCGGCTGGCCCGCCGCGGGCTGCCGGTGCTGCTGCGCCCGGATCTGTATGCCGAGGGCGTCGACGGAGAGGCCGTGCACTGGGCGGCCGGTCAGGCGCGCCACCAGGAGGCGGAGCGCCGGATCCTGCTCGTGCTGTCCGACGGCGGTCCGATGTCGACTGCCACCCGGGACGCCCAGGGGGCGGCATACCTGGATCGGCACCTGGCCGCCGTCGCCGATGCGATCGAGCAGGACGGCACGGTCGAATTGTGTGCTCTGGGCATCGACGCCGACCTGAGCCCGTTCTACCGGCGCAGCCGGACGGTGACTTTCGGCGAGACGCTGAGCCGGGAGACCGTCAACACGGTGCTGGACCTCATCGCCGGAAGATGAGCTACGAGAACGGGATTCGATGGCGTTCCTCGGCTGTGCCTTGCCTGACCGCTTCAGCGGATATGATATCATCTGACTGATATCAGAGGTGATCGTGATGGAACAGATCCTGATCCGCAATCTTCCTGCCGGAACCAAGGCCGCGCTTCGCGCCCGCGCCGAGCAGCGTCACCGGTCTGTCGAGGCAGAGGCGCGCGACTTGCTCACGCGAGCCCTCCAGGACGAGCCGATCAGCATCGTTGACCTCCTCAGCACCGACGACGGAGCCGATATCGAGTTCGAACCCGAGCGGCTGGGTGTCAAGGCCCGCTCAGCAGACCTATGAAATACCTGTTGGACACCAACGTCGTGTCCGCACTGCGAGTGCGAGGGCGCAACCAAGCGGTTGAGGGGTGGGCTGCGTCGGTTCCCGTCGCCGAGCAGTTCGTCTCGGCATTCACCATCGCAGAGATCGAGCGAGGCGTGGTTGCCAAGGAGCGTTCCGACGCTGGGCAAGGGGCGGTTCTGCGTCGTTGGTTCGAAGAGAAGGTCTTGCCCACTTTCGCCGAGCGGGTGCTGCCATTCGACCTCCCGGCCGCCCGGATCCTGGCACGTTATCGGATTCCCGAACACGCGCCGGACGACGATGCCCTCATCGCTGCCGTTGCCGATGCCGCACGAATGACGGTGGTCACACGGAACATCAGGCACTTCGAACCCCTCGGCGTGCCGTGCCTGGATCCGTGGAACACGCCGTCCTCTCAATGATCCGCCAGCGAGCGGGGGCAACTTGCGGTCGGCGCTGAGGCCAATGCCGGTCAGGCCGTCGACATCCGACTCGCGCATGACCGCGGCTTGAGCAGTGATCTCTGGCCACGATGATCGATATCGTCGGAGGTCATGAGTCAGGTCTTCATCGTGAGGCACCCGATGCCCACACTTGACGCCGGATTGGAACCGAGCGAATGGTCCCTGTCGGCGCAAGGCTCGTGCGCGTCGGGGGATTTGCGAGGGCGGCTTCCTCAGGATTCGCGTCGCGTTGCCTCAGGGGAGCGCAAGGCGCAGGAAACACTCCGGGCGGCGCTTGACGGACCGTTCGAGGTTGACCAGAGACTCAATGAGGTACAGCGTCCGGTGGAACGCCGCGCAGCTCTAACCAGCCGCGGGTGGAGAACTCCGGGCTAGCCGGCGACGATCGCTCGATCGGCATTGGCGGCCTGCAACGCGCTGATCAGCGACACGTTCACGACGTCCTCGGCGCTGCACCCCCGCGACAGGTCGTTCATCGGAGCCCGCAGGCCCTGCAGAATGGGGCCGTATGCCGAGGCGTGGCCGACTCGTTCGGCGATCTTGTACCCGATGTTGCCGGCAGCCAGGTTGGGGAAGACGAAGACGTTCGCCTCACCGGCGACCGGCGACCCCGGGGCCTTGCTGGCCGCCACGGCCGGGATAAAGGCCGCATCGAACTGTAGCTCGCCGTCGATACGCAGGGTCGGATCCCGTTGCAGCGCTTGGGCAGTCGCGGTCCGGACGGTGTCCACCGTCGGATGGTCGGCGCTGCCGCTGGTGCTGAAAGAGAGCATTGCCACCACCGGCTCGCGGCCGGTCAGCGCGCCGAATGTGCGGGCGGTGCTGAGCGCGATGTCGGTCAGGCCGTCGGCGTCCGGCTCGGGCACGACGGCGCAATCGGCGAAGGCGACCGGCTCGCCCACCGCGAGCTCGAGCAGGAAGCAACTGGACAGCAGCGAGGTACCCGGCGCGAGCCCGATGCCGCGCAAGGCGGCGCGTATGACGTCACCGGACGGGTTCGCCGCTCCGGCCACCGCGGCGTCCGCCTCGCCGGCGCCGACCGCCGCGGCGGCGACCAGCAGGGGATCGGTCGACGCCTGCACGCGTCGCACCTCCGACCAGCCGTTGCGGGCGGCGAGTTCGTCCAGCCGGGCGGCGACGGGGCCGGTCTGCAGCTCGTAGACCGACCGGCATTCGACCTCTCGGGAGAGGTCTGCGTGCCACCGGCCAACCAGAACGGGCCGCACCCCGTGCTCGGTGAGCCGACAGGCCGCGTCGCGCACCCGACGGTCCTCCCCCTCGGCGAGCACGACGGTGGTCGGTGTAGCGCCCGGCGTCTGCAGGCGCTGCACCCACTGCCTCGTGAGAGGCTCGGTCATCCGCCGAGCACCTCCGTGACCGGGGTGAACTCCAGGCCGTGTGCCGCGGCAACCGGTTCGCTGGTGACCCGGCCCTCGAAGGTGTTCAGGCCGCCGGCCAGCGTCGGGTCGTCGCGCAGCGCCTGCTGCCAGCCCTGGTCGGCGAGCGCGACGGCGTAAGGCAGCGTGACGTTGGTCAGCGCATAGGTCGACGTGTTCGCCACGGCGCCGGGCATGTTCGCGACGCAGTAGAAGATCGAGTTGTGGACCGTGAAGGTCGGCTCGGCGTGCGTCGTCGGCCGCGAGTCCTCGAAACAGCCGCCCTGGTCGATGGCGATGTCGACGAGCACGCTGCCCGGTCGCATGCGGCTCACCGTCTCGTTGGTGACCAGCTTCGGCGCGCGGGCTCCGGCGACCAGCACCGCGCCGATCACCAGGTCGGCCTCCACGACCGCCTTGTCGATCTCGAAGGCATTGGCTGCGACGGTTTTCACGCGGCCGTTGTAGCGGCGGTCGAGTGCGCGCAGCTTGTCGACATTGGTGTCGAAGACGGTGACGTCGGCCCACATACCGACCGCCATCGCGATCGCGTTCATGCCGGAGACGCCCGCGCCGAGGACGACGACGTTGGCCGGCCGGACACCGGAGACGCCACCGAGCAGCACGCCGCGGCCACCCTGCGCCTTCATCAGGTGGTGCGCGCCCTCCTGCGGCGCGAGGCAGCCCGCGACCTCGCTCATCGGGTAGAGCAAGGGCAGCGCCCCGTTCGGGAGCTGGACCGTCTCGTAGGCGATCCCGGTCGTGCCGGCGGTCAGCAGCGCGTCGGTGCACTCCGCCGACGCGGCCAGGTGCAGGTAGGTGAACAGCGTCAGGTCCTTGCGCAGGAAGCCGTATTCGGACTCGATCGGCTCCTTGACCTTCAGCACCATCTCGCCGGCGCCCCACGTCTCCTCGGCGGTGGGGACCAGCCGGGCACCGGCTGCGGCATACTCCTCGTCGGTGATCGATGATCCGGTGCCGGCACCGGCCTGCACGAAGACCTCGTGCCCGTGCTGGACCAGCTCGTGCACGCCGGAAGGCGTTGCCGCAACGCGATATTCGTGGTTCTTGACCTCGGCGGGGACGCTGATGCGCATGGCTGTGTCTCGCTTTCGTTGAATGGGTTCAGGGACGGATGTGGGCGTCGGTCGCGGTCAGCACCGCGTCGACGCAGCGGAAGAGGTCGTCGAGGACCTCGCGGTCGGCGATCAGCGGCGGCGAGAGCATCAGCATCGTCGCGCCGCGGTCGTCCGGACGGGTGATCAGCCCGACGTCGCGCATCGCCCGGGGCATCACCTCCCGGACCAGCGTCGCGCCCTCCTCGTCGGTCAGCGCGCGGCCGCTCTCGCGGTCACCGGTGAGCTCCAGCGCGTAGAAGTAGCCGGTGCCGCGCCACTCGCCCAGGGTCGGGTGGGCATCGACCAGCCGGTCGAGCTGCTGCCGGAAGAAGGGCTCGTTGGCGCGGACGTTCTCCAGCACCTGCTCCTCGGCGAGCGCGCCGAGGTTGGTCAGTGCGACGGCGGTCGAGACGGGGTGCCCGCCCCAGGTCGCGCCGTGGGTGAACATCCCGGCGCTCGGCGAGTCCAGCAGCGCGGCGGCCAGCGGCTGCCGAATCAGCACACCGCCGAGCGGGGCGTAACCGGAGGTCGAGCCCTTGGCGAAGGTGATCAGGTCGGGCACAACGTCGTACTTGGCGGAGCCGAACCACTCACCCAGCCGGCCGTAGGCGCAGATGACCTCGTCGGCGATCAGCAGGATGCCGTAGCGGTCCGCGATCGCCCGCAGTTCCTGCCAGTAGCCCTCCGGCGGCACCAGGGCACCACGCGAGTTCTGCACCGGCTCGGCGAAGATCGCCGCAATGGTCTGCGGGCCCTCCTCCTCGATGATGTCGACCAGCGCCTTCAGCGACGGCAGGTCGGCTGCGGTGCCGCCCTCGGGTACCTGCTCACCGAGCGTGTTGGGGAAGTGCCGGATGCCCGGCATGAGCGGGCCGAACGGCTCCTTGTACTTCGGAATCGCAGTAACGGCAAGGGCACCGAGCGTCGTGCCGTGGTAGGCCATGTCGCGGGAGAGGATCTTGGTGCGCTCCGGCTGGCCCTGGCTGCGCCAGTACTGCCGGCTGAACTTCACCGCCGACTCGACCGCCTCCGAGCCGGAGTTGACGAAGAAGACGGTGTCCAGGTCACCGGGCGCGCGGCGAGCGATCGTCGCCGCCGCCTCGGCCGCCATCGGGTGGGCTGCGGACCAGTTGGTCCAGTAGGCGAGCTTCTCCATCTGCTTGGCCGCCGCGGCCGGTATGTCGCTGCGGCCGTGGCCGATGTTCACGCAGAACAGACCGGCCAGGCCGTCCAGGAAGCGGCGACCCGTGTCGTCATACAGGTAGCAGCCCTCACCGCGCTCGATGATCGGCAACGCGTCGTCCTGCCACACCTTCCCCCGGGTGAAATGCGGGAACAAGTGGCGCTGCGCGAGTGCGCGGGTGTCGGACATGACTGCCTCCCTCGGGCGTGGTGTGTGCTGTGTCACCATCCACGATGGGACGTACGCACTGGGCCTTAGAAGACCCAGCGGGAGGATGATTGATGGATCCAGGCATCGACGAGTTCATTACCCCGATTCGACCCACTCACCAGGGCCCGGTTGGTTTGATTGGCGGGTGCCCAAGCGACGACCACTGGAGATGAGACATTGGCGCTGACCCTGCTCCGGCTGGACCGCGACAGCGCTGAGCCGCTCTATCGCCAGGTCCGCAGAGCGCTCGAGAACGCAGTCACCACAGGCATGTTCGATGCCGAAGAGGCACTGCCCAGTTCGCGTACCCTGGCGATCGAGCTCGGAGTGTCGCGCAACACGATCAAGCTCGCCTACGAGGAGCTCATCGCCGCAGGCATCGTGGTCAGTCGCGAGCGGCGGGGGTTGTTCGTCAACCCGGACGTGCAGGCTGCACTGGTCACCGAGTCGCACCGCACCCCGGGCATCGACTGGTCGAAGCGCACCCGTTCGTTCCCCGACGCGGGCCTGCCGCACATCGAGAAGGTGTCGGACTGGGCGTCATACCCCTATCCGTTCCTCGCCGGACAGACCGACGTGCGCAGCTTCCCGGTCCGGGCCTGGCAACGTGCGCTGCGCGAATCGCTCTACCACCCGCACGTGTTCCCTTCGCTCCAGGACAGCCTCGGAGTCGACGATCCGATGCTGGTCGATGCGATCCGGCGGCAGCTGCTGCCCACTCGTGGCATCGAGGCGGACCCGGACGAGATCCTGATCACCGTCGGGTCGCAGCACGGGCTGGACCTGCTCGGCCGTGTGTTACTCGGCGCCAAAAGCACTGTCGCGATAGAGGATCCGGGCTACCTCGATGCCCGGCACATCTTCACGAGGACCGGTGCCGCGCTGCGAGCGATGCCGGTGGACGCCGACGGCGCGATCCCGCCCGACGACTTCCGTGACATCGACCTGGTCTATGTCACGCCCAGTCACCAGTCGCCGACCAACGTGACGCTGGCGATGGAGCGCCGGCTGCACTTCGTGCAGCGCGCCGGTCGGGCGGGGACGGTGCTGGTCGAGGACGACTACGACTCCGAGTTCCGCTACCGCGGTCAGCCGAGTCCGGCGCTGAAGGCACTCGACCCGACGAGTGACGTCGTCTATCTCGGGACGTTCTCGAAGTTCCTGTCGCCCGGTCTGCGGCTGGGCTACCTCGTGGCACACCGCGATCTGATCCGTGAGCTGGCGCAAGTCCGACGCTATGAACTGCGCCATCCTCCAGGGCAATTGCAGCGGGCGATGGCGCTGTTCATCACCAGCGGCGACTACCACCGCGCGCTGCGCCGGCACCGCGAAAGCCTGCAGCAACGGTGGACCACGATCACCGCTGCCGTGGAGCGCGAGTTGCCGTTCGAGACCGGTCCGTTCCCTCCGGGCGGCGTCAGCCTGTGGCTGGCGGGACCGGCGGGTTTCGACGCCGTCGAGCTCACCGTCCGGGCACGGGCGGCCGGTGTGCTGATCGAGCGCGGCGACATCTACTTCCAGAGGTCGGATGCGTCCGCACGCAGGCACTTTCGGCTCGGGTATGGCGCCATACCAACGCGTTCCATCGTCCCGGGAGTGCAAGCTCTGGCGGCGGTGTGCCGAAAGCTGCACCACTGAACCGGTCCGGTCGTCACACGGCAGAAGCGGTCTCGGTGGCCCGCTTCCGCCGGCCGGCGCGCCGTTGCGCCGGCGTCGACCGGATGCACAGCGCGCACACCGCGGACACGGCGCCGGTGAGCACGAAGTAACCGATCAGCAGACTGGTTCCGCCGCCCGCGCGATGGAGCAACCAGGTGAGGATCATCGGTGTGAGGCCCGAGGCGACGATCCCGGACACCTGGTAGACCGCCGAGATGCCGGTGTAGCGCACGTGGACCGGGAAGAGTCCGGCGAAGAACGCACCTTCCGGGCCGTACATCAGCGGGTAGAGCACGCCGAGCGCGAGCACGATGCCCAACCCGAAGACGACAGCGTTACCGGTGTGCAGCATCGGGAAGACCACAATTGGCGCGATCGCCGCGAGCACGGCTCCGGCGGCATACGTCTGGCGCATCCCGACACGGTCGGCGATCATCCCGCTCACCGGGATGAGGACCAACAGGACGAGTGCACCCGCCATGACGCCCAGCAGGGCCGGCTGACGTTTCATCCCGAGAGTGTCGGTCGCGTAGCTGATGGAGAAGACCGCCCACGCGTTGAAGGCGACCCCCTCCACCCAGCGAGCGCCCATGCCGAGCAAGAGGTTTCGCCGACTGACCGCATCTGCCAGGAGCTCCTTGGCCGGGACCTTGGCCTTGCCCTCGCTCTGCTCGAGGTCCTGAAAAGCCGGCGTCTCCATGACCTTGAGCCGCACGATCAGTCCGATGATCACGAGCAACAGGCTCAGCCAGAAGGTGATCCGCCAGCCCCAGGACGCGAAGGCGGCGTCGCTCATGACCGCCCCGGTGAGCGCGAAGATGCCGGTACCCAGGACGAGTCCGACCGCCAGTCCGGCCTGCGGCGTCGATCCGTAGAGCGCCTTCTTGCCGCGCGGCGCGTATTCGACCGACATCAGCACAGCGCCACCCCACTCGCCGCCGACCGCGACACCCTGCAGCAATCGCAGGACGATCAACAAGGTCGGGGCCAGCAGCCCGACCTGTTTGTATGTCGGCAGGCACCCGATCAGGAACGTCGCGACGCCCATGATCAGCATCGTCATCACCAGCGTCCGCTTGCGGCCCATCTTGTCGCCGATGTGGCCGAAGATCAGCCCACCGATCGGCCGCGCCACGAAGCCGAGGGCGAACGTCGCGAAGGCGAGCATCGTGCTGACCGCGGGATCGTGCGACGGGAAGAACTGCTTGTTGAAGATGAGCCCCGCGGCGACGCCGTAGAGGAAGAAGTCGTACCACTCCACGGTCGTGCCCATCACGCACGACGCGAGGACCGCCCGGATCTGCTTCTTGGCCGGGCGCGACGCCGGTGCGTCGATCGCCTCGTGGTCGTTCGACATCGGTGACCTCCTGGGTCCCTGGTGCGGTTGTCGTGTCAGAGGGCTGCGCGGAAGATGTCGCCGAGGGCTTCGGCGGTGACGGGTCGGGGGACCACGGACAACTGGCGGGTCTGCTTGAGCGCACCGGCCACCAGGGTGTCGACATCGCTCTCGCTGTACCCGAACGCACCCAGGCTGCTCGGGATCCCGATGTCGCTCATCAAATCCTGCAGCACTCCGGCGAGCGCGTCCGCGCCGTCGACACCGGTGAAGGTGCGGCCGCTGAGGAGTTCGGCGGCGCGCAGGTGCCGCTGCGGGTCACCCGGGTAAGTCCAGCGGAAGACGTGCGGCGCCGTGACCGATACGGCCTGCCCGTGCGGGACCATCGGCATCTCGGGGTAACCGGATGCCTTGTAGACCTTCACCGCGCCCGCGATCGGGTAGGCGTTCGCGTGCGGCAGGTGGGTGCCGGCGTTGCCGAAACCGGTTCCGGCGTATGTCGATGCGAGCGCCATCTGGGTGCGGGCCTGCACATCGCGACCGTTCATGACCGCCCGGCGCAGGTTGGCACCCACTAGCTTCAACGCCATTTCGCACCAGACATCGCTGATCGGGTTCGCCCCGCAGAAGGCGGGACGCGCCATCGGGTCGTCGGGCGCGGGCTTGGAGTCGAACGGCACGCTCGTGTAGCTCTCCAGCGCGTGGGACAGGACGTCCATGCCGCTGGCGGCGGTGACCTCGGGCGGCAAGGTCAGCGTCGTCGTCGGGTCGACGATCGCGAGATCCGGGCGCAGCGCCGGGTGACTGATGCCGGCCTTGAGGTGCAGGCGCAGCATGTCGATGACGCAGATGGTGGTCGACTCCGAGCCGGTGCCCGCCGTGGTCGGTATGGCGATCAACGGCTTGAGCGGGTTGATCGGCCGACGGCCACCGCCGATCGGCGGCGTGACGAAGTCGAGCAGCTCGCCGTCGTGGGTGGTCAGCAGGTTGACGGCCTTGGCCGTGTCGATCGCCGAACCACCACCGACGGCGACATATGCGTCGTAGTCGCCCTGCCGCGCGAAGTCGATTGCCTCGCCGATGGACTCGTCGGTCGGCTCGACGCCCACCTGGTCGTAGAGCGTGGTGGTCAGCCCGGCCGCGCGCAGGGAGTCCACGACCCGCGCCGGTACGCCGGACTCGGCCACTCCGGGATCGGTGAGCACCAGCACCGAGCGTGCGCCACGGGCGCCGACCTCTGCTCCGACCTCGGCCAGTGCGCCCACGCCGAATTTCAGCGGTGGGGCGGCCCAGGTGAAGACGGACTCGTTCACGGTGGTCATCGATGCTCCTTCGTTCACAATATGGTGTTCGACTCCACATTACGGCGATGTGATGCAGCGCACAAGAGCCGTGCGCAGATTTCTGGCTCCCGGCGGGAGCCGGGGCGGGTGTCGTCGCCGGCGCCGCCATACCCCAACGGTCGGGCCGTAGAGTCGGCCCGTGGCGAAATCCGTGAATGCTCCCACCGGCACGCAGGCCATCGAGCGCGCCCTGACCGTGCTCGGCGTACTCGCCGACGGCGGGGAGCTGTCGACCGGTGAACTGGCCCAGCGCACCGGACTCACGGCCGGGACCGCCAGTCGTATTGCGAAGGCGCTCGTCGCCGAGGGCATGCTGCTGCGTGATCCGAGCAGCGAGCGCTACCACCTCGGGCCGCGCGCGGTCGTGCTCGGACGCTCCGCAGAGCGGGTGCTCGGCATCGACAAGGCGATGCAACCGTTGCAGGGCCTGGCCGACAGCTCACACGAGTCGGTGAACCTCGCCGCCCGCGACGGGGCCGAGTCCGTGGTGCTGGCGCGGATCCAGTCGACCCTCCCCCTGCGTTTCGTGCAGCACGTCGGGGCCCGGTTTCCGCTCTACAGCACCGCTTCAGGCAAGGCGATGCTGGCATTCGGCGACACGACGGCGGCATACCTCGCCGAACTGCCGACCCGGCTGCCGCCCGTCGGTCCGGGCACGCTCGCCACCCGGGCGCAGTTGGCGCGCCAGCTCGAGCAGATCCGCGAGCGCGGCTACTCGATCGACATCGAGGAGAACGTCGAAGGTGTCCGCTGCGTGGGTGCACCGGTGCTCGACCGGGACGGGATTGCGCGCGCCGCTGTTGTCCTGCAGGCTCCGAGCGTTCGTATGCACAAGGACCGCATCGACGAGCTCGGGCCCGCCATTGCCAGCACCGCGCGGGAGGTCTCGCGCGTCATACCCGATGCGAGTGTGCTGCGTTCGCAGGGCTGACCCGCGTCTCCTCTCACTCGTCTTCGCTCACTCATCTTCGTCGACCAGCGCCGCCCAGGCCTGCCATGCACGACTGTCGCCGTCGTCGTGCGCCTGCGCCACGAGCAACCGGCCGGTGTCGATCAGGTGCCGTCGCATCGACATCGCCGCACGAGCAGCGTCACCGTCGGCTATCGCATCGACGAACGGCTCGTGCTCCTCGAGCACCTCCAGATGTGAGCGGGACCGCCCGGCGGTGTTCGCGCCGATGAGCCTGGTGGTGTCGCGCAACTCGGCGATCAACGCGACCAGCCGGCGGCTGCCCGAGCACTCCAGGATCAGCGTGTGCAGCTGCTCGTCCGCGGCCCCGAACTCAGCCTCGCGGCCGGCAGTCGCGGCCGTCTGCATCCGCGCCAGTTGGGCGCGCAGCTCGCGCACCAGGCGCCGGCGGTCCTCGCCCTCGCGAGCCGCGTGGGCTGCCGCCGACGGCTCCAGCGCGAGCCGGAGGGCGAAGATCTCTGCGACGTCCTGCCCGGTGGGACGCACCGGGCGGAAGCCGCGCTGCGGGACGAAGTCGATGAGGCCGGCCTCTGCCAGCCGCAGCAGCCCCTCGCGCACCGGGCTGCGCGACATGCCGAGCCGCTCGGCCATCTCCGGCACCGAGTGGAAGCTGTCGCGGCCGATCGTCCCGTCATACAGCCAGGCGCGCACCTGCGCCGCCGCCTGCTCCGCCAGAGTCATGGGTAACATGTTACTCATGTCGCTGATCTCCGCACTTCGTTCCGCCGGGCTCGAGGCCCGCGATGACGACACCACCCGGGCGATCTACAGCTCCGACGCATCGCTCTACCGCGTGCCGCCGGCGGTCGTCGCATTCCCGCGCTCCGCGGACGAGCTCGCGGCGGCCTATGCCGCCGCCCGCGACGCCGGCGTGCCGTTCACGACGCGTGGCGCCGGAACGTCGGTCGCCGGCAATGCTGTCGGGCCGGGCCTCGTCATCGACCTCTCGCGGCACTTCAACAGAGTGCTGGAGATCGACCCCCAAGCTCGCACCGCACGCGTGGAGCCGGGGGTCGTCCAAGAACAACTGCAGTGGGCCGCCGCACCGCACCGGCTGCGCTTCGGACCGGACCCGTCCACGTCGACCCGGTGCACGATCGGCGGCATGATCGGCAACAACGCGTGCGGTTCACGCAGTCTGGGTTATGGGCGGACCGCGGACAACGTGCTCGCCTTACGCGGCTTCTTCGGAACCACAAGCGAATTCACCGTCTCCTCGGGCCACGACGATCCGGTCCCCTCCGCCGAGACAGCTGCTCTCCGCCGACTCGGAGCTGAGAACCTGGCGCACATCCGCACCCAGTTCGGTCGCTTCGGCCGGCAGGTGTCGGGCTACTCGATGGAGCACCTGCTGCCCGAGCGAGGCGCCGACCTCGCCCGCTTCCTGGTCGGCTCGGAGGGGACGCTCGGCGTCATCACGGAGGCGACCGTGCGGCTGGTGCCGGAGCCTCGACATCGACGGATGATCGCTCTCGGGTTCGCGGACATCGTCGCGGCCGGCACCGCCGCACCGGCCGTGCTGGCCCATCGGCCGACCGCCTGCGAGGGACTGGATGCCCGGCTCGTCGACGTGGTGCACGAGCGGCGCGGGCCCGGCGCCGTGCCCGATCTGCCGCGCGGCGGTGCCTGGCTCTTCATTGAGGTGAGCGGCGACGACCTGTCCGAGGTCGACAGCCGCGCAGCGGCGGTTGCGGCGGATTCTGCTCTCGGCTTCGTCGACTCACGTGTCGTGCGGTCCGCTGCGGAGACCGCCGCGTTGTGGCGGATCCGCGCGGACGGCGCCGGGCTCGCGGGTCGCTCGCCGGCGGGCGAACCGGCCTGGCCCGGCTGGGAGGACGCAGCCGTGCCACCGAACCAGCTGGGCGACTACCTGCGCGACTTCGACGACCTGGTCGCGTCGCACGGACTCAGCTCCGCGCCGTTCGGCCATTTCGGCGACGGGTGCATGCACGTGCGCCTCGACCTGCCACTGCAGCGACCGGACGCGCGCGCCGTGCTCCGTGCATTCATGACCGACGCTGCCGAGCTGGTCGGCCGGTACGGCGGGTCACTCTCGGGCGAGCACGGCGACGGACGCGCTCGCAGCGAGTTGCTCCCGCACATGTATGACGCCGCCTCCCTCGGCCTCTTTGCCGATGTCAAGCGCATCTGTGATCCCGAAAATGCCTTGAATGCGGGCGTGCTCGTCGATCCGGCGCGGATCGACGCCGACCTGCGTTTCCCGGCACCCCGGACGCCGGTGCCACGCCGGTCCGGCTCGCTCGCGCTCGCCTGGGCGGCGGACGGTGGCGACTTCTCCCAGTCCGTGCACCGGTGCACCGGCGTGGGCAAGTGCCGCGCGGACAACACCGGGTCCGGCGGCGTCATGTGCCCGTCATACAACGCCACGAGGGAGGAGAAGGACTCCACCCGCGGGCGGGCACGCGCGCTGCAGGAGATGATCAACGGGTCTCTCGTGCAACCGGATTGGCGTGCGCCCGAGGTGCACGAAGCGCTCGATCTCTGCCTGTCCTGCAAGGGCTGCCTGTCGGACTGCCCGACCGGCGTCGACATGGCGTCGATGAAGTCGGAGGTGCTGCATCAGACGTATGCCGGTCGCCGGCGCCCGATCTCGCACTACACCCTCGGCCGCCTGCCGCAGTGGCTGCGCCTTGCTCGTCGCGCTCCTCGGATTGCCCGTGGGGCAATGGGTTTCGGCGATCGGGTCGGACTCACCAAGCGGCTCGCCGGCGTCGACCCACGACGCTCGATCCCGGTCATCGCGCGCGCTTCGTTCGCCGAGTGGGCGACGACGCGTGGTCTGCGACCCTTCGAGCCGGGCGTGCACGAGCGACCGGTGCTGTTGTGGGTCGACACCTTCACCGACCAGTTCTCACCCGAGATCGGGGAGGCGATGGTGTCGGTGCTGCGCGATGCGGGTTACCAGCCGGTTCTACCAGCCCGGTCGGTGTGCTGCGGGCTCACGCTGATCTCGACCGGGCAACTGGATGCGGCGAAAGCGACTCTGGGGTCACTGGTTTCGACCCTTGCACCCGCTGCTGAGGCCGCCGTACCGATCATCGGCGTCGAGCCGTCCTGCACGGCGGTGTTGCGGCACGACCTGCTCGAGTTGCTGCCGGACGATGCGCGGGCCGCTGCGGTGGCCGGTGCCACCGTCACGCTCGCCGAGCTGTTGACCCGCACGCCCGGCTGGCGGGCGCCGGATCTGACCGGCACGCGCGTCGTCGCCCAGCCGCACTGTCACCACCACGCGGTCATGAACTGGTCGACTGACGAGGCGCTCCTGCGCGGCGCCGGTGCCGACGTGGTCCGCATCGGCGGATGCTGTGGTCTGGCAGGCAATTTCGGCGTCGAGCAGGGCCACTACGAGGTGTCGGTCGCCGTGGCCGAGACCAATCTGCTGCCCGCCGTGCGCGAGGCCGGCCCGAACGATGTCATCCTGGCCGACGGCTTCTCCTGCCGCACCCAGCTGCAGGACCTGGCGCACGAGGACGCCATACATCTGGCGCAGTTGCTGGCTCGCTGATCGGCCGTTCGGGCGCACGCAGCGCCACGGCGAGCTATGCGGTGCTCCCCCCGGGCAAGCGCAGCCCCAGCACCCATCCGACCCGGAGTCGAGCAGTATCGCCTGCGCATCGCGTCGCCGGCTCGTCCCGGTCACGGTGTCATGGCAACGGACCTGAGTGCTGCCGGCCGAGGACCGGTCAGCTCGTCGTCTCCCACTCGATGCCAGAGCAGACGCAAAAGCAGCTCTGCCTTCTCGTGGATCGCCACCGCCTGGCCCTCGCCGATGGTGACCTCGCGCTCGACGTCGGTGGCAACCAAGCGCGCCGCAGGTGCCAAGGCCGCGGCTCGGCCGAGACGCACCTGGCGTGGATAGAAGATGTCGGTGACCTCGAGGACGCCGTCCCAAGCCAGTGCCGGATCGATCGGGGCCACCTCGCCGACTGCGTGCTGTGCGTCCCACAAGTGGATCACGGTCTCGTGGACCTGCCGCCGCCTCCAGAATCCCGCGGTCGGGTCATGGTCGTCGAACGTCCAAGCCGACGCATCCGTCGGTGTCGCGGTCAGCACCTCGATGAGGTGAGCGGCATGACGCCGATACCAGCCGAGAAGCGCTGGATCTCCCGGCCCGATGGGTTCCGGCTCGAGCCGCGGATTCCCTTCGAGCACAGCATGAGCCGCCCAGCGATGCACCCCTCCCAGATGAACCGTCAGATCGCCAACGGTCCAGCCCGGGCAGAACGCCAGTGGAGCGTCGCGGTCGGCCTCTTCGACGAGTTCGGCGAAACTGTCGGTGCGACTGCGGAGCAGTCCGAGCCAGTCGAATCTCACCGCTCAATCCTGCTCCTGCGGACCTGGCACCGGTCCGCGGTAGGTGCCCCGGCCTCGCGCCATACATCGGCGGTAGACGATGTTCATACCGCCGAACGTACCGGGACCCGCTTCTCACCGGCGGCTATCGTCCAGTAGAACGTGCAGCGGGGCGCACGTTCTACTGGACCAAGACGACGGGCGGATCAGCCCCAGACGAGTGCCTTGGCCGGGTCCTCGAGCAGCGCCGCGATGTCGGCCAGGAAGCGCGAGCCGAGGTCCCCGTCGATCAACCGGTGATCGAACGACAGCCCGAGCTGCGTCACCTGTCGCGGCACGATCTGGTCGACACCACGCTCGTCGGTCACCACCCACGGCATCTTGCGGACCTGACCGAAGCACAGGATCGCCGACTCGCCCGGGTTGATGATCGGCGTGCCGGTGTCGACACCGAAGACGCCGACGTTGGTGATCGTGATCGTCCCGCCGGACATGTCCGCCGGTGGTGTGCGGCCCTCGCGCGCGGTGCCGACGAGGCCGCCGAGCGCTTCGCCGAGCTCGCGCATCGACATCCGGTCGGCGTCCTTGATGTTCGGGACGACCAGCCCGCGCGGTGTTGCGGCCGCGATGCCGAGATTGACGTAGTGCTTGACGACGATCTCCTGCGCGGACTCGTCCCAGGTCGCGTTGATCTCCGGATTGCGTTTGATCGCAATGAGAAGCGCCTTGGCCAGCACCAGCAAAGGGGTGACCTTGACGTCCCGGAAATCGCGGTCCGTCTTCAGCCGCTCGACGAGCTCCATGGTCCGCGTCATGTCGATGGTCACGAACTCGGTCACGTGTGGCGCGGTGAACGCCGATCCGACCATCGCCTGCGCGGTCATCTTCCGGACGCCCTTGACCGGGATCCGGGTCTCCCGTGCGCCGTCGTATGACGGGGCAGCTGCGACCCCGGGAGCGGCCGCACCGGCAGCACCGCCACCGTCGAGGAACGCCTCCACGTCCGCCCTGCTGATCACCCCGTCCTCACGGGTCGGCTGGATCAGCGAGAGGTCGACCCCGTTGTCCTTGGCGAACTTTCGTACCGGCGGCTTGGCGAGCACCTTTGTGCCGGACGCCGGTGCGGCGGCTCCGCCTGCCCGGCTGCGGGACGGCGCCGGAGCATCATCCCGCGGCATCGGGGCACTCGGGAGCGCGTCGGTGGCGACATGCAAGTGCAGATCGGGTGCCGGCAGCGGCGGGCCCTGTGTGCCCGGGCCCTGGTTGCCCTCGAACGCCCGGCGAGCCCGCCGGGTCGTCGCGCCCTCGACGGCGCCATACCCGACGAGGTTGGCGACGCGCTCGCCCGAATCCTCAGTGGCCGCAGCGGGTGCGGCCACTGCCGGCGCCTCGTCCTCGGCGCCGACGACGTCGATCGCCACGATCGGCGCACCGACCTCGACCGTGTCGCCCTCCGCGACCAGCAACTCGACGACGGTGCCCTCCCACGGGATGGGCAGCTCGACCAGGGACTTGGCGGTCTCGATCTCCACGACGATGTCGTTGACCTTCACGGTGTCGCCCGGCTTGATCTTCCAGCCGACGATGTCCGCCTCGACCAGACCCTCACCGGGGTCAGGCAGCTTGAACTGCTTCACGCCCATGAAAAATGTTCTCCTCGTGCAAAGTTCGAAGTGTGCTGGCGGCTCGGGCCTCGATACGGCTCGCCTACTCGACCGGCGCGCATCAGAACGCGAGTGCTTGGTCGACGCTGTCGAGGATGCGGTCGAGGTCGGGCAGGAAGTCCTCCTCGAACCGGGACGGCGGATAGGGGATGTTATAACCCCCGACACGCAGCACCGGCGCCTCCAGCGAGTAGAAGCATTCCCGCTGCACCTGGGCCGCGAGCTCGGCACCCATGCCGAGGAAGGTCGACGCCTCGTGCACGACCACGCAGCGGCCGGTCTTGCGGACCGAGGCAAAGATCGTCTCGGTGTCCAGCGGCGACAACGACCGCAGGTCGATGACCTCCAGCGACTTGCCCTCGGCCTGTGCAGCGCCCGCCGCGTCCAGGCACGTCTTCACCATGGGGCCGTAGGCGAGCAGCGTCGCGTCCTCACCGGCTCGGGCAACCCGCGCACTGTGCAACGGCAGCGGGGCATCCGCGTCCTCGTCGAGTTCGACCTCGGCACGCTCGTGGTAGCGGCGCTTCGGCTCGTAGAACATCACCGGGTCGTCGGAGGCGATCGCCTGCTGGATCATCCAGTAGGCGTCCGCCGGGTCGGCGCAGCTGACGGTCCGCAGCCCGGCGGTGTGCGCGAAGTAGGCCTCGTTGGACTCCGAGTGGTGCTCGACGGCGCCGATGCCACCGCCGAACGGCACTCGTATGACGAGCGGCAGTCGCAGGTGGCCGAGGGACCGGGCGTGCATCTTGGCGACCTGGCTGACGATCTGGTCGAACGCCGGGTAGATGAACCCGTCGAACTGGATCTCGATGACCGGGCGGTAACCGCGCAGCGCCATACCGATGGCGGTGCCCACGATGCCGGACTCGGCCAGCGGCGTGTCGATGACCCGGTCCTCGCCGAAGTCCTTCTGCAGGCCTTCGGTGATGCGGAAGACACCGCCGAGCTTGCCGACGTCCTCGCCCATCAGAACGACCTTGGGGTCGTGCTCCATCGCCTTGCGCAGGCCGGCGTTCAATCCCTTTGCCAGCGAGAGCTTTTGCGCGGTCATCAGTTCGCCCCTCCCGTTGCGAAGGACTCTTGGTAAGCGATGAACTCCGCTCTCTCCTGCTCCACCACCGGGTGCGGGTCGACGTAGATGTTGTCGAACATCGCCGGCTTCGGCGGGTTCGGCATCTCCTGGCAGGCCTTGCGGATCCGAGCCGCCAGCTCGTCGGCCTCCTTGTCGACGGCATCGAAGAACGCCTCGTCGGCGTGCCCCTTGCTGGCCAGGAAGCCGCGCATCCGGGCGATCGGGTCCTTCTCGCGCCAGATGTCGACCTCGGCAGCGATGCGGTACTTGGTCGGGTCGTCCGACGTGGTGTGCGCGCCCATCCGATAGGTGAACGCCTCGATCAGCGTCGGACCCTGGCCGGCTCGAGCGGCGTCCAGGGCAGCCTTCGTCACGGCATACACGGCCAGGACGTCGTTGCCGTCGACCCGCACGCCCGGGAAGCCGAAGCCACGAGCGCGCTGGTAGGGCGGGATGCGGAACTGCTTGTAGTTGGGCTCGCTGATCGCCCACTGGTTGTTCTGGACGAAGAAGACCAGCGGCGCATTGGCGACGCCCGCGAAGACGAGCGCCTCATTGAAGTCACCCTGCGCGGTGCCGCCATCACCGGTGAACGCCATCACCGCGGTGTCCCGCTCGGGGTCGCCGGTGCCGACGTCGCCGTCGCGCTGTACACCCATGGCGTAGCCGGTCGCGTGCAGCATCTGGTTGCCGATGACGATCGTGTAGAGGTGGAAGTTGTTGGCGTTGCTGTCCCAGCCCCCGTGGTTGACGCCGCGGAAGAGACCCAACAGGTTCTCCGGCGGCACGTCGCGACACCACGCGACACCGTGCTCGCGGTAGCCCGGGAAGGCGTAGTCCTGCGGCCGCATCGCCCGCCCGGCACCCACCTGCGCGGCCTCCTGACCGAGCAGCGACGGCCACAGACCGAGCTCACCCTGCCGCTGCAGGGCGTGGCCTTCGGCGTCGATCCGGCGCACCAGCACCAGGTCGCGGTACATCGAGCGACCGTCCTCCGGCGTCAGCTCCTCGACGATCTGGGCGTAGTCAGCGTTGGCGGGACTGGTGGGCAGGCGGTTGCCGTCGCCATCGACGAACTGGACCATGTCGGGGCCGCCATCGGTGATGTCGTGCTCCATCGGACCTGTCACCACCGTCTCGTGATGTATCACGGGCGCGGGCGCCTGCGGCGCTTGCTCCATCGCATCGTCGTCGGGCATGGGCTCTCCTTCTCGGGGCGGCCGCGGACTGGGTGAGCCGCGACGTGTCGTGCACCGCACCGGGGTCTCCGGGCGGTGCCGAGCCGGCTCGTCATACCGCTCCGAAACGGTGCTGGAGTCCTATGACGCGGCTCACATTGCCTTATGGCGGAAGGGTACCTTTCGATACGCCCTCCGCAGGCTCCGGCCTACTCAAGACGCCGCCTTTCGATACGCCCTCCGCAGGCTCCGGGCTACTCAAGACGCCGCCGGCGAAGCGCGCAGCCACCGAATCGGGGAGCGCTACCGGTGGGTACCCGCGAACGCTGCCGCCACCTCGAGCAACCGGTCGGTGGCCTCGACCTCGCCGACGCTGCAGCGGACGCCGGCACCGGCGAACGGCCGGACCACGACGCCGCCCGCCTCGGCTGCCGCGGCGAAGTCGAGCGTCCGGTCCCCCAGCGGCAACCACACGAAGTTGGCCTGGGTGTCCGGTACGGCGTAGCCCAGCTGACGCAGGCCGGTCAGCAGCCGGTCGCGCTCGGCCACCAGCGCCTGCACCCGCTCGTCGAGTTCGTCGTATGCCGCCAAGCTGGCAATCGCCGCCTGCTGTGCGACATGGGAGACACCGAACGGCACGGCGGCGGTGCGCAGTGCCGAGGCGACCTGCTCGTGCGCAACGCAGTAGCCGACGCGCAGCCCGGCCAGACCGTATGCCTTCGAAAAGGTCCGCAGCACAGCAACGTTCGGCCGGGAGCGCCATACCTCGAGGGCATCGGCCGACTCCGGGTCACGGTTGAACTCCAGGTAGGCCTCGTCGATGACGACGAGCACGTCGGACGGCACCCGGCGCAGGAACTCCTCCAGCTCGGCGGCCCGCACTGCCGGTCCGGTCGGGTTGTTGGGCGTACAGACGATCACCAGCCGGGTCCGGTCGGTGATCGCCTCGGCCATCGCGGACAGGTCGTGGCGCGCGTCCGCGTCCAGCGGCACCTGCACACCCGTGGCGCCGGACAGCCCGACCACGATCGGGTAGGCCTCGAACGACCGCCAGGCGTAGACGACCTCGTCGCCGGGCGCGCAGGTGATCTGCAACAGCGTGCCGAGCAGGCCAACGCTGCCGGTGCCGGTCGCGATCTCGTCCGGCAGCACGTCGAAGCGCTTCGCGATCGCCTCGCGCAGCGCGACCGTACCCATGTCGGGGTAGCGGTTCATCGTCTGCAGGGCGTCGCGCACCACTTCGAGCACCGACGGCAGCGGCGGATAGGGGTTCTCGTTGCTGCTGATCTTGTAGGTCGTGCGCCCGGGCTGCGCGGCGGCCGGCTTGCCCGCGACGTAACGGGGGATCGACTCGAGGGTCGCTCGCAGTCGGACGGTCCCCGGTGTGGCGTCAGTCATGTTCGGCAGCTTAGGACCACGACCGCGGGCGCGTTCCGGGCGGCTGCCGGTCACCGGCGTGACAAGCTGGTGTCATGAAGAACTTCCTGGTCAAGATCGGCATCAACGCCGTCGCGCTGTGGATCGCCGCCATCGTCGTGCCAGGCATCACCCTCGCTCAGGACAGCAAGTCGACGAGCTCGAAGGTGCTGACGATCATCGTCGTCGCCATCGTCTTCGGGGTGATCAACGCCATCGTGAAGCCGATCGCGCACTTCTTCTCGTTCCCACTGATCGTCCTCACTCTCGGGCTGTTCACCTTCGTGGTCAACGCCTTCATGCTGCAGATCCTGTCGTGGCTGTCCGACTCGCTCGGGCTGGCCTTCCACATCGACCACTTCTTCTGGGCCGCCATCCTGGGCGCGCTCGTCGTGTCGTTCGTCAGCATGCTGATCAACATGCTGCTGCCGGATCAGCTCGAGGCCCACTGACCGGTCACCAACGGGGCGGCCGGCCGTCCTCCAGATAGACGGTGCCGCTGCCCGCATCCAGTGCGGCCAGCGCGTGCTCGGCGACCCTCGCGGTGTAGTCGGCGGCGTGTGCGGCGAGCTCGGCGGCATCGCACCAGTGCACCGCCCGGATCTCCCGCGGTTGCAGCTGTATGGCGGAAAGCTCCTCGGCCGGCACGTGAACGTCGAAGACGAACAGCGTCGCGTCGTCCCAGCCGTGCCACGCCGGCAGCCAGCTCACGGCGGCAAGGGACCGGATCTGCCCGGTGACGCCGAGTTCCTCGCGCAGCTCGCGGGTGACCGCCGTGGCCGGTGACTCCAACGGATCGACGACACCGCCGGGCAGGTCCCACGGCTTCTTGTAGACCAGCTCGCACATCAGCAGCCGGCCTGTCTCGTCCCGGATCAACGCCTGGGCGATGGCCCGCTTGGTGGGCAACGAACTGTTCAGCCACGCCGTGAACGCGTCCCGGCTGCCCGGCACGGCGTCCGTTGCCAGGCGGCCGAGGATCGCGGCATCGACACCTTCGCGGTAGCCGCGGAGGACACCCTCGATGCGCAGCCCGGCCGCCGCGGCAGTGCGGAACGCCGGGCGGTTGCGCCGGTCGACGTGGGCCTCGACGCGGCGCAGTCCCAGGTCGACGAAACCGTGCTCGATGACCGCGCGCAGCGCGGCACCGGCCAGCCCGTGCCCGCGGAAGTCCGGGTCCACTTGCCAGGCCAATTGTCCTGCCGCATCCCGGTGTTCGGGCATCCGCAGGGCAACGAACCCGGCTGCCGCGCCGTCTTCTTCGATGGCGAAGACGAGCGCGTGCTCGTCCTGCACCCAGACCGGCACGTCGTCGTCGATGCGATCCGGCACCTCGGCGGCCGAGAGCTGTCGCAGGGTGCGGCCGTCGCGCAGGGTCGGGGCGGCCGGCTGCGTCATACACCCAAGCCTGTCAGAACGCCGCTGCCCAAGTGCTCGCGCCCCGGAACGCACAGCGCCCCCATTCGCCGCATGGCGAATGAGGGCGCTGCTTCTGCCGTGTGCGACGTCAGCCGGTCACCGGCAGCGTCGTGGTCGTCGGCGTCGGCGTCGGCGGCTCCGTGGTCGGAGGCGGCGTCGTCGAGGAGGACGGCGACGTCGTCGGTGAGGTGGTGGGCGACGTGCTCGTGCTGGTGCCCGTGCCGGTCGGCGACGTCGTCGGCGACGTGCTGGTGCTGCTCGTCGGCGACGTCGTGGGGGACGTGCTCGTGCTGCTCGACGTGGTGGTGCTCGACGGTGGCGTGCTCGTCGGCCCGGTCGCGGCGCAGTCGGCGCCCGTCAGCGCGACCCAGGTGCCGTTGAGGCCCGGGCTGAAGCTGATGAACGCGCCGACGGAGTGACCGCTGAGGGTCCGAGTCGCGAACGTCACCGTGCCCAGCGCGTTGGCATAGCCGGTGAACTTGGCCATCGAGACCGAGCCTCCGGTGTAGGTACCGGCCGCACCCCCGCCGGCCACCGTCACGCTCGGCTTGCCGCTGACACAGGTTGTCTTGACCGCGACCGTGGACCCACCCGCGGCCAGCTTGAACGTGCCGGAGCCCAGCGCGGCAGCCCCCGAGAACTCCACCCCGTATGGGTCCGCGTACGCGCCGGTCTTCCAACCGGACGACTGGCCGCTTGTTCCGTCGGCCCAGGCGACGCCGTAGTACTTGTCACCGGCGGCCGCCGAACTGGTGGTGCTCGTCGCAATCAGCCCCGAAGCCGCTGCCAGGCCTGCCACCAGCGAAGCCCCGAACAACGCAGTATTGCGCTTCATGGTTTTGCTCTCCTTCGTGTTGTCACATCAAGTTGTTGGGCGGCGTGCGGGCCGCGCAGAGACGCGTGACCCGCACACCGATCGAGCTGGTCGGTCGAGCGTCAGCCGCCGAACGCGGTCAGGAAGTTGCCGGTGGGCTCGCCCAGACCGGTCACGTTGTCCCAACCCGAGTTGACGCGCAGGGAGTCGGCCGGCTCCTGCAGACCCTCCAAGATGTTGTCGTGCGGGGCCTTGGTCAGCTGCCCCAGCCATGCGCCGTAGGTGGTGCTGGTCGGCTTGACGTCGCGGAGGTTCGTGGTGCCCCTCAACTTGTAGAAGTAGGGTGCCGCGTTGCCGATCTGCCGCTTGGTGAGCGCCTTGGAGGACGCAACCAGTGCGGCGACGAGCGGTGACGACTGGCTGGTGCCCCCACTGGTCGTGGCGTTCTGGCCGTCGAAGGTCAAGAGGATGCCGGTGGCCGGGTCGGCGACTGCGCTCACGTCCGGGAAGGTCCGTTTGGTGGTCGACCCGGTCACGACGCCCTTCTGCCAGGACGGCTGCGAGTAGACACCGCTGACCCCACCGCCGGCGCCCACGGAGTTCTGGAAGAACGGGTAGCGCTTGACACCGGTGAGGGAAGAGCCGTTCGGCTGGTCCCAGAGCGTGTTGGACCAGCCCAGGGTGAACTTGCGGCCACCGGTGGAGGTTTCACCGACCGCGGTGCCGCCGACGGAGG
The DNA here is from genome assembly GCF_058148645.1 of Flexivirga sp. YIM B11880. NCBI lineage: Bacteria > Bacillati > Actinomycetota > Actinomycetes > Micrococcales > Dermacoccaceae > Flexivirga > Flexivirga sp. YIM B11880. The sequence goes on from NZ_JBMAMH010000001.1 coordinate 377,233, forward strand.
TGAAGAACGGCGAGGTCGCCGGGTAACCCGGTGTCTTCGGACGGGTTGCCGAGGTGTGGCCCGCCTCGATGCTGCCGTCGCCCATGTCACCGCTGCTGGCGAAGAGGCTGATGCCGGTCACCGATGCACGGGCGGCGATGCGGTCGAACTGGGTCTGGAACGACCCGGCCTGCTCGTCTCCGCCCCACGACATCGAGATCGTGCTGACCTTGTGCTGCGTGACCGCCTTGTTGAAGATGCTGATCAGTGCGGAGTCCGTCGGGGCCGACGCACCGTAGTAGTAGATCGACGCCTTCGGCGCGATGTAGTGGGAGGTCTGGACGTCCATGTCCTGCTCGCCATACGCCTCGCCGTCCGAGCAGTATGTCGGGTTCTCCGCCGCAGACTCGTCGTAGTAGTTGGCCAGCGTGGGGATGCCGTAGGCCTGGGAGATGATGTTCGTCTTCGACTTGACGTTCTTGTCCGAGCACCACAGCAGGATCCCGATGTTGGGCGTGACGGTGGCGGCCTTCTGCGCGTTATAGAGCGCCACCACCTGCTTGGGCGTGAAGCCGCACTGCGAGTTGGACATGTTGGCGAACTTCTTCGCCGTCACCGCGAGCCGCTCACCCCAGTACTTCGCACAGCCGCCCTGAGCCGCCGCCGGAGTGGCCGCTGGGCGCAACGACGTCGACGACTTGCCGAACGGAGTCTTGGACTGCAGGGTGGAGCGCGTGAGCGACACCGCGTGACCGGACAGGCCATTGGCGGCGACAGGTCCGGTGTGCCGGGTGGTGACCGTCGAGAGACCGACGACGCTGGTGACACCCAGCGACTTCGGCAGCAGCGGTGCGGTGTTCGGCGCAAGGCCGGTGTTCGAACCGAGGGCGACGCGCTGCATCTGCAGAGAGAATGCCTTGTTCACGGTCCGGACCGGTGCGCTCACACTGACCAGGCCGCTGGCGGCGTCCGTCGAGGTGACCTTGAGGCCCTGCTGCTTGGCCCAGTCGGAGACCTTCTTGAGAGAGGCCTGCGACGCGCCGAACAGGCGCGTGTATTCCGCCGGCGAGATGACCGTGCCCTTGGCGAGCAGCGAGTCGAGCAAAGCCTGATTACGCAGCGGCACCGCGATCGACAGGTTCAGGTTGGTGGCGCTGGATGCAGTCCCCAGGGTCTGCAGCTGCGAATGGTTCGGCAGCGCGGTGCGACCCGAGTTGGTCAACCGCACGCTGTCGTTGCTGCGGCCGGCCGCGTGCGCCATGCTGGCACCCGCTCCTGCCATGGCGACAGCCGTGGTCAACGCGACGGCCCCCGTCGCGATGTGACGACGCTTCATCAAAAATCCTCCCATTAGATGTGGCCTTGCTCCGCGGTCTGAGGGTCGACGGACCAGAGATCCGGGTGTGGCGCGGGTAACACAGTACCCAATATCACGATTTACGCTAGTCACACGGTCAATGTGAGATAGCCATCACAGCCGGACGGCGCGGGGTGGATCAGGCGACGATGTCGACGGGGGTGCCGGTCGGGAGTTTCGCGAAGAGCTTGAGGGCCGCCGCCGGCACCCGGACGCAGCCGTGCGAGACGTGTCCCTCGCGACCGGCTTCGGTGGGCCAGCCATGCACCGCCACGGTCCCCGGGCCCCCGCCATACGAATCGAGTGTGTCGGAGTGCGCGCCGAGCGCGTAGATGACCGGCGAGAAGTTCTGTGTGGGATCGACGAAGCCGCTGACCAGGAACGTCTGACCGGCCGGTGTCGGAGTCGACGGCTTGCCCTGCGCGATCGGCCAAGTCCCTTGCGACTCACCAGCTTTCGTGACGGTGAGCGTGCCGCTGCCGAGGTGCACGGTCACGGCCCACTCGGTGCGCGCCCGGTTCAGGCCGGCTTCGGGGACCCAGGCGGTGGCACCGTTGGGCCGGGACGGCAGGCGCACCTGCGCCCAGCCGGACCGAGTGCGGATCACCGGCAGCCACGTCGTGGCCCCGATCTGCTTGTCGGGGATCACCGCGATCGGATCGGCCCCCGGCTTCGCGAACGCCGGCATGGTGTGGTCGATCTCGATCGTCTGCCCGCCGCTGGCGCTGGTCAGGTCGATCGGCGCCTTGGCGATCTTGCCGTCGGTGGTGGCCTTCGGCAGCTTGTCGAGCACCGACTTGGGCACGTTGGGAACAGGTATGGCGGGAGTCGTTCCGGTGGAGGACAGTCCCGCTGCTGACGTCGTGGAGGACGCGGCCGAGGGGCGCGCGCCGCCGCCTCCGAAAACCTTCACCCCGAAGAAGATGACGAGCGCAACGATGAGGAAGCCGGCGACGACGCCCGCCGCCGACATACCAACGCCACCCAGCGGGTTGGAACCCCCGCCGCGATGCTTGCCTGGCTGCGTCACAACCCTTGCCCTCTGTCTCGGCGACTCTGTACTCGGCGCTTCCGCTGCCCACGCCGAGCGGCATTGTCCACCGCGACCCTGTCAACGTCGTCATCGCAGCTTCGTCGAGGAGCGGCGATCAGCTCAGCGGCAACGCCCCGGTGCCGGTCACCTCGGCCGCGACGTCTCGGAGCTTGCGGTTCAAGTGGTTGCTGGCAGCACGCAGCATCGCGAACGCATGGTCCTCGGTGATGGAGTGCGTCTTCATCAGGATGCCGATCGCCGCGCCGATCTGCCGGCTGTTGATCATCGCCTGTCGCAGCTCGGCATTCAGTTCGGCGCTGTTGGCGTGTGCCATCAGCACGCCGGCATGCATGGCGAACACGGCACCGGTGACGACCGAGTTCTCGTCGAGCTTCCCCGGTGCATCGGCGTAGAGGTTGAGTGCCGAGCGATTCGGCGCATCGGTCAGGTGGAAGGCCAGTGCGCTGCGCACCGGTGTCTTTCGAAGGGTGCCCTCGATGAAGGCCGGCCAACGCCCCTCAGCGCGCAGGTCCGGTATCCAGGAGGGCGAATCGCGAACGGCTGCGCGAAGACAGGGGCCCTCGCCGGTCGTGTACTGCAGATGATCGACGTCCTCGGACACCGGGCCGGTGCTGGCCATGGTGCGCGGCTCTCGGCCTTCCGGCCACACCGTGATCGCGGCCCATGTGCAGCCTTCGATGAGTTCGCAGGCGAGCTCGACCAACCGCTGCCGCGCTGCCCGGGCATCGCCGCTGCTGGTCAGGGCTTCGTGAGCACCATGGAAATCCACGATGAACTGCCGCGAGTCTTCGTCCATCACGTGCGCCTCTCGGGTCTCGTGCACCTCCGGACGGGTCCACTTCGCCGACGACAACTCTACGGAGTTCGGCCGATGATTACGCCGGGTATCCGAGAGACGCGGCCCGCGGCGTCCAAATACTGACCGATTGATCAGTATTTCCCACGGAAGCACACCTGCGGCTACCGAGCGGTGGCATGCTGACCGCATGGAATCGCTGGAGCACGTTCGCGCGATGTGGCGGGAGGACCGCGCATCGGCCGCTCAGCAGATCGAACTGCTCGACGTCGGCCGGCACGACGACGGTCGGGGATACGCCCGGACCCGCATGGAGTTGCGCCGGGATCAGGTCAACGGGCACGACATCGCCCACGGCGGACACGTTTTCCTGCTGGCCGACTCGACGTTCGCTCTCGCCTGCAACGCCGGAGGCCACAGGACGGTGGCCTCGGGTGCCGACATCTCGTTCGTCGCTGCCGGGCGGCTGGGTGATGTGCTGGTTGCGGAGGCGACCGAACGCGTCCTCTATGGCCGATCCGGGATCACCGACGTGACTGTCCGTCGCGAGTCCGACGGAGCAGTGATTGCCGAATTCCGAGGTAGGTCAAGGAGAATCGGATGAGCGCCAACCGAGGCGAGGACACGAGGCGCGACGAAATGAGCGGAGCAGAGCTGGACACCGCGGAGCGGTGGTCGATCGACGAATTGCGGGCGCACCAATTGCAGCGCTTGCAGGAAACCGTCGCGGCGGCCTACGCCAACGTGCCGCACTACCGGAACGCGCTCGACTCCGCGGGCGTGCGCCCGAGCGACATCCGGGAACTCGATGACGTGCGCCTGCTGCCGTTCACCAGCAAGGCCGAGCTGCGCGACAACTATCCCTTCGGGATGTTCGCCGTGCCGCGCAGCCAGGTCGTGCGCGTGCACGCGAGCAGCGGCACGACCGGCGCACCGACGGTCGTCGGCTACACGAGGGCGGACATCGACACCTGGGCGGACCTCGTCGCGCGTTCCCTGCGGGCCGCAGGTGTCCGGCCGGGCGATATCTGTCACGTCGCCTACGGTTACGGCCTCTTCACCGGCGGTCTCGGTGCGCACTACGGCGCGGAACGGCTCGGCTGCACGGTGGTGCCGATGTCCGGCGGGCAGACCGCCAAGCAGGTACAACTGCTGCGCGACTTCGGTGCCCGCGCGATCATGGTCACGCCGTCATACTTCCTGTCGATCCTGGACGAGATGACCGCCCAAGGCATCGATCCGCACCAACTGCCTTTGCAGGTCGGTGTTTTCGGCGCCGAGCCGTGGACCGATGCGATGCGCGCCGAGATCGAGGAGCGGGCCGGCATCGACGCCGTCGACATCTACGGCCTCTCGGAGGTGATGGGCCCCGGCGTCGCGCAGGAGTGCGTCGACACCAAGGACGGACCGACCATCTGGGAGGACCACTTCCTGCCCGAGGTCGTCGACCCCCTCACCGGTGAACCGGTCCCCGACGGCGAGGAGGGCGAACTGGTCTTCACCTCCCTCACCAAGGAGGCGATGCCGGTGCTGCGCTACCGCACCCGCGACCTGACCCGCCTGCTGCCCGGTACGTCGCGGCCGTCGTTCCGGCGGATGGCGAAGATCACCGGCCGCAGCGACGACCTGATGATCGTCCGCGGCGTCAACGTCTTCCCGACCCAGATCGAGGAGCTGGCGCTGCAGTATGACGGGCTGTCGCCCTACTTCCAGTGTGTTCTGACGCGGCCCGAGCGGCTTGACGAGATGACGGTGAACGTCGAAGCAGCAGAAGGCTTTCCACCGGACAAGTGGACACAGCTCGAGCAGGATCTGGCACGCGACATCAAGGACCGCATCGGTACGTCTGCGCGCGTGGTGGTGTTGCCGGTCGGCGGCATCGAGCGGTCCGTCGGCAAGGCGCGGCGCATCGTCGATCAAAGACCGAGGTGAGTTTGCACTTGATCTCGATACACCTCCCCCGCTTCGCTCCTCCGGCACTCGATCAGCGTGTCACCGCAACGGACGGATGCGCTCCAGCTGGTCGAGGAAGTGGTCGACGGCGGCGGCGTCATACCCGCCGCGGCCCGGTCGGGCCATGTGGAACTGCGCGCTGCGAATGTCGGGCAGCGGCTCGCCGTTCGCCATGGCGCGCAACACGTTGTCCAGGAAGTCGTCGACCTGGTCGGTTTCGTAGGCAGAGCCGAAACGCGTTGACACGAACGTGATCTCGCGGACCCAGACCTGCTGTTCGCGGGTCCAGGTCAGGCCCTGCTCGGCCGGCGCCGGCGGACCGTCAACGTCCGCCGCCTCCTGCCGGACGTTGAGCTGCCGCTGCCATTCGGCGATGTTGTCGAAGAGTGCCTTCACCGACTCGGGCGTGTATCCCTCGCGAAATCGCGCACGACGCAGACCCGCCGTGCTGACCGCCGGCACCGGTTGCCCGGCGCGCATCAGGGACAGCACGCGATCCAGTTGCCGTTTGACGTCTGCCATGACATAGCCGCCGCGTTGCTGGACGGAAAGAACGGGGTTCTCGACTCGGGCAATGTGATCCGCTGTCCACTGGGTCCTCACCACGCGCTCCATCCTTGCACCGTAACCTGGTCAACCATGCGTGTACTCGTCTCCGGCGGCGCCGGCTACATCGGATCGCACACCGTGCTCGCCCTGCTGGACAACGGGCACGATGTGGTCATCGTCGACGACTTCGCGAACAGCAAGCCGACCGTCCTCGGGCGGCTCGAGGCGCTGTCCGGCAAGACCATCCCGCTGCATGCCTTCGACCTGACCGACCTGGACAAGACCGAGCAGCTCTTCAGCCAGGAGCGGTTCGACGCGGTCATCCATTTCGCCGGCCTCAAGGCCGTCGGTGAGAGCGTCGAGCAGCCGCTCGCGTACTACCGCAACAATCTCGACAGCACGTTCTCCCTGCTGCACGCCATGACCCGACACGGTGTCGACAAACTGGTCTTCTCGTCATCGGCGACGGTGTATGGCGATCACGCACCCGTCCCCTATCAGGAGGACTACCAGCCGCTTTCGGCGTCATCGCCATACGGCAGGACGAAGGTGATGATCGAGCGCGTGATCACCGACGTCGCGAACATCACGCACGGATTCCGGGCCGCGCTGCTGCGCTACTTCAACCCGGTGGGCGCCCACCCGTCGGGGCGGATCGGGGAAGACCCACAGGGCGTGCCCAACAACCTGATGCCGTTCATCGCGCAGGTCGCGGTGGGGCGTCGCGACAAGCTGATGGTCTTCGGCGACGACTACCCGACCGAGGACGGCACCGGCGAGCGCGACTACATCCACGTGATGGATCTCGCGGCCGGGCACGTCGCTGCCCTGGAACATCTGCCCGCGATGACTGAGCCGGTGCGTGCGTTCAACCTGGGCACCGGACAGGGCACGTCGGTCCTCCAACTGCTGCACGCGTTCGAGCGAGCGGCCGGGCACGAACTCCCCTACGAGATCGCGCCGCGTCGCGCAGGCGACCTCGCTGCGTACTGGGCGGACCCGACACGTGCCGAGACCGAGCTGGGCTGGCACGCCACCCGCTCCATCGACGACATGTGCGCCGACACCTGGCGCTGGCAGTCGCAGAACCCGCAGGGCTACCCCGACTGAGTCACCCCACGAAGTTTCTCCTCTGCTGCGCTCCCCCGAATACTTCGCGGGGACCCCGACTGAGTCACCCCACGAAGTTTCTCCTCCGCGCGCTCACCCCGGTGACGCTCGACGTATGCCTCGCACCGGTCGTGGGTGTCGGGCCCGAACACCACCTGCCAGCCGATCGGAACCTGCGCGCTGCACGGCCAGATCGTGCATCGGCCCACCCGTCCGATCAGCACGAAATAGAGATCTGTGCTCGACAACTTCTCGCTGCCCGGATCGCCGCACATCGCGACCCCTCCCAGCTCTTACCAAGCCCCCGAGCTTCATAGGATCCGTTACCAGTGTGACCCATCCACGGCCGTGTTCGCAGCAGGTTGCGCAACGCGCCGCGCCCACCGACCGGAACCATCCCACGAGGTCGCGACGTCAACGTCGCGACAACCACGAAGGAGTTCCAGTCATGCGCCGTCGCCTGTCGCACGGAGTCACCGTGAGTGCACTCGCCGTTCTGCTCGCCGCAGGCGGCGGCACCCTCGTCACGGGCCCGGCCACCGCCGCCGGGCAGCCCGACGACCTGTCCCCGACTCACGCCGACCTCGCGAAATACACCGGCCAGCCCCTCACCTGGAGCGCGCGCCTGTGCCCACAAGAGGTCCGCGTGCTCGGTGCGGCAGCGGCCCGATCGCAGTGTGCCCGGGTCAAGGCTCCCAAGGACTACGCGGACCCGGCCAAGGGCGACATCACGCTCATGGTCACCCGGACGCTGCCCGAAACGGCTTCGAAGAGCAGCCGTTTCGTCTTCACGAACCCCGGCGGACCCGGCGGACCCGACGCGCGCTTCTCCGTCATCGTGGCGGCGCTGTCACCGATGGGGCAGACGGAGACCGTCATCGGCGTCGATCCGCGGGGCACCGGTGAGAGCACGCCCGTCAGTTGTGACCAGCCGAAGCCCGACGTCGTCAAGGACAGCCATCAGCTGACCGCCGACGACGTCCGGGCGTTGCAGACGGCGGTCAAGACCTCGGTCGACAAGTGTGTGGCCCAACACGGCGACTATCTGCCCTACATCACGACGGACAACACTGCCCGAGACCAAGACCTCATACGCCGGCTGCTCGGCGCCCAGACGATCGACTACTACGGCGTCTCTGCCGGCACCTGGCTGGGCGCCCACTACGCGACCCTTTTCCCTTCCCACGTCGGGCGTTTCCTGCTGGACAGCAACACCGACTTCACCGCCAGCTTCCAGACCAGCTTCGGTTATCAGCCAATGGGCTTCCAGCGCCGCTTCTCCGAGCAGTTCGAGCCGTGGGCCGCGCGGCACGACGACACCTACCAGCTCGGGTCGACCGCGGCGGCGGTGCACGCCACCTACACACGGGTCCGCAAGGCCGCGGCGGCCGGCGAGCTGGGCTTCTTCTCCGCGAACGTCGTCGACAACGTGATGGCGCAGCAGCTGTACTCCGACAAGGGCCTCGTCACTGCAGCGAAGTTCCTCGGCTTCCTCGACGAGGCTCGCCAGGGTCACAAGTTCGCGCTCTACCGGGCCTTCGCGCTGCTCTCGTCCGGTTCGGACAGCTACACCGACAACCGCGAGGCGACCACCTTCATGGCGACCACGTGCAACGACACGTCCTGGAACAAGGACCCCGACTACTACGTCGGCAGGGCGCGCAGCCTCGGTCCCAGGTATCCGCTGCTCGGCTACAACCAGGTCGTCAACCAGTGCGCGTACTGGCCCTACCCCGCCAGGAACACCACGATCGACCTGTCCAAGGCGCCGAAGATCCTGATGGTCGACAACACGCTCGACCCGGCCACTCCCTACGAGGGCGCGCTCGCGGCGCACAAGGACTCCGCCAACACCGTGCTCCTGACCGTGAACAACCAGGGCTTCCACGGCGCAGTGCTCGGCAGCAAGAACACCTGCGTCACCGACGCGGCATACGGCTTCTTGATGAACGGCAAGCAGTTGCAACGTGACTCGGTGTGCGAAGGGCTGCCCCTACCCGGTGACAGCAAGGTCTACCCGGTGGGTCGGCAGGTGCACGGGCCGCGCCCGAGCGACGTGCAGACCCAGACCAAGACGCCGCCGCACACGTCGGACAGCCTGAGTGACACCATCCTGGAGCTGCTCGGCAAGCTGATCGGCGACATCCTCGGCGGACCGCACGCCTAACACGCTGGTCGAGTAGCCGCTACATCTGGTCGGGTGACTCGATGCCCAGCAGGTCGAGTCCCTTGACCAGGACCTTGCGGGTGAGTGCGCACAGCGCGAGCCGGCTGTCGCGGACGGCGGCGTCCTCGGCCTTGAGCACCGGGCAGTGTTCGTAGAACGCGGTGAACGTCGTCGCCAGGTCGTAGAGGTATGCCGCGAGCCGGTGCGGCTCGAGCGTCTCGCCGACCTCGGCGACAACCGGCCCGAAGTCCAGCAACCGCAAGGCCAGCGCCCGCTCGTCCGGCTCGGTCAGAACGATGGGTCCGGTGAACTCGACCCCATCGGCACGAGCCAGGATCGACCGGATCCGAGCGGTGGCGTACTGCAGGTAGGGACCCGTGTTCCCTTGCAGCGCAAGCATTCGGTCCAGATCGAAGGTGTATCCGGAGGCGTGCGAGACCGACAGGTCGGCGTACTTGATTGCGCCGATGCCCACCTGATGCGCGATCGACGCACGCTCCTCGTCGGACAGATCGGGACGCGACTCGGCCACCACCTCGGCGGCCCGCTCAAGCGCCGAATCCACCAGGAACTGCAAGGAGATGAGGTCACCCGAACGAGTCCGCAGGATCTTGCCGTCCGGACCGACGACATTGCCGATCTGCACGTGGATCGGCTCGGTGCCCTGGATCCATCCCGCCCGGTCGGCGGCCGCCCAGACCATCCGGAAGTGCAGGTTCTGCGGCGCACCTACGACGTAGAGCGCTCGGTCGGCGTGCAGGTCGAGCGACCGGTGCCGGATCGTGGCGAGATCCGTTGTCGCGTAGCCGTATCCGCCGTCGGACTTGCGGATGATGAGCGGCACCGGCTTGTCGTCGCGGCCGGTGAACTCGTCGGAGAAGATGCACAACGCACCGTCGCTCAGGACCGCAATCCCCTTGGCCTCGAGGGTGTCACAGACCTCGTCGAGTTCGTCGTTGTATGACGACTCCCCGCGAATGTCGTCGTCGGTCAGCGTGATGCCGAGGTCGGCATACACCCGGTTGATGTAGGTACGGGTGAAGTCCATGATCTCGACCCACAACCGCTTGCTCTCGGCGTCCCCGCTCTGCAGGGTGGCCACGCGCTGCCGGGCGCGGGCCGCGAAATCTCCCCCCGACCCAGGGGATCGGGGCTTGTCCGACGCGTCGAACTTGGCGCGGGCCGCCCGGTAGAAGGCGTTGGGGTCGGTCTCCAGCAGCTTCGCCTCGTCGCTGTCCTCGCCCACCTCCAGGAGGTGCTCGATGAGCATCCCGAAGGCGGTGCCCCAGTCACCCAGGTGGTTCTGCCGGATCACGTCGTGCCCGAGCGCCGCCAGGGTGCGCGCCAGCGAGTCACCGACCACGGTCGTCCGGAGGTGACCGACGTGCATCTCCTTCGCGGCGTTCGGCGATGAGTAGTCGATGACGACGATCTCGTGCTCCGGCGACGGGATGCCGAGACGCTCATCGGTCAGCTGGTGATCGGCAGCCCAGGCGATCCAGTCGGTGCGCAGCGTCAGGTTGAGGAACCCCGGGCCGGCCACCTCGACCGACGCGATCAACCCGTCGTCCGGAGCAATCCGGTCCGCGATCGCTTGAGCGATCTCCCGGGGCGGCTTGCCGACCTGCTTGGCGAGCGCCATCGCGGCGTTGGCCTGGAAATCGGCGTCGGTCTGGCGTTTGTTGGCCGGCCGGATGACCGGGTCCGCGTCTCGCCACTCCGGTCCGAAGGCGTCGGCGAGAGCCTGCTGGACACGTGTGGAGAGTGCGAGAGCGGGATTTGTCATGTCCTTCAGGGTATGGCGTTGCCCGGCACCCGCCGAATCGAGTTCGGCGGCAACAAGGGGCGCACGCACCGAACTACGATGCGGTCATGCGGTTCGCCACGAGCGCCACGCTCAGCACGCTCACCCTCCTCGCCGGCCTCGTGCTCTCCGGTTGTGCGTCGAACGCAGCCGTGTCGGTCACGCCGCCGAGCGGACCCACCGCGTCCGTCGTCCAGACCGGAAGTGAAGGCGACACCGTCCCGGACGCCAAAACGCTGCTGCACGAGGCCCGTTCGGCATACAAGGCGGCGAAGTCCGCCCACGTCCACGCAACCATCAGCGGCGACGGGGACACGCAGGTCATCGACATTCGCGGGACGATGGACGGTAGCAATCAGGAGCTGACCGTCGACGACTCGAAGAGGGGCACCGCGACGGTCCGCACGGTCGGCGGCAGCTACTACATCAAGGGCGACAAGGAGTTCTGGGCTGCCGCGGCGAAATCGAGCGGCACGACGGCCACGCTGCTGGCCGGCAAGTGGGTCCTGGCACCCGCGAGCGCGAAGGGCGACTTCAAGCGGCTGACGATCCGGCGGCTGCTGGACGACATGCTCGGACCGGACGTGATCACCGACTCCGACACCGAGCAGATGAAGACCTACGCGACCACCGAGCAGGACGTGAACCTCTACGCCGCCGTCTCCGTGGATTCGACCTCGCAGGACGTCAACACCTTCAAGGTGGTCGCCAGCACTCCGCACAACGTGGTCGAGGTGTCGGGCAACTCGCAGGACGGCTCCCAGGGCGCCGCCGACTTCGACGGCTGGAACGGTCGGGCACGGGTGACGGTGCCGAAGGGCTACATCGGCTTCCCCGGCTCGGGCGGCCGGAGCGTCTGAGGACTCGGCGTGGGCGCTGGCAGGACGCCGAGTCTCTCTTCACCCGCCGCAGCCTGGGTATACAGGTCATGCATCGATCGTTCGCCCGGGGAAGAGGTCTGTTCGTGCTGAGCCGGATTCTCTCGTGGACGAGACTGGCCGCTCGTGCGCCCAGAGGCGGCGAAATCGCCGAGGAGACACCCACCGCCCGGACGGCTACGACCGAACCCGACCGCCCTGAGCAAGGCCTGCCGCTGCCGGACCTGGACCCGGCTGACGTGGTCGAGCAGGAGGAGCCACTGCCGGAGGACATCCCGGTCGACACGCCGCCGCTGAACCGCCGCTCTCCCTTCTACGTCGGCTTCGTCGGTGCCCTCGGCGTGCTCGTGGCCTGGGGGCTCGTCCAGATACTCGGAGAGCTGTCTCAGGAACTGAGCTTCGTGCTCATCGCGATCTTCCTGGCGCTGGGACTGAACCCGATCGTGGAGCGGCTGGTCCACCACGGGATCGCACGGGGATGGGCGGTGTTCCTCGTCTTCTTCGGTCTCGTGGTGGTGTTCGTGCTCATCGGCTTCCTGGTGATTCCCCCGATCGTGGCGCAGGCCCGGGATCTGGTCGAGCAGGCACCGCACCTGCTGGACGACCTGCGGCGCGATCCGCAGATCCGCCGGCTCGACGACAAATATCACCTCATCGAGCGCGGGCAGGCCGAGCTGCAGTCCCGGCTCAGCTCGGGAGACGCCGCCAGTCGCCTCTTCGGTGGTGTCATCGGTGCCGGGAAGGCGATCATCAACGGCCTGGTCGAGGCAGTGACCATCCTGGTGCTCACCCTGTACTTCCTCGCCGCGTTGCCGACGGCCAAGGCCTCGGCATACCGGCTCGTCCCGTTGTCCCGGCGGACCCGAGTGGTGCAGCTGAGCGAGGAGATCAGCAGGCGGGTCGGCGGCTATGTCATGGGCCAGGCCTTCGTCGCCACGATCAACGGACTGCTCTGCTTCACCATGCTCGAGATCCTGGGGCTGCCGTTCGCACCGATCATCGCCGTCACCGTCGCGTTCCTCGGCCTGATCCCGATCGTCGGCACGCTCATCGGCGGAGTCCTCGTGGTGTTCGTCGCGCTCTTCTCCTCCTGGGAGAAGGCCGTCATCATGCTCGTCTACTACGTCGCCTACCACGTCTTCGACGCCTACATCCTGTCGCCGAGAGTGATGCGGCGAGCGGTCGAGGTGCCACCGGCGATCACGATCCTCGCCATCCTGGCCGGCGGCACCCTCCTCGGCATCGTGGGCGCGCTCATCGCCATCCCCGTCGCCGCCGGGCTGTTGATGATCTACGAGCAGGTCATCGTGCCGCGCCAGCAACGCAGCTGACGGACGACGTGGACGACCGCGGGCAGGGGTCACGTAGCGTTGGCCCATGCGTACCGTCACACGTCTCTCCCAGGCCGCCGCTGTCGCAGCCCTCGGCCTCACGCTCGCCGCATGCGGCTCGAGCGCCAGCTCCGGCAGCGCCAGCTCCGGCAGCGCCACCTCCACAGCGAGCAGCCGAAGGTCGGCTGCCACCTCCGCCGCTCCGGCGACCGGCACGTCCAGCGCTACCGGTGGCAGTGACTCGGCGACGCCCGACGCGACGACGCTGATCCACGAGGCGCGGGCGGCATACGCCAAGGCGAAGTCGGCCAGCATGCACGCCGACGTCATCGACTCCAGCGACCACGAAATCATCGACATCCGCGGCACGATGGACGGCTCCAACCAGGACGCCACCGTCAAGACCAACGAGGGCGGCGCGACCATCCGCACGGTGGACGCGAAGTACTACATCAAGGGGGACAAGAGCTTCTGGAAGTCGGCGGCCCACGCACCGGAGACGAGCGCGGCGCTCCTCGACGGCAAGTGGGTCAACGCGCCGGCGAGCATGGCGACCGGCCTCAAGGACCTCACCATCAAGAGCTTCCTGGACGAGACGATCGGCCCGGACAGCGTCAGCGATGCCGAACTCGCCAAGGCAACCACGAGCAAGACGACGTATGACGGCAAGCCGGCCTACGTCGTGACGTCGGCCCGGACGAAGAACACCATCACCATCGCCGCGGACTCGAAGCTCATCCTGGAGGTCAACGGCGAACAGGGTTCCTCGACCTCCAAGGGCAAGGTCACGCTGACCGGCTGGGACCAGCAGTCCCCGCTGAGCGCGCCGCCCGGAGCGATCGACGTGCCGTCGTCGATGGGTAACTGACGCCAGCGCCCGAGAAGGGTTTGGTCAGCGGAAGATCCGGCGCGCAACTTCGAGGTTCTGCAGGAAAACGGCAGCCAGGTCGCGGTCGTCGTCGCTGGCAGTGAACTCGGTCATCGAGACGTCGAAGACGGCTCCGAAGAGCGCGACCAGCAGCCGGGGCTCCGGGTCCCCGGCGGGTATGCCGGAGCGCTGCTCGAGCAGCTCCTGGACGCCCTCGACGAAGCCGGCGAACGCCTCGTGTGCCGCGATCATCAGCTTGGGGTTGGTCTCGAAACACCGGCGCAGCGTGCGCCACTCCGTGCGGCTGCGCTCCAACTCGGGGCTGGCTCGCAGGATGCCGAGCACCAGGGCGGCGACGTCGTCGATGAACTCCCCCGTGGGTCCGCCCGCGAGGAACGTGTCGATGTCGGACTGCCGCAGTTGGGGGCCGCCGCCGATGGTGGCTTCCAGCTTGCCGTCGAAGTAGTTGAACAACGTGCGACGAGAGACGCCGGCCCGCTCGGCGAGCTCGTCGAGCGTGAATTCGTCATACCCCTTCTCGACCGCGAGCTGCTGCGCGGCGCTGGTGATCCGGTGCGCCGTCTGCCGGCGCTTCAGCGGCATCGGCTCCGCGATGCGCAACCGCGGCGGCGTCGGGGTGGAGGGGCTCTTGGACACGCAGGCAGTTTTGCCCTTTGGTTATCCAAAGTGCAAATCGAGCGTGGGTGATCCGTCTCACCTGGCTGAGCGCTCGACCGGTCAGTCGAGCCACTCCCCTGTGTCCAGGGCGCGATCGAGGGTCTGTCGGTATGGCGAGGGGTCGAGCCCCATGCCGGCCACCCAGGCCTTGTCGTGGTACGTGTCGGCATACCGTTCGCCGCCGTCGCAGAGCAGCGTGACGATGCTGCCGCGCTCCCCTGCGGCCCGCATTTCGCAGACGAGTCGCAGCACACCGAAGAGGTTGGTGCCCGTGGACCCGCCGGCGAACAGGCCGGTGCGCTCCCGCAGCACGTGCACGGCCGCGATCGAGGCCGCGTCCGGCACGCAGAGCATCCGATCCACCACACCGGGCTGGAAGGACGGCTCGACGCGCGGCCGGCCGATGCCCTCGATGCGGGAACGTGCACCGGTCTCCAGCTCCGGGTCGCCGCGGCGCCAGCCCTCGTAGAACGCCGAGTTCTCCGGGTCGACCACGCACAGCTGCGTAGCCAACCCGCGGTAGCGCAGGTAACGCCCGATCGTCGCGCTCGTTCCGCCGGTGCCCGCTCCGACGACGATCCAGGTCGGCACCGGGTGCGGCTCCATGCTCAGCTGCTCGAAGATCGACTGTGCGATGTTGTTGTTGCCGCGCCAGTCGGTGACGCGCTCGGCATAGGTGAACTGGTCCAGGTAGTGGCCTCCGGCGCTGACCGCGATCTGCTGCGCAGCGGCATACATCTCGCCCGGCTCGTCGACGAACTCGCAGCGCCCACCGTGCCGTTCGATCAGCTCGACCTTGCGCCGACTGGTGCTCCGCGGCATCACTGCAACGAACGGCAGGCCGAGCAGGCGGGCGAAGTAGGCCTCGCTGACGGCGGTGGAGCCGCTGGACGCCTCGACCATCACCGTGTCGCGGTGGATCCATCCGTTGCACAGCCCGTAGAGGAAGAGACTACGCGCCAGGCGATGCTTCAGGCTGCCGGTCGGATGGGTCGACTCGTCCTTCAGATAGACCTCGATCCCCCAGTCCGTGGGCAGCTGCAACGGGATGAGATGCGTGTCGGCGGAACGGTTGGCGTCGGCCTGCACCGTACGGACCGCCCAGCGGACCCAGTCACGGTCACTGTCGGCGGCAGCGGCGAGCGCGATCGGCGGTTCGATGCGGTCGACCAGGCGGGCAGGCGCTGACATGGGGATCCTTCGAGTCTCGTGGTGCCGCCGGACGCGGCACGCTTCGAGTCTGTCCTGCCCAACGCATTACCACCAGGCCGAACTGATTGGACCCGATCAAAGTGCTACTTATGCTTCGCGGAGCCACGCGGTCCGCTGCGTTGCTCCTTCAGCTCAGTGGACGCCGCCCGCAGGGCACCGAGCATGGTGCCCACCGCGGGGATGTGCTGGTAGTCGGCAAGGGTGTATGCCGTCACCGCGCGACGCACGGCAGGCCGCAGCGGCCGGACCACCACGCCCGGGTGCCGGAGGAACGACAGCACCAGACCGGGCATCACCGCGATCCCCGTGCCCGCGACGACCAGGCTCTGCATGGCCAGGTTGTCGTCGGTCGTGAAGGAGATGACCGGACTGAACCCCCCAGCAGCGCAGGCCGCCACGAACGTGGTGCGGCAGCGCGGGCAGCCCGCGATCCACGTCTCGTCGGCGAGTTCCGCCAAGGCGAGGGTGCGGCGCCTGGCCAGCGGGTGGTCGGCGGGAAGCACCACGACCATCTCGTCGTCGAGCAGCGGTGTGGCCGCCATACCCTCCTGATCCGTGACCGACTCCGCGTCATAGCTGAACGCGAGCGTGATGTCGCAGTCGCCGCCCCGCAACAGAGCCAGCGACTCCGGCGGCTCCGCCTCGAGCAGCTCGACCCGGACGCCCGGGTTGCTGGCGCGCAACCGGCTCACCGCCGCTGCGACGATCGTCGCGCTCGCACTCGGGAAGGTGCACAAGCGCACCCGGCCCAGCGCCAGATGCTTGATGGCGGCAACTTGCTCCGCCGCTGCACTCAGGTTCGCGAGGATCGTCTCGGTGTGCCGCGACAGCAACTCGCCCGCCTCGGTCAGTCGCAGATTGCGCCCGGAGCGGGTGAACAACGGAGTGCCGACGCCGCGCTCCAGCGCACGCATCTGCTGGCTGATCGCGGGCTGCGTGTAACCCAACGACCGGGCGGCGGCAGAGTAGGACCCGGAGCGCACCACTTCGTGGAACATCCGCAACTGCCGCGAATCCAACATGCCAGAACTATAAGTTCTGCTATGGGAAGCCCGCGCAACCCACGCAGCTGACCGAAGATGCCGGATCTGGCCGCGACCGGAGGGTTCGTTGGACGCTCAGCCTGTCACCAGGTTGGATGGGAGGCGACAGCAGGCCGCCGCGCGGGGGCCTCCCCAAGACCCAGGAGGGAATGTATGTCGACGCCCACAGGTAGCTCGTGGAACAACGACCAGCAGGGCCAGGGTGGTGGCCAGGGCTACCAGGGACAGAGCCTCGGCCAGGACTTCGGGCAACAGCAGGGTCAGCAGCCGCAGCCCGAGTACGGTCAGCAGGCGCCGCAGCAGCAGGAATACGGCCAGCAGGACTACGGCCCACAGCACGAGTACGGCCAGCAGCAGGACTACGCCCGGCAGCAGGCGGAGCCGCAGCAGGACTACGGCCAGCAGAGTGCGCAGCAGCCGGCATACGGCCAGCAGGGCTACGGCCAGCAGCCCGAGCAGGGGCCGGCCCAGCACGGCCGTTTCGCGGGGCACGCCCAGCAGGCCGGCCAGCAGTGGGCCTCCGACGCCGGGCAGATCGCCTCGGGCGCCGGGCAGGGTATCGGTGACCTCTTGTCGGACCTGCAGTTCAAGAAGTCGTTGACCGAGAAGATCGCCGGCCTCACCTATCTGCTCGTCATCGTGTGGGCGGTCATCAACTTCATCAGCGAGTTGGCGTACAACTTCGGCAGCCAGGACTTCGGCGGCACGAGCGTCAAGAACATGGGCACCTTCTCCGCGATCGTGCACTCGGTCGCCGACCTCGCCATGCTCCTGGTCATCGTCGCGATCGTGCGCGTCGTCCTCGAGCTCGCGGTCAACGTCGCGCGCATCGCGCAGCGCACCAAGGCCTGACGCCTCGTTCCCCGGCATGCGGCCGGTGCCCCGCGGGGCACCGGCCGCTTTCGCGTCCGGTCAGCTCCTGGCAATCCCCACCGGCAGCCCTCCGAACGTGATACAACAGGAATAAACATTTTCCAACGTTCAACCGGGAGGAGGCGAGCATGGAGCGCACGGACGGTCGGCTGGCCGATGGACGGCAAATCATCTGGTACGACACGGACGGCACCGACCGCACGCCGGTCCCCGACCGACGCGATCTGCCCATCACCGTCACCGGCTCGCAACTGCGCCGTGACCCCCTGACCGGAGAGTGGATCGCGGTCGCCTCGCACCGGCAGAGCCGGACGTACCTGCCGCCGGCCGACCAGTGTCCGCTCTGCCCGTCACGCGATCACCTCTCGGAGGTGCCGTCCGCCGAATATCAGGTCGTGGCGTTCGAAAACCGTTTCCCGTCATACGAACTGAACGCCGAGGCGCCCTCCGGCGCGAGCGATGGTCTGGAGCAGGTGCGTGCCGGGCGCGGCCGCTGCGAGGTGGTGTGTTTCACCAGCGATCACCACGCGTCGTTCGCCCAGCTGTCGCCGCAGCAGGCCCGGCTCGTGGTGGACACCTGGGCGGACCGCACCACCGAGCTGAACGCGATCGAGAGCGTGCAGCACGTCTTTCCCTTTGAGAACCGCGGCAAGGAAATCGGCGTCACCCTGCAGCACCCGCACGGGCAGATCTACGCCTATCCGTTCGTGCCACCGCGCGCGGCCACCGAGCTGGAGCACGCGCAGGCCTACCTGGTGGAGACCGGGCGCAGCCTGTTCGGTGACATCATCGGGAGCGAATCCGCAGCAGGCACAAGGGTGATCGCCGAGAACGCGGAGTGGATCGCGTTTGTGCCGTTCGCCGCGCGCTGGCCGATCGAGGTGCACTTCTACCCCAAGCGCCAGGTCCCCGACCTCCCGGCGCTGGACGACGCCGCACGGGACGGATTCGTCGAGGTCTACCTGGACGTGCTGCAGCGCTTCGACAGGTTGTATACCGAGCCGACTCCCTACATCGCGGCCTGGCAGCAGGCGCCGGCGCGTCAGCACCGGGACGTCGCCTGGCTGCACTTGGAGCTCTATTCCATCCGCCGCGCGGAGGGCAAGGTGAAGTTCCTTGCCGGATCCGAGTCGGGACAGGACGCGTTCGTCAACGACGGCCTGCCGGAGGGTATGGCGCAGCGCCTGCGGGACGCGAAGTGATGGCGACGCCCGCGCCGGTCGACGTCGACCGCCTCGTCGCTCGCTTCCGCGAGCTGTATGACGCGACGCCCGACGGCAGCTGGGCGGCGCCCGGCCGGGTCAACCTGATCGGCGAACACACCGACTACAACGGCGGATTCGTGCTACCGATCGCGCTCGCGCAGCACACCGTCGCTGTGGTCCGCCGCCGCGACGACGGGGTCGTGCGGGTCTGGTCGGCGACGGTCGACGGCACCGCTCCCGTCGAGCTGGACCTGTCCGAGGTGCGTGCAGGCGGGGACTACGGCTGGGCGGCATACGTCGTCGGGGTGGGGTGGGCGGCAGCCGAGCGCGGCCTGCCGGTGAGCGGGCTCGACATCGCCCTGGACTCGAACGTCCCTGTCGGCGCCGGCCTTTCGTCGTCCGCGGCACTGTCGTGCGTAACCGCCCGTGCCTGGTGCGACCTCCTCGAATGGCGGCTCGACCACGAGGCGGTCGCGGGTCTGGGCCGTGCCGCGGAGAACGAGATCGCCGGCGCACCGACCGGGCTGATGGACCAGTTGGCCTCGGTGTGCGGCAAGGAGGCGCACGCCATGCAGATCGACACCCGCGCCGTGACGATCGAGCAGATCCCCTTCGACCTCCCCGCGTCCGGTCTCTCCCTGTTGGTCATCGACTCGCACACCGAGCACACCCACGCCACCGGCGAATACGCCGAACGACGCCAGTCCTCGCACGAGGCGGCGCTCCGGCTCGGGGTGCGTGAGCTGCGCGACGTGCCGCTGGAGAGCCTGGCGAGGACGCTCGACAAGCTGCCGCCGCTGCTCCGCCGCCGGGCACGGCACGTGGTCACGGACTCCGCGCGAGTCGAGCAGGTCGCCCGCCTGCTGGTGTCCGGGGACGACCCTCGCCGGATCGGCCCGCTGCTCAACGCCTCCCACGCATCGATGCGTGACGACTTCGAGATCACGGCGCCCTCCGTCGACGCTCTGCAGGAGGCTGCCGTGACCGCCGGTGCGCACGGCGCGCGGATGACCGGGGGCGGCTTCGGCGGCTGCGTGATCGCACTCGTCGACCGCGAGGCGGCCGACACCGTGGCGGACGCATGTGCGGCAGCGGCAGCAGCCGGCGGCTTCGCCGCGCCCACGGTTTTCGAAGCTGTTGCCAGCCGAGGTGCGGCCCGCATCCGGTGACGTAAGGTCGGCCGCGTGACTGCTTCCTCCTCTCCGGCGGACGACCCGGCATACCGGGTCTGTTTCGTGTGCTCGGGCAACATCTGCCGCTCGCCGATGGGCGAGGTGATCCTCCGGACGATGCTCGACGAGGCCGGGCTGGGTGACGAGGTCGAGGTGGACTCCGCCGGCATCGGCGACTGGCACGTCGGGCAGGGAGCCGACCCGCGCACGGTCGCCTCGCTCGAACGCGGCGGGTATGACGGAACGGCCCACGTGGCGCGCCAGTTCGAGGCGTCCTTCTTCGACGACCACGACCTGATCCTCGCCGCGGACCGCGGACACCTGCGCGACCTCCTGCAACTGACAGAGGGCCGGGACATCAACGCCGAGACCCGACTGGTGCGCGAGTTCGACGCGGACGCATCGGCAGCTGGTGAGCTGGAGTTGGACGACCCCTACTTCGGCAACGCGAGCGACTTCGACCGGTGCCGGCACGAGATCGAGCTCGCGTGCCGCGGCCTGGTGAGCGAGCTGCGACGGGAGCTCGGCTCCTGACTGACGGTGCTCGGGCGGCGCCGCTCCCTCAGCTCCGTCCGGGGACGATGCCGAGCAGCTCGTAGATCGTGTGCGCTGCCACGATGCCGGTGATCTCGGCGTGGTCGTATGCCGGGGACACCTCGACGATGTCGGCGCCGATCACGTTGAGGCCGGTCAGCCCGCGCAGCACCTCCAGCAGCTGCAGGCTGGTCAGGCCGCCCGCCTCCGGCGTCCCTGTGCCGGGTGCGAACGCCGGATCCAGCACATCGATGTCGAGCGAGACGTAGACGGGTCGGTCACCGAGCCGCGCGCGGATCCGGTTGATGATGTCGTCCAGCGGCTGACGGGCGAAGTCGCGACAGTGCACGGCGGCGAAACCGAACTGCTCGCTCTCGTCGAGGTCCAGCCGGCTGTAGAGCGGTCCGCGCAGCCCGACGTGCATCGCGTGGCCGGAATCGATGAGGCCTTCCTCGGCGGCTCGCCGGAAGGGTGTGCCGTGCGTGTAGGGCGCCCCGAAGTAGGTGTCCCAGGTGTCGAGGTGTGCGTCGAAGTGCAACACCGCAATCGGGCCGTGCCGCTCGGCTTGAACGCGCAGCAACGGCAAGGCGATCGTGTGATCGCCACCGATCGTGACCAGGGACCGGCCGGTCCCGCTGACGTCGCGGGCCGCGGCTTCGATCGCGGAGATCGCCGCCTCGATGTCGAACGGGTTGACCCCGAGGTCACCGCCGTCGGCGACCTGCGCTCGGGCGAACGGTTCGTTGTCCTGAGCCGGGTTGTAGGGCCGCAGCAGCCGCGAACTCTGCCGCACGTGCGACGGCCCGAACCGCGCACCGGGCCGGTAGCTCACCCCGCTGTCGAACGGCACGCCCCAGATCACCGTGTCGGCGTCCGGCAGGTCCGACAGACGCGGTAACCGCGCGAAGGTCGCAAATCCGCTGTAGCGCGGGTCGGTCGTGGCGTCGACGGGACCGACGATGGGCTGTGTCATGTGGCTACCTCTCCGAGACTGGTGGCGCATTTCACCGAGAGACAAGCACAGCACCGACAGGACACGAAAATGGACCGAATCGGCCCTCTTCGGCCGTCCGATGTCGTCCTCTCGGATTTTTGTTGTCCTCTCGGTGAGGGGGATGCCCCCGCCGCCTCAGCCGACCGGGCAGGCGCCGCGGGCGAAATCCGTTGCCCAGCGCAGGATCTCCAGGTCGTCCGGCTCGTCGGCATCGGTCGGGCAACCCGGTCGGTCCCGCGTCGCCACGTAGTGGACCGCCGCGATGACGACCCGACGGCGGCCGTCGGTGCGCAGTGCCTCGACCGCGGCCGACGGCAGCCCGGGCTCGCTGAGCTCTTCGATGTGCGCGTCGACGATCGCTTCCGCAATGTCGAGGTGGATGCGCGTGGCGATGTCGGCGCCGGCAGCCCGCTGGCGCGTCTCGACATACGACAGCAGTGCGCGCAGCGCCTCGGCATCGCCGAGCAACCGCCCTGCCGCCTCCCGCGACACGCGGAAACTCGTCGACTGCATGGGATCCCGCATCCCTGCACCTCCGCCCTCGTGGCAATGCGCTCACGGTAGGTCGGCGACCTGGCTCGTGTTCGTGGCTTGGTCAAACCTTGGTGATTTCCTGACGTTCCAGTTCAGAAGCTGAGACCGCGCACCCGTCGGCGTCTACCCTCGGTGCATGGTTACTCGCACCACGCCGTGGCCGACCGGCACACCGTGCTGGGTCGACTGCGCCTTCGAGCCGGCCCACCGCGGCATGCACCACGCCCAGGACTTCTACGAGAAACTCTTCGGCTGGGACGTGCGCCGCGGCGTCGAGCCGAGCGACTATCTCGTCTGCCGCAAGGACGATCTGCCGGTCGCGGGACTGGAGCACAAGTACGGCGGTGAGGCACCGTCGTTCTGGACGACCTACTTCGCGACCGACGACGTCGACGCCACGTGTGCAGTGGTCACGGCGGCCGGTGGCAAGGTCCTCACGCCGCCGTTCGACGTCCCGACGCTCGGTCGCGCCGCCTACTGCGCCGACCCGACCGGCGCGTTCTTCGGGCTGTGGCAGGGCACCGGTCTGCTCGGCCTCGGACTGGTCAACGAGCCGGGCTCGGTGGCGTGGAACGACCTGTTGACGCGCGACTTCGAGGGCTCCAAAGCCTTCTACAGCGACGTTTTCGGCTATCTGTATGACGACCGCGGCGACTCCTACTCGATCGCGAAGCTGGCGACCGGCGACACGGTGTGCGGCATCCATCAAGCGGAGCAATTGCCGGACGACGCACCGCCGAGCTGGCTGGTGCATTTCGCCGTCGCCGACTGTGCTTCCTCCGCACAGATCGCCCAGGAGCTCGGTGCATCGATTCTGATGACGCTGGACACGCCCGTCGGCCCGGAGGCGGTGCTGCAGGGCAAGTACGGCGAGACCTTCACGGTCGTCGAGATGGACGATTCCACCGCCGGCTGAGTCGCTGGTATGACGAAACGGGTCGCGATCGTCGGTGGCGGCATCGCGGGGCTGACCCTGGCAGCTCTGCTCGACACCGGCCGTTTCGAGGTGATCCTGCACGAGGCGCAGCCGGAGCGCGCATTGACCGGGAGCGCGCTCGGGCTGTGGCGGCCGGCGGAGCGGGTGCTGCGCTCGATCGACGCATTCCCGGCGTCCGGCTCGCGACGCGCCGCAGGCGGGTTGCACCACATCGACGGCCGCCGGGTAGCGGCCGCGCGCCGAGGCGGGCCGGTGCTGGTCGACCGGCCGGCGCTGCTCGCGGCGCTGCAGTCCGCCGTGCCCCCGACGGTCCGCCAGGTCACCGAGGAGGTCACCGATCCGGCCGCCCTGGAGGCCGATCTGGTGATCGGCGCGGACGGCGTGCGCAGCCGGGTGCGCGGGCTGGTCGCGCCGCACGCCGCCGAGCGGGTGGCGACGCCATACCTCGCGCTCCGAGGAATCCGTGACACGCCAACGCAACTCGAGAACGCGGGCGAATACTGGGGACGCGGGCTGGTCGCGGGTGTCGTGACCATCGGCGACAACCGCAGCTACTGGTTCACCACTCACCGCAGCCGGCTGACCGAGCCGCTCGATGTGGCGCAGGTGCTGGACGAGGCGCGTGACCGCTTCCGCGCCGCAGCACCGCTCGTCCGCCGAGTGCTCGCCGAGGCCGGCCCGGACACCCTGGCTACGGCACTGTGGGTGACGCCGCCGTTGCAGCGCTACGTCCGCGGCCGATACGTCGTGATCGGGGACGCGGCGCACGGGATGCTGCCCAACCTCGGCCGCGGCGCCTGCAGCGCGATCGTCGACGCGGCAACCCTTGCGGGGACGCTCAACACCGGTGCCGACCTGCGACGCTGGCAGGCACGGCGAGTGCCGGCAACGCAGTTCGCGCGGGTCGCGTCGGCGGCCGTGATGCGCGTGGCGCTCGCCATACCTTGAGCACCCCACGAAGTTCGGCGGACGCGCGAGACGCACGGGTCGACGCCTCTGGGACACTGGGAGCCATGCGTTCGCTTGCTGAAGCCCACCCGCCGATCGCGCTCGGCGCCCTGGACGGGCGCTACCGCGCCGCCGTCGCTCCACTGGTCGACTACCTGTCCGAGGCCGCGCTCAACCGTGAGCGGGTGCACGTCGAGGTCGAGTGGCTGATCCACCTCACCCGGCAGGGTGCGGTGCCCGGCGTGCGCCGGCTGACCGACGAGGAGATCAGGCAACTGCGCGACATCCCACAGCAGTTCGACGTCGCCGACATCGCCGAACTCGCGGACATCGAGCGGGAGACCGTGCACGACGTCAAGGCGGTCGAGTACTACCTGAAGCGGCGGCTGCCGCAGATCGTCGGCGCACAGGACGCCGCGGGCCTGTCCGAGCTGGTCCACTTCGCCTGCACCAGCGAGGACATCAACAACCTCTCCTACGCGCTGATGGTGCAGGGCGCCACTCGGCGGGTCTGGCTGCCGCGGGCGTCGGCGCTGGTCGACCAGATCGCCGCGATGGCGCGCGAACTCGCGGATGTGCCACTGCTCGCGCACACCCACGGACAGCCGGCCACGCCAACGACGATGGGCAAGGAGCTGGCCGTTCTCGCGCACCGGTTGCGCCGGCAGCTGCGGCGCATCGAGCGCGCCGAATACCTCGGCAAGATCAACGGTGCCACCGGCACCTATGGCGCGCACGTGGCCGCCGTGCCGACCACCGACTGGATCGAGGTCTCGCAGCTCTTCGTCGAAGGCCTTGGGCTGCAGTGGAACCCGCTCACCACGCAGATCGAGAGTCACGACTGGCAGGCCGAGATCTACAGCGACGTGTCGCGCTTCAACTCGATCCTGCACAACCTCGCCACCGACGTGTGGACCTACATCTCGATGGGCTACTTCGCCCAGTCACGCGGGCAGGGC
Organism: Flexivirga sp. YIM B11880; assembly: GCF_058148645.1. Lineage (NCBI taxonomy): Bacteria > Bacillati > Actinomycetota > Actinomycetes > Micrococcales > Dermacoccaceae > Flexivirga > Flexivirga sp. YIM B11880. The sequence goes on from NZ_JBMAMH010000001.1 coordinate 402,168, forward strand.
ACGGTCGGCTCGAGCACGATGCCGCACAAGGTCAACCCGATCCGGTTCGAGAACGCCGAGGCCAATCTCGAGCTGAGCAACGGCATCTTCGACGTGCTGTGCCGCACACTGGTCACCTCCCGCCTGCAGCGTGACCTCACCGACTCCTCGATGCAGCGGAACATCGGCACGGCATACGGGCACTCGCTGCTGGCGATCGACAACGTCTCCCGGGGGCTGGCCGGACTGGACGCCGTCCCGCAGAAGATGGCTGCCGATCTGGACGCCAACTGGGAGGTGCTCGGCGAGCCGATCCAGTCAGCGATGCGGGCGCTCGGCGCGCGGGGGGTGCCCGGCATGGAGCAGCCCTACGAGCGGCTCAAGGAACTCACCCGTGGCCGGCGGATCAGCGAGGCCGACCTACGCGAGTTCGTGCGCGGACTCGGCCTGCCCAACACCGTCGAGGACCGCTTCCTGCGGCTCACGCCGGCGACGTATGTCGGGCTCGCGCCGCAGCTGGTGAAGTTCCTGCAGGGCTGACCGGACGCGACGCGCGGAATACCCCCGAGGGGTATACTGTTCGCCTGTATGACGGGCCAGGACATCCGCCACCCGTCGAGACGCACCGCACGCTGGGAGGCACCCACATGGCTGGTTACACCGGCACCAAGGACGACTACCTCAAGCGGCTGCGGCGGATCGAGGGGCAGGTTCGCGGCATCCAGCGCATGGTTGAGGAAGACACCTACTGCATCGACGTGCTCACCCAGGTCAGCGCGGTCACGAAGGCGCTACAGACGGTGAGCCTCGGCCTGCTCGAAGACCACGTCGGGCACTGCGTCGTCGACGCGGCCCGTGAATCCGACGAAGCTGCCGAGCAGAAGGTGCGTGAGGCGTCCGACGCAATCGCCCGCCTGGTGCGCAGCTGATCCACCCCAAACGCTCGAAGGAGGAGCAATGACCCGGACCGACATCATCGTGCACGGCATGACCTGCGGACACTGCGTCAACGCGGTCACCGAAGAACTCAAGACCATCGACGGCGTGCAGGACGTGCAGATCGACCTGCACGAGGGCGGCAACTCGCCGGTGATCATCACCAGCGAGGGCGACCTCGACGCGCAGGCCGTCGCGGACGCCGTCGACGAGGCGGGCTACCAGGTCGTCGGCTGACCCGCACCGCCACGGGCACCGCGTCAGATGATGACGCGGCCCTTGCTGCAGTCGAACGTCACCGACATGACGCCGGGTGTGCCGTGCAGCGCGGCGAAGTCGAACTCGATGTCCGGCTCCCAGTCCTCCCGGTCGACGCCGGGCTCGCCGACCAGGCCGAGCCACTCCCGGATCCGCTCCGGCGACCCGGCGATCTGCATACCCGCGAGCGCCGCGGTCGTCGGGCCCTCGGTGGACGGGTGGTCCTGACCCTTCTGCCATTCGATGAAGAACGGCACCTGCGGGTCGGCCAGCAGGCCCAGGATGCCGATCTGCTTCCAGCAGATCTCCACACCGTCGGGACGGTGCCGATTGCCGGGCACCGCGCTGCGGCCCAGCAGCCGCTCGGCGATCGACATGTCCTCGACCTCGACGACCCAGCCGAGCCAGCCGCCGCCGGCAGCGGACCGCGCGCGGACCGCCTGACCGAAGGGCGCCTTGTCGGACGCCGGGTGGTCGAGCACCTCGACGACCTCGACGAACCGGTGCTCCATGAGCGGGATGATCGAATTGCGAGTGCCGAATCGCGGGTGCAGGCCGCCATCGACCGGCTCAACCCCCAGCAGCGCCCCGAGTCGCTTCGCGGTTGCGACCATTCCGTCAGGTTCTGCGGCAAAAACCAGATGATCAACTCGCATGAACCGATGGTGCCACTGCGGCTCAGCTCAACGTGCAGCGGGTCCGCGCTGACGTACGGCTTCGTAAAGAATGATCGCCGCCGAGGTGGCCACATTCAGCGAATTGGCCTTGCCGGTCATGGGGATCCGGACACGGACGTCGGCAACGTCGAGCGCCTCCGTGGTCAGCCCCTCCTTCTCCGTGCCGACCAGGATCGCGACCGGGCCGGTGAGGTCGACGTCGGTGTGCAGCGCGGTCGCGGCCGGTGTCGCGGCGACCAGCCGGATGCCGCGCTCGCGTGCCCAACCGAGCGTCTCGTCAGTGGTCGCCGTGGCCACCTGCACCGAGAAGACCGTGCCCTTCGAGCTGCGCACGACGTTGGGGTTGCCCCAGTCGGTCACCGGATTCGCCGCGACCACTGCGTCGACTCCAGCAGCATCCGCGGTGCGCAACATTGCGCCGAGATTGCCTGGCTTCTCGACGCTTTCGGCGATCAACAGCAGTGAGTTGTCCGGCAGCGTCAGCTCGCGCGGCGCGGCGCCGACGGCCGGCACGACCGCGAGGAACCCGTCCGCACCCTCGCGGTAGGCGACCTTCTCGAACGCCGCTCGACCCAGCCGGACGATCTGTGCGCCGGCGTCCCGCGAGCGCCGCACCACCTCGTCCTGTGCCGTCGGGTCGGCCATCAGCTCGCTGCAGATGTAGAGCTCCTGGGGCCGGACACCCGCCTCGAGTGCGAGACCGAGCTCGTCATACCCCTCCAGCAGGGTGCGTCCCGCCTCCTCCCGGTGCCGCCGACGACGCAACGCGACGAGCGCCTTGAGCCGCGGGTTGGCCGCCGAGGTGATCGTCTGGTCGGCCACGTCACGCCAGCTGCCGGAGTATGACGGCCGCGCCGTCCTCCTCGATCGGGCCGGTCACCTCGTCCGCGGCGGCCTTGACCTCGTCGGGCGCCTGGCCCATCGCGACCCCACGTGCCGCCCAGTTGAGCATCTCCAGGTCGTTGGTGTGGTCGCCGATCGCGACCGTGTCGGCCGGCTCGACCTGCAGCCGGCGCCGGACCTGTTCGAGCGCCGACGCTTTGGAGACGCCCTCGGGGTTGACGTCCAGCCAGGCGGTGAACCCGACGGCGTAGTTGACGCCGTGCAGACCCAGCCGGTCCACCAGTTGGACGAAGTCCTCCGAGGTCCCGCTCGGCGACCGGAAGGTGAGGCGCGTGGTGGGCTCCTTGCCGAGCTCGTCCCAGCCGAGCACCTTGATGGGGCCGATGAGTTCGCCGTCCGGGAAGGGGCCGCTGACCTTCGTCGCGACGCCCGGCTCCTCGACGCCGACCACCGCGTCCGGCCAGGCGTCCTTCAGCACCTCGAGGACGGGTGCCGGGTCGAAGGTCACCTTGTCGACGATCTCCCAGCCGGAGCCGTGCAACGTGGCGATCACCGCGCCGTTGGAGGTGACCGCGAATCCGCTTGTCAAGGAGAGCATTTGGATGATCGGCTCGGCGCCCAGAATGCTTCGTCCCGTGGCGATGACGACGTGGTGACCGGCGTCGGCGACGGCCCGCACCGCGTCCCTCACTTCGTCACTCAGGTATCCGTCGTGGTGGAGCAGCGTCCCGTCGATGTCCAGGGCGACCAGTTTCTTCCGCACGGGGACAGCGTATGGGTCGCTCACTCGGCAATCGTCGGCTGAGGTCGTCCACAGTCGGTATGTCTTCGTCACTTCCGGGTCCTGCCGTCGGCCGTGCTCGACGGTATGCCGGAAGCCGCCATACGACTCTGACGGCGATATTCACGAGTGACGGGGGAATTCGACCGTCAGCCGTGAGTCGGGCCGTCAGGGTGGGCCCGGGGTTGGGGAAGTCGTGGCCCGCGGACACTCCTCAGGCGGGGCGGATGACGTCGGTCCCCAGGAACGGCTGCAGCGCGGCCGGCACCCGGATCGAACCGTCGGCCTGCTGGTGGTTCTCCAGCAGCGCGACGATCGGCCGGGTGTCGGTGAGCATCGTGCCGTTGAGCGTGGCGACGAACTCGGTCTTGCCGCCCTCGCTGCGCTGTCGGATGTTCAGCCGACGCGCCTGATAAGTCGTGCAATTCGACGTCGAAGTGAGCTCGCGGTATTTGCCCTGGGTCGGCACCCACGCCTCGCAGTCGAACTTGCGCGCGGCCGACCCGCCGAGGTCGCCGGCGGCGACGTCGATGACCCGGTAGGGCAGCTCCAGACCGTCCAGCAGGCGCCGCTCGATGCGCAGCAGGTTCTGGTGCTCGGCCTCGGCCTGCGCCGGGTCGCAGTAGACGAACATCTCGGTCTTGGTGAACTGGTGCACGCGGAAGATGCCGCGGGTGTCCTTGCCGTAGGAGCCGGCCTCCCGGCGGTAGCAGGTCGAGGTGGCGGTGTAACGCAGCGGACCGTCGGACAGGTCGATGATCTCGTCGGTGTGGTAGCCGGCGAGCGCGACCTCGCTGGTCCCCGTGAGGTAGAGGTCGTCCGAGGCCAGGTGGTAGACGTCCTCGTGCGCGTCGAGGTAACCGGTGCCGCCCATGGTGGCGGCACTGACGAGCGTGGGGACGACCAGCGGAGTGAAACCCTCCTCCGCGGCGATGCTCTGCGCGTAGGCCATCAGCGCGTTGGACAGCCGTGCGCCGGCACCCTTGAGGAAGTAGAACCGCGAGCCGCTGACCTTGGCGCCGCGCTCCATGTCGATGGCGCCGAGCTTCTCACCGAGCGCCAGGTGGTCCAGCGGCTCGAAGTCGAACTCCCGTGGCGTGCCGATGATTTCCAGCGTCTCGAAGTCGTCCTCGCCGCCGGCGGGCACACCGTCGAGCACGATGTTGTCGAGCTCCCGGATGAGCGTGGTGAAGTCCTTGTCCTCCTGGTCGGCGGCGGCTTCGCGACGCTTGACCTCGGCCGCCAGCTCGGCCGCCTTGGCCCGGGCCTCATCGGCCTCCTTGGCCAGCACGTCGACATCTGCCGAGCCGGCCTTCCGCGCCGCGTTGAGCTTGCCCATCGCCGCACCGACCGACTTGCTGACCGACTTCTGCTGCGAGCGCAGGCTCTCGAACTCGGTGATGGACGAGCGGCGCTTCTCGTCGGCAGCGAGCACCTGGTCGACCAGGCTCTCGTCGGCGCCGCGAGCGCGCTGGCTCGCACGCACGAGGTCGGGGTTGTCACGCACTAGCTTGATGTCGATCACGACAGGCAAGGCTACGCGGCGCGCCGCTGCCTTGTGCAACCCGATAACGTCAGCCGGAGTCGAAGTGACCGGTGAGTAACGAGGAAGGTGCACCCAGTGCAGCGTGCTGCGGTGATCGTCAATCCCACCAAGGTGAAGGACGTGCGGTCGTTGCGGGACCAGCTGACCGCTGTCTTCCGGGGATACGGCTGGGCGCCGCCGCTGTGGTCCGAGACCAGCGTCGCGCAGCCGGGCACGACCCAGGCGTATGACGCGCTCGCCCGGCACGTCGATCTGGTCGCTGTCCTCGGCGGCGACGGCACCATCCGGTATGTCGCCACCGCGCTGCTCGGCACCGGCACACCGCTCGCCGTGCTGGCCGGCGGCACCGGCAACCTCTTCGCCCGCCAATTACGCCTCCCGGTCGGCCGGTACGCCGATGCCCTGCGCATCGCGCTGTCCGGCGCCGACACGCCGGTCGATGCGATCCGGGTCGGTCTGGACGCCGATGGATCCGGTGACTTCGCCGACGAGCACATCGGCTTGGTGATGGGCGGGATCGGCCGCGACGCGGACATCATGGCCGACACCACCGAGAAGCTGAAGTCGCGTCTCGGCTGGGCGGCATACCTCGTGGCGGGGCTGAAACAGGTGCGCCACGAACGTTTTTCGGCGCGCATCGGGTTCGATGACCGGCCGCCGTTCCACCGCGACGTGACCGCCGTGCTCGCCGGCAACTGCGGGATCCTGCAGGGTGGGCTGCAGCTGATGCCGGATGCCGTCGTCGACGACGGCCTGCTCGACGCCGTCGTCGTGCGTGGTGGCGGGCTGCGCTGGGCGCCGGTGCTCAGCAAGGTCGTCGCCCGCTCGCGGACCGACTCCGCACACTTCCGCCGCGCCCAGTGCGCCGAACTCATCATCTCGGCCGACGCACCGCAGCGGGTGGAGCTCGACGGCGATGTCATCGGCACCGCGCGCACGGCCCGGTTCCGCGCCGATCGTGGTGCATTGACGGTGCGGCTGCCGCGATGAGGCAGCGGTTCCGCTTCGCCAGCACCCACCACCTCGCGGCCCCCCGCGACGCGGTCTTCGAGGTGCTGCGGGACGCCGAGCGGTGGCCGGAGTGGTGGCCACAGATCCGCTCGGTGGTCCCGTATGACGACACCCACGGCCGCACCGAGATCCGCAGCGTGCTCCCCATGACGCTGCGGATCGAGCTCACCTCCGAGCGCGCCGACCGAGAGTCCGGCGTGCTGCGAGCGACCTTGGCCGGTGACCTGGTCGGCTGGTCGCAGTTCGCGCTGCGCGCCGACGGCGCCGCGGCGACCTGGCTGCACTACACCCAGGAGGTCGAGGTGCGGATGTCCGGCTGGGCCGGCCGGCTGGCCGGTTGGCGGCTGCTGCGGCCAGTGCTCGTCGCGAACCACGCGATGATGATGCGCAGCGGCATGCGCGGGCTGCAGCGTCGCGCATCGGCCGGCTGACCCCGATCGGGCAGCGGGCGACATAATCGGGGCAGGTCGGGGTCGGCCCGATCCGCACGTTCGTCGACGACCGAGGACTTCGCATGCAGACCCGCGAGATGCGGCGCCGCACCCGCCGGAAGGGCAGCATCGCGATCGCCGTCGGCGCCGCTCTCGCGGTGGCCGGTGGACTGGCGCTCGCCGCCGGCCTGCAGAACGGCTCCGGGCGGGCGGCTGCACTCCCGTCGTGGTCGACATCCGGCACCGGCGACTCGTCGACCGTCGCGAGCAGCAGTTCCGTGCCGAAACGCTCCGTCAAACCGTCGCCGACGGCGTCGACCGGGCACGCATCGCCGCTGCCGAAGCCGCGCAGCAACAGCACCCCGGTGCCGATCGCGAATCCCGCCGGTGCTCCGTGCATTCCGGCCAGTCTGACGGTCTCCGGCGTCGGCATCACCGGGGAGCGGGTCGTCGCGATGGGAACAAACGCGCAGGGCCAGATCTACCCGCCACCGCACACCACGATGTGGTACGACCGGTCGGCACAGCCGGGGCAGCGCGGCATCTCGGTGATCGCCGGTCACGTGACGTATGACGGCCCCGACAACTTCTACAACCTGCGCAACGTCCGGGTCGGCACCGCCGTGTCCGTGCTGTGCGCGAACGACAAGGCCGTCAGCCTCACGGTCACCCACCTGGAGTCGGTGCCGAAGAACGAACTCACGACCGACCAGCGGGTGTGGGGCGGCAGCTCGACGCCGGTCGTCGTGCTCGTCACCTGCGACATCGACTCACCGATGGTCGCCGGGCATCACCTGAACAACTTCGTGGTCTGGACCAAGCCGGCCTGAGCCGTGGGTACGACTCAGTGCCGCTCGGGCGCGGCGGCATACACCCCGAGGATCTTGACGTCGGTGGTGAAGAAGCGCAGTTCGTCCAGCGCACGCTTCAGCCCGGGATCGTCCGGGTGCCCGTCGACCTCGCTGAGGAACTGCGTGGCGGCGAATCTGCCGCCCACCATGTAGGACTCGAGCTTCGTCATGTTGATGCCGTTGGTGGCGAACCCGCCGAGCGCCTTGTAGAGCGCGGCCGGGATGTTGCGGACGTTGAAGATGAAGCTGGTCACCATCGGCCCCGAACCCCGCGGCGGCACCACGAAGTCCCGGGACAACACCACGAAGCGAGTGGTGTTGTGGTCCTCGTCCTCGATGTCCTCGCGCAGCACGTCCAGCCCGTAGATCGACGCCGCCAGCGGCGGACTGATCGCGGCCATCGTCGGGTCTCCGGCCTCGGCGACCTCGCGTGCGGCGCCGGCCGTGTCACCGGAGATCACCGGCTCGAGGCCGAGCTCGTGGATCACGTGGCGGCACTGGCCGAGCGCGTGCACGTGGCTGTGCACCGTGCGTAGTTGGTCGAGGGACGCACCCGGGACCCCCATCAGCGAGAACCGGACCCGGTGGAAGTGCTCGGCGACGATGTGCAGACTGCTCGCCGGCAGGAAGTGATGTATGTCGGAGACGCGTCCGGCCACCGAGTTGTCGATCGGGATCAACGCCAGATCGGCATCCGGGCCGCCGTCGTCGGTCCGCTCCACGGCCGCGAAGACGTCCTCGAACGAGGCGCACGGCACGGCCTCCAGGTGGGGGTATTCGCGTTCGCACACGGCGTGCGAGTTGGAGCCGGGTTCGCCCTGATAGGCGATGCGTCGATGCTGGATCACTCCCGAAGTTTACGAGCGCCACTGTCATACGCCCTGCCGGGTGACCCACACCACCCGGTGAGGACGAGGGAATCGATGGGTTCGTCCCGTACGCTTTGCCCGGTGTTACGACGGTGGCTGGCGTGGGTCGTGTGCCTGTCCGTCGTCGCCGTCGGTGGGTCCTTCCTCATCTCCTACCTGACCCGCTGGCCGGCCGCGCAGCCGATCAGCCAGCCGGGTCCCGTCATCGTCGTCAGCCAGCCGACCTTGTCCTGGGACCAGGTCAGCGCCCGGCGGACGCCGAACCTGTGGAAGCTCGCCACGGAGGGCGCCGTCGGCTCGCTCACCACCCGCAGCCTCAGCTCGCACAGCTGTGACAGCCAGTCGTGGCTGACTTTCGGCGCCGGGAAGCGCACCACCTACGGCGCCTCGGTGCCGATGACACCACCCGGGCAGAAACCGGCACCGTGCGTGGTGCAGCCTCCGCCCACGCCGCTCACCACCACGCCGACCACCGGCGCCGGCGCCCCCGCAGCGTATTCGTTCTGGCCGAAGCTGCGCGCGATCACCCTCGCTCGCACGGTGCCGGCCGATCCGTCCAACCTGACCACCCGGCTGACGCTCGCCGGCCAGTGCATCACCGCGGCCGGGCCGTATGCCCCCCTCGCGGCGGCCAACGCCGTAGGGCGGGTCGAGCACTACGTCGCCGACCCGGCCACCGTCGACCTCCGCTCCTGCCCGGTCACGCTGGTCAGTCTTCCCCGCATCGACGACGCCCTGCTCGGAAGAATCCTCGCCAGAGCTCCTGCCGACGCGACCATCGTGGTCGCGGGCTTCGCGGACGACACCAGGCCGGAGGTGTTGCACACCGTCGTCCTCCGCGGCCCGGGGGTGCCGCACGGGCTGCTCACGTCATACTCCACGCAACAGCCCGGGGTCGTGCAGCTGACCGACCTGACCGCGCTGCTCCTCGCCCGGCTCGGCACCAAGGCGCCGCGCCTGCCCGAGGGCCGGGCACCGATGGTGCAGCCGCGCGCGACCGGCATCAGCGCGATCACCGACGCGTCGATGGTGGCCATGCAGTTGCGGATCGAGCACGGGCTCTCCGGTGACTTCCTCACCCGATTCGTGATCACCATGGCCGTCCTGCTCGGCGCCGGGCTCGTCTGGTGGCTGCTGCGCCGGCGGCGGGTGCGGGCCGGCCGCACGTCCGGCTCGGGCAGCGCGCTGCGGTGGTGGATCAGCGGGTGCGCCGCCCTCACCGCGTCGATGCCGGTCAGCACCTGGCTGGTCGGGCTGGTGCACTGGTGGGACGCACCCGAACCGCGCACCGCGCTCGGCTGGGGCATCGTCGGGATCGCCGCGATCATCGCCGCGCTGGCCCTGCTCGGGCCGTGGCGACGCCACCCGATCGGTCCCCCGGTGTTCATCGCCACCGTCACCCTGTCGGTGCTGTTGCTCGACGTCATCCACGGCACGCCGCTGCAGTTCGTGTCGATCATGGGTCTGCAACCGGTGTATGGCGGGCGCTTCTACGGGATGGGCAACGTCGGGGACGCCATGATCGCGACCTCCGCGCTGCTCATCTCGGCACTGCTCGCCGGCGTGCTCTACGGCAAGGGGCACCGCCGGCTCGCGGCGGCGACCGTCATCCTCATCGGACTCGTCACGTTGCTGGTCGACGGCACGCCCACCTGGGGCGCCGACGGCGGCGGCCCGCTGGCGATGTTCCCGGCGTTCGCCTACCTCGCGCTGAACGCCGGCGGGCTGGCGCTGACCTGGCGGCGCGCCGCGCTCATCGGCGGCACGGCGGTCGGGATCGTGGGCTCGATGGCGGTGCTCGATTACCTCCGGCCGCCGCAATACCGCACGCACTTGGGCGATTTCGTCGCGCAGATCCGCTACCACGGTGACTTCTCCGGCATTCAGCGCATCATCACGGCCAACTGGCACATGCTGCGGAGCAACGGTTTGACCGCCCTGGTGCCGCTGATCCTGGTGGTGTCCTTCATCGTCCTTCTCACACCGTCCCGGTGGCCGGGACGGGCGTTGTTGCCCCTGGTCAGACGCGTGCCGCTGCTCGGCGAGGGCATCGCAGCGATTGTCGTCTTCTGGTTCATCGGCTTCGTGTCGAACGACTCCGGTGTCTCCATCCCGCCGACCGGCCTGTTGATCCTGGTGCCGCTGCTCCTGCTGCTTGCCGCCGCGCCGACTGCCGCGCCCGACGCCGGGCCGCGGATGAAGGGAACGCTGGCACACCCAAAGCGGCAGCCGGAGCCCGAACTCCGACCCGAGTGAGGAAAGGGACGGCCGGGGTCCCCGCGAAGTATCGGAGCGACGAAGGAGCGGAGAACTTCGTGGGGTGGCCTCAGCGGATCGTGATCTGACGCGACACCAGACCGGCTCGCGCCCGGCGCTCCTCGTCGGTCAGGGCGTCGCCTGCACGCACCGAGGCGAGGGCCTCACCGAAACGAGCGGCCAGTTCACCCATTGCCGTGTCGTATGACGCGGCGTCCGCCGAGGCGTCGACCTCCCAGACCGGCACGAGGAGGCCACAGGTGCGGAAGGCGCCGAGCAACCTTCCGTCGGTCCCGAGGCTGTCCCGTCCGGCGGCGTGCAGCCGGGCCAGCGCGGCGGTGGCTTCGTCCTCCGCGTGCGGGAGAACCCAACGGACATAGGTCCGTTCGCCGATGTGGCACCAGTATGCCGACGACGTCGACGGCAGCGCCGCGGTCGGCGAGATGGCGGCGTTGGCCTGCTCGAGCGAAGCGGCCGCGGCATCGTCCAACTCGCCCTGCTCGACCCAGAAGTCGAATCCGTCGTGCAGCTCCACGTCCAGCGCCTCCCCGGTGAGGAGGTCCTGCAACCGCGGGGTGTCGGCGCTCACCGGCGGCGTCTTCGGCACCGGTGTTCCCGGCGCGGCGTCGACGGTGGCGATCAGAGCGGCGGCGAGGTCCCGGGACAGGTCGCCGGAGCCGGCGCCGGACTGGGTGGCAATGAAGCGCTCGCCGTCGTTGCGGCACAGGGCCGCCCACGCCAGCGGCAGCACGGTGGCGACGGTGGCGGTGTGCTCGGCCCCGTCATACGAGAAGGAGATCCGCGCGGTCGCCGCCGGCAGGATCTCACGCATCGCGACCCAGCTGGTCTCACCGGCCAATCCGTCGAACGGCCTCGCGGCAAACGGAACTCGCGCGGCGCGTGCGGTCTTCTTGTCGGCGCCCTTGCGGCGCGATGCCTTACCCATGACTGCCCACCTTATGTGGTGTCAGCGCCGCGGATCGCGTCAGCGACGGCAGCCAGCGCGAGCAGCCGGACCACGTCGACGTGCGCCGGTACCTCACCCGTTGCCGCGGCGACGAACGCGTCGCCGTCGAATCGCGTGTGCGGCGGAGTGATCGCCCGTGCGAGGCCGTCGTGGGCCCCCTGCGCGACGATGCGGCAGCCGATCTTGTCGAGCCGCGCGTTGGTGGCGACCAGCCCGATGGTGGTGTGCGTGCGGTCGAAGTCGAAGCCGCCCTCCAACGCCTGGACCGGCGCAAGGTCGACACCGGACGTGCCGGGGTCGATGTCACCGAAAGCGTTGACCACCACCAGCGCCCACACCACGACGTCTCCCAGCTGTCGCGTCGCGGTGCGGATGCCGCCGGGCTGCGCACCCTGCGGGCCGCGCCAGTGGCTGACGAAGGCACCGGTCCCGGCACCCACCTGTCCGGTTTCCGGGTCGTGGGTGGTCGCGGCGAGCGCCGCGGCATACCCCTGCTCGGGGCCGGGACGCACCGTGCGGTCGCCGACCGCGAGATCGAAGATCCCGAGGGCAGGCACGATCGGCACCGCCCCGGCAGGCGTGGGCACGCCGCGACCCAGCTCCTCCATGCGGCGCATCACGCCGTCCGCCGCGGCCAGGCCGAACGCCGAGCCACCGGTGAGCAGCAGTGCGTCGATGCTGGTGACGGACTTGTCGGGCTCCAGCAGGGTAAGTTCCCGGGCCGCGGGTGCACCGCCTCGGCATTCGTACGACGCCACCGTGCCGGGCGGGAATTCCACGACGGTGCAGCCTGTTTCGGCGGCCGCGTCGGTCCAGTGCCCGACCTTGACGCCGGCGACGGGAATCGCCATACCTGGTGACTCAGATCCGCCGTCGCGACGCGCCCCCGAGGGCCGCCCACACGAGGGTGTGGCCGTCCTCGTCGGCGACGCCCCACTCGTAGGCGAGCGAGCGCACGATGCGGAGACCGCGACCGCTGGGAGCCCAGTCGGCCTGTGGTCTCGGTTTGGGCTGCTTCCCGGACCCGCCGTCGGTCACCTCGATCTCGACCCGCGGCGGACGCGCGCGCCAGCGGACCCGCACGGTGCCGTCGGGCAGCGGACGGCCGTGCAGGATGGCGTTGGCCACCAGCTCGGCGACCACGGTCTCGGCCTCCTCGACCACGTTGTCCGGCAGCTTGCCGCTGCCGAGGTCGGCGACGACCTCTTCGCGCACCTGCGGGACGGAGTCGATGGTCCACGGCAGCCGGACCGTCCGCACCCAGGGCTCGGCCCTGTGCTTGTCACTCACGCAGTCATCATGCCCGACGGGCGACTCAGCCCTCCGCGTAGGCCGCGTCGACCATTTCCCTGACCAGACGCGGACGGTTGGAGATGATGGCGTCCACGCCGAGGGTGAGGCACAGCTCGATGTCCGGCTCCGTGTCCACGGTCCAGACGTGCACCTGGTGGCCGTAATGATGTTGGCGGGCAACGAATTCCGGACTGCGGCGAATGATGCCCATGCGGGGGCCGGCGATCGCGACGTTGGAGGGCAGGCCGTCCCGGAAGAACGGCGACGTCCCGACCTCGATGAGCTGCACCCGCTGCACGTGCGGCGCGAGCTTGGCCATCCGCTGGATCGCCATGGAGGAGAACGACATCACGCGGACCACCGGCTTGTCCGGGGCCGGCCGCAGCAGATCGAAGTCGGCGAGCACGCCGACCAGGCGCCGCTCGACCTCTCCGGCATACCGCGTCGGGTGTTTGGTCTCGATGACCAGGTCGGGGTTGCGGTTGGCGGCCAGGGTGGAACGGATCAGCTGGCGCAGGGTGAGGATGCTCGCGTGGTGCCGGTCCGGCATCTCGTTGTCGTGGCCGTGGGCGGCCTTCCAGCTGCCCCAGTCCATGCCCTCGAGCTGGGCGAGCTCGAGCGCCGAGACGACGCCGCGGCCGTCGGAGGTGCGGTTGACGCGCCGGTCGTGGACACACACCAGATGCCGGTCGGCGGTCAGCCGGACGTCGCACTCGAGGCCGTCGGCCCCTTCCGCGATCGCGCGTTCGTAGGCGCCGAGCGTGTGTTCGGGGTTGTCGTGGCTGGAGCCCCGGTGAGCGATCACCTTGGGCGGGCCGCCACCGAGAGGTGAGCCGATTGTGCGCACGATGCCATCGTTGCAAAGAAGCCTGCGGCTGCGTACGCGACCCGCGGCCTCCTCCCACCGAGAGGCTCACTTACGGCCCAGAGGCTCAGGAAAATGCGGCTCGCGGGCCCCGTCTTTCTGAGCCTGTCGGTCGTATCTGAGCCTTTCGGCGAGAAGGGCGGCAGGGGGTGGCGATCGGCTCAGCGCGAGGTGAGCAGCTCCGTCACCACCGTGACGTCATGGAAGGGGACGTCGCCGGTCGCGAGGTGCTGGACCCGCTCGTGGCCCTTGCCCGCGACGACCACCACGTCGCCAGCGCGTGCCGCCCGCAACGCCTCGTCGATCGCAGCCCGTCGGTCGAGCACGATGCGGGTGTTCGCCGCGTCGGCACCGGCCAGCACCTCGTCGGCGATCGCCTGGGGGTCCTCGTGGTAGGCGTCGTCGGTGGTGATGATCGCGACGTCGGCGAGCTCGGACGCGACCGCGCCCATCTTCGGCCGCTTGTCGCGGTCGCGGGCGCCGGCCGCGCCATACACACAGATCAGCCGGCCGTCGCCGGCGACCTCGCGCGCGACCTCGAGGACGGCGCGCAGCCCGACGTCGGTGTGCGCGTAGTCGACGACCACCTCGAAGCCGCGCTCGACAGCGGCGGGCACCCGCTCGAATCGTCCTGGGACCTGACCCATTTCGTGCACGGCGCGCACCAGGACGTCAGGTGACATGCCCATCTCGAGTGCGACCCCGGCGGCACCGGCGACGTTGTGCACGTTGTAGTCGCCGAGCAGCGGGATACGCAGGGTCAGCGTCCCCTGCCGCGGGGTGACCAGCTCGAAGACGGTGCGCACGCCGTCGCGCCGCTCGTGCTGGATCCGGTAGTCGGCCCCTTCGGCGGCTCCGAAGGTCAGCGTGCCGTCGATCTCACCCGCCAGCCGGGAGCCCCACGAGTCGTCGGCATTGGTGAGCTTCGGGCCCTGCGTCCATTCGAAGAGCTTCCGCTTGGTGCGGTAGTAGTCCTCCATCGTGCCGTGCAGGTCGAGGTGGTCACGGGTCAGGTTCGTGAAAAGCGCTGCGGCATACCGAGTTCCATCGACCCGGTGCAGATGTATGCCGTGCGAGCTGGTCTCCAGGACGACGTGCCGCACGCCGGAGTCCCGCATCCGTGCCAGGTTTGCCTGCACCTCCGTCGCCTCGCCGGTGGTGCGCACGGCCACCTCGTGCTGCGCGCCGACGATGATCTCGGCGGTCGTCATCAGTCCGGTCGACGCCTCGCCATACGCAGCAGTGAGGATCGCGTGCAGCACATAGGAACTCGTGGTCTTGCCGTTGGTGCCGGTGACGCCGTACACCGTCAGGTCGTATGACGGGTGCCCGGCCAGCTCGGTCGCGAGCGCGGCGAGCGCGATCCGGTCGTTCGGCACCACAGCTGTGGCCACGCCGTCGACCGGCTGCTCCGCGACGATCAGCCCCGCGCCACGCTCGAGGGCCTGCGGTACGAAATCGGCGCCACGGGAGGTGAAGCCGTTGATCGCGACGAAGGCCCCGCCGGGCACCACCGACCGCGAATCGTGGGTCACGGCGACGATCGGTCCCGGCAGCGGGGGCACTTCCACGCCGAGCACACGGGCGACGGTTTCCTGGTCCAACGGCACCGCAGGAGCGTACCTGCCACCGGCCGGCCGGCTGTGCTGCGGCGGCTGATCGGACGGCAGGAACGGCGTCTCGATGCGCTGATCTAATCAGATCTAGATTTTTTCCTAGATATCGACATATCGGCCGATCGGTCCAGTCCGTTCCGGCGAAATGGTGCCGCACGCCGGCCGGCACCATCGCCAAGGTTACGAACGGGTATCACGCGGCTCTCCAATGAGGGTCCGGACCGCTCCCCGTGTCAGACTCGCGGAAGCAAAGGGTGAGCGTCGGTCGACTGGGCTGCTCGGTGGCGCTCACCGTCGACCCGAACACCTCAGACGCCGAGAGACGACGCACGCAGATGACTGAGCACGAGCACGAGGTCCCGGCGCGTCCGGCATTCGTGCTGCGGGTCCAGCCGGACGCATCCGGTGCGGAACGCGGCTGGGTCGACGACGAGCCGATCGCCGCGCCCGCCGGTGTCGGCATACACCGGGCACTGATCCGGGAAGCGCGCAGACGCGCCGATCGCACGGTGCCGGGCCAGACCATCCGGGTCATGGGCGTGACGGCCGACGGTGCCGTCTTCCACCTCGCCATCGACCCGGACGGGGTCCCCCGCGAAGTGCCGCCGCCCGCGGCGCAACCGGCGAGCGCACCGACTGCTCCGGTCAACGCGTTCCGTCCGGTGGAGCAGCCGGTGGAGCCGGCGCCGGCATACGCGCCGGTCGAGTCGGCGGACGTCGCGGGCGGCGGCAACGGCCGGTTGACCGACGATCTCGGGCGCCCCATCCCGACCAGCACCACGACCCAGACCAGCGCGGAGCCACACTTTCCACCGGCCACGGCACCGGAGCCCGACGAACCTCGGCCGGCCGAGGCGGCGGAGGTGAGCGACGAGCCGCGCGACAACCGCGGTCCGTCGCGGCGAACCCTGCTGCTCGGCGGCGCCGGCGCGGTCGTGCTCGCCGGCGCGGCGACGGCCGGTTTCTTCGCCTTCCGCGGCAGCAACAGCAGCCCCAGCGCCACGCCCTCGATGACCGGCACGCCACTGCCGGATGGCCTGCGGCCGCCCGGGGGGCTACCCGCGAGCTATCTCTGGTCCGTGGTGAACCTGTCCGACGTCGCGCCGCGGCTGGCCGTCACCACCGGCCAACTGATCTGCACCGTCGACAACGACACGACCGGTGGCACCCAGCTGATCTCGCTCGACGCGGCCACCGGCAAGTCGCAGTGGAAGGCCGATCTGCCCATCGACGCGATCATCGCGAACGGTCCGACGCTGGCCCCGGTCGACGGCACCACCTCGATCGTGCTGGTCAGCCAGAGTCAGCTCATCGCCTATCCGCTGACCGGCGGGGAAGCGAAAACCTGGCCGTTGCAAAGCGATTGGTCCACCGCGATCACGGTGAGCGGTGTCATCGTGACGAAGCCGGACGAGGAGACCAGCGCCTATGTGCTGCACGGCGACAAGCTGACCCGACGCGCGATCGACAAGGGCAGCAACCCGGTCGCGGTCCTGCGGGACGGCACCGTGGTCGCGACCGACACGCACGGCAGGGTCTGGCTGAGCACCCACGAGACACAGGTGCCGAAACCGAAGAAGCTGACCGCACCGGCCGGCACCGTGCCGGGCACCTTCGTCGGGGCCACCGCGACGCAGCTGATCACCGCCTTCGTGCCGAAGGCCGAGACGACCACCTCCCGGCTACGCTCCTTCGCCCTGCCCAGCCTCGAGCCACGTATGACGACCACACGGATCGACCCGGCCGTCTTCCCCAGCTCGTTCATGCTGGCCCCCGACGAGAGCTGGGCCGTGGGCGGAAACTCCTGGATCGACATGCGCACCGGCGCGACCCGCGTCATCACCGCGCGCTGGTCACCGATCGCGATCTCGCAGTACGACAGCTGGAGCAAATCGGGCGACAACATCCTCACCGCGGACAGCAAGGGCAAGCCGCTCGGCCCCGCCAAGGGCTCCGGGGGGCAGGTGCTGGTGCCGCGCGGCGGCACCGCGAAGGTCGCCTATTGCGTCGGCTCGGTGGGCAGCGACACCACGCTGTATGCCGTGCCGCTCACCGCGGACTGACGCGACGGCAACCGCATCGCGGCGCTCGGCGACAATGGCCGGGTGCTGACCGCCGGATTGCTCGTGGTCGCGGTCCTGCTCACCTGGCCGGTCCCGCGACTGCTTCCGCGGCTGACGGCGCTGGAGCGCGTGCCGGGCCCCGCTCTGTTGCTGTGGCAGGCGGTTTCGCTGTCCGCGATCTTCGCGGCGGTGTGTCTCGCTCCGCTGGCGATCCTGCAGGTCGTGCGTGACCGCCGGCAGATCCCGGCACCGGCGGCCAACATCCCGCTGCTCGTCGTCGGGCTGCTGATCTCCGGCCTCATCGTCGCGCGGTTGCTGCTCCAAGGACACCGGATCGGACGCAATCTGCGGACCGCGCGACGCGAGCACGCCGAGCTGATCGACCTGCTCGGCGATCCGGCGGCCGGTCACCGTGTGCCGGGCGGGACGGTGACGGTGCTGGCCCACCCGACGCCGACGGCATACTGCATCCCCGGCCGGCGGCGCCGCGTTGTCCTGACCGACAGCACGATTCGTGCCCTGCCGGCCGAGGAACTGGCCGGCGTGCTCGCGCACGAACGGGCTCATCTGCGACTGCGGCACGACCTGGTGCTCGAATTCTTCACCGTGTTGCACACCGCGGTGCCCCGGGCAATTCGCAGTGACCGCGGGATGTTCGAGGTGCGACTGCTCATCGAGCTGCTCGCCGACCGCGCGGCCTGCCGCACGGTGGGTCCGCTGCCGGTTGCGCGAGCACTGGTGCAGCTGGCAGGGGGCAGCCACCCGGACGCGATGCTGGGGGCGGGTGGACCGGCACAGCGCCGGATGGAGTTGCTCGCCGACGCAGGACCGCACCGCGTGCTCGCGACGGTGGTGGTGCTGGCCGCGGTCGTCGTCGTTGCGGTGACCGGCGTCATCGCGTGGGGCGCTCTGTTGGGGATTGGCTGACGGTTCGCGCAGGTGCCGTCAGTCGGACGCGGCGCGGCGCTCGACCGCGGCGAGACCGGCGCGCAGCACGTCCAGGTCCTCGGCCGTCGCGTTGTCGAGGAAGTGCAGCAGAGCCGCCTTGCGGTCGTCGGCGGCGAGTGGCGCCAGGCTGGACTGCAGCACCTCGGCGGTCAGCTGGTCGCGACTGGAGGCCGGGCGGTAGCGCCAGGCACGACCGACGCGCTCGCGGCTCACCAGCTCCTTCTTGGCGAGGCGATCGAGCACGGTCATCACCGTCGTATAGGCGAGGTCCCGGTCGACCAGCCGCTCCAGCACTTCGCGCACCGACAGCCAGCCGTCCGGCGGGAGCGCCCACAGCTGCTCCATCACCGCGCTCTCCAGGTCACCTAGCCCGGATTGTGCTTGCCGCCGCCTCACCACGACGACACCGTAGTCCGCTCGGCTGGAACGCTCGGCAGCTGGATGGCGACGGTCCGGTCCGGTGCCAGCTCGTCGACCGCCTGGTGCGACACGGCCACCACGGTCGCGCCGGCGGTCGCGCTGCGCACGTCGGCCATCACCGCTCGAGCAGTCGCCGAGTCCAGGTGCGCGACGGGCTCGTCCATGAGCAGCACCGGACGGCCGGACAGCACAGCTCGCGCGATCGCCAGGCGGGCGCGTTCGCCGCCGCTGATGCTGCGCCCGTCGCCGAGCTCCGTGTCAAGGCCGTGCGGCAGAGTCGCCAGCCATCGGCCGAGTCCGGCATCCACCAGCGCTCTCGCGACGGCGCCGTCGTCGGCGTCCGGCCGGGCGAGCAGCAGATTCGCCCGGACGGATCCGGCGAAGACGTGCGGCTCGTCGTC
Source organism: Flexivirga sp. YIM B11880 (assembly GCF_058148645.1). Lineage (NCBI taxonomy): Bacteria > Bacillati > Actinomycetota > Actinomycetes > Micrococcales > Dermacoccaceae > Flexivirga > Flexivirga sp. YIM B11880. The sequence goes on from NZ_JBMAMH010000001.1 coordinate 421,179, forward strand.
CACCACGGCGAGCTGCGATCGCACGGCTCGGAGGGACTGCGCGCGCACGGTTCGTCCGGCGAAGTCATAGCTGCCACTCGTCGGATCGAGGTGGCGCGCCAGAACCGCCAGCAGGGTCGACTTGCCGCAACCGTTCGGTCCGACGACGCTGACCCGCTCCCCCGGCGCGAAGCGCACGCGGTCCACCGCGAGGTCGGTGTGGGTGCCCGTCCAGGAGGCCCGGAGCTCGCGCAGCCGGATCCCCGAGCCGGCCGCGGGAGACGAGGCGTGCGGGCTCGCGTCATACACCGCGGGTGGCTGGGTGGTCAGCCGGTCCAGGCGGCCGCGCGCCGCGAGGCCGCGCGCCCCGGAGCCGACGGCGTCGGGCAGCTCACCGAGCACGTCCATCAGCGCGAGAGGGCCCAGCACCAAGAGTGCGGCGATCGGTGCCGCGACGGCTCCCTGCTGCAGGGCGGCCTGCGCGACGAACCCGGTGCCGACGACACCGAGTCCGGCGATCACGGTGTTCAGCGCTGTGCCGATGGCGCGTCCACGTGCCTGACGGCCCGCGGCGTGCAGCGCTGCCGTGGTCGCCGTGTCCAGCCGGTCCAGCAAGCGGTTGCTCGCCGAAATCGCTTGAACACCAGGGAGGTTCGTGGTGATCAGCTGAGTCTCCTCGTTGACGGCCGCCCGGGCCCGAAGGGTATGGCGCTGTGCCGCCGCTTCCAGCCGGAAGTCGCACCAGGCCGCGCCGGTGGCCGCGAGCAAGACACAACCCAGCACCAGACCGCTCAGCGGATGCAACGCGGTGACCACGGCCAGTGCGATGCCGCTGGTCACCGCTGCGCCGGCGACCGGGACCAGCGTGCGGACCTGCACGTCGACCTCGTCGTCGAGATCCGCCACCGCAGCCGTGAGCACATCCGCGCGGCGCCGCTGGCCGAGTCGCGCCGGCGTGAGCGGGATCAGCCGCTGGTAGAGCGACGTTCGACGGTCGACGAGGTCCGACAGTGCCGCGTCGTGCGAGCGGACCCGCTCGACGTAACGCAGCACCGGCCGGCCGATGCCGAAGGCACGCACGCAGACGATCGCGACCAGCAGCGTCAGCACCGGCGGCCGGGTCGACGCCTGCACGATCAGCCAGCCCGAGGTGGCGGTCAGTGCCACGCCACAGGTGGAGGCGAGTGCGCCCACGCCGGCGGCGCGCAGCACGCCGCGGGCGGGCCGCCAGACCGAGGCGGGATGACCCACGGGTGTCGGTGTGCCGACCTCGGAGGGCAGCTGGGTCGCGGCCGGCGACGCCGGTGCGGACACCCGGGCATGCACATTGGCGCCCGCGGCCGGCTCGGTCGGCCGGAGGCGAACGACCTTGTCCGCCACCGCCATCAGCGACTCGCTGTGCGTCGCGGCGATGACCACTCGATCGGTCGCCAGGTCGCGGATCAGCGCTTCGGTGGCCCGGCGCATGTCCGGGTCGAGGTGCGCGGTCGGCTCGTCGAGCAGCACGACCGGCGCGTCGGAGAGCCGGGCACGGGTCAGCGCGAGGAGGGCGCGCTGACCGGCCGACAGGCCGAATCCGTCGTCGCTCACCGGCGTTTGCAGTCCGTGCGGCAGGCGACGCAACGGCTCCGGCAGCCAGTCGGTGCCCCCGGGCAGTGGGCCGCCGAGCGCGAGATTGTCGGCCAGCGTCCCGGGGATCAGGAACGGGCGCTGGGTCGCGTAGTGCACGGCATCCGGCTGTTGCACGGTGCCCGCAACAGGCGTGCGCACCCCCGCCAGCAGGTCCAGCACGGTCGTCTTCCCCGCACCCGACTCACCCACGAGCGCGGTGAGCCCGACACGCACATCCAGCCGAAAGTCGTGCAGCACGAGGCGGTCCGTGCCCGGGTAGCGGTAGTCCAGGCCTACGGCCGCCAGAGTGACACCGGGCGCTCGCTGCGTCGCCGGACCGGCCGACGCATCCTCGAGCAGGTCGGCGATCGCCTGCGCGCCGTCGGCTGCTGCGTGGAACTCCTGGCCGATCCGCCGGATCGGCCAATACGCCTCCGGCGCCAGGAGTATGGCGATGAGGCCGACCTGTAGCCCCATCTCTCCGTGCACCAGCCGCAGACCGACCGCCACGGCCACGATCGCCACCGAGATGGTCGCGAGCAGCTCCAGCGCGACCGAGCTGAGGAAGGCCGTGCGCAGGGTTCGCACCGTCGCCCGGCGCAGCCGGTCCCCCACGGCCCGCACCACGCCGACCTGGTGCTCCGCTCGCTGGTAGTTCACCAGTGTGGGCAGTCCGCGCATCACATCGAGGAAATGACCTGTCAGCCGGTCCGTTTCGCGCCAGCGTGCGGCGGTCTCGTCGCGCGTGTGCATGCCGATGAGTGCCGCGAAGAGCGGCAGCAACGGCACCGTGAGCACGACGATGAGTGCGCTGATCCAGTCGGTGCACACGAGCGCGAGCAACGCCAACGTGGGCACCACCGCAGCGCTGATCAGCGCCGGGAGGTAGCGGGCGACATACGGCTCGATCGCCTCGGCACCGTGGGTCGCCCGGCTCAGCATCACCGTCTCGCTCGGCCGGGTGTCGATGGACCGCGTCAGCCAGCCCCGCACGGCCCGCCGGCGGAGAACGCCTGCGACATACGAACCGGCCCATGCCGCAACGCGTTCGGCGGCGCTCGCGCCGAGGGCCCGCAGTGCGAAGACCACCAGGACCTCCGCAGACGGGCCGAGCAACCGGCTTCCGCCGACGACCGCGACGACCAGCCGCGCCACGGCGATCGCCTGCGCGATCGCGAGCACGCCCTGCAGCACTCCGAGGCCACCGAGGGCGGCGAGCGGGCGCCGCACGGCGGGTTCCGAGCGGAGCAGGTCGGGATCGAACGGCCGCATCAGTGCAGAGCCACCTTGGCGAGCGGATCTGTCTGCGGGGCAATGTGATCGGCGCTGACCCGCTTGCGGAAGACCCAGTAGTTCCAGGCGGTGTAGAGCAGCATGATCGGGGTGAAGATCACCGCGGCACCGGTCATGATCTGCAGGGTCAGATGCGAGCTGGATGCGTTGTGCACGGTGAGACTGAACGCCGGGTCGGTCGTGCTCGGCATGACGTCGGGGTATGCCGCGAGGAAGTAGCACGCGACGGTCGCGCCGATGGTCACGAAGGTGCCGGTGAAGGCCCACCCGTCCCTGTCCGCCCGGTCGGCGCCGACTGCGCCCACGAACGCCGCCACGCCGAGCACCGCGACGGCCCACGACCAGCTGGTCCCCGTGTGCACGTTGACCCAGACGAGCAGCGCGATCGCGAGCAGCGCTGCCACCGGGGCGCATCGGCGGGCGACACGGCGCGCGTCCTCCCGGACGGCGCCCGTGGTTTTCAGCGCGAGGAAGAAGGCGCCGTGCACCAGGGACACCGCGACCAGCGTGATGCCGCCGAGCAGACTCATCGGATTGAGCAGGGTGAAGAAGCTGCCGGCGAAGTTGCCGCTGCGGTCGACCGGCACGCCGTGGATCAGGTTGGTCAGCGCGATGCCGACCAGCAGCGGTGGCAGCACCGATCCGCCGATGATCGCCGCGTCCCAGCCGGCCCGCCACCGATCGCTGTCCCGCTTGTAGCGGTAGTCCAGACCCATGTTGCGCAGGATGAGTGCGACCAGGAGCAGCAGCATCGCGAGGTAGAAGCCGCTGAACATCGTGCTGTACCAGGCGGGGAAGGCGGCGAACATCGCGCCGCCCGCGGTGATGAGCCACACCTCGTTGCCGTCCCAGAACGGCCCGATGGTGGTGAGCATCAGCCGCCGCCGGGTGTTCGTCTCGGCCGTGTCGCGGCCGCGGCCGATGATCGCCAGCAGCATGCCGACGCCGAAGTCGAAGCCTTCGAGGATGAGGTAGCCGGCCCAGAGCAGGCCGATGAGGATGAACCAGAACGTTTCCAGGGACATCGTGAATCTCCTTCAGCCTCAGTAGGAGAAGGCCAGCGGTTTGTCTTCCGCCGTCTGCTCGGTCGGTGTGTACGGTTCGGCGCCGTGCCGCGTGTAGTCGAGCATCAGCTTGATCTCGACGACCGCGAGCGCGGCATACAAGATGGTGAAGACGACCATCGAGGTGATGACCGTGCCGGCGGTGACGGTCGGGGACACCCCGGAGGAGGTCGTCATCACGCCATACACCAGCCAGGGCTGCCGGCCGGTCTCGGTGAAGATCCAGCCGAAACTGTTGCCCAGCACCGGAAGCAGCGGCGCGGCGATGCCGGCAAGGACCAGCCAGCGCGGGATCCGCGCACGGCCTTTCCGGGTCAGCCAGAGCACGGCGACCGCGATCGCGGCGGCGAGCATCCCGATGCCGATCATCAGCCGGAAGGACCAGTAGGCGAGCGGGATGTTCGGCGTGAAGACGGCGTCGGCCGGCTGTACGTAGCGTGCTGGTTCACCGCGTGCCGCTGCCGCCTTCGAGATCTGGCCCGGCAGTTCACGTTTCAGGTCGTTGACGCCCTGGACTTTGCCGCTGAACGACCCGGTCGCCAGGAAGCTGAGCACACACGGGACGGTGATCGCGTACTTCTCGTGCTCGCCGTTCAGCGAGCCAATGGTGAAGATCGAGAACTCGGCGCAACTGTCCCGAGTCGTGTAAAGCGCTTCTGCCGCAGCCATTTTCATCGGCTGCACCTCGGTCATCACCTTGCCCTGGGTGTCGCCGGTGATCGAGACCGCAAGTCCCGCGATGAGGGTGACGACGGCACCCACACGCGCCGCCTTGCGATACATCATCCGCTCGTGCTCGTGCTTGCGCATCGACCACAGCCCGACGCCCATCACCATCGCACCGCCGCAGAGGTATGCCGCGGCGAGCACGTGCGGGAAGGTCACCAGTTGCACCTTGTTGGTGAGCACCGCGAGAAAGTCGGTCAGCTCGGCGCGTCCGGTCCGCGCGTTGTACTTGTAGCCGACCGGATGCTGCATGAACGAGTTCGCGGCGAGGATGAAGTATGCCGACAGGACAGTTCCGATGTGGACGACCCAGATGCACGCGGCGTGGATCTTCTCCGGGATGCGGCCCCAGCCGAAGATCCACAGGCCGAGGAAGGTCGATTCGAGGAAGAAGGCGAGCAGCGCCTCGAACGCCAGCGGGGCGCCGAAGATGTCACCGACGAACTTGCTGTAGTCCGACCAGTTCATCCCGAACTGGAACTCCTGCACGATGCCGGTGACCAGGCCGAGCGCGAAGTTGATGGTGAAGAGCTTGCCGAAGAACTTTGCCAGCCGGAGCAGTTCGGGGCTGCGGCGGCGCAGGTACCACGTATGGAAACCGGCCACGATCGCCGAGAGGCCGATCGTGATCGGCACGAACAGGAAGTGGTAGACCGTCGTGATGGCGAACTGCCACCGCGCCAGATCGAGGGCGTCCACGGGCTCTCCTCCGTTGCCTACTACGTTTTGTCGTAGCCAACGTTACTACTACTTCGGGTAGTACTGCACCCGCCCTCCTCGCCGAGAGGCTCAGAAACATCTCGAGAGGCCCAGAAAATCACGCCGTACGACGCGATCGTTCCGAGCCTGTGGGCATTTGGTGAGCCTCTCGGCGAAGTGGGTGCGGTTGGTGTCCGCGTCAGAGAACGTCGTGGCCGGGGTGTGGTTCCGCGGGGACGGTGCCGAGCCGGCCGGCCTGGAAGTCCTCGAACGCCTCGATCAGCTGCTCGCGCGTGTTCATCACGAACGGACCGTATGCCGCGACCGGCTCGCGGATCGGCCGGCCGCCCATGATGTAGAGCTCCAGACTGGGGTTGCGCGACTCCTGGTTGTCGTCCGCGGCGACTTCGATGACTTCGCCGGGGCCGAACACCGCGAGCTGACCGGTTTCGATCGGACGGCGTTCCGCTCCCACCGATCCCCGGCCGGCAAGCACGTAGACCAGCGCGTTGAAGTCCTTGCGCCAGGGCAGTTGCACCCGAGCACCGGGCGCGACCGTCGCGTGCACCACGGAGATGGGCGTGTGGGTGATGCCGGGACCCTCATGGCCGTCGACCTCGCCCGCGATGACGCGCAGCAGTGCGCCGCCGTCCGGGCTGGAGAGGAGTGCCACCTCCTTGCCTCGGATGTCCTGGTAGCGCGGGTCGGTCATCTTCATCGTGCTCGGCAGGTTGACCCACAGCTGCAGGCCGTGGAAGAGCCCGCCGGACATGACCAGCGACTCCGGCGGCTTCTCGATGTGCAGCAGGCCGGAGCCAGCGGTCATCCATTGGGTGTCACCGTCGGTGATGCGCCCACCGCCGCCGGTGCTGTCCTGGTGCTCGAAGATGCCGTCGATCATGTAGGTGACGGTCTCGAACCCACGGTGCGGGTGCCAGGGTGTGCCCTTCGGCTCGCCCGGCGCGTATTCCACCTCACCCATCTGATCCATGTGGATGAACGGATCGAGATCCGCCATCGAGACTCCGGCGAACGCGCGGCGCACCGGAAAACCTTCACCTTCAAAGCCCTTCGGGGCCGTGGTGACCGACTTGACCGTCCGCGACTGCGCGCTCGGCTCGGGAGTCGAGACGCGCGGGAGGGCCAGGATGTTCGACACTGTGACAGCAGGCATGCCGATTCCAACTTACTTCAGATTTGAATTATTCCGTGGGTTGCGCAGCTCGGCGCGCAGCCGGGTGAACACCCTGTCGAGGGTGGCCGCCTCCTCCGCGCTGAGGTCGTCGAGGAAGAGCTCGCGCACGGCCATCAGGTGGGTGCGCCCCGACTCGTCGAACTTCTTCTTCCCGGCGGCGGTCAGGCAGGCATGTATGACGCGCGCGTCGCCCGCGTCGCGCTCCCGGCATACCAGCCCACGACGCTCGAGCACGCCGATCTGGTAGCTCAGCCGGCTGCTGGAGAACACCATCGCCCGGGCCAGATCGCCCATCCGCAACCGGTGGCCGGGAGCCTCGTCGAGCAGGAGCAGGAGGTGATATTCGAAGAGCGACAGGTCGGACGCCGCCCGGAAGCGCTCATCGAGCGCGGTCTGCAACAACACGCTCGACTCGAGATAGGAGCGCCACATGTGCACGCGAGACGTCGCCACCGAACCAGCCTAACTTCAAATTTGAGAGTTATGGTGTCCCACGTGACGACTCTCGAGCTCCTCGAGCCGCGCGACGTGCCGCTCGGCGGGCTGCGCGCCCTCCAGGTGCGCCGCACCCTGCCGCACCGCGAGCGCACCATGGTCGGCGCGTGGTGCTTCGTCGATCATTTCGGCCCGTCGACGACACCGATGGACGTCCCGCCCCATCCGCACTGCGGCCTGCAGACCGTCACCTGGATCTTCGACGGGGAGATCGAGCACCGGGACAGTGCAGGCAACGTCCAGCTGATCCACCCCGGCGAGGTCAATCTGATGACCGCCGGGGACGGCATCAGCCACTCCGAGGTCTCCCGCTCTGAACGGCTGCGGGGTGTCCAGTTGTGGGTTGCCCAGCCGGACGCCGATCGCAATGGCGGCAACGGATTCGACCATTTCGTGACGCCGGTGACGCACCTGCCGGTCATGTCCGGCGAGGCGACGGCGCGGGTCTTCGTCGGTGAGCTGGACGGTGCGTCCTCGCCGGTGCGGACCTTCAGCGCACTCGTTGCGGCCGAGCTGCAGCTGGCGCCCGGCACAGCGGTCGACGTTCCGGTCGACCCGTCCTTCGAGCACGCCGTGCTGCTCGACGACGGGGCCCTCACCATCGCGCCCGGCGACGCGACCGAGGAGGAGGCGCTGGCGCTGCAGCGGTCCCAACTCGGGATCGTCGACACCGGCCGTGAGCACATTCGCTTCATGAGCGGCGACGAGCCGGTCCGCGCGATCCTCATCGGCGGGACGCCGCTCGACGAGGACCTGATCATGTGGTGGAACTTCGTCGCGCGCACCCACGAGGAGATCGTGGCCGCGCGCGAGGAATGGGAAGCGCGGTCAGGCAGATTCGGCAAGGTCGAGGGGTATGACGGCCCGGTCGACCGCATCCCCGCACCGCCGTTGCCGCCGGTGCGACTCAAACCACGTAAACCGCGCCCGACGCCGGCCGAGAAGCCGGCAGCGTCGGTCGAGCGTCGTCCCACGTCGGTCGAGTAGGGCGAGCCGCTAGGCGAGCCCGTATCGAAACCACCTGAATGCACTTGATCTCGATACGCTCCTTCGTCGCTACTCGATCAGCGTGCGGATGTCGCTACTCGATCAGCGTGGTGGTCAGCCGATGCGCGTCTCCGGCGACTTGGTCAGTGACGGGTCGCGCTGAGCCAGCCCGCCGATCGCATCGTCGATCCGAGCGAGCACGTCCTTGTCCAGCTGCACGCCGGACGCCTTGACGTTCTCGGTCACCTGCTCGGGACGCGACGCGCCGATGATCGCGCTCGCGACGCTGTGGTTCTGCAGCACCCACGCGACCGCAAGTTGCGCCATGGTGAGACCGAGGTCGGCCGCGATCGGTGCGAGTTGCTGCACGCCGGTGAGGGTTTCGTCGTTCAGGAAGCGCGCGATCATGTCGGCGCCCCCCTTCTCGTCGGTCGCGCGGCTGCCGGCCGGCGGCTGCTGGCCCGGCTTGTACTTCCCGGTCAGGATGCCCTGCGCCACCGGCGACCAGACGATCTGCGAGATGCCGAGCTCCTGCGACGCGGGCACGACCTGCTCCTCGATCACCCGCCACAGCATCGAGTACTGCGGCTGGTTCGAAATCAGCTGGAAGCCGAGCTCTTTCGCGAGTGCATGGCCGGCACGCAGCTGGTCGGCGGTCCACTCACTGACGCCGACATACAGCACCTTGCCCTGGCGGACCAGGTCCGCAAACGCCTGCATGGTCTCCTCCAGCGGCGTTTCGTAGTCGTAGCGGTGCGCCTGGTAGAGGTCGACGTGGTCGGTGCCGAGCCGACGCAGGGAACCGTCGATGGACTCGAGGATGTGCTTGCGCGACAGCCCCGTGTCGTTGTGGCCCTTCGGACCGGTCGGGAAGTAGACCTTGGTGAAGATCTCCAGGCTCTCGCGACGCTGACCCTTGAGCGCCTCACCGAGGACGCTCTCAGCGGCGGTGTTGGCATAGACGTCCGCGGTGTCGAAAGTGGTGATCCCCGCGTCGAGCGCGGCATGCACGCAGGCGATCGCCGCCTCGTTCTCGACCTGCGACCCGTGGGTCAGCCAGTTGCCGTAGGTGATCTCCGAGATCTTCAGGCCGGAACGGCCGAGGTAGCGAAACTCCATGGTTGACACCGTACGACGGCGATCGATCACGGCCGTACCGTGGTCTGATTGCAGGCATGAGCGATATCGCGTTTGTCGCGACCGACATCGAGATCGACGGATTCGACCCCGGCGCCAACTCGATGCGCTCGTTCGCTTCGGTCGCGATCGACGCCACCGGCGCCGAACTCGGCCGCTTCGAGGCCGTGCTCGAACCGCTTCCCGGTTCCGCACCCAGCCCGGACACCTTGGCGTGGTTCCGCACCCAACCGCCCGAGGTATGGCGCGCCGCCACCGACAACCCGCAGCCGCCCGCTCGGGTGATGCAGAACTTCGCCAGTTGGGTGCAATCGTTCGGCTGCACAGCGCATTTCGTCGCTTCTCCGGTCGCCTTCGACGGCGGCTGGATCGACTTCTACCTGCGACGCTTCACGTCATACGGGCTCGTGATGGGACCGGATGCGACCGACGCACTCTTCACCGGCACGCTGTGCCTCCACTCGTATGCCGCGGGCGTGACCGGCGCCGCGCCCGCCACGTTCACCGTGCACGACCTCCCGAAGAGCTGGTTCGGCGACGTACCGCACACGCATCGTGCGATCGACGACGCGCTGGGGTACGCGAACCTGCTGCGGACGCTGCTCACGAAGCAGCACTGACCGCGCCGGAGCTCGCGGCGGTGTCGGCCGCGGCCGTCAGACGCGCCGGGAGGTTGTCCCAGCCACGGAGGACGCGGGTCGACCGACGCCTCGCGCCGGGCAACAGCTCGACCGTGCCGAAGCGGTCGTAGAACGCACGCAGCCCGACCTCACCTTCCATCCGGGCGAGCGCTGAGCCGAGGCAGTAGTGCCGTCCGGCGGAGAACGACAGGTGGTCGCGGGCATTCGCTCGTCGTATGTCGAAAAGGTGCGGGTTCTCGAACACCTTGGGGTCGCGGTTTGCGCCGGCGAGGACCGTGACGATCAATTCGCCCTGTTTCACCGGCTTTCCGACGATCTCCGTGTCACGCCCTGCCTGCCGGCCGGTGAGCAGCACCGGGGGGTCATAACGCAGCACTTCGTCGATCGCGTTGGGCCAGCGACCCGGCTCGGCACGCAGCAGCTCGACTTGGTCCGGGTGCTCGTCGAGCAGTCGGATGCCGTTGCCGAGCAGGTTGACGGTGGTCTCGAAGCCGGCGGCGAGCACCAGGCCGGCGGTGGCCTTCAGCTCCCGCTCGTTGAGTTGCGCTTCCTGGTCGCTGACCCGCACCAGCTGGCTGAAGAGGTCGTCCCCGGGGTGCTCACGCAAGTGCGCGAGGTGGCTCCCGAGCCAGTCGTCGAACTCGTCCAGCGCGTCCTCGACCTCGCGGAAACGACGCCACCGCAAGCCCATGTCCAGACTGGGCGCGGCCAGCGTGCCGAGCTTCAGCACCAGCGCCCGCTCCGTCGCCGGAACACCGAGGATCTGGGCGATCACCTCGACGGGCAGCTTTGCGCAGTAGGACTCCACCAGGTCGACCGGCCGCTCGGCCGGGATGGTGTCGAGCAACTCTGCCGCGATCTGCTCGGTGCGGTCGCGGAGCTTCTCGACCGCGCGAGCGGTGAACACCTGCGTCACCAGCTTGCGGTAGCGCGTGTGGTTCGGCGGCTCGACCGCGAGCAGTGAGGGTGCCTCGACCGGGTTGACGCCGTCTCGCTTGGCCCACCGCCCGAGCCGGCCCAGCACGGTGGCTTCCTCGAAGACGAATCCCGCATGAACGTCGTTGCTGCTCAACGTCTCTCGGACCGCTGCGTGGTCGACTGTGATGTGCCCGAGCCGCCACGGGGCAAGCGGCCCCTGTTCCCTGATCTCCGCGATCAGCGGCATCAGCTCCTGCGTGCTCATCCGCTCGGCGTCGGTCGTCATACGACCCTGCAAGTCACCGCGCCGGGCGGCGACGCGCATCAGCCGGCCCGGAAGTCCGTGGCCGAGACCCCAGCGCACACCGCGCTTCAACTCGCCGGTCGGCTTCATCGCGCCTCCGTTTTACGACAGGTGTAGTGGTTACTCCAGCGTAAGCACGAACGCGGCCACGCCGCTACCCCTCGCCTACGGTGGGTGCCATGCCGCACACACCCTCTCCTTCCGGTCGGGTCCGCGCCCGGGAGCTCGGGCTGGCACCGGGCACCGGCACTCCAGGTCCGACGAACACGATCGTCGACGTGCCGGGCGTGCGGGTCGGTCACGCCACGATCCATCAGGGCAGCCGGCTGCACACCGGCGTCACGGCGATCGTGCCGGACGCGGTGGACGTACCCCACGGCCGCCTCCCGGCCGGTCTCTTCGTCGGCAATGGTTACGGAAAGCTCGTCGGTGCAACACAATTGGTCGAGCTCGGCGAGATCGAGACGCCGATCCTGCTGACCGGGACCCTCTCGGCCTTCCGCGTCGCCGACGCGCTCGTCTCCTACGTGATCGGCAAACCCGGCAACGAAGGGGTGGAGTCGCTCAACCCGGTCGTCGGTGAGACCAACGACGGATACCTCTCCGACATACGCAGCCGGCCGATCACCGAGGCACACGTCTTCGAAGCACTCCGCACCGCGACCGGCGAACCGGTCGAGCAGGGCTGCGTTGGCGCGGGCAGCGGCACCGGCGCGCTCGGCTTCAAGGGCGGCATCGGCAGCGCCTCACGGCGGGTCGACCTGGGCGACCGCGGCTCGTGCACGGTCGGCGTGCTCGCGCAGACCAACTTCTCCGGCACGCTCACCGTCGCCGGGGTGCCGATCACCGTGCAGGAGGCACTCGGCGAGAAGGCGCTCGACCCGCGCCCAGAGGGGAATTCCTGCATGCTCGTGGTCGCGACGAACGCCGGCCTCGACGCGCGGCAGCTCCGCAGGGTGGCGAGTCGCGCGATCTTCGGTATGGCGCGCGCCGGCTCCGACTTCGCGCAGGGCAGCGGCGACTACGCGATCGCCTTCGACACCGCACCCCCGAGCGGTTTTCCCGACAACCGGCTCAACCCGCTGTTCTTCGCGGTGCAGGAAGCGGTCGCCGAGGCGATCCTCGACTCGCTCTTCCTGGCGACCACGACGTATGGCGTCGACGGACACGTCAGGCACGCCGTCCCGCTGGACTTCGTGGTCGAGAAGTGCCGCTCGGCGGGCGTTTTCGACCGGTGAGCACGAGCCGAGGTCTCAGTACGGCGTCCGCCGGCGCTCCGGCCTAGACCGACCCGGTACAAAAGGTGAGGCGGAGGTCCTCGCCGAGGTAGCGGTAGCCGAGCGCTCGATAGATCTTGTTGGACGTCGGGTTCGCCAGCTGGGTGTAGAGCATGCAGCTGTGGCCCTTGTCCTGCTCCCGGACGCTGGCCGCCACGACGACGGCGCTGGCGTAGCCGTTGCCGCGATGCGTCCGCGGCGTGTAGACGCCGGACACGCGCACCACGCCGCCGAACGCATCGCTCGCCCAGCACATCGCAACCGGGCGTTCGTCGACCACCCACAGGCTGACGTTGCCCAGGCCGATCTGCCGGCGGGCGGTGGCCTCCGGATCGTTCAGGCTGTCGCCGGTCTCGAGCATGAAGGCGCTGACCCACGACGCGACGAGGTCAACGTGGGATTCGCCCGCGAGGTGCGCCTCACCGACGACCGGCCAGGGGAGCCGGGCACGGACCGGCAGGTCGTAGACACCGATCGCCTCGCGACCGCGAACCCGCGTGCCGGTCGCCGGCAGGTAGCGGTCGGTGAACTCCTCCACTGCAGCCACCGGACCGTTGACACCGGGCACCGAGTCGCCTGCCGCAAGGAGGTGATCGGCGAGCGCTGCCGCCGTGCCCGGCACGTGCGCAGGGAGGTGCAACGGATGTGGCGGCGTCTGCATAGCGACGAGCGAGACCGGACCGGCGCCGTCCTGCACCCCCCACCAGCGGGGGTCGGTGAAGCGGCTCGGCTCCTTCTGCAACGATGCGGTGACCGTCGAAAACACCGAGTAGGCCACCGGATCGGCATCGACCAGCTCACCGGCGCACTCGATCGCCGCCGTGGGGTCGGTCAGGTCTCGCACGTGCCACTGGTCTGTCGCCATACCCGCATGCTGGCAGAGCGACCGCCTGCCAACCACCGAGTTACCCCGTGTCGGCTCAGCGGAACTGCGGCACGACCTCGTCGATGAACAGCTGCAGCGAGCGCTTCTTCTCCTCGTGCGTCATGCCGTTGTCGATCCAGTAGCTGAACTCGTCGACGCCCAGGTCGGCATACCCCTTGATGCGCTGCACGACCTCGTCCGGGGTGCCGATCATCGCCGACTTGTGCAGCGACTCGACCTCGAATTCCGGCTTGTCCGCGACGCTTTCGAGCGGGGACGGCTCCAGGAACCCGTTGGTGGGAGTCGTCCGGTTGCTCGCCCACGACCCGAACGTGCGGTAGTAGCGGCTGATCGCCTCGGCGCCGGCGCGCCAGCCGTCCGGGTCGGACGCCGGGTGCACGACGGTATGGCGCAACACCATCAGCTCCGGCGTGGCAGCACCCGGATGCGCGGCAACCGCCGCGTCCCGCTTGGCGACCAGGTCGGCGACCTCGGTGTCGTCCTTCATCAGCGGGGTGACCATCACGTTGCAACCCTGCTCGACGGCATACTCGTGCGACTCGGGCGATCGGGCGGCGACCCAGATCGGCGGCTGCGGGTTGACCGGCTTCGGCACGCTGGTCGAGGTCGGGAACTTCCAGACGTCGCCGTCGTGCGCGTAGTCGCCCTTCCACAGCTCGCGGATGGCCGGAATGATCTCCCGCATCGCCGCACCGCCTTCGGCCGCGGACATCCCACCGGCGAGCCGGTCGAACTCGAATTGGTAGGCGCCTCGGGCGATTCCGAGCTCCAGGCGTCCGTTGCTGATCACGTCGACGAGTGCTGCCTCGCCGGCGGCACGGACCGGGTTCCAGAACGGCGCGACGATCGTGCCGGCACCGAGGTGGATGTCCGTGGTGCGTGCCGCGAGGTAGGCCAGCGTCGGCATCGGGCTCGGCGAGATGGTGAACTCCATCGCGTGGTGCTCACCGATCCAGATGGTGCCGAAGCCGCCGGCTTCGGCGAGCAGTGACAGCTCCACCAGGTTCTCGAAAAGCTCCCGGTGAGAGACGGACTCGTCCCAGCGCTCCATGTGGACGAAGAGTGAAAATCGCATCAGCTGCGTGCCTTTCGTGGTGGCCTGAGGTCAGTGGGATGGTGGTGGGTCGGACAGCACCTCGTATGCCGCGGACCCGACGTGCCGGCGCATCGCGATCTCCGCGCCGATGCCGTCCTTCTGCTCGATGAGTTCCAGCACCGCCTGGTGCTCGGCGACGGATTGCCGCAACCGCCCGGGATGCTCGACGGTGCTGCGCACGAACCGGTGGTAGGCCAGCTGATTCATCAGCATCCGGTAGTGCTGGCTGAGCTTCTGGTTGTCGGCGCCGCGCACCAGGGTCTCGTGGAACTCCTTGACCAGTCCGGCATAGGTGTCGGCGTCCCGGCGGACGACCGCGTCCTCGGAGGACGCGACGTTCGCCTCGAGGATGCGCAGTTCCTCGGTGGGTCCGCGCTGGGCGAGCAGCCGGGCCGCCATACCCTCGAGCACTTCCTTCAGCCCGAAGAGTTCGACGATCTCCCGGCGGGACACCTGCCGCACGAAAGTGCCGACCTTTGGGCGAATCTCGACCAGACCTTCACCCTGGAGTTGCTTCAGCGCTTCCCGGATCGGTGTGCGGCTCACGTCGAAGTGCTCTGCCAGGCGCACTTCGGAGAGCGCGACGCCCGGTTCGTAGGCGCCGCTCAGCACCAGCTCGCGCATCCGGCTGAGCAGATCGGTCTCGGTGACGGCGTCCGGCGTGGGTGTGCTTCGCTGCATTTTCCGGACGGTACTCGACGAGGTCACCGGGTCAGCCCCGCATCACGAACGGGTCGCCGATCGGACCCTCATCGGTGTTGATCCAGACGCTCTTCAGCCGGCTGTACTCCTTGATCGTCTCCGTGCCGTGCTCGACGCCGACGCCGCTGCTCTTGAAGCCCTGCCGCGGCGACATCGGCGACATGGCGCGGTAGGTGTTGACCCAGACCGTGCCCGCGTCGAGTCGAGTGGCCATCCGGTGGGCACGCGCAAGATTGGTCGTCCACACGCCTGCGGCGAGGCCGTAGTCGGTGTCGTTGGCGAGCCGCACCACCTCGTCCTCGGTGGAGAAGCGCATGACCGCCGCGACCGGGCCGAAGATCTCCTCGCGCACCACGCGCATGTCGTTGGTGACGTCGGTCAGCACCGTCGGCTCGAAGAAGAAGCCGCCGAGGCCACCATCGCTCGAGGTCCCGCCGGTGAGCACCGTCGCGCCCTCGCTGCGGCCGAGGTCGACGTACGACGCCACCTTGTCGCGCTGGTCCCGGAAGGCGAGCGGCCCCAGCTCGGTCGCGTCGTCGAGCGGGTCCCCCAGCTTGATGGACTTGGCGCGCTCCGCGACACGGTCGAGCAGTTCGTCATACACCGACTCGTGCGCGAAGACCCGGCTGCCGGCGATGCAGGTCTGTCCGGCGGCGGCGAAAATGCCTGCGACGACACCCATTGCGGCGTTCTCCACGTTGGCGTCGTCGAAGACGATGTTGGGTGACTTGCCACCCAGCTCCAGGGTCGAGCCGATGAACCGGCCGGCAGTCGCCGACGCGATGCGCGAGCCGGTCAGCGTGCTGCCGGTGAAGGAGATCTTGGCGATCGACCGGTGGTCGACCAGCGCCTGGCCGGCTTCCGCGCCGAATCCGGTCACGACGTTGAGTGTCCCGTCCGGGAAGCCGGCCTCCGTCACGAGTTCGGCCAGTCGCAGCACCGACGCGGACGTGTGCTCCGACGGCTTGACCACCATGGTGTTGCCCATCGTGAGCGCGGGCGCCAGCTTGCTGGTGGTGAGGGTCAGGGGGGAGTTCCACGGCGTGATCGCGCCGACCACGCCGAGCGGCTCCCGCATCGTGTAGTTGAGGATCGCCCGGTTGGAGGCGGGGATCACCGATCCCTGGATCTTGTCGGCCAATCCGGCGTAGTAGTAGTAATACTCCGGCAGATTGGCCAGCTGGCCGCGCATCTCACGCAGCAGCTTGCCGTTGTCGAGGCTCTCGATCCGGGCGAGCTCATCGGCGTGCTCGCCGACCAGGTCGCCGAGCTTGCGCAGCAGGTGACCGCGCCCGGTCTGGCTCAGGTCGCGCCAGCGCGGGTCGTCGAAGGCGCGCTGCGCCGACTGCACCGCGCGGTCGACGTCCTCGGCGTTGCCGCGGGCGGCCCGGTAGATCTCCTGACCGTTGGCCGGGTTGATGCTGGCGAAGTACTCGCCGGACACCGGCAGCTCGTAACTGCCTGCAATGTAATGGTTTCGGGGTTCAGTCATGATGGGTTCCTTTGACGAAGGAGACGAGCTCACGGGTGAAGACATCGGGCAGCTGGACCGGGAGCATGTGCCGGGCGTCCGGCACCACCACCGCGGTGCAGCCCGGCATGCGGCTGGCCAGCCGATAGGTCATGTCCGGCGTCGAGCCGGGGTCGAGTTCGCCGGTGATCGCGAGCGACGGCTGGTGGATCCGTCGCAACTGCGGTGCCAGCGTTTCGTCCGCCGTCGCGAACACCCGGTAGCAGGCGAGGTATGACGCCAGGTCGTTCGCCAGCAGTGTCGCCCGAGTCCGTGCCACGACGTCCGGCGCGACGTCCGTGCCGGCATACCAGCGGTCGATCGACGCGTCGACCGACGCACCGAAATCACGCTCCGCCGCACGAAGTCGCCGCAGGACCGCCCAGCGCTCCTGTTCAGTGCGGTCACACACCGAGTTGACACACGTCAGGGTCGCCACTTTGTCCGGGCGCTGGATCGCGATCCACTGGGCGACCAGCGCACCGAGCGAGAATCCGACGAAATGTGCTGGTCCGTCGACGTTCTGGAGCACGTCGCAGGCCAGGTCCTCGAGCGTGGTGCCGGTCTCGGCCGGCTTGTTGGCACCGTGGCCCAACAGGTCCGGTGCCACGACGTGCAGGTCCTGCGGCAGGCGCGAGCTGACCGGTTCCCACATCTCGTGGTCCAGTCCCACCCCGTGCAACAGCACGACCGTCGATGTCGGCATCGGTGATCGGCCTACTGCTCGGTCGACAGCGCGGCGAGCCGCTGCTGCGGGCGGCCCTGGGCCGCGGCGGCCAGCCCGACGACGATCTCGTCCGGGTGGGGCGCGTCCGCGACTCGCACCTCGAGGGTCTGGTGGTGCGAGCGAATCGTGGCGTCGGTGAAGTGTTTCAGCGGCACGTCGAACATCACACCGGCCGGTCCGCGCTTCTCCACCGCGGGCAACAGGGTGCTTGCGTCGGTGGCCTTGCGGTAGTGGTCGCCGAACTTCAACGTGTGGATCAGTGCGGAGGCGTGCTCGATCTCGCCATCGAGGCCGACAATTGCCGCCTTGCCGTAGGCCTCGACCGGCGCACCGAGCAGCTCGACCACGCGCGGCGCCAGCAGCGCGCCCAGGTCGGATGCGGTGGCGTCGATGCCAGGACCGAGGTCTTCGACGAATCCTTGCCCGGCCCAGGGGTTCTCGATCACTGCGGCGACGAAGGCGACACGTGCGGCCGGTTCGACCGGCCGACCGCCTTCGGCGCAGGTCTCCTCGACGATCGAGATGATCTTGCGGACGTTCATGACTTCTCCTTGAGGGTCGCGACCGTCACCACCGGATCGGTGGTGCGGTCTCCGATGCGGGGATGCGGCCGTCCTCCCGTGGACGCGGCCGCCAGGACGACGATCTCGTCCGCGTGCGGCATGTCCGGGAGGGAGGCGGTGACGGTCTGGTAGTGGCTCCGGGTGGCGGCGTGCGTCTTGTGCCACATCGGCACCACGAAGCTGGTGCCCGCTTCGCCGCGCGCGTCCGCGAAGCAGATGATCGACTGGCCGTCGAGGAACTCGCGCAGCAGGTTGCCGAAGTAGGGCGTGTGGATCAGCGCGCCGCCGTGCTCGATCTCACCGGCCGTGCCAACGACCGCCGCCTTGCCGAACGCCTCGATCCGGTCGACGCCGCCGAGCGCCTCGATGAGCCGGGCGGAGATGAGCTCCGCGAGCACCGGAGCCACCTGCTCGACCTCGGGTGCCAGGTCACGATCCGGGGTGGTGCCCAGCCACGGGTTGCGCAGCACCGCCGCGACGACGCCGCGACGGGCCCCGGTCGCCGGCGCCATACCGCCTTCGAGCAGCAGCTCGTCGGTCTGCACCATGAGCTTGCGCAGACCCCACTCGTCGCGCAGCCGATCGACGTGGCCGGCATCGGTCGCGGCTGCGACTCGGGTGTCCGTCACGGTGGTCATGTCACCCCTTCTCTCGAGTCTGTCTGTCCGGTCGGTATGCCGGGCCGGCTCGCGGCCGAAGCTGCATACATGATGTTTCGGACGGTCACGCTCTTGTATGCATTGAAGCTACGCCAGCAGGTCACGTCCGTCAACCATGCAAGTGCTGCTCGTCGACGCGACGATCGCGTAATGGCAACTAATCTTGTTGCAATCGCGCCGAATCTGCGGTCTCCAATGGGCCGCCAACGATCCGTCGTGCGTCGATCGACTCAGAAATTTTCGCTCGCGCTCTTGACTTTGTTGCATGGCAGTAGCCACATTTGTGTCATGCACCACATGACCTCTGAGACCCTGCAGGACCTCTGGACCGCGGTTTGGGACCGTGGCGAGGTCGACGTCCTCGACCGGGTCCTGGCGCCGGACTACGTGCGGACCAACAGCGTCTCGCGGGCGCAGACGACGGGGGACGCGCTGAAGGCGGAGATCACCCAGATCCGCACGGGATTCCCCGACCTGCGCACCACGATCGACTCGATCGTGATGGACGACGACCACGTCGCCGTGTTCTGGACGTCGGTGGGCACGCACACCGAGACCTTCCTCGGCGTCCCACCCACCGGTGCCCGGGTGCGCACCTCCGGATCGAACTTCATGACCCTGCGCGACGACCGGCTCGCCTCCGAGCAGGTGACCTGGGACGGCAGTGAGCTGCTGGCCTCGCTGGGCGTGCGGTCGCTGCGCGACGCGGCGCCGGTGCCGGAGGGCCAGCAGAGCATCGTGGCGCCGCTGCGCGGCGAGCCGGACCCGGAGCTGATGAAGGGCTTCAACCGGCAGTTCGTCACCGGCGTCACGGTGGTCACCACCACCGACGCCACGGGTGCGCCGCGCGGGCTGGCGGTCAACGCCTACTCGTCCATCTCGCTCGAGCCGCCGTTGGTCATGGTGTGCGTGCAGAAGACCTCGTCGACCTATTCCGCGCTCTTCTCGGCCGACCACCTCGGCATCAACATCCTGGCCGCGAACCAGTCCGACGTCGTCGCCAGCTTCGCCCGCAGCGGGCACGACAAGTTCGCCGGCCTCGCCTGGCACGAGGGACCGGACGGCAGCCCACTCATCGACGGGTCCTCCGCCGCACTCGAGGCGGAGATCCGCGAGCGCTACCAGGCCCAGACGCACACCGTTTTCGTCTGCCGCGTGCGGCACGCCGAGGTGAGCGGCGACGACCCGATGATCTACCGCGCCGGGAAGTTCTACACCGGCTCGCAACTCACGCCGATCTCCTGAGCAGACCGGCCACCCACCTCCGCCCGATCCCACCTTCACCGAACGGACTTCCCATGAAAGGCATTTCGATGGCACCGGACACGGCACGGCCTCCTGCCGCCGCTCCCGTTGAACAGCAGCGGGACTTCGAATATCGCAGCCAGGTCGCAGTCGTCGAGCCGTACGGCGTCGACGCGATCCCCGACTCCGAGCGGCACGGCCGCCCGGTGTCACAGTTCTTCATCTGGTTCGCCGCCGGCATGAACTTTCCGATCATGGTGCTGGGCTTCAGCGCCATCGGCATGGGCCTCTCGCTGACCGCAGCGGTGACCGCGATCCTGGCCGGCTCGTTCGTGGGCGCGGTCGTCATGGGCATCCTGTCCCGGATGGGCGGCCGCCTCGGCGTCGCGCAACAGATCCAGGCCCGCGGCCCGCTCGGCTTCTTCGGCAACTTCGTGCCGGTGGCCTATGTCAACGTCTTCGCCGGCATCGGCTGGGCCGCGGTGACCATCATCCTGGGCGCGCAGGCGTTGCACTCGCTCGTGCCCGCCATACCGACCTGGCTCTCCGGCCTGGTGCTGGTGCTCGTGCAGCTGACCGTCGCGGTGTACGGCTACAACATGATCCACTTCCTGGAGCGGATTCTGGCGGTCGTGCTGGGCTGCGGCTTCGTGATGATCACGGTCGTCTCGCTGGCGCGCAGCTCCGGCGGCAACTTCGGCGCCAACCCGCACGCGAGCGGCTTCATCGGCAGCACCGGTGGCTGGATCACCTTCGCCGGCTACTTCCTCTCCTTCCTCATCGCCTGGTGGCCGTTCGCGTCCGACTACTCCCGCTACCTGCCGGACACCAACAAGGTCAGCCGCGGCACCGGCTTCTGGACCTTCCTCGGCAACTTCGTCTCGCTGTCCTGGCTCGGCATCGCCGGCGTCATCCTGGGCAGTTCGGCCGCCGCGGGTGAGTCACCGATCGAGGCCCTGCACCGGCTGACCGGACCCTTCGCGACACCGGCGCTGCTGACCGTCCTGCTGTCGTCGTTCTCGCAGAACTTCCTGAACGTGTATGGCGGAGCCATCTCCATCCAGACGCTGCGCATCCCGGTCAGCCGCCGCACCGCCGTCATCGCGATCTGCGCCGTCGCCTACGTGATCAGCCTCTGGGCCGACGCGGAGTTCGAGGCGAAGTTCAAGAACTTCCTCTTCCTCGGTGCCTACCTGATCGCACCGTTCGGCGCGATCCTGCTGCTGGACTACGTGCTCAACAAGCGGCACGACCGGGCGCGCACCCAGGAGCTCTACGACTCCCGGCGCGTGCTGGAGTGGGGCTTCGTCGCCTGGCTCATCGGTGCCGCCGCGTCCTCGCCGTTCTGGAACCTGTCCTTCTACACCGGTCCGTTCGCAAAGGCGCACCCCGGCGCCGGTGACCTGAGCTACTTCGTCGGATTCGGTGCGGGCGCAGTGGCGTTCGTCCTGCTCCACCGGCTGCCCGCCCTGTGGCATCGGGCGACACCGGTCTTCGAGCACGAGAGTGCAGCCGACTCCCCCGCGCACATCGCGCAAGCCGGCGACGTGCACTGAGCCCGCGCTCCCCTCGGCCATGCCGGACGTGCTCGACAGGCACGTCCGGCATGGCCGCCCCACGTCATCGGAGAGGTTGCCCTGCAAGACTGGGTGCGACCAACGACGAAGGGGCACAGCGACGTGGCGATCGAAGGCGGAGAACGGCCGATCGAGGAGGGCGTGCGCACCGACTTCCGGTCCCGGATGGATTACGGCGGCTACCTCGACCTCGCCAAGCTGCTGGACGCGCAGCACCCGGTGAGCGACCCGGTGCATCCCGACGAGCTGCTCTTCATCATCCAGCACCAGACGACCGAGCTGTGGTTCAAGCTCGTGTTGCACGAGTTGGAAGCGGTCCGCACCTACCTGCAGGACGACGACGTCAGCCGGGCGCGCAAGGGCATCGCCCGGGTCAAGCACATCTTCCGCACGCTGGCCGAGCAGTGGTCGGTGCTCGCGACTCTCACGCCGAGCGAATATGCAGAGTTTCGAGGGTTTCTCGGCTCTGCCTCCGGTTTCCAGTCCTACCAGTACCGTTGTGTGGAGTTCATCCTCGGCAACAAGAACGCCGGCATGCTGCGCGTGTTCGAGGCCAACCCGCAGCATCACGCGGGACTCACCGAGCTGCTGCAGTCGCCCACCGTGTATGACGCGTTCCTGCATTTCGTCGCCTCGCGCGGCCACGACGTGCCGGACGAGATCCTGCACCGGGATGTCACCAAGGCGTGGGTGGAGCAGCCCGCGCTCATCCCGCTCTTCCAGCAGGTCTACGAGGACCCGGGCGCGCACTGGGCGGAATACGCCATGTGCGAGGACCTGGTCGACCTCGAGGACGCGTTCCAGTTCTGGCGGTTCCGGCACCTGCGCACGGTCCAGCGCACGATCGGCTACAAGAAGGGCACCGGCGGCAGTTCCGGCGTGGACTTCCTCAAGCGGGCCCTCGACCTGACGTTCTTCCCCGAGCTCTACTCGGTACGCACCGAGATCGGAGAATGAAATGAGCGGGTCCTCGCCCAGCTGCCGGAACACCTTGTCGCGCAAGCACACTCGCTCGACGAAGCTGACCCGCTCGCGGCATACCGCGACGAGTTCGTGCGGTCGGACGACGTCGTGGCCTACCTCGACGGCAACTCGTTGGGCCGCCCTCTCACGGTCACCCGCGACCGCCTCGCGGGTTTCGTCCAGGACGACTGGGGCGACCGACTGATCCGGGCCTGGGACGAGACGTGGATGGATCTGCCGTTGCAGCTCGGCGACACGATCGGCCGGGTGGCGCTCGGCGCCGAGCCCGGCCAGACGGTGGTCGCCGACTCCACGACCGTGCTCCTCTACAAGGTCGCGCGTGGCGCGGTCGAGGCGCAGCCCGGACGCCACGAGATCGTCGCGGACACCGAGAACTTCCCGACCGACCGCTACCTCGTCCAGGGCATCGCCGCCGAACTCGGCCTGACCATTCGCTGGATCGAACCCGACCCGGCCTCGGGCGTCACCGCCGACGAGGTGCGCGCCGCCGTCTCCGCCGACACCTCATTGGTGCTGCTCAGCCACATCGCCTACAAGTCCGCGCACATCGCGGACCTGCCCGCGATCACCCGGATCGCGCACGACGCCGGTGCGTTCGTGCTGTGGGACCTGTGCCACTCCGTCGGCCTGCTGCCGATCGAGCTGGACGCCAGCGGTGTCGACTTCGCCGTCGGCTGCACCTACAAGTACCTCAACGGCGGACCCGGCGCGCCCGCCTTCGGGTATGTCGCAAAAGCCCTGCAGGACAACGTTGTCCAGCCGATCCACGGCTGGATGGGCCACGCCGAGCCGTTCACGATGGGCCCGTCATACACGCCCTCCACCGGGATGCGTCGCTTCATCAGCGGCACACCGCCGATCCTCGGGATGCTGCCGATGCAGGACATGCTGGAGCTCGTGGAGCGGGCCGGCACCGAGGCGATCCGGGAGAAGTCGATCCGGCTGACCGAGTTCGTGATCGAGGTCGCCGACGAGGCACTTGCGCCGCTCGGCGTGGCCGTCGCGTCGCCCCGCGATCCGACGGTCCGGGGCGGTCACGTCACCCTGGAGCACGATGCGATGCAGGGCGCGATCGCGCAGCTGTGGCAACGCGGCGTCATACCCGACTTCCGCCGGCCGCGGGGCCTGCGTGCTGGAATGTCTCCGCTGTCAACCAGTTTCGTCGAGGTCGCCACGGCAATGGCCTACCTGCACGAGATCCTCAGCGATTGGGGCTAGGCTCAGCCGACGCCCGGACGCGTCGTGCGACGGACGGCGCGATGTGCCGGTAATCGCTCGGATCGACCGGCAGCAGCCATTGCTTCGCCCGGGTCGCGGCGCTGACGTCGACTCCGACGTCGGACAGCACCTCGTCGATGTTGTGCACCGAGAACGGAATGATGTTGGTGCCGTGCGCGTGTTGTCCGCGCGTCCGTTCGCGCATCCAGGCGAGGCGTTCCGTCACCTGCTCGAGCATCTCCTGCCGGCTCGGCACTGAGTGGTTGCCACCGAGCAGCGAACCGATCCAGATGGCGGACACCTCCGCGGACAACGGTGAGAAGAAGGACGAGTTGTAGCCCGCGAAGCTGAGATCGGGGACGTCGACGGGGTGGATCTGCCGGTAGAGCAGATAGTCGCCCTGGTCGTTGGTGATGCGATCCATCACCTCCTGCGGGAGGAAGGGCAGGTCCTGCTTCCAGCCGGTCGCCGCCAGCACCACGTCGGCAGGCAGCTCCGACCCGTCGGACAGTTCTGCTGCGGGTGTGCCGTCCCGCTCCACGAACTGCCGGATCGTGGTGTCCCGTTTGACGCGGATCCTGCCCTGCTCGACGCCCTCGAAGAAGCCTTCCGAGGCGAGCGACACCGTCGAGCGGGCTATGTCGGAGAACGTGCCTCGTGGGGTCAGGCCGAGCGCGGAGAGTTTGAGCTGCTTGCTGGTGACCTTCTCAACGCTGCCCAGCATTCGGCCCGCGAGCGCCGAGTTTCGCGCGTGCAGAAGGCGTTCCGGACCGGACACCGAGCGATAGCGGAAGAGCCCTTCACCCATTCGGGTGAGCATGAGGTACTTGTAGTTGAGCACCCCGGAGACCTTGCGGGGCATCTTCCACAGCAGCTCACGGGCGACCACCGTCGTCGAGGCTGCGACCTTGGAGACCTCGACGGTGATGTCGCAGGCCGACTTTCCGTAGCCGACGACGATCACGTGTTTGCCGCGAACCTCGTCCAGGCTGTGCCAATCGCTCGCCGCGCGCAGATCGCCACCCAGTTTCGTGAAGACGTCGGTGTTCTCGAAGGGCGGGATGAACGGTCGCGAGAAGATGCCGCTGGCGAGCACCAGATGCTCGAAGTGCGTTGTCTGCGTTCCTGACCCGCCGGCTTCGCTGGACGTCGTGGTGACGTCCCAGCCACCGCCCGGCGCCGGCTCGGCCCGGTCGACCGCGGTGTTCAGCCGGACCAGCTCGTGCAGATCGAACTTGCTGGCGTACAGCTCGAGATAGGCCTGCACCTGCTCACCGGACGGCCACTCCGGGTAGTCGTCGGGCATCGGCAGATCGGACAGCGCGTAGGTGCCTTTGTTGTTCTGCGTCTTCAACCCCGGGTAGCGGCGAGTGGCACTCCACACGCCACCGATGTCGGGCGTCTTCTCGAAAACGGTGACGTCGTGGCCGAATTCGCGCAGCACCTTGGCGCTGGACAGGCCGGCGAAGCCGGCACCCACGATGGCGATCTTCATGATGGTGACCTCTACTCGGAAAGCTTCGGGATAGCGGGCACGGCTTGTTCCGGCCCCATGGCGGAGTAGCCGCCGTCGGCCGACCAGTCGGCGCCGGTGACGACCGAGGCGGCGTCGGAGACGAGGAAGGCGACCACGGCGCCGACCTCTGCGCCGTCGCCGACCCGGCCGGTCAGGTGGAAGGGTGCGGCCACGGCATCGGTCTTCGCCCGGTCGCCGCCGGACAGGTCGTCCATGATCTTCGACCAGGTCCAGCCGGGACTGACCGAGTTGACCCGGATCCCGTCGGCGGCGAAGTCCATCGCCATGGAGCGCGTCAGCTGAGCGATCGCAGCCTTCGACGCCGGGTAGACCCACCGACCGGTCTGGGCGACCCGGGAGGAGATCGAGGTGAAGTTCACGATCGCGGCGTGGTCACTGGTCTGCAGGTGCGGGTATGCCGCGCGCACTACCTCGACCATGCTGACCACATTGACGTTCAGGGCCGTCAACCAATCCGCTCGCGGCGTGGCGAAGCCCTCGTCGAGGTAGGTCGAGGCGAGGTTCACCACGATGTCGATGCCGCCGAAGCTGTCGATCGTGGCGGCGATCAGATCGGCGATCGCGCCATCCTCGGTGATGTCCGTGGGCACGAACCGGACCCGCGGCCCGAGCTGCTCCGCGGCCTTACCGCCCGCCTCGTCGATGTCGGCGACCACGATCTGTGCCCCCGCATCCGCGAGTGCACCGATCACGCCGTGCGCCAGGACCGTGGCACCACCGGTCACGATGGCGGTCCGGCCGGACAAGTCCGTCATACGTTCCTCCTGCCGTCCGGGTCCAGCGCGCTGGACCACAAGGAATGAAGCAGGACACTACGAGCGCGCCGGGGTGCCGGCTATCCAGATTCCGCGGCGGGCAGCCGTCCCGCGCGACCGGCGCGTGACTGGGGGAAACTCACCGGGCGAGGGTCGCGGAGGGCGGCTCGCCATACGCCGCCTGGTAGTGCTGGGCGAACCGGCCCAGATGGAAGAAGCCCCAGCGGCCGGCCACCTCGGTCACGTTCGTGGCGGCGCCCGCCGCGAGCAGGTCCTCCCGCGCCCGCGCCAGCCGGATCTCGCGGAGCACTCCTAGCGGTGTCGCTTCGCGTTCGCGGCGGAAGGCCTCTTGCAGACTGCGGACGCTGACGCCACACGCCGCGGCCAGGTCGGTGACCCGCCAGTCACGCGCCGGGTCGTCGTGCATCAGGTCGAGGGCGGTGCGCACGGCCCTGGAGGTCGGCACGGCGTCCGCGACCGTAGCCAGGCCGGCGGAATTGGGCTGGGCGTTCAGCAGGCCGCAGATCAGCGCCTCGGCGAACTGGCCACGGGCCAGCGGAGCGGTCAGCAGACCGGTGCCGCGGCTCAGGTCCTCGCTGGCGTAGTGCAGCAGCTGCAGCCAACTGCGCATCACGGGGGTGCGCAGGTCGACACGGGGATCGAACCAGACTGCTCGGCCGTCGCCGTAGGACTCGACGACGTCGCGACGCAGGTAGACCAGGAGCTGTTCGCAGTCGGCCGACCAGATCATGTCGACCGGGTCGGTCGGTGACGGGAGGCTGCCGACATACCGGTCCGAGACGACGACCCGGTCACCGGCCTTCACCCGGGCGCGTCCCCGCAACGGGAGTTGCAGCAGATAGAACTTCTCGAACCGCCCGGGCGTGATGCGGACCTCCGATCCGTAGCGCAGGTAGTGGATCGAGACGTTCGGGGACAGGTCGACACCGTTGTGCAGCATGTCGAAGGAGCCGGCGTCGCCGGTCGGTTCGAGCCGGTGCGCGCAGAACCGGGCGGCAACCTCCGTGCGTGCAGCGTCCACGTCCGTGGTCGCGAGCAGCGGGTGGCGTTCGAGCACACTGGGCATGTGATCTCCCTACAGCAGAGATCAACCGTATTCCCCGGTATGACAGCTGGTCAACGCTCGTCGCAAAACTGTCATGCTGCGGTCAGTGTCCCTTGAACGCCTCCGCGAGCCACCAGGAGCCGCCGTCGTCGGCCACCTTGGCGTCGAGCACCAGGACGCCGTCGGGCGCCGCGGCCCAGTCGGCGACTGGGGCCAGGTCGGCCTGGGTGCGGACGGTGACGCCGCGCGCGCCGTACCCGGCGGCGACCGCGGCGAGGTCGACGTCCGGGAAGGTGACGGTCGACAGATCGCCGTCGAAGTGATGCACCTCCGCTCCGTATGCCGCGTCGTTGTAGACGACGACCAGCATCGGTCGGCCCAGCCGGACCGCCGTCTCCAACTCGTTGATCGCCATCAGGAAACCGCCGTCACCGGTGCCGATCACCGGAAGCCGGTGTGGCTGGGCGAGCGCGGCTCCGATGCCGCTCGGCAGGCCCAAACCGATGGACTGGTAGGCCTGGGTGAAGCAGAAACCGTTCTCGTCCGGCACGCGCAGGTAGGCGCTCGGGTAGCCCATGAAGTTGCCGGAGTCGACCGAGACGACACGCTCGCTAGGCAGCAACCGGTCCAACTCCGTCGAGAGGACCCGAGGGTCGATCCGGTCGGCGGTCGACAGGTCGGGTGTCGGAGTCTGGTTCCACCAGCGCCGCTCCGCGATGCGATGTCGGATGTCGTTCGTGCGGTAGCCGATTCGTGCCGCGCCGTCGTCCAGCGCGGTGAGCACGTCGGCGGCCGTTGCGGCGACGTCGCCGACCACGCCGAGGTCGACCGGGCGATGCGCGCCGAGTGCGGACTCGGTGTCGTCGACCTGCACGACGGTCGCGTCCGGCCCGATCAGGCTGCCGTGGCGCATCGTCCACATGTTCATGGCGCAGCCCCAACCGATCACCAGGTCCGCGCCCGCCATCAACTCCGCGGTGAGTGGTGAGGAGAAGCCGCCGCTGATGCCGAGGCCGAACTCGTCACCGGCGAAAAGGCCGTTCGCCACGGCGGAGGTCGCGAGCAGCGCCCCGCTCTGTGCGGCCAGCGCGGCCAACTCGCCACGTGCACCTCGTGCTCCGCGGCCAGCGACGAAGACGGGTCGCTCGGCGGTCGACAGCAGCTCGGCGAGGCGCTGCACGGCGATCAACGCGGGGCGGACCGGAGCGGGTGCGGTGATCGAGGCGTCCCCGTCATACCCCGGAGCCGGAGCAGCTTGTATGTCGAGCGGCAGGCTCACCACCACCGTCCGGCGGCCGACGACGGCGGCGCGGTACGCGCGGGTCAGGTCCGCCACCACCGACTCCGGCCCGTGCACCCGCTCCGCGACCGCGCCGACCGCCGTGGCGAGCGCGTCCTGGTCGATGCGGAAGTTGGAGTGGATCGCCGCGGGCTGGGTGTCGGCAGTGAGCACGAGCAGCGGCGTCCGGCTCTTGGCCGCCTCGGTGATGCCGGTGACCGCGTTCGTCAGACCGCATCCCTGATGGGTCGTCACGACGGCGGGCAGCGGTGAGAGCCGGGCGAATCCGTCGGCCATCGACGCGGCGCCGCCTTCGTGTCGCGCGGCCAGCCACGGAACCCCCGCATCCCGTAAGGAATTGGTCAGATAGAAGTTGCCGCTGCCCACGACGCCGAACGCGTGACCGACGCCCAGATCAGCCAGCACCCGTCCGGTCAGCCGGGCGACCGTCTCGTCCATCGCTGCGTCACACGTTTTCGGTGTCGACGATGGCGAAGGCGCGCGCGGGCGATCCGGTGCCGCCGACGATCGGCAGCGGGGCCACGACGAGCAGCGCACCGGTGACCGGCAACTGGTCGAGATTCTGCAAGCTGGTCAGGCCGTACTTATCAGCGCCGAGCAGGTTGTAGTGCACCGGGAAGGCCGGGTCCATGCCGCCCGCCTGCCCGGCATCGATGCCGACCGTCTCGACCCCGAAGCCCGAAATGTTCGAGTTCGCAAGCCACTCCGAGCCGGCCACCGAGACACCCGGGGTATGCGGGCCGTTCTCGTCGGCATTGGCGAACCGGACGGCGTCGGTGTTGAACGCACTCCACCCGGTGCGGAACAGCAGCCAGGCGCCGTCGGGGAACGCGCCGTGCTCGGCCTGCCACTGCTCGAAGTGCTCCGGCTCGAGCAGGAAGTCGGCGTTGTCCGCGACCTCGGCGGCGAAGTCGAGCACCACGGCCGGGCCGACGAGGCGCGCCGGCTCGATCCGGTCGACCGACTTGCCGTCGCGCCCGCTCTGCCAATGCGTCGGCGCGTCCACGTGGGTGCCGGTGTGCTCGCCGGTGTGCACGTTGTGCCAGCTCCACATCGGCCCGTCGTCGTCGAAGTCGCTGACCGTCTCCAACGAGATCGGGATGGTGTTGGCGAAGGGCTCCGGCAGCTGGAGGATCGGCGTCTCCGGCGACAACGGGCTGGTGAGGTCGATGACCTTCGCCGTGCCGCGGGTGAGCGCGTCGAGGAGGTCGGTGACTGCTGTCATGGTCGATCCTTTCGAGGGTGACTCGGTGAGATTTCAGCGGTGCAGCCGGGACAGGACCCGGCGGGCCGGTGGTGGTGCGAGGAGGGTCTGGGCGACCAGGTGGCCGGAGCCACCGCCCAGGCCCGGGCCGGGATGGGTGAACGCTCCGATGTGCCACAACCGGTCGATCTCGGTGCGGTGTCCGGTGCCGGTGCCGGGCCGCCAGCGCAGCGACTGGTCGAGTTCGGCGGCGCCGCCGTACGGATCGCCGGCGATGGCATTGGGATTCCTCGCCTGGAGGTGGTGTGGCGACAGGGCGCGGACCGCCCGGACCGAGTCCCGCAACCCCGGGGCGTGCTGCTCGACTCGGGCCAGCACCCGCTCGACGTACGCGTCCACACATGTGCCGGTCCAGCCGGACCTGGTGTCGATCTGCCCGGCGGCGTCCCCGATCGGCGCGAACGGCACCTCTTGCAGCTGCAGCCACAGCGTGGATTGGCCTGCAGGTGCTCGGGTTTCGTCCAGCACGGTCTGCTGACCGACGACGACCGTGGGTGCCTCTGGCAGCAGGCCCGCCTCGGCCTGCGCGCATGCGATGCCGGTACTGTCCGAGCCGTTGCTCACGTGCACCAGGGGTATGGCGTTCAGCCGCTCGTCAGTCCAAGTGACCGGCCGGTCGAGCGCGACGTGGACCTGCATGGCGGCACGTCCGGGCCGGTGTCGAGCGACCGCCGTGCGGCCGTGGCTGCCCGGTTGCGACAGGAGCTCGCCATACAACCGTGGGGTGGAGGTGGACGCCAGCACCGCGCGCTCGGCGACCAGCCGCCGGCCGTTCACCCGGACAGCGGTGGCGCGGCCTGCGCTGGTCTCGACGGAGTCGGCCGGTGCGCCCAGCAGGAGGTCGACCCCGCGCTCGGCGAGCAGCCGCTCGAACGCGGTGACGAAATTGCCGGCGCCGCCCTCGACGATCGGCAGACCGATCGCGTGCATGGTGAACGCCATCACCGGGAGCATCAGCCCGCCGGACGCGTGGTCCGGCGCGAGCCCGGCGTGCAGCAACCACGGTGTCCACAGCTGGTCGACCTCCCAGCCGGTGAATCGTTCCCGGGTGAATGCCCGACCGGACTGCAGCGCCACGCGGGCGAACTCGCCGGAACCCTCGCGGCCAAGGCCGCGAATTCCCTTGGTACTCAAGGCGACAAGGTCTCGTGAGCGCAGCTCGGAACCCAGCGCACCGAAGATGTATGGCGCCCGCGCGTCGAGCTCGGCCAGCATCGCGGCATACGCGTCGGCGTCGGCCCGGTCCGCGAAGCGAGCGGCAGTGGACTCCGCATCGCGGTCGGCGATCACGACGCCCCGCTCCGAGACCGATGCGGTGACCGCGCCGTCGGTGTTGCGGTAGACGAGGCCGTGCCGGTGCAGATCGGCGCCGAGCTCGGCATACCCGCCGCCGGCCACGAAGAGCGGGTGCCACGAGGAGAACGTGTCGTGCACGAAGCCCGGCTCGGTCAGTTCGCCGGAGGCGATGAAGCCGCCGATGCGCTCGTGCTCGTCGACCAGTGCGACCCGCCAGCCGGCACCCGCGAGCTCGGCGGCCGCGACGAGACCGTTGATGCCGGCGCCAATGACGACGGCGTCGTAGGAATCCGCCACGGGTCACTTCCTTTCGAGTCGGGCGGGCGCACATGGCTGGCCTGCACCGCCTGGTGAGTCGCACACTACGAGCGTCGGTGCGCGGTGGCTATCCGTCCGGCGAGGGGCATTGTCCGGATTGCGCAACCGCTACCGAGATATCACCTGTTGTCGGTATGACGCGCCCGTAACCACAACACCTGATATCTCGGCGCGTCACGCCGTGCCTGTGGAAAACGTGACGCATCAGCCCGCCCGCCTGTCGCACACTTCGGGGATGGTTCGTCGCGTGCAGCCGCTGCCACAGAGGCTTGGCGACGCCTTCACCTGGAGCGCGGCGCGGGCAGCAGGCGTGGCGCCGAGTCGGTTGCGGCATCCGAGCCTGGCAGCGCCGACTCGTGGGCTGCGGATGGTCTCGCCCGACACCGACCTGGCGGCCAGAGCCGCGGCATACTTGCTCGTCCTGCCCGAGCAGGTGGCGTTCTCGCACACGACGGCCGCGCGGCTGTTCGGGTTACCAGTTCCCGACGACGCGCACCTGCACGTCATGCTCCCGAAGGGGACGCTCGCGCGGCGGGCCGGAGTCGTCATGCACCACGGTCTGGAAGGACGGGCGATCTGGACGAGCAACGGCTTGCCGGTCACTTCTCCCGTCAGCACCTGGCTCGACCTGGCAGCACAACTCACTCCGCAGGAGCTCGTCGTGCTGGGAGACGCGATCCTGAGCCACGCACCGGAACTACAGTCGGAGTTCGCTCGGGCGGTCACCGCGTCGCCCGGCCGCCGCGGCATCCGGAGCGCACGCGTGGCGGCGTCCCTCATCCGGCCAGGCGTGCTGTCGCCTCAGGAGTCGTTGTGGCGGCTGCGTTTCCGCGATGCGGGATTTCCGGAGCCGGCACTCAACGTCGCTGTGCGGGACCACTGCGGCCGGTGGCTCGGGTACGGCGATTTCGTCTGGGAGGCGCAGCGGGTGGTGGCCGAGTACGACGGCGACTACCACTTCACCGTCGAGCAGCGGCGCAAGGACCAGCAGCGGCGTCGCGCCATGCGCGCCGCGGACTGGACGACCGTCGAGATCAACGGGGACGACAACCGCGCGCCGGGGCCGGTGCTCCGCGAACTCGGCAGAGCGCTCGGCATACAGTCGTGACTCACTCTCGAAATATCAGTTGATGTCGGTATGACGCACTCGTAACCACAACAGCTGATATCTCGGCGCGGCCACGGGCTCGAACCTACGCCCCGGCACCCGGTCGGATCAGTCGATCGTCCGGAATCACTGCGACGCCCATGATTTCGATCAGCGCCTCGGGTTGCCACAGTCCGGTGGTGCCGATGCCGGCCATCGCCGGATAGATGGGACCGGCGAGCTCCCGCCATACCCTGCCGATCTCCGCGCCGTGCGCCTGGTAGTCCGGGATGTCGGTCAGGTAGATGGTGATGCTGACCAGGTCCTCGGGGACCCCGCCGGCCGCTCGCAGCGTGCTGAGCACGTTGCCGAACGCCTGCCGGAACTGTTCGACGATCCCGCCCGGGACGATCCGCATGTTCGCGTCCAGGGCGGTCTGGCCACCCAGGTGGAGGGTGTTGCCGCTGAGCGTCCCGTGCGAATAGCCGCTCGGCGCTGGGAGGTCCGCGGGGTTCACCGGGATGGGCGTCAGGTCGGTCGACATCGGGTCTCCTTCGGGTTTCCTGGACTCGCCGATCCAGGCTAAACGATCTATTGACATTTACGCAACGATCGTGAGAGAACTGAAATGCGCGGTCACTTCGACGAGGAACGGGCGGACATGCGACTGGCGACAGTGCTCACCACCGACGGCACCACCCGTGCTGCGGTCGACGACGAGGGTTGGCGCGTCCTGCCGGCCGCCGACCTGTCGGAGTGGTTCGCTGCGGGTGCGTCGCTGACTCCGGGCGAGCGGCTTGCCGAGGCCGTGCCCGTTCTGCCGACACCCGCCCCGCGGAAGGTGATCTGCTGCGGTCTCAACTTCAGCGATCACATCCTGGAGATGGGTCGCGAACTCCCTGAGCACCCAACACTTTTCGCGAAGTTCGGGGACACTCTGACCGGGCCGGACGAGGACATCACCCTGCCCCCCGGGCACCGCGTCGACTGGGAGGCCGAGCTGACCGTCGTGGTGGGCAAGGAGCTGCGCCGCGCGAGCGAGGACGAGGCCCGGGACGCCATCGCCGGCTACACCGTGGCCAACGACATCTCGGTGCGCGACTGGCAGCAGCGCACGCTCCAGTGGTTCCAGGGCAAGGCGTGGGACGCGACTACTCCGGTGGGGCCAGTGGTGGTCACGCCCGACGAGTTGGACCCGGTTGCCGGCGTGGAGGTCATCTGCCGCGTCAACGGCGTCGAGCGACAACGCGGCAACACCGCCCGGCTGGTCTTCGACAGCGCCGCACTCCTCGCCTACGCCTCGACCTTCACCGTGCTGCGGCCCGGTGATCTGATCCTCACCGGCACACCGGGCGGCGTCGGCCAAGGTATGACGCCCCCGACCTTCCTCGCCGACGGCGACGTCGTCGAGACCGAGATCCCCGGCATCGGCCGCCTCCGCAACGTCGTCCGCTTCACCTGATGAAAGGAACCGCGATGGACCCGAATTCCGACAACTACGAGGGCATCGACATGTCGATGTACCGGAACGATGCCGGCCTGGTGGTGCCGTTCGTCACCCGCGGCGGCTACGAGCCGGATTCGGGCCTGACCGGCCAGTCCGAAGGAGCGACACGGGTTTCCGGCGTCAGCATCCAGCACACACCGGCGACCCGGATCTGGTTCGGCAAGGTGCACAACCTCGCGGGATACCGGTCGGTGCCGCACCACCACGGCGAGGCGGAGACCGGTGGCTACGTGCTCTCCGGCCGGGCCCGGATCTACTTCGGGGAGAAGTTCGAGGACTACATCGACATGTCGGAGGGCGACTGGGTCTTCGTCCCGCCATACATGCCGCACGTCGAGTGCAACCTGGACCGCAACAACCCGCTCACCTGGATGACCACCCGCACGCCGGACAACATCGTCGTCAACCTGCCGCAGGTGCCGGACGACGAACTTCGCGACTGGACCAGCCGACCATGAGTCAAAACGTCCTCACTTCAACGATATTCACCGACGCCGTCACGCTCACCGAGATCGCGCCGGAGCACTTCGACCGCGCGTTCACCGCGGTCACCCAGCCGTGTCCGTGGCCCAAGGCGTACGGCGGGGACCTGGTCGCGGCCGCCGTCGTCGCGGCAATGCGCACCGTCGACGGCAAGCACCTGCACTCGACGCACTCCTACTTCATGCGGCCGGCCGAGATCGGCGCCGAGGTCCGCTACGAGGTGGAGATCCTGCGCGACGGCCGGGGCTACAGCACCCGGCAGGTACGCGGCTACCAGGGCGGCAAGCCGATCTTCGTCTGTATGGCGAGCTTCGCGACCGGGGAGCGCGGTGGCGAGCTGCAGTCCGAAATGCCTGCCACTGCTCGAGATCCGGAAAGCCTGCCGAGTTCCGCGGACTACCTCGCCGGCAAGTCGGGCGGCACGATGACCGGCGCCTCGCGCGACTACTGGTCGCACGGTCGCAGCTTCGACATGCGACACGTGCCCGGGCCGGTCTACCTCACGGTCGACGGTGCGCAGGTGCCGCACCAGGCGGTCTGGGTGCGGCCGTTCAACGAACTGCAGCCCGTCGCAGGGCTCGACGACGTGCAGCGCGACACCGCCGCACTGAGTTACGTGTGCGACTACACCATTCTCGAGCCGACCCTGCGCGCTCTCGGGTTCGCTTGGGCCGACGAAGGATTGGTCACCGCCAGTCTGGACCACTCGATGTGGTTCCACCGCAGCGCGCCCGTCGACGGCTGGCTGCTCTACGCCCAAGAAGCGCTCTCGGCCGCCGACGGTCGTGGCCTCAACCTCGGGCGGTTCTTCACGCCCGACGGCACCCACCTGGCCACTGTCGCCCAGGAGGGCATGATCCGCACCACCTCTGGAGCCGCACGATGACAGACCTCGCACCCACCGGGTATCAGGACACGTTCGCCCGCGACCACCTCCCGCCCCAGGAGCTGTGGCCGACACTGGAGTTCACCACCGATCTGCTGCAGTACCCGCCACGTCTCAACGCCGCGGTCGAGCTGATCGACATTCCGACGCAGACGTTCGGGGCCGACCGGCCGGCCATCAAGACGCCGGACGGCGAGGTGTGGACGTATGGCGAGCTGCTGCAGCGCACCAACCAACTCGCCGGCTACCTGACCGACGAGCTCGGCCTGGTCCCCGGCAACCGGGTGCTGCTGCGTTCACCGAACAACCCGTGGACGGTCGCCGCCTGGCTGGCGGTGCTGAAGGCCGGCGGCATCGTGGTCACCACCATGTCCGCGCTGCGCGCCCGGGAGATCGCCCCGATCGTCGAAAAGACCGCTCCTGCCATGGCGTTGGTAGATCACCGGTTCGCCGACGCCATCCACGAGCTGCGCGACACCATCGCTCCCGCCCTCAAGATCGCCACGTATGGCGGGGGCGGCGACGACGACCTCACCCAGCTCATCGCCGGGAAACGGACCGACTTCACTGCGGTCGACACGGCCGCCGACGACGTCGCGCTCTTCGGGCCGACCTCGGGCAGCACCGGCGTCCCGAAGATCACCACCCACTTCCACCGGGACATCCTGTCGATCGACAACACCTTCGGAAAGACGACGCTGCGGCTCCAGCCGGACGATCTCGTCGCGTGCACCGCACCGTTCGCGTTCACCTTCGGGCTCGGGATGCTCGTTGTTTTCCCGCTGCGTGCCGGTGCGTGCGCGTTCCTCACCGAGAAGGCGACACCGGCCGAACTCGCCGACATGGTGGAAACACACGGGATCACCTCGCTGGCGACAGCCCCCACGGCATACAAGCAGATTCTGAAGGCCGGCAACGCCGCCCAGCTGCGCAGCCTGCACACGGCGGTCAGTGCCGGGGAGCACATCCAGCTGGAGACCTGGCACGAGGTCCACGAGCAGCTCGGGCTGAAGATCATCGACGGCATCGGCGCCACCGAGATGCTGCACATCTTCATCACCGCGGCCGGCGACGACATCCGAGAAGGATCCACCGGCAAACCGGTGCCGGGATATCGCGCCACCATTCTCGACGACGACGGCCACGAGGTCGGGCCCGGCGTCGCCGGGCGGCTGGCCGTGATCGGGCCGGTCGGCTGCCGTTACCTGGCCGACGACCGGCAACGCAACTACGTCGTCGACGGCTGGAACGTCACCGGCGACACGTTCCTGCGGGACGAGGACGGCTACTTCTGGTACCAGGCCCGCACCGACAACATGATCGTGTCGTCCGGCTACAACATCGGCGGCCCCGAGGTGGAGGCGGCGTTGGAGGAACACCCGGACGTCGTGGAGTGCGCAGTCGTCGCCAAACCGGACCGCGAGCGCGGCTCGATCGTCTGCGCGTTCGTGGTGCTGCGGGACGGCGTGGCGCGAGATGCTGGCAAGGTCAAAGAGATCCAGGACTTCGTCAAGGGCCACATCGCGCCGTACAAGTACCCGCGTGACGTGCGCTTCGTCGACACCCTGCCGCGCAACGCCAGCGGGAAGCTGCAGCACTTCCGGCTGCGCGACATCGTCAATCAGGAAGCCGGCACTGGGCCGCGCGTGGAGGCACCGTTGTGAAGATCGCGATCGTGGGTGGCGGCCCGGGCGGGCTCTACCTGGCCACCTTGATGAAGGACCTGGACCCCGGGCACGAGATCACCGTGTGGGAGCGCAACGCACCCGACGACACGTTCGGCTTCGGCGTGGTGTTCTCCGACGAGACGCTCGGCAGCATCGAGGGCGCCGATCCCGTGGTGCACGCCACCATGGAGCAGCGCTTCGCGCGGTGGACGGACATCGACGTCACCTTCCAGGGGCACGAATTCACCGTCGGTGGACAGGGTTTCGCGGCCATGTCGCGCAAGGAGCTGCTGCAGATCCTGCAGCGGCGGGTCGCCGAGCTCGGTGTCACCGTCCACTACCGGACCGCCGCCCCGGACGTCGACGAGCTGCGCCGCGACCATGATCTGGTGGTTGCCGCCGACGGCGTCAACTCCGCGGTGCGGACGAAGTACGCCGACGTGTTCAAGCCCAACTTGGACCGGCGGCACAACAAGTACATCTGGTTCGGCACCGACCTGGTCTTCGAGGCGTTCCAGTTCTTCGTCAAGCAGACGGAGTGGGGCACCATGCAGATCCACGGCTACCCCTACTCGGACAAGGGATCGACGTTCATCGTCGAGATGCACGAGGACGTATGGCGCGCCGCCGGCCTGGACCGCACGGAGCACGAGGACTTCCCGCCCGGTGCCTCCGACGACTACGCGGTCTCCCGCGTGGCCGAGATCTTCGCGGACGAGCTGAAGGGTCAACGGATCCTGACGAACAACTCCAAGTGGCTGAATTTCACCACGGTTCGCAATGATTCGTGGCACGACGGCAACGTGGTGCTGCTCGGCGACGCCGCGCACACCGCGCACTTCTCGATCGGGTCCGGGACGAAGCTCGCCATGGAGGACGCCCTGGCCCTGGCCGCGTGCCTGCACGAGCACGCCGGCATCGACGACGCACTGGCGGCATACCAGGAGGAGCGCAAGCCGGTGGTCGAGTCGACCCAGCGTGCGGCGCAGGCGTCGCTGGAGTGGTTCGAGAACATCGGCATGTACGCCGACCAGGACCCCGCGCAGTTCGTCTTCAACCTGCTGACCCGGTCCCGGCGGATCACCTTCGACAACCTCAAGGAGCGCGACCACGACTTCGCGGACCGGATGGAAGCCGAATTCGCCCGCCACAATGGCGCTTCCGAGGTCACGCCGGCGATGTTCCAGCCGGTGACGATCGGCGACCTGCCACTGCGCAACCGGATCATTGTGTCCTCGATGGACATGTACTCCGGCGTCGACGGCATGCCGAACGACTTCCACCTCGTGCACCTGGGCTCGAAGGCGCTCGGCGGCGCCGGGCTGGTGATGACCGAGATGATCTGCACCTCCCCGGAGGGACGGATCACGCCCGGCTGCACCGGACTGTGGACCGACGAGCAACGCGACGCCTGGCGGCGGGTCACCGAGTTCGTACACGACCGGTCGACCGCGAAGATCGGCGCCCAGATCGGGCACTCGGGCCGCAAGGGCTCCACCAAGCTGATGTGGGAGGGGATCGACGAGCCGCTCGAGGAAGGCAACTGGGAGGTCGTCGGCCCCTCACCGCTGCCGTATGGCGAGGGCTGCCACCTTCCACGTGAGGTGACCAAACCCGAACTGGACCAGATACGAGACGAATTCGTCGCCGCCGCGCGGCGCGCGGTGGACGCCGGCTTCGACCTGATCGAGGTGCACGCCGCGCACGGCTACCTACTGAGTTCGTTCCTGTCACCGGTGTCCAACCAGCGCACCGACGACTACGGCGGATCCCTGGCAAACCGCTTGCGGTATCCGTTGGAGGTCTTCGACGCCGTCCGTGCGGCGGTCCCGGCGGAGATCCCGGTGACCGTGCGCATCTCCGCCACCGACTGGCTGCCCGACGGCAACACCGAGGACGACGCGGTCGAGATCGCCCGCGCCTTCGTCGAGCACGGCGCAGCCGCCATCGACGTGTCCTCCGGCCAGATCAGCAAGGACGAGAAGCCGGCCTTCGGGCGGTCGTACCAGACGCCGTTCGCGGACAAGATCCGGCACCAGGTGGCGGGTGGCACCGACGCCAAAGTCATTGCGGTGGGTGCGATCTCCAGCTACGACGACGTCAACTCGATCCTGCTGGCCGGCCGCGCCGACCTGTGCGCCATGGGCCGGCCGCATCTCTACGATCCGCAGTGGACACTGCACGCGGCAGCGGAGCAGGAGTACGCCGGCGACGCCGCACCCTGGCCGGACCAGTTTGCGGCCGGCAGGCGCAAGCCGCCGACCTCACGGACGGACAAGATCCCGCCGCGGCTGCAACTGCTGCGCGAGGGCCAGCAGACGGACGTGCACGTTCGCTGGCAACCCGACCCGGCACAATCGGCACGATGACTCCTGCCCCGAAAGCTGCGCCGCGCGCCTCCCGGACGCTGCTGGTCACGTTCCTCGGTTCGGTCGTGCGGCAGCTGGGCGACTGGATGCCGATCGCCGGAACCATCGAGTTGATGGGTCAACTGGGTGTCGATGCCCCGGGCGTGCGGACGGCCGTCTTCCGGCTCAAGCAGCGTGGCTGGCTGGCGGCGGAGGCTCGCGACGGAGCCCGGGGCTACGCGCTGACCGAGCACGCGCTGGCGGTGCTGGCACGGGGCGACGAGGTCATCTGGCACGCCCGCCGCCCGGCCGATCTCGCCGAGGGCTGGTGCATCGTCAATTTCAGCGTGCCGGAGTCGGATCGAAGCAAACGGTACAAGTTGCGAAACCACCTGAGCCATCTCGGCTTCGGCAACATCGGCACCGCGACCTGGCTCGCGCCCGCGCGGATGCGGCCGGCTGCCGAGGAGGCGATCGCCGATCTCGGGCTGGACAAGCACGCGGCTGTCTTCGTCGGCGAGTATGCCGGCCGGCGTGACCTCACCTCGCTGCTCTACGAGAGCTGGGATCTGACCGCGATCGACCGCAGCTACCAGGAGTTCATCGACCGCTACCGGCCTGCGGAGGGCGGCGCCGCCGCGCTCGACCAGCCGACGGCCTTCGCGACGTACCTGGACCTCGTCGACGCCTGGCGGCAACTGCCGTTCCGTGACCCCGGGCTGCCGCGCGAGCTGCTCGCCGACGACTGGAGCGCCCCGGAAGCCGTCGCGCTCTTCGAGCGGCTCGTCGGCCTGCTCGAGAAGCCCGCGCTGGCACACGCCGCCCGCTTCTGGCGCGGGCCGGACTCGAGCGCCGACTGACACACCCGCCGCCGACTGACACACCTGCCGCCGAGTGGCACAGTCACCAGCGAATGGCACAGCTGCAGCTGAGCCACTCGGTGTTACCTGTGCCAGTCGGTGCGGATCTCGGCACGCCGGGCGCACTCCGACCCGGGTAACGTTCCGCACAGGAGCAACGACAGGAGAAGCCATGCAGCAGGTGAAAGCCGTTGTCGCCAAAGCCAAGGGCGAGCCGGTCAGCATCGAGACGATCAACGTGCCCGACCCGGGGCCGGGTGAGGCGCTGGTCAAGGTCCTGGCCTGCGGCGTGTGCCACACCGACCTGCACTACCGCGAGGGCGGCATCAGCGACGACTTCCCCTTCCTGCTGGGTCACGAGGCCTCCGGCATCGTCGAGTCGGTCGGCGAGGGAGTCACCGACGTCGCGCCGGGCGACTTCGTCATCCTCAACTGGCGCGCCGTCTGCGGCGAGTGCCGGGCCTGCAAGCGCGGTGAGCCGCAGTACTGCTTCGCCACCCACAACGCCACCCAGAAGATGACGCTCGAGGACGGCACCGAGCTCAGCCCGGCGCTCGGCATCGGCGCCTTCGCCGAGAAGACCCTGGTCGCTGCCGGACAGTGCACCAAGGTCGACCCGTCGGCTCGGCCGGCAGCCGCTGGCCTGCTCGGCTGCGGCGTGATGGCCGGCCTCGGCGCCGCGATCAACACCGGCGGCGCCACCCGCGGCCGCTCCGTCGCGGTCATCGGCTGTGGCGGCGTGGGCGTGGCTGCCGTCGCGGGCGCCGTGCTGGCCGGCGCCTCGCCGGTCATCGCCGTCGACATCGATTCCCGGAAACTCAACGCTGCCAAGGCTGCCGGCGCCACGCATACCATCGACTCGTCCCAGGGTGACCCGGTCGAACAGATCAAGGAGATCTGCGCGCAGGTCTACCCCGGCGCCGAGGGAGCCGACGTGGTCATCGAAGCTGTCGGTCGCCCGGAGACCTGGAAGCAGGGCTTCTACGCCCGCGACCTGGCCGGCACGCTGGTGCTCGTCGGAGTCCCGACACCCGACCTCAAGCTGCCCGAGCTGCCGCTCATCGACGTCTTCGGCCGTGGTGGCGCCCTCAAGTCCAGCTGGTATGGCGACTGCCTCCCCAGCCGCGACTTCCCGATGCTGATCGACCTCTACCAGCGCGGCCGTCTCAACCTGGACGCGTTCGTCACCGAGGAAATCGCGCTCGACGAGGTGGAGCAGGCCTTCACCCGCATGCACGACGGCGACGTGCTGCGCTCGGTCGTCGTACTCGACAGCGAGCCGGCGCAGCCATGAGCTCGGCGGCGGCGCACGCGGTGCTGGCCGGCCTCGCCGGCGCCCGCGAGGACCTGGAGAGCTTCTACCGCGAGTTGCACCAGCACCCGGAGCTGTCGCACCAGGAGACCGCGACGGCGGCAGAGGTCGCAAGACGGTTGACAGCCAGCGGTTTCGATGTGACGACCGGCATCGGCGGCACCGGTGTGGTGGGCGTGCTGGCCAACGGCGAGGGACCGCGCGTGCTGCTGCGCGCGGACATGGACGCGCTCCCGGTGCGCGAGGCGACCGGCCTGGACTACGCAAGCACGGCCACCGCGACGACCGCCGCCGGCGACTCCGTCCCGGTCATGCACGCCTGCGGACACGACGTGCACGTCTCCTGCCTGTGCACCGCGGCAGCGCTGCTCGCCGCGGGCAGGGAGCACTGGCGCGGCACGCTGATCGCGCTCTTCCAGCCGGCCGAGGAGGTCGGCGACGGTGCGCGCCGCATGGTCGACGACTCGCTGAGCAGCGTCACCGGCCCGGTCGACGTCGCGCTCGCCCAGCACGTGCTCGCGATGCCGGCCGGCACCGTCGGCACCCGAGCGGGCGCGGTCCTGTCGGCATCGGACAGCATCCGTGTCACCGTCCACGGCCGCGGTGGCCACGGCTCGATGCCGCAGGCGACGGTCGACCCGGTCGTGCTGGCCGCGATGATCGTGCTCCGGCTGCAGACGATCGTGTCCCGGGAGATCGGGCCGACCGAGCCGGCCGTCGTCACGGTCGGCAGCTTGCACGCCGGCTCCAAGAGCAACATCGTCAGCGACCATGCCGTGCTCGAGCTCAACGTCCGCAGCTACTCCGAGCGGACCCGCACCGGTGTGCTCGACGCCATCCACCGGATCGTCGAGGCGGAGTGCACCGCGTCCGGGGCGCCCCAGCCGCCGGACTTCGAGCTCTTCGAGTCGGTGCCCGGCACGGTGAACGACGAGGCGCCGACGGGACGGGTCGCCGCTGCCTTCGCCGACTTCTTCGGCGACGCGGCCGGCGAGCTACCGCTGCAGAGCCCGAGCGAGGACTTCAGCCACATCCCGGTCGCGCTCGGTGCGCCATACACCTATTGGGGCATCGGCGGCACCGATCCCGAGCTGTATGCCGCTGCCGACCGCGCCGGACGCGTCTCGTCCGACATCCCGGTCAACCACTCGCCGTACTTCGCGCCGGTGCTGCAGCCGACCCTCGACACCGGCACGCAGGCGATGGTCGTGGCCGCGCTGGCCCATCTCGACACGGTCAGCCCGACGTCGGCTCCGCACTGAGCACGTCCAGGTCACGCACCACGTAGCGGTGGTGCTCCCACTCCTCGTCGAGGATCGTGTGCAGGCACGACAGCACGGTCTCCTCACCGTCCGGATCCCATGGGTTGGGTCGTTGCTCGGCCAGCAGGGTGGGCGACACCTCTGCGAGGAAGCGCCCGACCTTGCCCACCCGATCGGTTCGGGCGGCGAGAACGGCGTCGTAGGACGGGGTGTCGGTTTCGAACACCGAGGTGTCGCGCCCCTCTTCGGCATATCCGTCGTAGGGCAGGCCGAGCGGATGAAACGGTTGCTCCTCACCCAGGATCGACCGGCCCAGCCACACGTCGGTCGCCATCACCAGGTGCCGCAACGTCTGTGCCACGGACCACTCGCCGCCGACCGACGCGTCGACGGTGCCGTCCGGCATCGCGGCCGCCCGGTCCAGCGTCGCGGACCAGGTGCGCTGCACCGCCTGCCACGCGGCGCGCAGCCCCTCAGGAGTGTCCGCGGCGCGCAACTCGCGGCCGGGGAAGCGCTTGTTGAGCTCGGCGTCGACGAACGCCCGCACGTCGACGCCGTTGACGCGCAGGTAGTGGTCGCCGTCGAACAACCACGGACTGTCGATCTCGATGTCCGGCACGTCGACGCCGCGCAGCACCGCCCCGGACAGGTCGGCGCCGGTGACGCGCACCCCGCGCAGATCGACATCGCGGAAGGTCGCGTCGCGCAGCTTGACTGCCCGGAAGCTCGAACCGCTCAGATCCTCACTGCTGAAATCCACCATGCCGGGACGCTACCCGGACGGACCGACAGGCGACGGTCGGCGGACTCAGGCCTCCCGGCGCTGCTCCGGTACGACGACGACGAGCACCAGCCCGAGGAGCGCGAGACCGAGGACGATCGCCACCGGGAGGTCGCCGACGCCGAGACCGTGCCCGAAGGACCGCGGCTTGGCGAAGCCGTCCGCGATCGACGCGCCGAGCGGCCGGGTCAGCACGTACGCGCACCAGAACCACAGCACCTCGTGCCGCCGCGTGCATCGCCAGGCGATCGCCGGTATGGCGATCATGACCGCGAAAAGCGCTGCGGAGGGGAAGAATCCGAGCCCGAGAGTAGCCGCGGTCAGGTCGCCCACAGCGGTGCCGAGCGCGAACGTGCACATGACCGCCGCCCAGTAGAACTGCTCCCGGCGCACCGTCACGATGTCGTGGATCGAGATGGTTCCCTCCGTGCGCCGCCAGGCGATGAAGACGGCCGCCGTGGCGGCGGCATACAAGAAGCTGGTGACCGGGTAGGGCAGGCCGAGTGCCACGTGGACCCCGTCGGCGAGCATCGTGCCGAACACGGCGACCGCGGCGACCGCCGCCCAGTAGCGCTCGGGGACGAACCGATGTGAGCGCATTTGCCAACGCAGCGTCGCGGCCAGGCCGACCACTCCGACGAGCACCGCGAGCGCCGGGCTGATCCCGGCCAGCCCGTCCGAGGCCGCTTCGCCGAAGGCCGTGGTGATCAGTTTGAGGAGCCAGAACGTCACTCCGACCGGAGCGACCCAGGAGATTGCCGTCGCGCGACGCGCGCGTGCGGAAACAGTAGTCACGAGCGTATCTTCCGGGCCGAGCACTGAGGAAACACTGAGATGTCCCGCGCGCCAGCGGTTTTCTGGCCCAGTATGGCGGGGTGATCTCGCTGACACCGCCCCGCGCACGCGGGCTGCGCCCATGGCTGGCGGCCGTCACCGCGGTGGCGGTGATCATCCCGCTGCTCGTCGGGGTCTTCGTGCTGGCGACCCTGCTGCAGCGATCGCTCACCAGCAGTCTCACCTCGCGGGTGCGGCAGCAGGCGGATGCGGTCGCCACCGCCGTGCATCGGGACGGCCTCCGCCGGTCGGTGCTGATCGGCGTCGACACCGCCATGAAGACGGTGGTGATCGACGACGCGGGCCGGGTCCGGCTTGCGGCGCCGGAGGACGTGACCGCGCCGCTCAGCGTGGACCGCCCGAGGGACGACCACCGGCTGGTCCGGGGTGCGCGGCACTGGTGGTGGCCGGGCGACGTCGACAACCCGATGGTGGTGTCCCAGGGCGTGGAGGCCGACGGAGAGCACTACGTCGTGCAGGTGTCGGCCTCCCAGCAACCGCAGCACGAGGCGATCAGCACCGACGCCAAGATCCTGCTGCTCGGCACACCTGTCCTCACCGGGCTCGCGGCCGGGCTCGCGTGGTGGGTTGCCGGGCGCGCGCTGGCTCCGGTGGACCGGATGCGTTCGGAGGTCGACGCGATCGAAGCCGGTCATTTGGACGCCCGAGTCGAGGTGCCGCTCCAGAAGGACGAGATTTCAGCACTCGCAGTCACGTTGAACCGGATGCTGGACCGGCTGGAGTCGTCGCAGACCCGGCAGCAACGGTTCGTCGCCGACGCGAGCCACGAACTGCGCTCGCCGCTGGCGACCCTGCAGGCA
Organism: Flexivirga sp. YIM B11880; assembly: GCF_058148645.1. NCBI lineage: Bacteria > Bacillati > Actinomycetota > Actinomycetes > Micrococcales > Dermacoccaceae > Flexivirga > Flexivirga sp. YIM B11880. Next base: position 466,056 of record NZ_JBMAMH010000001.1, read on the forward strand.
GCCACCGATCTGGCCTCCGCGGATCCGGCCAGTGAGTGGCCGGTGGTCGCGCCGACGGTGCGCGCCGAGCTGGACCGCATGAACACCCTGATCGGCGATCTGCTGCTGCTGGCCCGGATCGACGAGCGCCGCCCGTCGTCGCCGGCCGAGGAGGTCGACCTCGACGACCTCGCCCAGGCGGAGGCCGGACGATGGCGCGGCGGCCACGATGTGACGCTGCGGTATGCCGGCCGGCCGAGCCGCGCGCGTGCGCCGGAGCCGGCCGTGCAGCGGGTGGTGCGCAATCTGGTCGACAACGGCATCCGGCATGCCCGGCAGCAGGTGGTCGTGACGACGGCCACCGGCGCCGGCGGGACCGCGGTGCTGACCGTCGAGGACGACGGGCCCGGCATCCCGCCCGCGGACCGCGAGCGCGTCTTCGACCGATTCGTCCGCCTCGACGAGAGCCGCAGCCGTGGTGCGGGCGGCTCGGGCCTGGGGCTGGCCATCGTGCGCGAGCTGGTGCGCAGTGCGGGTGGCGACGTGCGGGTCGACGCGTCACCGCTCGGCGGTGCCCGCTTCACCGTGTCGCTGCCGGGGGCTCAGGACTCCTCGAGCCGGTAGCCGACTCCGCGCACGGTGGCGATCGTGTTGGTGCCGAACGGCCGGTCGATCTTGCGGCGCAGGTAGCCGACATACACCTCGACGACGTTGTCGTCGCCGTCGAACGCCGGATCCCAGACGTTCTCCAGGATCTCCGTCTTGCTGACGGTGTGGCCGGCGCGCCGCATCAGGAAGTGCAGGAGGCTGAACTCCCTTGGCGTGAGGGAGAACTCGGTGTCGCCACGGAATGCCCGAGCGCCGGCCGGGTCGAGCCGGACTCCACCCGCGGAGATGGTCACCGGCCGGGCCACCGGGGTGCGTCGGGTCAGCGCGCGCAGTCTGGCCTCCAGCACCGGGAAGCTGAACGGCTTGGTCAGGTAGTCGTCGGCGCCCAGGTCGAGTGCGTCCACCTGGTCGAAGTCGCCGTCCTTGGCCGTGAGCATCAGGACCGGTGCCCAGATCTCGCGCTCGCGCAGCCGCCGGAGGACGTCATACCCGTGGATGCCGGGCAGCATGATGTCGAGGACGATGGCGTCGAACGACTCCTCCGTGGCCAGCCACAGCCCGTCGACGCCGTCATGCGCGAGCTCGACGACGAACCCGGCCCTGGTCAGGCCGCGCTGCAGGAGCCGCGCGAGGGGCACCTCGTCCTCGACCACCAAAACCCTCATGGATGAGGAGTATTACTCCTGTGGTCGGCGTATGACGAGGCCGTGCAGCCACGGGGGCAGGAATGTCGGGCCGTTCCCGAAGCCGAGCGCGACGCCCACCGCGATCGAGCCCCACGCGAGCAGGGGCGCCGCGGTCACGTCCACCAGGTAGTGGGCACCGATGAAGAGCCGGCTGGCGGCGACGACCACGATCAGCGGGAGACCGACCAGCAGGATGACTCGTCGCAGTACGTGGTGACCGCCGACAGCGAGGAAGACCCCGGCGACCACCGATGCGGTGAACGCCGTGTGCCCGCTCGGGAAGCTGTCCGGCTGCCGCTCGACCACCAGCGCGTGCACGAGGGCGGTCGGCGGCCGGTGCCGGTGGAAGAGGATCTTGAAGATCTCGATGGACAGCCAGCCGCCGAGGGTCAGCAGCGCGGCCTGCAACGCGACGACGCGCCCGATCGTGCGCCACAGGATGACGCAGATCAGTGCCAGCCAGATCAGGCCGACGCCCGGCGCGCAGACGACGTTGATCACCTTGCTCACGTCGGCCAGCGCCGGCCCGCGGTCCCCGGCGAGCGTCTCGTCGAGGCGCAGCTCACCGGTGGCGCGCGCTCCGGTCGAGACGGCCCACACGCCGATCCCGGCGCCGATCAGGTACAGCACGGCGGCGACGACGAGCGCACGCGGTCGGGCCACGACCGACCTCGGCGAGAGGGATGGTCGCGGCCGAACTCGGCTCGGTGTCTCATGTTGCAACATTGCGCTCACCCTTACAGTTCTTCGCTGAGGCGACGCTGAGAGGCGCCCCGATCATCCGCCGCGATAGACGACGGTGCCCTTGACCTTCGCGAGCACTCCGTCCTTGTGCAGCCCCTTGCGCACCTCAGGCAGGTAGTGCGGGTCGTCCGGCCAGATCACCACGGCGTCGCCCGAGCGTAGGTATTGCAGTTCCACACCCTGCCAGGTGCGGTGTTCCGTCTTCAGCAGGGCCGGCTTGTCCTGCCCCATCAGGCGGCCGCTGACGTCGATCCAGCTCGGACAACCCGCGGCCAGCCCTCTGGTGAGTGCGTTGAGCCGAAGGAGCAGGGTCGGGGTGTTGGACATCACGCAGCGGTCGTTGCGCACCACCTGGGTGATCCTGCCGGCCCCGGCGTATGCCTGGACCGCCTCAGTGCCGGCGGCGGTGATCAGGGTGGTGAGCGCCAGGATCCCGGCGGTGAACACGCCGGCCGGCGACCGGACGAGGCGCACCCGGCGGACCGCCACGAAGGCGCTGCCGACCATGACTGCGAAGCCGACCGCGAAGTAGTCGCAGTAGAACTCGAACCACGACGGGGCTGCGATCAGGACGGCCAATTGCGCCAGGACCAGCACGACGAGGAACCGGCCGCGCCTGCTGCCCCGCCAGGCCAGGACCGCGAGCACTGCGACAGCGAGCAGGAACGCGACCGCCACGATGTCGGCTTCCCGGGGTCCTAGACGGTGCACCAACTGGTTCACCGTGCTCATGCCGGCCAGCCGATCGGCGATCGGCGTGGTCACCGTGCGGCCGAGTTGGCCGGTGACCACCGACTGCCACATCCCGGAGGGGTCGACGACGAAGAACGGCAGGCAGACCGCCGTCACACCGGCTGCGGCACCGGCCACCACCTCGAGGACCGCGCGCAGGCTGCGCCGGCAGCGCCCGTGCCACGCGAGGATCAGCACGATCGGCACGATCCACCAGATCTTCACGCTCAGCGGCAAGCCGATGAGCACGCCGGCGAGCAGAGCGGACCAGCGCGTGGGCCGGCGCTGGTCCCGCAGCAGCGCAAGCAGACCGAGCAGGAACAGAACGTTGCCGAGCGGCTCGAGCTTCACCTGGAATTCGGCGCTGATCGCGCCGTACCAGCTGGCGTAGAAGAGGCCCGCGACCACGGCGCCGGGACGAGCCACACCGAGACGCCGGCACAGCAGCACCACCAGCACGGCGTTCACCGAACCAAGGAGGCAGAAGGCGAGGTTCGCGACGATGAACGCGTGCCAGTCGGTCATCACCCGGGTGAGCGCGGCGAACGGCGTCAGCGTCAGGGTGATCCCGGGCGGGTGCACCATCGTGAAGTCGCGGTAGGGCAGCCGTCCGTGCAGCAAGGCGTCGGCGCCGGCGAAGTAGACGCCGCAGTCGTAGCCGATGATGCCGTGGATTCCGCCCTTGCGGAGTATGACGCCGAGCCGGAAGAACAACGCCACCAGGAAGACCCCGCCAGTCGCAATCCGGAAGCGGCGCGCGGACCATGCGCCCGGGGTGGCCGGCTTCCTGCAGACGTCGGGTCCGGACGTCGCGGTCAGCAGTCCTGGTGGGCGCATGGAACCACCATGGAACGTCGATCGTGAACCGACGATGTACGTCTCGGAAGCGGTTGAAAAGCTTGCCGTCATACGACACTCGGCGAACGTACAGCTGGCGTTCATGCCAAGAAGCGACCGTTGGCGTCATGCACGTGTTGGTCGTCGAGGACGAGGAGCGGCTTGCCGGCCTGTTGCAGCGTGGGCTGACGAATTCCGGTTATGCGATCACCGTCGCGCACAACGGCGTCGACGGCCTGTGGCACGCGCAGGAAACCAGCTTCGACGCGGTCGTGCTCGACGTCATGTTGCCCGGATTGGACGGACTCGAGGTTTGCCGGCGAATGCGGCAGCAGTCCATTTGGAGCCCGGTGCTGCTGCTGACGGCGCGCGGCCGGGTCGAGGACCGGGTCGAGGGCCTCGATGCGGGGGCGGACGACTATCTGATGAAGCCGTTCGCGTTCGACGAGTTGACTGCTCGGTTGCGGGCACTGCTCCGCCGGGGCGCGACGCAGCGCCCCGCCGTGCTCAGTGTCGGGAACCTGCGGGTCGACCCCGCATCACATGAAGCTGCAACGCCGTTCGGACGCGCGGAGTTGACGCCCCGCGAGTTCGCCCTGGTCGAGCTGTTCGCCCGCCGGCACGGCGAGGTGTTGCGGCGGGAGCAGATGTTCGACCACGTATGGGATTTCGCCAGCCTGCCGGCCAGCAACGTCATCGACCAGCACATCGCGAGTGTGCGGCGCAAGCTGGAGCAGGTGCACTCGACCGCCGAGATCGTGACCGTCCGCGGTGTGGGTTACCGCATGATTGCTGAGGATTCATGAACTACATCGTCACTACACCTGATCTGGCGCAGCCTGCTGTCGTGAGATCTTCCTGCCCGGTCAACCGGCACGTCGTCGTCGTTGCGCAGACCCATGGCGTGTCCAGGTCCCTGCCGCAGCTCGCGCACATCCTGCTGGCCCTGCCGCACGACCGGCTCCAGGTGCTGGTCGTCGACGACGGTCCTGCAGACGGCGCGGACGCGGTTGTCCGTGAGTTCGGCGGCCAGGTGCGGGTGCTCAACCGACCCGCGGCCGGTGAGGACCCGGGCAGCTACGGCCTGGCCGAAGCGCTGGCCGACGATCCGGACGTGGTGGTGCAGTTGGGCGCCGACGGCTCACATCTGCCCGGGGAGATCGAGACGCTGGTCACAACCCTCTTGACCTCCGGCGGTCCTGTCGCCGGATCGTCGCCCGATTTCCGCGCTTGGGATGCACACGCACTGCGGTCGATGCGGCCGGCTCAGAGCCGGGAGCTGGTCGGATGAGCACGGTGTCACCGCTGCAGAGCCGCTATGTGATCGTGGTGATCCCGACCTACAACGAACGGGAGTCGTTGCCGGGGACCGTCGATCGCCTGTTGTCGCTGCCGACCGACCGGCTCGACGTGCTGGTGGTGGACGACAACTCCCCCGACGGCACCGGTCAGCTGGCGCAGGAGATGTCGGTAGCGAGCAACCGCGTGCACGTGCTGCACCGCGCCGCCAAAGAGGGGCTCGGCCGCGCGTACGCCGCCGGGCTCACCGACGCGCTGGGGCGTGGCGCCGACGTCGTGGTCCAGATGGACGCCGACGGCTCGCACCCGCCGGAGGCGATCCCTGCCATGGTCGCCGCGCTGGTCAGCAGCGAGGCCGCGGTCGCGGTCGGCTCGCGGTATGTCGCGGGTGGTCGCGCCGACTGGGGGTTGCGATGGCACCGATGGCTGCTGTCCACCGGCGCGAACACCTATGTGAGACAAGTACTTCGGCTGCCCACCCGTGATCTGACCGCCGGCTTCAAGGCCTGGGATGCCACCGCCTTGCGGCTGCTCGACCCGGCGTCGGCGGACAGCAGCGGCTACAGCTTCCAGGTCGAGATGGCCTATCGGGTCGGCCTGGCCCACCTGCGCAGTGTCGAGGTGCCGATCCACTTCACCGATCGCAAGGAGGGCCGGTCGAAGATGACGCTGTCCGACCAGCTCGAGTCGCTCGCCATGCCGTGGCGGCTGCGCAGGTCGACGTGGCGTCCGCAACCGGCGTCGGAGGCGCACCGCACGTCCTAGCTCTTCCTGCGCGCTCCCGTCCTGAGCAACCGGCTCAGCGGGTGTCGCCGGAGCCGCTCAGCACGCCGCGGCGCTGCCGGTCGGCGAGCTTGTCGACGTTGCGCTGGGCGACCTCGTCGAGCGGGAGATCGAGAAAGTTGGCGAGCACTGCGGCATACCAGAGCACATCGCCGAGTTCGGCGGCCATGTCGGCGCGGTCCAGCTGCGCCAGGTCGCTGTTCCGGTCGCGGACCAGCTTCTTGACCTTCTCGGCGATCTCGCCGGCCTCGCCCACCAGGCCGAGGACCAGGTGCATGAACTCGTCGGGCGCGTCCTTGTCTCGCGCCGTGCGCAGGGCGGCTTGCTGGTAGTCGTTCATCTCCACCGGCTCACCGTACGTGCCGGAGAATCTCGGCGACAACGACGCCCAGCGGAGCGGTGGCGTCGATGACGATGCCGTCCGCCGGGATGTCCTCCTTGGTGCGATGGAGGCGCAGGACGAGGTCGCGCTGCTCGGGGGTGCCGCCGAACTCGTCCGGCGCCCGCGCGGCCAGGCGCTGCCGGAGCGTGGCGGCGTCGACGTCGAGCACGAAGACCGCGTCGAAGAGGTCGATGAATTTCGCGAAGTTCCGTGACCCGCCGCAGAAGAACGTCACCGGCACGCTCTGGTCGGCGACCAGCGCCTGAACCTGATCGACGTGCCAGATGTGGTGGTGATGCGAGGGCGTCTCGAGCGGCTCTCCGGTCTCGGGGTCGCCCTGGTACGCGAGTTCACGGTCACCGTGAATCGCTTGGTAGCCAAGCCGATTCAGCTCCTCGCAGACCGACGTCTTGCCGGTGCCGGACACGCCTTCGATGAGATAGTTCCGCACACCCATCTGCCCACCGCCCTTCCGGCGGCCATTATCCGGCTTCGGACAACCGATCCAGCAGCCGCGGGACGCACAAGCTGATCTGCCGGGCGAGGAAGCCGACGGTGCCGACCCGGTCGGCGAGCTCGTCGCCGGCGGCGGCGTGCAGATAGCCGCCCCAGACCGCGGCTTGAGCGGCGTCGGCGCCGCGGCTGAGCAGTCCGGCGACAAGGCCGGCCTGCACGTCGCCGGATCCGGAGACGCCGAGCCCCGGTCCGCCGCGGTCGATCTGCCAGGTCTGGTCGGTGGGTGTCGCGACGACCTTGCCCTGGCCACCGAGCAGCACGACCGCCCGCGTCTGGTCGGCGAGCCGACGAGTGGCCACCACGACTTCGTCCCCGTCGGGTTCGTCGTCGGCTTCGAGGGTGCGGGTGAGTTCGTGCGGGTTCATGGTGAGGACGGCGCGGCCGTCGAGGTGTGCCACGCCGTCGCGGTGGCGGGTGAGGTATGCCGACGCGACGGCGTCCAGCACGACAGGAGAGCGCAACCCCGGCAGCAGCCGGGTCATCAGATCCGCCGACGCCTTGGCGTCGGAGAATCCGGGTCCGAGCAGGACCGCGTCGGCCTCGGCAGCGAGTTCCTGCACCCTGTCCGCCGCCTCCGGTGCCAGGTTTCCGTCGTCGTCGATCGCCATCGGCACGACCAGCGCTTCGGGGACCGCGACCGCGAGCGCGGCGGCGACCGGCTCGGCGGTCGCGATCTGCAGTTTGCCGGCACCGGCGCGCAACGCGGCCTCGCCGGCGAGCAGCACCGCCCCGGGAGTCAGCGCGGTGCCGCCGATCACCAGGGCGCGACCACGTGCTTCCTTGTCCTCGCCCGGCTCGGGCAGCGGCCAGTGGCGCAACACGTGGTCGGTGACGGCGACCGGCGGATCGGTGTGTTCAGCGGGCACTTGCTGCTCGCTCGGTCTTGGACGGCTCGGTCGTCGTCGGTGCCGCGGACTGGTCGATGTGCTCGGCGTCGGCGAACGTGACCAGTTGCAGGCCTGCCTCGTCGGCTCGATAGCTGGTCACCGAACAGTTCGGCAGCGCAGTCGCTTTCGCAATGTCGAGCAGCTCCTTCTCGGTGAGCGACTCGACGACGTACCGGAAGCTCATGATCACGGCCTCGTGCGTGAACACCCACACGCGCTTGCCGGCATACCCCTCGCGCAGGTCGGCCAGCAGCGACCGGATCCGGAGGGCGACGTCGCACCAGCTCTCCCCCGACGGGGGCACGTAGTAGAACTTGCCGACGCGGGTGCGGCGCTCCGCCTCCTCGGCGAACTGCGCCTTGATGCCGACGGAGGTGAGGCCGTCGAAGCGACCGAGGTCGCGCTCGCGCACCCGTTCGTCGACGACCACGTCGGGATCGAGACCGGATTCGCGCAGGGCGCGCTCCGCCGTCTCTTCGGCGCGTCGGTATGGCGAGGTGACGACGAGCTCAGGACGACGGTCGGACCCGAGGTTCGTCATCAGCCGCCCGACCGCGTCCGCCTGCTCGCGACCGGTCTCCGACAGCGGCACGTCCGCGTCGCGGACGTCGAGGTCGAGCCGCTTGGCGCCCGCCTCGCGGGCCTTCCGGTCGGCGACGTTGCCGATGCTCTCGCCGTGGCGGACCAGCACGAGTTCGCTCGGGCCACGGTCGCCCAGCAGCAAGGTTCCGCGCGGCATCAACTCACCGTGTCGGTGTCGCCGTGCACGTCCCGGTCGATGTCCTCCGGGTCGTCGGTGTCGTCAGCGTTCCGGTCGTCCTCGTTCCGGTCCTCACTGATGCCGCCGCTGGCGACGTCGTTCTGCGCGCCGCCCGTCTCCGACTGGGCGCCGGGCCCGCCGTCCTGCTGATCGACCTCGGCCCGGTAGGTCTCCGGCTGGTCGTCCTTGGCTGCGTTCATCGGTCGTCACTTCTCGTCTCGTCGCGGTGCCGCCCGGCAGTGCACGTCGCGCGGCCTTCGTCACGGCCTGTTACCCAGCGGGGCAAGACTTACCCGTCCGGCTCGCCCTCAGCCCCGACCCACGGCGCAGCTGATGCAGGTCCGCGCAGCAGGTCTGGCCTCGAGGCGACTCGGCGAGATGAGCTGCCCACAGCGCTCGCAGAACCCGTAGCTGCCGGCAGCGAGCCGGTCGAGTGCGGCGTCGATCTCGGCCAGGTGACCGCGAACCTGCTGCGCGAGCGCGGACACCTGGGCCCGCTCGAAGGCGATGGTGGCGCCCTCGGGGTCATGCTCGTCGTCCGCGTTGGAGTCGCGGGACGCCTCCACCACGTCGTTGAAGTCGCCGGTCAGATAGCCCAGCCGGCGCAGCGCCTGCTCGCGTTCTGCTTCGAGCAGTTCGCGCGCGCCGTCCATCCGGTCATGCTGACACGAGTCGGGGCTAGGGTCGACTTTGTGCACGAACACACGCGATTCGACGACGAGGCAGCGACGTGGGACGACGACCCCGGCCATGAGAAGCGCCAGGTTGCCGTCGCCCGGGCGATCGAGCGGGCGGTGGAGCTCGACTCCGGGATGCGCGCTCTGGACCTCGGTGGCGGCACCGGCCGGCTGAGCATCCTGCTGGCCGACCGGGTCGGCTCGGTCCTCGTGACGGATCCGTCCGCCGGGATGGTGCGGGTCGCGCAGGAACGGATCGCAGCGGCGGGCCTCGCCGACCGGCTGCGCCCCATACAGGCGGACCTGACGACCGACCGGGTCGACGGGACCTATGACGTGGTGTGGAGTTCGATGGCGCTGCACCACGTGCACGACATCGATGCGCTGTTCCAGGCTGTGGCGACGCTCTTGGGCGAGGACGGCCGGCTGGCCGTCGCGGATCTCGACGCGGATCCGGAGGGGCTGTTCCATGCGGACAAGCCCGAATTCGATGGGCATGACGGATTCGATCGCGACGACCTCGCCGACCGGCTGGCGCACGCCGGTTTCACCGACATCCGCTTCACCGACGCGACCAGCATCACCAAGGGCGACCGCGAGTTCGGCCTGTTCCTCTGCACCGCAACCAAGGCGTAGCGACCCGAGCAGTCAGCGGCGGTAGAGCAGGTATTGCCGCCGGGTCCGGTCGAACGCCCTCAGCTCCGGCTGCCACGCCGCCACGATCTGCGCTGCACTGTCGCCGGCGGTGAACATCTTGAGGAACCGGTCCGACCCGGTCAGCAGGTTGATCCAGCGGCCGGCGTCGCCGCGCCAGTCGAACTCGGCATACAGGTCGCGCAGCGTGGTCATCATGGTGGTGGCCGTGCGGATCGCGTCGACGCGGCTCGGCTCGATGATGTGCACTTGCACGCCGCCGCAGACCTGGCCGGCGTTCTTGGAAAAGGTCGGGTTGAAGTACGCCTCGCGGAACTCCACGCCGGGCAGGTTCTCGCCGGCCAACCGCTGCGCCCACTTGTAGTCGACGTATGGCGCGCCGATCAGCTCGAACGGCCGTGTGGTGCCGCGGCCTTCGGACAGGTTGGTGGCTTCGAACATGCACGTCCCCGGGTAGAGCAGCGCGGTGTCGGTCGTGGGCATGTTCGGTGACGGCATGATCCACGGCGCGCCGGTGCCGGCATACAGCTCGTCGGGTGACCAGCCCTCGACCTTGACGACGTCGAGGTCGATGACCTTCGCCCCGGCGACGGTCGGCATGAACTCGCCGTTGAAGAAGCGCGCCAGTTCGCCGACTGTCATGCCGTGCTGCTGGGCGATCTTGTCCAGGCCGACGCCGGAGGTGAAGCCGTCCTTGAGGACGGGTCCTTTCGCTTGTCCGCCAACAGGATTAGGCCGGTCGAGTATGACGAACCGCTTGCCGAGTTTTGCGGCGGCGGCCATCGCGTTGTACATGGTCCAGATGTAGGTGTAGAACCGCGCGCCGACGTCCTGGATGTCGAAGACGATCGTGTCGACCTTGGCGGTCTGGTAGTAGCCGGCGAACTTCTCGATGGTGGCGCCGTAGGCGTCATACACGGTGACGCCGGTGCGCTCGTCGACATACGTGCCCTCGGACTCGCCGGCCTGCGCGGTGCCGCGGAAGCCGTGCTCGGGTCCGAAGACACCGCCGATCTCGACCTTGCCGGACTCGACCATGACGTCGACGATGCTGCGCAGCCCGTCGCGGACGACGCCGGTCGGGTTGGTGATGACGCCGATGCGCTGTCCGGAGAAGACTTTCCAGCCGTCACCGGCTGCGACGTCGGCGCCGCAGCGGAAGCCGGTATGACGGCGCCCGCTGGTCGCAGCACTCGCCCGCTCCGCGGCACCGACCGACAGTGCTCCGGCGCCGGTGATCGCCGCCGCGCTCAGGAAGCCGCGTCGGCCCAGGCGCCCGTTGCTGAATTCGCTTGTGTTGTCCATCATCCGAGCCTGCCGCAGCGGGGTGACGCGGTGGCGGAACGCGGGCAATTGTTTTCGGAAGCTGTCAAGTAGTGGTAATCAACGACCTGAGCCGGCCGAGCTTCGGCAATATCGGTGAGCGGTGCCGGATCTTCCGCCACACTCGTGCTCCTCACGGTCACTGAGTGAAAAGGGGGGTGTCGTGGAGGAACCGGTGCAGATAGTGCGTGTTCAGTCGCTGAGCCGGTGTGCCTGCGGGAGGGCATGGGCCCAGGTGATCGGGCGGGCCGCATCGGAGGACGCGGCACATTGGTGTGCTTGTGGTGCCTGGCGGACATCCAGGCCGGACGGCCGCGGCCTCGACGACGGGCGGGTGCGAGCGCGTGGCCGGTGCCCGCGACGCGGCAGCGTCATACAACGGCTGCCCGGCGGTCAGGATCGGGCCGGCGGCGCTGGACGGCCGTCCTCATGGCGGCATCGGTGTTCGTCGCGGTCGGCGCCCTTTACCTGCAGTCGCACGTCTTCGGCGCGTCGACGAGCACGGTGGCGCACGGGCTGCACGTTCCGGGCACTGATGTAGTCGTCGGGGACGGCTCGTCACTCGTGAGTCAGCACAGCCGCGGGGCGCGTGGCCTTTGGCCACCGGTGCCGAGCGACGCCAGCGCGCACCCGCTCGGCGCTCCACCGGCCTCGGCGTCGTCATCGCGTGAATTCGCTTTCATGAGAACGATCTCCGGTTCGGACCGCCCGGTCGCGTGGGATCCCTGCCGACCGATTCACTTGGCCGTCAACGACACCGAGCAGCCGGTCGGCGGCGAGCAGCTGGTCGAGGAGGCGGTCGCGCAGGTGAGCGCGGCGACCGGGTTGCGCTTCGTCATCGACGCACCGACCGCGGAGGCACCGTCGACGACGCGCGGTCCGATGGACAAGAATCGGTATGGCGACAGGTGGTCGCCCGTGCTGGTGGCATGGACCGACCCCTCCGTGATCCCTCGTCTGGCGGGACGGGTCGCGGGTCTGGCCGGGCCGTACGGAGCGCCGTTCTCCTCCCCTGACGAGCAGCACTGGGTGAGCGGCGAGGTCGATCTCGACGGCCCGGACTTCGCCGAGATCCTGCGTCTCCCCGACGGCTGGCCGCTCGCGCGGGCGATCGTGATGCACGAGCTCGGCCATCTTGTCGGACTGCAGCACGTGCCGGACGCCCACGAGCTGATGAATGCCGAAAACACCGGCCAGATCGCCTTCGGGCCGGGCGATCGGGAAGGTCTGCGACAGCTCGGCCTCGGGCCGTGCTTCACCGACTGACGGGCGTTATCGGTCGCCGGCGAGTTCCTGCAGGTGCCGATGCATCTCCGCCATACCGTCGTTGCCGATGCGCGGGTCGGCCGACTGCCCGCCGCGCATCACCTCGTCGAGGTAGCGGCGGTCGGCATCCAACCGCTGGCGCGCATCCGTGCCGATTCGACCGTGACCGGGCACGACGAACTCCGCGAGATCGACGACTTCGGCGAGCCGGTCGAGACCCGCGAGGTATGCCGGCACGTCGTCGGGCCAGAACGGCAGCGGCAGTTCCACGTCGCTGAGCATGTCGCCGGGGAGCAGCACGCGCTGGCGCGGAAGCCAGAGCGCGGTGTGGCCGGGCGCGTGGCCGTCGTGGATCACCAGTTCGATCTCGAAGCCGTCCGGCAAGGCGTCAGTCGCCAACTTCGTTGTGGGACACACCCGACCCATCAGGTCCGTGAGCTCGGCCGGGAAGTCGCCGAGGGCCTCAACCAGCTCGTCTCGTTCGGTGACGGCGAGTTCGGCTGTTTCCGGTGACGCCCAGCGCGCCGCGTCACCGAACCCGGGATGCCACAGCAGGTGGTCGTGATGCGCGTGCGTCGCGAAACCACCGATGACTTCCAGACCCGCTCTCGCGAGATCCACTGCCAAAGAGTCCAGTTCGTCCGGATCCCAAGCCGGATCGATCAGGAAGGCATGGCAACCGTCGGTCAAAATGGTCGAAGTCGTCACCATCCGACGGCTCGTGGTCACCCAGACGCCAGACGCGATCTCGGCTGCGTTGCGGAACACCACGTCATCCTGTCAGGACCCGATTGCCTGGGCCGATCTGGAAGGCCTTGCGGCACGGTCATTAAGGCATTTACGGATGTACTTCGCCCGTGATCGGAAAGATCGGCGGCAAGCCGGACTTCAGCGGCATCAAGCCCGGTGCGGTGCCGCTGGGTGCGTTCTCGATCGTCGCGCGATGCGGAGTGGTGCGCCTGCACATCGCAGGTGCACCACTCCTTCTTGTGTCGAACTGGACAGGCGGCGGGGGATGCCACGAGAACGACGCAGGCAGACGACCTGCGAGTCCTCCCGTCTATAAGGTCAGGTCCATGGATCAAGCTCACCGCAGCAGGTATGTCGACCTCATCCAGCTCCTGGTCCGCTACGGGCGCTCCGACCTGTTCGCGGGCGCCAGGGCCGACGAGTTCCTCACCGAGGATGCAGAACCCGACCTCGACGAAGAGGCGCCGAACCAGCTCGTCGAAGATCTCGAGCGCATGGGTCCGACGTACATCAAGCTCGGCCAACTGCTTTCGACGCGAGTCGACCTGCTTCCCGCGCCGTACACCGAGGCGTTGACCCGGTTACAGGACGAGGTCGAGCCGTTCCCCGTCACGCAGGTCCGGGAGATCATCGAGGCCGAGCTGGGAGCGCCGGTCAAGAGCCTCTTCTCCGAGTTCGACGACAGCCCCCTGGCCGCGGCGTCCCTGGCGCAGGTTCATCGGGCCGTCACGCGCAACGGCCGTGACGTCGTCGTGAAGGTCCAGCGGCCCGGCGTGCGTGAGCGCGTCCGCGACGACATGGAGGTGCTTGCTGGCCTGGCTGAGAAGGCCGAAAGACACACCGACGGCGGTCGGCGCTTCCAGGTCGCCTCGCTGCTCGCGCACTTCCGACGCTCGCTGGCGGACGAACTGGACTACCGGCGCGAGTCGGCTAACCTCGTACGTTTCGGGGAGCTGACCCAGCCCTACGAGCACCTGCTCATCCCGCAGCCGATCGCGGACCTATCGACCTCCAAGGTCCTCACGATGGACCGCGTTACCGGGAAACCGGTCACCGATGTCGGCCCGCTTGGTCTCCTCGAGGTCGACCGATATCCGCTGGTTGAGGAACTGTTCAGCGCATACCTGCGGATGATCTTGGTCGACGGCACGCTCCACGCGGATCCCCACCCGGGAAACGTGCTGTTGACCGAGGACGGGCGCCTCGCGCTCATCGACTTCGGGATGGTCGCCACGGTCCCGAGAAGGGTGCAGGGCAAGATCGTGAAGCTGCTGATGGCCCTCAGCGAGGGTGACGGGGAGGAAGCCGCCCTCGTCCTGGCAGAGATGGGCCACGCCCTCGCGGGCTACGATGCGGCGCGGTTCCGCGATGACGTGTCGCACCTGGTGTCGAGCGCAGTGGCCCTCCACGGCGAGGTGGAGGTCGGCACGGTCCTGCTCGAACTGTCACGCCTCTGCGGGGTTCACGGGCTGCGACCGCCGGCGGAGATGGCCATGGTCGGCAAGACCCTGCTCAATCTCGACCAGGTCATCAAGCATCTTGCCCCCGATTTCGACCCGACACAGGCGATCCAGGAAAACAGCGAGGAGATCCTTCACGGCGGGCTGTCGCTTTCGCTGTCGGGGGCGCTCTCCTCGGCCATCGAAGCCAAGGACTTCGCCGCTCAGCTGCCGAGGCGGGCCAACCGCATCCTGGATGCCCTCTCCGACGGCGAGCTGGCCGTACGGGTCAAGACCATCGACGAGGTGCGTTTCCTGTCGGTCCTCCAGCGGTCGGCAAACCGCCTGACGATGGGCATCATTCTCGCGGCCATCGTGGTCGGTGCAGCTTTGATGATGCAGGTCCGGACGTCCAGGACGATTCTCGGCTACCCAGCGATAGCAATGACCTTCTTCCTGCTCGCAGCGATCGCCGGCGGGGTCCTCATGGCCGCGATCGTCGTCGGCGACCGGAACGCACAAAAGGCCGCCCTGCGCGATCGCGACGGCTGACCCCCGTTGACGCGCTGTGCTTGCTCGTCCAGAGTCGATCTGCCTGGTGCACTGTCGCAGGTCAATAGCGCCCGTCCACCAGGCCGTAGTCGTAGTGGGTTCTCGCGCCGACCAGAGGTCGTGCGAAGCATCGCCGATCGCATTCGGGTGCGGTCGATCCGGCCGAGGGCCGGGTCGGGTTGCACCGGCCAGGCGTCGATGTTCGGGTCGAGCGCGGTCCGCAACCATGCGATGCTCGCCTGCTGGATCAAGGCGACCCGGGCGGGGCTCTCGTCGGTGGTGTGCGGGTCCTGGGCGCCATAGATTCCGCCGAGGGAGTGCTCCCCTCCGTGCAGCGTCAGCAGATCCGTGATGCCGCGCGCGAGGCGGAACGCGTCGGTGAACCAGTCGGGGCCGCGCACGCTGAGCGCAGAGTCGTCGGCGTCACCGGCGATCAGCAGCGTCGGCGTGGTGAGGTCGCTGTGCATCGGCGCTCAGCAGCGCGAGGAGTACGACGCCACGAAGATGGTCCAGGTTCTCCTGTCCGGCCTGAGCTACGCGGACCGCTGAGTACGACCGCACACCGTGCCGTGTGCGACGGGTCACACGGGGAATCGGCACAATGAGGACATGCGTGCCGAGCACATCGCGACGTCAACTCACTGCGACACCCCGGACGCCGTGATCGATCGACGGCGGGTCGCCGAGCTTCAGGCGTATGACGTGCTCGGACGCCAGGCGCCGAGCGAGCTGTTCGACCTGGCGCAGCTGGCGGCCGTCGCGTGCGCCGTCCCGAGCGCGGCCGTCAACCTGATCGATGGCACCGAGCAGCACGGCGTGGCGACATACGGCATCCCTACCTCCGTGTGCACGCGGGACGAGTCGATGTGTGAGATCGCGATGCACGAAACGGACACCGTTGTGCTGCGTGACGCGCGGACCGATGAGCGGTTCGCCGACAATCCTTTCGTCACCGGCGTTCTTGCGGATGTGCGGTTCTACGCCGCCAGCCAGCTGCGCACTCCGAGCGGGGTGACGATCGGGACGCTGTGCGTCTTCGACACCCGGACCCGTGACCTCACGCCGGCGCAGGCCGACGCACTCGACACCCTCGCCCGCCAGGTGATCGAGGTGCTGGAGCTGCGCCGGCGAACCTCCGAGCTGGAGGTGCTGCTCGCCGAGCTCGACGCCGCCAGGTCGGAGCTACGCAGATCCAACGAACAGCTCGGCAGCTTCGCGCACCAGGTCAGTCACGACCTGCGCAACCCGCTCACGGCGATCATCGGCTACCTGGAGGTGCTCCACGAGACGACCGCGATCTCAACGGTGCCCGAGCTCGAGACGATGGTGGCGCGGGCACGACGCGCAGGCGGGCGGATGATCGACCAGATGAACGAGCTGCTGGACTACGCACAGGTCGACGGAGTGCTCGGCAGTGCACCGGTCGACCTCGGTGATGTCGCCGAGTCCGTCCAGGAGGATCTCACCGAACTCATCCAGCGCCGCTCCGCGGAACTCACCGTGGTGGATCTGCCGGTTGTGCGCGGCGACCGTCTGCAGCTGCACTCCCTCTTGCTCAACCTGGTCACCAACGCGATCAAGTACACCGACCCGGACGCCGACTGCACGGTGCAGATTCGCGGACAGGTCCGCGGCGGCCGCGTTCGGATCGAGGTCGCCGACCGCGGGATCGGCGTTGCGCCAAACGACCAAGACGACGTCTTCGAACTCTATTCGCGAGCGCGGCAACTCGACGTCGACGGCCACGGCATCGGGCTGGCTACCTGCCGGCGGATCGTCGAGGCGCACGGCGGCACGATCGGGCTCGAGCCACGGTCGGGTGGCGGCACGCTTGCGTGGTTCGAGCTTCCAGCGGACGTCTGAGCGCAGCTCTCCCTCCGCATTGGTGCGCAGTCCGGCAACTGTCCGTCTGCTCTCGCGCCGGCGACGACTACTGGCTGCTGGCGGGCGATCGGCCGCCGACGGCGCGCGCCACCGGAGTGTCGCCACGGTCCACCTGCGCAGTGAGCTCCGCGTGGTGGGCCGGATGGTGCCACCGCCGCCGAGCGCCATACACGAGCGCGCCCGCAGCGAGCAGGACGAAGCCGATGAGGACCTGGACCCACCCGATGAATACCAGCTGGCTGAGCGCGGTCACGAGCCCGAGAGCCGGGATGACCGGCCCGCCCGGCAGGCCGATCCCCTGGTCGTCGTGCCGGCGGAGCGCGACGAAGGCCCCGATGTTGATGACGGCCATGGCGCCGATCGCTGCGACGTTGGCGAGGGCCACGACCGACTCGGTCGAGCCGGAGAGGAGGAGTACGACATACACCACCGCACCGCCGAGGACAGTCACGGTCGGATGGCCGTGCCACATGCGTCCGAGGAAGGTCGGCACGTCCCGGCTCTTGGCCAAACGCACCATGATGTCGGAGGAGCCCAGGATGTTCGCGTTCGCCGCGGAGAGGGTCGAGACCAGGGCACCGATCGGGATCAGGATGCCGCCCCAGGACCCCATGAGGTTGCTCGCGGCACGTCCCACCGACGCCTCGTCATACGTGTGGATCCCGCCGGCGAGCAGAGCGACGACGACGCCGAGGTAGACCACCGCGACGATTCCCATGCTCAGGACGATGGCCCGTGGGATCGTGCGCGGCGCGTCCTCGACGTCCGGCGCCATGTTGCAGACGACGTTGAAACCGAGGTAGGCGACGAAGAGCAGGCCGCTCGTCGTCACGACCGACATGCCGCCATGGGGAACGAACGGGCTGAAGTGCGCGCGCCCCAGGTGGATGAACGCGAACACGATCAGCAGCACGAGGATGCTGATCTTCACCGCGACGAGCACGGTCTCGGCGCGCCCGATGAGGTCGGCCGGACCGAGGTTGAGCAGGGTCAGCAGAACCGCTGCCGCGAGTGCCCACACCACGGGCGACACGCCACCGACGAAGAAGTCATGGACATAGGTCCCGAAGGCGCCGAGGACGAACGCCACGCCGATCACCCCGCCCACGTAGAACGCCCAGGACGCCAGGAAGCGCCAGAACGGTCCGAGAGCCCGGCCGACGTATGCGTACCCTGACTCTCCCGCTCTCGCCCGGCTCGCGACCACGGCGAAGGAGAGCGCGGAGAGCAGGACGAGGATCCCGGCGAGGAGGAAGGACACGAGAGCGGCCGGTCCGGCCTTCTGCACGGCGATCCCGGAGAGGACGAAGACACCGGCTCCGACCATTGTCCCGACGGCGAAGGCGACGCACGAGAGGAGTCCGATGCGTCCGTGGCCGGACTTCGTGGTGGCAGGTGTGGTGGAGGTCCGGCTCATCGGGCGAGGGCGTGTGGTCCGCGGGGCACGGGGCAGGCGTACCCGCCATTCTCTCCACCGAACCGCTGCGGGGTATGCCGCCCGATGTCGTCCGCTTCGTGAGCCGGTGATTGAGCAGTGTCACCCGGTGGGTGCCGAGGAGCAGGTCATCGCGAGCTGTCCGGCGTCCATGTCGGGAGCGGACCGTCCGGGTATGGCGAACAGGGCCGCCGGTCAGCTCCACTCGATCTTGACGATCCCCGGATCCGCGCTGTTGAAGGCCACCGTGTGCTGCAGTTTGTTGGCCCGGAAGATGCTCAGCGAGTAGCGGTCGCCGGTGCGGTCGGTGAAGTACAGGTACATCGACCCCGAGAAGGCGCCGTGCGGACCTTCGGCGACCACACTGACGACATAGCTGTAGAAACCGGACTGCTTGGCCAGTTTCACGCTGTAGACCTTGGCGCCGCTGTTGCCGACGATGCACGAGCTGAGGTCCTCGCTGCCGTTCATCGTCACGGTGCCACCGGGTTGCAGACAGCCGATCTCGGACATGCTGGTCCCGCTGGTCTTGCCCGCATCCGTCGTGCTGAACGGTGCGGTGCCACCGGGCGGCACCCAGCTGCCGGACTGGTCGATCGACACGACACCCAGATCGGGCATCAGGTAGGAGCCGCCACCGAACGCCCAGGTCTGGTTGGAGTTGAACACCTGGTCGGACCGGCACAGGTTCCACAGCTCCCCGCCGGGGGCGTGCCACTGTTCCAGCGAGATGAGCTGGCCGTTGCTCTGGACCTTGCTCGGGAAGAGCGCCTGGATCTGCTGCACGGTGGTGTCGGTGCCACCGCGGGCGAGAATGTCGGCGATCGACTGCTGGGACAGTTGAGCGGCGGCGCTGGCGGCCGCGGCGCCCGTGCCGCCGTTGAGCATCGTGTCATCGCCCCAGATCACATAGTCCGAGCCCTGCGCAGAAGCGGCGGCGACCGATCGCCCGTCGAGGACGTCGTGCAGCTCGTTCGTGACGATCTGCACGATCGGGCTGTCGAGCATGGCGAGGTAGGACTGATATGCCTGGTCCAGGTTCTGTCCGGCGGCTGCCACAACTCCGGAGTTGGCCGTCCGCTGCGCGAGAGTGGGTTGCTCCTCGGTGGTCTGCGGGTCGGTGCCGAGCCCGTCATACGCCGGGTCGTAGAGCCGCCGGTTGGTCAGACCCGGCTGGTTGCCCGGGGTCAGCAGCTTGAAGGCGTCCCAGTTGTAGACCGGCAGGAGCGGGATGCCGGTGGCCCACTCGATGAACCACTGCATGACCAGCGTCTTGTTGACCAGGTGCCCCGCGGCGAACGAGTCCTGCAGGAAGTGATCGGCATAGCCGTGCGCCAGCCAGGCCTGTCGCACGAGCTCACTGTTGCCCGTCTGGTACGCCTGCTTGGCGGTCGCCACCGCCACGGAGTAGGAGGCCTTCCACCGCCACCAGGTGTATGGCGCGAAGTGACAGGCGTTGCGGGCCAATGACCCCTTGTAGTGGTCGCGACCACTCGGGCCGAGACCGCGGGTCAGAGAGTCCAGCTGCTCGGTCTCCAGGATCGCAGCGACCGAGCCGGGGCAGAAGGACTGCAGCCACGAGGTGAAGTCGGGTTGCTGGTCAGGCGTAGTGCGCAGCGCGTTGAGCTTCTCCCAGCCCTGATGCCGGACCATCTGCAGGATCGGCAGCATGATGTCCGCGGAGAGTTCATCGATCTCGGCGGCCCCGGTGAGGAAGTCGGCCATCGTGTTGAGCTCGCCGTAGGTGACTTGCAGCCCGCTGCCGGTGAGGGTGACCATCCGCACGGGGAACCCCGCCAGTTCGGACACTTTCACCGGGTCGATGCTCGTCGGATTCGCTCCGAGGTAATCCAGCAGAGCGCATGCGCTTGCCAGCCCTGCGTCGCGGTCGCCTCGGCTGCCCTGACCGGCGACGAGGGCGTTGAGCAGATTGGTCGGGGTGTCGCCGAGCAGCCGGTGCTCGAACGAGTCGTGGCCCTGGAGCCGCCATCCGGGTTCCTGGAGGTCCCGGCGGCGCGGCGGAAGCGGCCGATCCTCCGCCGTGAGCCGGCCGAGGGCGGTCGCCTCGGCCTCCATGGCCGCTGCTGAGTCGTCGCTTCGGTGCCAGCGCGCACCTTCCGTCTGCTGCAGCACATGGACCAACTCGTGTGCGAGCACAGCTCGCCGCTCGGCCGGGCCGGCGAGGGCGAGAGCGCTCTCGTCGAGATAGACCGTCGACCCGAGGGTTGCGGCGATCAGCTCTCGGCCCCGCAACGCACGGGAGACAGCGTGACCACCGGCCCGTTTCACTGTCACCGGATCGGCACCCAGCTGCGCGGCGAGGGCACTGAATCCGTCATCCTCCGATCGACGGTCGGGAGACGGAACTATTTGTGGTTTACGAAGATTCGCGGATGTGAACGCAGACATGTCATGCGCCTTCGTCTCAGTGGGTGACTCGCGAGCGGAGCGTTGGCCGGCGGCCTACGCGCCCCACTCGATCTTGACGATCGCCGGGTCGGAGCTGTTGTAGGCGACCGTGTGCTGGAGCTTCTCCGACTTCCAGATGCCGAGTGCGTAGCGGTCGCCGGTGCGGTCGGTGAAATAGAGGTTGAGCCAGCCGGAGCCGAGTCCGTGCGGGCCCTCCGCGACGACGGTGACGACGTAGCTGTAGAAACCGGACTGCTCGGCCAAGGTGACGCTGTAGAGCTTGGCGTTGCTGTTGCCGACGATGCACGGGCTCAGGTCGATGCTGCCGTTGATCTCGACCTGATCACCCGGGTTGAGCGGTCCCCCGACCGGCACGCACTCACCGCTCTTACTGCCACAACTGTTGTTGGTGAACGGGACATTACCCATGACGGAGTTCCTCTCGAAAACGGCCAGGACGAATCAATGGAGTTCGTCGAGTCCTCAGCTAAGAAAAATGGAGGTAGCAAGGTGCTATCTGGCGCAATGAGAGTCGATCGCGGGAGCCGTACCTTGTTCCCGAAGTGTGCTCCCGCAACCGTTTGCTGTCAATAATTCCGTGCATCCCCGAATTGAAGTGCGGCGGACTCTTCCGACTGCGCGTGGACAAGTGCCGTGTCACCGGGCAGCGCGCCGGCCGATCAGGTTGAGTCACCCGCTGTCCCAGGGGCGTTCGCAGAAATGGCTTCTTCACGAAAGCGTATGGAACTGTTAAGTCTTTGGCAATTTTTGAAGCAACTCGGCCGGCCTGCGCCACACTTGTGCTCAGCAGCTTCCGACCGCCGATGATCGGCTCATGTCGCTTTCCAGCTGCTTACCGAACGATCATTTCGGTTGATCAGTTATGCCCTAGAGCCAATTCCCCTGCACATTCATCCCCCGGCATATTCACATTCGTCATACCTGCTCAACCGACGCTGCGCAGATACTTCCCGAAGTGCGGCACGGTAAACGCAATGCGGCCGCGCTCACCGGAGTAGATCAAGCCCTTCTTCAGCAGCGCGTCCCGCGCCGGCGAGAGCGACTGCGGCTTGCGGCCGAGGACCTGGGCGACAGCGGCAGTTGGCACTGACTCGACGCCGTCCCGTTCCTCGTCGGGTATGTCGCTCGCGGCGTCCGCCATGGCTCGCAGGTATTCACGTTCACCGGGGGTGGCTCTCTCATAGCGAGATCCGAAGAATCCGACCGCGAGCTCGGCCTCCGCTGCGGGTGCTGCCACGTCGATGTCGGCGGCGGTCACCGGTGAGCCGGGAGCAACATCCCACGCGACCTTGCCGTAGGCCTGGATGAAGTAGGGGTAGCCGCCGGTGGCGGCATACATCGCATCAAGCGCGGCGTCGTCGAACTTCGCGTCCTCCTCCTGCGCCGGCGACTGCAATGCCTTGTCCGCCGCCTCCCGCGGGAGGCGGTCGATGCGGGCGTAGCGAAACAGCCGCTCGCTGTAGGACTTCGACGCCGACAACACCGCCGGCAAATGCGGCAGGCCGGCGCCGACCACGATCACCGGCAGCGACGCCTGGCTGATCTCGTGGCACGCCGCGCACAGCGCCGACACGTCCTCCGGATCCAAGTCCTGCATCTCGTCGATGAAGATCGCAATGCCGCGGCCCATGTCGGCCGCCAATCCGCCTGCGTCGGAAAGCAATTCGACCAGATCGATCTCGATGTCGCCTGAGTCGGCACGGCCGGTGACTGCGGGTGCATCGATGCCAGGGTTCCACCGGTCGCGCAGTTTCGCGTTCGGGCCGGCGTCGCGCTGCGCGAACGCCTTGATGACGCCGAGCACCTGGTCGACGTCGGCCTGCTGGGAGTGGCCGAGCTCGCGCACCGCTTGGTGGAGCGCCGACGACAGCGGCCGGCGGAGCCGCTGGTCGGGCCGGGCCTCCAGCTTGCCGGTGCCCCACTTGGCGCGAACAGCCGATGAGCGCAACGAATTCAGCAGCACTGTCTTGCCGACGCCGCGCAAACCGGTCAGCACGATCGAGCGCTCCGGACGGCCGCGCGCGACGCGCTCCAGCACCACGTCAAAGGTGCGCAGCTCGTCGTCACGACCGGCCAGCTCGGGCGGCCGCTGCCCGGCGCCGGGCGCGTAGGGGTTGCGTATCGGGTCCACGCGAGGACTGTATGGGCTTATCTAGGACTGGACTGATACATCCTTAGCGTGTCGCATTGGACGGGCGCGCTGACCTCGACGCGGGCTCGCCCTTGCGGGCTCGCCCGGCTCGGCCACCACTTAGAAACGCTCCGCTCGACCACCGCTTGGTGAGACTCTCCAGGGCGGTTTCGACACGGGCTCGGCCAAGATTTAGAACCTTGGCCACGGCTCAGCGCAGAAGAGTGGCGAGCAGTTCGGTGCCCACCAACAGCAGCACGATCAGACTGGTGAATGCTACGTTGCGCCCGTCATACCGCCGGGCCTGGGCGCCTGCCGATGAACCGCGACACTGGTATCGCACCCCGCTGCTCCGGAAGAGCATCCCGCCCAGCATGACGGCGAAGACGGTGCAGAGCAGTGCCGTGCCACCGAGCTCGGCATACGTCAGCCGACTGATCGCCGCGGCGCCCGCGACGAGTGACAGCGCGGTGCGCTGCCAGGCCAGCGCGGTCCGCTCGTTCTGCAGCCCGGGCAGCTCCCGAGCACTCTCCACCACGTCGGGATCAGCCGTAGGTGCGGTCACACCGCCACCAGCAACCCGACAGACATCGCGACCACGCCGACCGCGACCAACGACGAAAGGCGACTCGACGGCAACGGTTCGCCACGCCGCATCGCGCGCTCGGCCAGGCACCATCGCAGCCACGCCGAGAGCGCACAGACGCCACCGAGCACGAGCAGTCCGAGCGCCAGGGAGTGCCGAACGGGATACGACCACGACAGATGCACCGACTCCAGGGCCACACCGCCGGCCACCAGAGCCAGCGCGGTTCGGATCCACGCCAGGAAGGTCCGCTCGTTGGCGAAGGAGAAGCGGTAATCCGGGTCCTCCCCGACTCGATAAACCCAGCGCGGCCACCGTCCCTCGTCACTCATCCCGAACCTCCATCTCCGGACCCGGCACGGGCCTGCCGTGGTGCAGCTCGCCATCGGCGCGCACCGCTGCGCTGAGCAACGTCGCGCCGGCCTCCTGGTGCCGGGCGATCAGCTTGTTCCATCGGCGCAGGTCCGCACGGCTCTGGACCACAAAACTCTGCGCCGCCGGGTTCAGGCTGCCCGGCCGGTGCACGCTGCCGAAGTAGGTCGAGATCAGCGGGCTCGTCTCCACCACGACGGCGCCGAGCCGGTGCGCCGCCACCGCCATACGAAGCGGCAGGAACGCACTGCCGCTGCCGTTGAGGACAAGCGCGAGTTGTGCGTGCCGGTTCGGCACGCACGCGGTAACCCGCGGCTTCACCGAGGCATCCTGCAGCGCGGTCATGACGACATGGCTCTCCCGGACGGCCGCGTTGCTGGTGATGAGCGGTATGCCGTCCAGGTCGGCCAGCTCGACGGTCGAATCCATTGCCGTCTCATGAGTTTCGGGCGGCATGACGAGCAGCAGACGTTGCTGCCCGAGGTCGACCCGCTCCAGCCCTGCCACCGGAATCGGATAGGTGGTGAACCCGATCTCACAGCCCCCGGTGAGCACCTCCTCGCACAAAGTCTTCGCGCTGTCGTACTCCGCAAGCTCGATCTGGATCCCGGGATAGAGCCGGCTGAACGAGCCGCTCCAGGCCGCGACAGCCTCGCTCGACATCTCCGGCATGGTGCCGACGCGCAGCGAGCCGACCTGGATGTCGCGGGCGCCGCTCATGATGTCCTTGATCGCGAGCAGATCGTCGAGGACCTTGCGGGCCGGCTCGACCAGCAGTTCACCCGCCGGTGTCGGCACCAGGTTGCGCCCCGTGCGGTGGAAGAGACTGAGGTCGAGCTCGCGCTCCAGCCGCTGGATGCCCTGGGACAGGGACGCCTGGGCGACGCCGAGGTGCTCCGCGGCGCGGTTCATGCCGTGGCAGTTGACCACGGCCAGGAAATACTCCAGTTGACGGATCTCCACGAGTTCGATTCTTCCTCGGTGAGCAGCTGCTCACACGCGATAGGTGTCCGGCAGTGAGCCGTGCTCGCGGACTGAGCGCACCATCGCCCGGGCCAGGTTGCGTTCGTGGATCGGCGAGGACCCCTCGTAAATGCGCAGGGCCCGGACGTCGCGCCACATCCGCGGCACCGGGTGAGGGCCGACGATGCCGGCACCGCCGAGCAGCTGCACACACCGATCCGCTACGTGACCGACCATTTCGGAGCAGTAGAGCTTGGCCGCCGAGATGCGGTGCCGCGGAATGCTGCCTCGGTCGAAGGCAGCCGCACAGTCGAGCACGAGAGCTCGCCCTGCTTCCAGCTCCGCAAAACTCGCACCGAGGACCGCCTGGACCGCGCCGAGGTCGGACAAGGGTGCACCGAACTGCTTGCGATGGTTGAGATGGTCCACCGTCTCTTCGAGCAATCGGGTGCCCTGGCCAACACAGGTCGCCGCGACGTGCAGGCGCGCATGGTTGATGCCACGAAGCGCAGCCTGGAATCCGCGGCCTTCAACGCCGCCCAGCAGGTTCGTCGCCGGGACGACGACGTCGGTGAACGAGATCTCCCCTACGGGCGCCTCCGCATGGCCGTTCATGAGTCCGGGCAGCGACGTCTTCACGCCAGGTGTGTCCGCGTCGATGATCAGCGCCGAGACGCCGCCACTTCCCTCGTCCGCCGGATCGGTGCGCACGAAGGCCAGGAATGCGTCCGCCCAGGCGGCGTTGGTGATGTAGCGCTTGGCGCCGTTGACGAGGTAGTCACCGTCGCCGTTGTGGATCGCAGTCGTGCTCAGGCTGGCGGCGTCGCTGCCCGCGTCCTCCTCGGTGAGTGCGAATGCTGTCACCTGCTCACCGGCAGCCATCCGGGGCAGCAGCGTCGACTGCTGGTCCGGAGTTCCGTGGTCCAGGATGGCTTGCGAGCACAGGCCGATCACCGTCGAGAACCGGGACCGGTAGACGCACGAGGCACGGGTGAACTCCAGGGTCAGCCGGACCTGCTGCTCCATCGACCATTCCAGGCCGCCGAACCGGCGAGGGATGGAGATGCCGAAGAGTCCGAGAGCCGCCATACGATCGACCAACCGCTGCGGGACCGCAGCAGCTGCAACCATTTCGTCCTCGGCCGGAATCAGCTCCTCAGCGGTGAAGTCGGCGATGGTGCTCACGTAGGTGTCGAAGTCCTGGCCGTAGATGTCCGCGTCGATCACCGGCGTGCTCCTTGCTGGTCGGTGTGAATGGTCCCGGTGGAGATCAGCCGGTCGATGTCGTCCTCGCTGTGGCCGAGCTCGTGCAGGATCTCCCGGCTGTGCTGGCCGCACGTGGGAGCGGACAGCGAGCAGGTGCGGCGTGCTCCGTCGATGCTGAACCCGAGGCCGGGACTCGTGCTGCCGTTGCCGTTCGGCTCCAACACATCGACGAGGATGTCCGACGCCAGGACGTCCTTGTCGTCGGCAACATCGGCGAGGGAACGGATGGCGCCGCACACGATGCCCGCGGAGTCGAGCACTCCGATGGCTTGCGCGCGGGTCATCCCGGTGAACGCCTCGCTCAGCGTATGGAGCAACTGCGGCCGATGTGCCACGCGGGTCGCGTTGTCAGCATACCGAGGGTCAGCGATCAGCTCCGGTCGGCCGATCAGGCGACACAACGCCGCCCATTTGTGATCGGTGTATGCCGACAGGACGATCGCACCGTCGTCGACCTGGATGACGTCGGCAGCCGGGGCGGCGAGAGCCTGGCCGTTGCCCTTGCGGGCCGGAGCGATCCCGGTCTGCTGATATTCGTTCCAGAGCGCGGCCTGCAGCGAGACGACCGCCTCCAGCAGGGAGGTGTGGACCTGGCCTCCGCGACCCGTCGTGGCGCGACGGCACAGCGCCGCCAGGATGCCGGTGGCCAGAGCGTTGGCCGCGCTGATGTCCGCGATGGCGACGCCGACGCGCTGCGGTTCGCCGTCCGCCTGGCCGGTGGAATACATCAGGCCGAACTCCGCCTGCGCCGCAATGTCCAATCCCGGACGGTCCCGCGACGGTCCGCGGAGTCCGAAACCGGAGACCTGCGCGTAGATCAGTCGCGCGTAGCGGGCACAGAGCTCGTCGGCTCCGAGGCCCAGCCGTTCCGCGGAGTCGGCGCGAAAGTTGTGGATCAGCACGTCCGCACCGGCCAGCAGTTCGTGCAACACCGACAGTCCGTCAGCCCGCCGCAGATCCACGGCAATGCTGCGCTTGTCCCGGTTGTATGCCGCGACCATGGCCTCGCCGAACAGTCCGATGTTGCGCGCTTGGTCGCCCGTCGGGCTCTCCACCTTGATCACGTCGGCGCCCAGATCGGCCAGGACCTGCCCAGTGCCCGGTGCGGCGATGTACTGGCCGAGATCGAGCACGCGGATGCCGTCCAGCGGCGCGGTATCCGCGGTCACTTGGCACCACCGATCGAACGCTCGAGGGCGACGGTCTCGAGGGTGGCCCGTGCACGTTCGGGATTGACCAGCATGCCGCCGATCCCACCGAGCACCGCGATGATGATGCCGATCCACAGAAACCCCTGTGCGTAGCCCGCGGCCGGCGTCTTCGCGTGCTCGATGACCATTCCGAGCGCGTATGGCGCGGCGATGCCGGCGAGGCTGTAGACGCCGATGATGCACCCGAAGAACGCGGTTCGCTGTTTCGCGGGCAGGAAGTCGGAGGCACCGTGGAAGGCGATCAAGAAGGGGACACTGTTCACCGCGAAAGCCACGACCACGAGGGCAAGCTGGATCGGACCGGGCTGGAGACGGGTGAAGAGAGCCATCGCCAGACCGCCGATCACCAGCAGCACGGCGGTGAGCCGGCCGCGGGCGACGTGCGAAGAGTGACCACGCCGCAACAGCCGGCCCGAGAGGAGCCCCGCACCGAGCAGTACCACGATCGTCGCGAGGTAAGGGAGGATCATCAGGTTTCCGGCCGCCTGGTGCGAATACCCGAGTGCCTTGTGCAGATAGGCCGGCAGCCAGGTGACCTCCAGCGCGGCGATGAGATAGCCGGCAAAGCACGCCATCGCCAGGTCCCCAGAAGCTGCGCAGCGCCAGGAGCCTGCCGAACGGCACGTCGATGTCGACCACTGGCTCCTCGGCGAGAGGCTCGCTGTCGCCACGGTTTTCGATCCATCCGGGCACGACACGGGACGCAGATCGCCGCAGCGGGAAGCGGTCGACATACAACAGCCAGCAGACCAGCCACACCGCGGCACAGACGGCAAGTACCGCGAAGGCGGCATGCCAGGAGAAGGTGAGGATGACCCAGGTGAGTGCCGGCGCAGCGATGAGCGGGCCGACGGACGATCCCGCGTTGACCACTGCGCCGGCGAACGCGCGGCGGTTCGGGCCGAAGAGGTCGGCGATCGTGGACTGGCACAGCGCGTGGGTCGGACCCTCGACGAAACCGAGCACGATCCGTGAGGCCAGCAACCCACCGAAGGAGATCGGGAAGATCGCGGGAGCGAGGCAGATCAACCAGCTCAGCATCAAGAACGCCGCGGCCCACGTGTAGTAGGTCTTCTTGAAGATCCAGGTGAACAGAATCGCTCCGGCCGCGAAGAGCCAGAAGAACGCGCTGCCCAATAGTCCGAACTGTGCCGCCGAGATGCCGAAGTCGCTCCTGATCTGGTCGCTGGCCAGGCCGACGACCGCCTTGTCCGCGAAGTTCAGGCTGAAGAAGAAGAACAGGAGAATCGTCACGCCCCAGGCGCGCCGTCGGTTTCGCGTCACTCGGCTGCTCGGCATGGGCGGGTGTACTTCCAGGGTGGTCATGAGGTCTCCGTCTCACCGGGAGGTCGCTCGCGGGTCGGGGTGACCCACATCACGATCTGGTCCTTCCATGGCACCAGCGGGACCCACGCCCTACAACGGCCAGTTCGCTGCCGGATCGTTCGGAATTGCCTATCGGCGGGCGGTCGTCAGCCGACCGGCATGGCCTTCAGTGTCACGACGGCGGCGGCGCCGGTGGTTGCGTCGACCGTCGCCTCGTCGCCCTCCTCGAGGCGCACCAGATCGAAGGCGGTCAGCTCGCTGCCGCAGTGCACCGTGCCGTCGAGGCAGACGACGAACGCCTGCGCGCCGGTCGGCACCCCCACGGCCGAGCTGTCGTTGACGACGGTCGCGACGTCCGCGACATACAAGCCTCGGCGGGTCATCACGTTGAAGTCGCGCGTCGGCCCGTCGGGGACGGTGCAGCTGACCGCTGTGCCACCGTCGAAGCGGTATGGCGAAAAGCGCTCCAGGAGACGACCGTTCAGCGTCATCCGACCAGGCGAGCACAGCACGATGACCCGATCGATCCCGTCCAGCCGCGAGAACGCACCGTCCTGCTGCACCTCCGCCACGCTCAGCCGCCAGCCGAAGTCTCCGTCGGCCGGGTGACGGGCGAGCTCGTGCGTGATGCCCCCGCCGCCCAGCCAAGGCATCGTCGTGGCGTCCGCGAAACGAATCACCTTGTCAGCCATCTGCTTTCGCCTTCCGTTATGCCGAGCCGTGGTGTCCCAACAGGCTCTCCGGTCGCCCTACTCAACCACCGATCGGCCCCTATCGGCTTGTATCGGTGTTTCCCTAGACAACGCTAGACGAGTCGATCGAGGGAACCACTCGCGTCATACCGACCGATTTGCCAGACTCGGGCGGTGACCGAATCGAGCCTCGACCTGCCCGACGTGCGCCACGACGCGTGGAAGGCGGGCTACCCCTACGACGTCAAGATGACTCGCAAGGAGTACGAGCGGATCAAACGAGGCCTGCAGATCGAGATGCTCAAGGTGCAGGCGTGGGTGAAGGACACCGGGCAGCAGGTCGCGATCGTGTTCGAGGGCCGGGACGCGGCCGGCAAGGGCGGTGCGATCAAGCGCTTCACCGAGCACCTCAACCCGCGCGGGGCGACCGTGGTCGCGCTCGGCACACCGACCGAGCGTGAGCAGTCGGAGTGGTATTTCCAGCGGTATGTCGCCCACCTGCCGGCCGCCGGGGAGATCGTCTTCTTCGACCGCTCGTGGTACAACCGAGCCGGCGTCGAGCGCGTCATGGGCTACTGCACCAACGCGCAGTATGACGAATTCATGCACTCCTGCCCGCAATTGGAGCAGATGTGGGTCAACGCCGGCATCCGGCTGATCAAGCTGTGGTTCTCCGTCGGGCGTCAGGAGCAGATCGCCCGCTTCGAGCGCCGCTCCACCGACCCGGTGAAACAGTGGAAGCTCAGCCCGACCGACCTCGCCAGCCTCGACAAGTGGAACGCCTACACGCAGGCGAAGGAGGCGATGTTCGAGCACACCGACACATCCTGGGCGCCGTGGACGGTGATCAAGTCCAACGACAAGAAGCGCGGCCGGCTCGAGGCGATGCGATACGTGCTCGACAGCCTCCCCTACCCCGGGAAGGACCGCGCGGTGATCGGCTACCCGGACCCCAAGGTCGTCGGCTCGGCCAAGCAGATCCTCGACGAGGGCGAGGACGGCTTCCAGGGCGGCTACCGCTCCGCCCGCTGAGCGCTGAGCACCCGCAAAAGCGCTTGTACCGCTGGGGTTTCGCGCGCCTGCGGCGACGACACGAGACACAGCTGCCAGCGCAACTGCTCCTTCAGCGGTCGTATGACGACTCCGGCCGGCAGTCCTCCGTCGGGCTCCGGGACCACCGCCACACCGAGGCCGGCGCGCACGTAGTCCGGCACCGTCGTCAGGTCCGGCACTTCGGCGAGCACCGAGCGCCGCAGTCCCTCACTCGCGAGGTAGCGGTCCACCTGCAACCGGTTGCCGAATCCCGCCGGCACGTCGACGAACGGCTCGCGGGCGAGGTCACGGACCGACACCACCGCCTCGTCCGCGCAGGAATGCTCCCGCGGCAGCATCGCGACGAACCGGACGTCCTGCAGCACGGTCGGCGCGAGATCCGCCACCTCCCGCGAGTCGAGGCCGACCAGGCCGGCATCGAGCCGGCCGGCCCGCAGCTCGCGCACGATGTCGCTCGATCCGCGAGGTCGCTGGGTCAGCGACAGCTTCACGTCCGGGTGCCGGCGGTGGAAGTCGCCGAGCCGTCCGGGAATGTCCAGCCAGCCGAGGCTGGTCAGCGTGCCGAACCGGATCCGGCCACGCAGCGGCGCCACCGGCTCACCACCGATCGCTCGGATCAGCTTCTCGTCGGCCAGGATCCGCTCCGCGATGGGCAGCAACCGCGCTCCCTCCGGGGTGAGCTCGACACGGCGGGTAGAGCGCAGCAGCACGGCATACCGGAGCTCCTTCTCCAGTGCGGCGACACCGGCGCTGACCGTCGACTGCACCGCGTTGAGCCGCGCCGCAGCCTGGGTAAAGCTGCGCGCGTGAGCGACCGTGACGAAGTATTCGAGCTGCCGCGTGTCCATGCCCGCCGATTCTAATCGGCAATAGCGATAACTGATGTGAGATTGTTCGTTGGACACGATAGGCCGCCAAGGCGGACGAGGGAGACCATGATGACAACCGCTCCCGGCCAGGCAGCTGCCCGGCCCGACACCGCGCGGCACCGCCACGCGTTCTGGCTGGTGGCCGCGGCCTTCGCCGCGACGATGTCCTTCACCACCGTGCGACTCCGATGTACGGGCTCTACCAGGCGCGGGACGGCTTCCCCACCCTGATGATCACGGTGATCTTCGCGGCCTACGGCTTCGGTGTCATGGGCGGTCTCTACCTGGCCGGCCACGTGTCGGACTACCTCGGCCGGCGCAGCGTGCTGCTGGCCGCCGTCGTCACCGAGCTGGTGTCCTGCCTGATCTTCGTCTTCTTCAAGGACGTCACGAGCCTGCTCGTCGCGCGCTTCATCTGCGGCGTCGGCATCGGCGCGCTCACCTCCACCGCGACCGCGCACCTCGCCGAGCTGCGCGGGATCGGCGCACCCGACGAGGACGGCCGCCGCGCCAGTCTGGTCGCGAGCGCGGTGAACACCGGCGGCCTCGCGCTCGGCCCGCTGATCGGCGGCATGCTCACCGAGTGGCTGCCCGACCCGCTCACCCTGCCGTACCTGGCATTCCTCGTCGCCCTGGCGCTCGTCGCGGCGGTGGCGCTGATCGCCCCGGAAACGGTCGAGGCCCCGGGCCGCCGGCCGGCATACCGACCGCAGCGCGTGCGCGTATCGCCTGAAGTCAGAGGTGAATTCATCGCCACCGGGCTGGCCGCCGCCGGATCGTTCGCGGTGCTCGGCTTCTTCACCTCGCTCACCGGCAGCGTGCTCGGCGAGGTGATGCACGTGCACTCGCGACTCGTGACCGGGCTCGTCGTCTTCGGCGCCATGGGTGCCTCGTCGGTCTCCCAGGTGGCGCTGCACGGCCTCCGGCCACGGCCCAAGCTGCAGGCCGGAATCGGGCTCATCGTGGCCGGCCTGGTGCTCGTCGCGGTCGGCGCCCTCGGTGCCTCGCTGGCGGTCTTCAGCACCGGCGGGGTGGTCGCCGGCGCGGGCATCGGACTGATCTTCGCGTCGAGCATCGCCGCCGCCAACCGGATGGCGGATCCGGCCGCCCGCGGAGAGACCGTGGCAGGGATGTTCCTCGCGGCATACACCGGCATCACCGTGCCGGTCATCGCCTGCGGCGTGCTGCTCACCTGGGTGCCCACGGTCGCCCTGGTGGTCAGCTTCGCCGGGCTGATCATCGTCGTCGCGGTGGCGTCCACCTGGCGGATGCTGCAGTTCACCCGTTGACAGCGTCACCGGCATACCCTGACGGTCGCACTCACGCCTGACGGCCGAATTCGACCGTCAGACGTGAATCTGGCCGTCAGAGTCGGCGAGGCAGCGGTGACACCGCTGACTGCTGCCGTCACTCAGCGCAGCGGCACGACCTCGAACCGCCCCTGCGGGTGCGCGATCGCGTCCTGCGACTGGATCAGCTGGATCTCCCGGGTGCCCGCGTCGTGAGTGCGCTCCATGATGGCGAACACCGCGTCCGCCGTATCGGCAAGCGCTTTCGCCGGTTCTTCGGTCATCCAGCGCGCCAGGAAGATCGCCGCGGTGGCGTCGCCGGCACCGGAGACGTACATCGGCAGCAGCGGCGTCGTCACCAGCCAGGCGCCGTCGTCGGTGACCACCGCCAGCTGCACCGAGTCCGCCGGCGTCTGGTCGGTCTGCACCGACGTCACCAGCACCACCCGCGGGCCGCGAGCACGCAATGCGTCGACGGCGCGCAGCAGCTCCTCGACCGTGCGCACCTCGGATCCGGTCAGGTAGTCCAGCTCGAACTGGTTGGGCGTGACGATGTCCGCCGCCGGAATCACCTTGTCCCGCATGAACTCCGGGATGCCGGGCCGCACGAAGAAACCGCGCTCGACATCCCCCATCACCGGATCGGCGCAGTAGATCGCCTTCGGGTTGGCGGCCTTCACCCGGGCGACCGCGTCCAGGATCACCGCGCCGACCTGCTCGCCGCCCTGATAGCCGGACAGCACGGCGTCGCACTCCCCGAGCACGCCGCGCTCCTCGATGCCGGTGATCACGTCGGCGACGGTCCCGGGCTCGAAGACGGGACCACGCCATTCGCCATACCCGGTGTGGTTGGAGAAGTGCACCGTGTAGACCGGCCACACCTCAAAACCCAGCCGCTGCAACGGAAACACCGCCGAGCTGTTGCCCGCGTGACCGAAGGCGACCGAGGACTGGATCGACAGGATGTTCACCGCGGCAGTGTATTGGGAGGACACCCCACGAAGTTCGACTCCTCCGCTGCGCTCCTCCGTCGATACTTCGCGGGGACCCCGAAAGGAGGCTCA
This sequence comes from Flexivirga sp. YIM B11880, assembly GCF_058148645.1. NCBI lineage: Bacteria > Bacillati > Actinomycetota > Actinomycetes > Micrococcales > Dermacoccaceae > Flexivirga > Flexivirga sp. YIM B11880. The sequence continues at coordinate 499,502 of NZ_JBMAMH010000001.1, forward strand.
GATCACCTGAGCCTCAGCGCCCGAGTCCGCGACGACCGGCTTGCCGGCGACCGCCCACTGCTTCATGCCGCCGTCGACGTTGACCACGTCGAAGCCCTGCTGACTCAACCAGGCGACCGCACGGCCGGAGCGGTTGCCGGACCGGCAGACGATCGGCAGCGGGTCGCGCTCGTCGGCCTCGGGGAGCTCGCCGAGCCGCGCCGGCAGCTCGCCCAGCGGGATGTGGATGGCGCCCGGGGCATGCCCAGCGTCCCATTCGTTCTGCTCGCGCACGTCGATCACGACGGCGTCGTCGGCCAGCTGCTCGGGAGTCGTCGATTCGCTCATGGGTCCATCCTCACCTACTTGAGCAGGCGCGACATACGCCGGTCGGCCAGCGGTTTGCCGCCGGTCTGACAGGTCGCGCAGTATTGCATCGACCGGTCGGCGAACGACACCTCGCGGATCACGTCGCCGCACACCGGACACTGCTCGCCGGTGCGCCCGTGCACCCGCATACCGGAGCGCTTCGCGTCCTTCAGCTCCTTCGCCGGTTTGCCGGACGCTCCCGCGATCGCCTCGGTGAGGACGTCGCGCAGGGCGTCATACAGCCGGTCGACCTGCTCCTCGTCCAGCTTCCCGGCGACGGCGTATGGCGAGAGCTTCGCGGCGTGCAGCGCCTCGTCGGAGTAGGCGTTGCCGACCCCCGCGATCACCGACTGGTCGCGCAGCAGACCCTTGACCTGGCTGCGCGAGCCGCGCAGCAGCTCGGCGAAGTCCGCCCGCGACAGCGAGAACGGGTCCGGCCCCAATGAGGCAATCCCGGGCACAGCGGAAGGGTCGCGCACGACGTGGACGGCCAGTCGCTTCTGGGTGCCCGCCTCGGTGAGGTCGAAGCCGGAGTCGTCGGCGAACCGCACCCGCAGGGCGATCGGTGACTTGCCGGGTCGCACCACCGTCTGCGGCAGCGCGTCGGACCAGCGCAGCCACCCGGCGCGGGACAGGTGGAAGACCAGGTGAATGCCGTCGACGTCCAGATCGATCCACTTGCCGTGCCGGGTCACGTCGGTCACCGACAGCCCGCCCAGCGAGTCCACCGGCGGGTCATACGTTTTGAGCACCGAGAAGGAGCCCAGCTCGACGCGGGCGACCGGCAGTCCGACGACGCGGGACGCCAGGAAGTCGACCAGTCCCTGGACTTCAGGCAACTCAGGCACCGGCATCACTCCTTGCGCCGTCGGACTCCTGGGCGAGCGCCCGCCGCACCAGCCGGTGCAGCGTGAAGCCGTCGGGGCCCTCGCACACCATCGTCCGGATCGGCCGGCCGCGCAGCTCGTCGCGCACCAACGGGTGACCGTGCGACAGCAGTTGCTGAGTCGGCGTCAGCTGCCGGATCGCAATGCAGGCAACGTTGTCCGGGTGGTCGACCGCGAAATCCTCGTAGAGCACCGGGTCGTGCTGACCGTCGTCACCGACGAGCAGCCAAGCGATGTGCGGGAACTCGCGGGCCAGCCGCCGCAGCGACTCGTGCTTGTGCGCTCGTCCGCTGCGGAAGATGCTGTCGCCCGTCGGGCCCCAGTCGGTCAGCAGCATCGGTCCCGACGGGAAGCCGTGCCGGCGCAGGAACCGAGCGAGGATCGGCTGCGTGTTCCACGCGCCGGTGGACAGGTAGACGATGGGCGCGCCCGGCCGGGACGCGAGCACCGATCGGTACATCGCGGGCATGCCGGGCACGACCTTGCGGGCGGTCTCCTGCAGCACGAAGCTGTTCCAGGCCGCGATCATCGGTCGCGGCAGCGTGGTCACCAGGCAGGTGTCGTCGACGTCGCTGATGATGCCGAAGCGCACGTCCGGGCCGATGACCTGCAGCGGCGCCGCGACCTGCAGGTCGTCGACGCTGATGGTCGCCGTGTGCCAGCCGGGCTCGAGGCCGTGCCCGGTCAGCTCGACGTCGAGATAACCGCCGCGGTCCGTCGTGGCCGTCGCGGTCGCCGTCCCGCACCGCACACTCACCTCGACGTCGGCGAGCGGCGCGGTGAAGAAGGCCATGAAGCCGCGCCGGTTCACCGCGGCCTCGACGGTCGGGACGGCAGCGCCCTGGCCGGCACGCGCCAGCACGACGCGAGCCAGCACGCGCGCGAAGCCGGTGCCGGCATAGCCGGTGTAGGGCAGCACCCGCAGCTTCCAGCCCCGCTTGCGCAGCCGTCGGGCGACGACCGCATTGATCGCGTCCTCGGCTCGGGCGGCGGGGTGGACTTTCGCCATACGGCTCAGGTTACGGGGCAGCGCGGACTACTGGTCACGGTCGTCCGGGTGAACCACGCGCAGGATGATCTCGGTCGCACTGCGCAGCGCCTCGCGCTCCTGGTCACTCAACCGGGCCAGCTCGGGTGCGAGCGCCGCGGCCCGAGCTGCGCGCAGCCGCTCCAGCTGCTCGCGGCCCTCGTCGGTCAGTTGGATCAGGGCGACCCGCGCGTCACTGTCGTCCGCGGAGCGAGTCGCCCAGCCCGCGGCCTCCAGCCGCTGCACCTGGGTCGTCATCGTCGGCTGGCTGCAGTGGTCGGCATGCGCCAGCTCACCGATGCGCGCCGGGCCGATCTGGTCGATGAGCGACAGGAGTCGGCCCTGGGCCGGCGGGATCCGCAACTCGGCGTGCCGGGTCGCCCAGCGATTGAGCCGGGCCACTGCCGCCAGCAGGCGGGCGCCCTCGAGATCGACGTCTTCGGAGACCATGACCGGCACCTTACATAGATATTCTATGTGCCGTCAATCCGCGCGGAGCTCGCGTTTGAGGATCTTGCCGGTCGCGCCCTTGGGCAGCGCGTCCAGGAAGGTGATCGTCCGCGGATATTTGTATGCCGCGACGCGTTCCTTCACGTAGTCGGTCAACGTCTCGGCGTCCAGTGTTGACCCCGGCTCCTTCACGACGTATGCCGCCACCTCCTCGCCGTAGTGCTCGTGCGGCACGCCGATGACCGCCGCCTCGACGACCTCGGGATGTGCGTAGAGAACCTCCTCCACCTCCCGCGGATAGACGTTGTAGCCGCCGCGGATGATCATGTCCTTCGCCCGGTCGACGATGAAGAAGTAGCCGTCCTCGTCCTGACGGGCGAGATCCCCGGAGAAGAACCAGCCATCGCGGATCGCGGCGGCGGTGGCGTCCGGGCGGCCCCAGTAGCCCTTCATGATCAGGTCGCCCTTGATCGCGATCTCGCCGATCTCGCCCTTCGGGGTGTCCGAGCCGTCCGACTCGGCGAGCCGCATCTCGACCCCCTTGAGCGGCACCCCGATGGAGCCGACCTTGCGCGGCCGGTCCGGCAGGTTGAACGACGCGACCGGCGACGTCTCGGACAGCCCGTAGCCCTCCAGGATCGTGGCGCCGAAGCGCTCCTCGAACTTGCGCATCACCTCGCCCGGCAACGATGCCCCACCGGAACAGCAGGTGCGCAGCGACGACAGGTCGACGTCGTGGTCGGCGGCCGCGGCGAGCATCGCGTTGTACATCGTCGGCACGCCCTGGAACACGGTGGTCCGGTCGCGCTGCATGATCTCCAGCACCTTGCCCGGCTCGAAGCGCGGGATCAGCGTGATCGCGGCGCCCGCGGCGACGGCGGTGTTGAGCCCGCAGGTCAGGCCGAAGACGTGGAAGAGCGGCAGGCAGCCCATGATCACGTCGCCGGGACCGACCGGCACCAACTGGTCGAGAACCATGCGCGCGTTGTCGTCGAGGTTGTGGTGGGTCAGCTCGGCGCCCTTGGGGTGCCCGGTGGTGCCGGAGGTATAGAGGATGACGGCGGTGTCGTCGTCGGCGCGGTCCACCGGCTCGGGCAGCGGATCGGCGTCGCCGAGCAGCGCAGCGAGGCCGGTCGGATCCACGACCTCGTAGTCGGTGCCGGTCTCCTGTGCGCCCTCTTGGCCGTCGCCCGGCATACCGAACATCACCGAGGCACCCGAGTCGGACAGGTAGTAGGCGATCTCGCGCGGCTTGAGGAGCGGGTTCATCGGCACGACGGTCGCGCCCGCCCAGAGTGCGCCGTAGAAGATCGCCGGGAAGGTCGGCAGGTTGGGCTGGGACAGCGCGACGCGATCGCCGGGCCGTATGCCGCGGGCGGCCAGCTTGCCGGCGAACTGAGCGGCGGCGTCGCGCAACTGTGCGTAGGTCAGCGTGAAGTCGTCGAGCTTGATCGCCAGGGCGTCCGGGTGCTGCTCGGCGGTCTGGGCGAGGTTGGCCGCGAGGTTCGTCATGGCGCAACTGTAGTTGGCTCACGTGATCCAGGTCACAGGATCAGCGCGGCGCGACCGGTTCAGTGGGCGACGGCCGCCGAGACGCTGCCGTCGCCCTGCTGCAGCAGCTCGTCCGCACTGTCCGCGCCGACGCCCGCGAGCAGCATGACGACGGCGACCTTGGTCCGGCCGCCGGCCTCCTCCAACGCCGCGGCGGCGGCGTCCTCGTCGACATCGGTCGCGGCGGCCACGATGCGCCGCGCCCGGTCGACCAGCTTGGCGTTCGTGGGCCGCATGTCGACCATGAAGTTGCCGTAGGTCTTGCCGGTCCGCACCATCGCCGCGGTCGAGAGCATGTTGCAGACCATCTTCTGCGCGGTGCCGGCCTTCAGCCGGGTCGACCCGGTGAGGACCTCCGGCCCGGTCGGGACCTCGATCGCGACCCGTGCCTCCCGGCCGATGAGCGAGCCGGTGTTGCAGGCCAGCGCCACGGTGTGGGCGCCGCGTTCGCGGGCCCGCCGCAGTCCGCCGATCACGTATGGCGTGCGCCCGCTCGCCGCGATGCCGACGACGGTGTCGCGCGGTCCGACGTCCAGGCCATCGATGTCCTCGGCGGCGGCGACCACGTCGTCCTCCGCACCCTCGACGGCTTGCACGAACGCGTCCTGGCCGCCGGCCAGCAGCGCGGTCACCTGGCCCGGGTCGGTGGCGAAGGTGGGCGGGCACTCCACCGCGTCGAGCAGTCCGAGCCGTCCGCTGGTGCCCGCACCGAGATAGATCAATCGACCGCCGGAGCCGAGCGATTCGGCAATCAGCTCGACGGCTTCGGTGATCTCCGGGAGCGCGCGCCGCACGGCGAGCGCCACGGTCTGGTCCTCGTCGTTCATCAGCTCGAGCAGCTGCCGGGTGTCCATCGCGTCCAGACCGTTGCTGCGCGGGTTGCGGGCTTCGGTGGTGAGGTCGCCGAGGTTCACGGTTGGCTCCGCCGCCGAGCCGACCGGCGCCGTTTGAGCGGTTTGCCGGCGCGCACCGCCTGATGGGTCCGCGCCAGCGCCTCGGTCGTCGCCTCCAGCGCCGACCGCGCGACGCCGACGAAGAGGAAGTCGACGACCGCGAGCTGGGCGGTGCGGCTGGCCAGCGCCCCCGAACGGAACGCGGTCTCCCGGGCGGCGGTGGTCAGCACGATGTCGGCGTGCTCGACGATCGGCGATCCGGCGAAGTTGGTGATCGCGATCGTCGTCGCGCCGGCCTCCTTGGCCGCCGCGAGCGCCTCGATGACGTCGAGCGTGCTGCCCGAGTGCGAGATGCCGATGGCGACGTCCCCGGCACCGAGCAGCACCGCCGACGTCATGGCGGCGTGGAACTCGGTCCAGGCGAAGGCGACCCGGCCCGCGCGGATCAGCTTGTACTGCAGGTCCGTCGCGACCAGACCGCTCGCCTGCACGCCGAAGATCTCGACCCGCGGAGCCGCCGCGACCGCCGCGACCGCCGCGTCGAGCGCCGACAGGTCGAGGTGCTCGGCGGTCTCCTGCAGCGCCCGCACCTCGTGGTGCACGATCGCCGCCACGATGTCCTCGGTCGTCTCCGCCTCGTCCAGATCGGCCGGGGGCCGCCGGCCCGGCGCTCCGAGCGCCGACTCGCGTGCGGCGGCACCGGCGAGCGCCAGCCGCAGCTGCGGGTAGCCGCCGAAGCCGACGCTGTGGCTGAAGCGGGCGACGGTGGCCACGGAGGTGTCGGCGCGGCCGGCCAGTTCGGTGATGGAAAGTTGTGCCGCCGCAGCGGGGTCCTTGAGGACCACCTCGGCGACGCGGTGCTCGGCGGGCTGCAGTTGCGGCAGCGCCGATCTCATCCGCACCAGCACGTCACGGGTCGGATCTGCCGACGGATCAGTGGAATCCTTGGCCATGACGCCCCTTTCGGCCCTCGACGCGAGGCGTCGCGAGATGCGATTCGTAGTGGCTGGTGCCCCTATACCTCCTGCGGTTCTCGCCCGTCACTGTAACCACCCGCCGGAAAGCTTGTGCCAATTGTGTGCCAGGAATCGAAAAAGATTCACATCAGCTCGGGCGTGACGGGTGGGCTTCATGACGGTTCATTCGACGCGATCGGATGGGGCCTGCGATCGGCAACAGCGGACGACGACCCGGTCGGGCGCCAGCGTCGAAGCGCATGATCAATAGTGCACGCTCAGCGGGGATCTCCGGCAGTTATTCGCAGAACTGCGAAGCCGCTGAAAGCTCACTGCACGACGGAGTCCGAAGGAGGCGGGGTGATCGTCATCGGCAGCATTTCCGGCACGTCCGTGGACGGCATCGACATGGCCGAGGTCGTCAGCCGACTCGTGCCGGGCTGAACGCCGCCGAGCTGCGGGCGTAGCCGATCGCCAGCACGACGGCACCGGCGATCACCACGGTGCTCGGTGCCAGGGTGGCGGCGAATCCGCCTGCCAGCACGACGATCCCGGGATGCATCGCCCACAACACGCCCATCCCCCGGCCGGGACCGGTGCCCATCAGCCCGCCGGGCGCCGGACCCTTGTGTGCGTAGAGCAACTGCCCACCGCTGATCAGCAGCGCCGCGCCGAGGCCGTATGCCGCGGCACTCGCGCCGGATCCGGTCAGCACACCGACCGCCGTGACGATCACGAACTGCAGCACCGCCACCGGCGCCAGGTGCAGGATCGCTTCGTGCGACCAGGACAACCCGAGCAGCGACTGGTCCCCGGCCGCGGCGGCCTGCCCCTGGAGCCCTCGGGTGAGTCCGGTCGCTGCGATGTGCGCGAGCACCAGCACAATGGGCAGCAGCAGCGGCGAGCTGGCGTTCTGCACGGCGTGCAGCCCGACGACGACGAGGGCGAGGAGCTCGAGCACGGCCCAGCCCAGGGACGAGGTCCAGGTCCGCAGGATGCCGTAGACGTCGGCCATGATCACGGTCAGGTGGGGACCGGCGACCCGGATCTGCTCCGGCGTGTGCCGCAGTTTCAGCGAGAACGCCTGCGCCCGCGCGCGTCTGGTGTCGGACACGATCAGCGACGAGGTGACGGCCTCGGACAGCAGCGACTGGCGCAGCAGCTCCGGTCCCGGCAGCGCTTCGACGAGCGGCCAGCTCGCCATACGGCCGATCGGGGCGTGACCGCGCGCTTGTCCGCGCAGCCAGGACTGCACGATTAACAGGCCGCCGAGCAACCCGATCACGGCGCCGATCGCGAGCGCGACCGGAGCACCGCCGGACATCGCGAAGCCGATCGGGATCGCGACGCCGAGGCACAGGCAGGCGGTCATCACCATCAACTGGCTGCCCCACCACGAGTCGCGCAGCGTCAGCCGGCGCGGAAGGTCTGTCGCCACGACGAATTCGATGTGCCCCGGCTCGGGCAGCACCGGCCCTCTGGCGGCGCCGACCTTGAAGGCGACGGCCGCGAGCACCAGCACGGTGAGGATCGCGATGCCGATGGTGGCGAACGGCTGCTGCTGGAAGAAGCGCCGGATGCCCGGCCACTCGTCGAAGAGGTAGTGCGCCAGCATCGAGCCGTACACCGTCCCCACCAGCGCCGCGAGGTAGGCGCCGAACAGTGACGACGACATCGGGCCGCCGTCGCCGCGATAACGCAATTCGTAGGCGTCGGAGAGCCTTTCGCGTTCCTCGGGTGTTGCCTTCGTGGTGGGCATCACTTGCCCTGCGGGAAGCGGACGATGCGGGTGGCGGTCGAGTCGGCGAGCGCCTTGTCGTGGCAGACCCAGACGACCGCGCCGCCCGCGTCGGCCCGCTCGCGCAGCACCTCCCCGAGCAGGGCACGGCGTTCCTCGTCCAGGCGCTGCTCCGGCTCGTCGAGCACGAGCAGCGCCGACGGGCGCAGCAGCACCATCGCCAGCTCGACGAGTTGTCTTTGACCGGAGGACAGTTCGGCCAGGTAGCGATTGCCGAAGCGCATGATGTCGAGCCGGTTGAGCACCGCGGCGATGCGTTCGCCGGCGCCCTCCCGGTCACCGCCCCAGGTCTGGTCGATGAGGATCAGGTGGTCGGCGACGGTCAGGTCCCGGTAGCCGGCGACCGGGCCGATCAAGGGCGCGATGACCCGCCGGGTGGCCGGGTCGCGTTCGTCGATGGGCTGGTCGTCCATCGTCACCGTGCCGCTGGTGGGCTGCAGGTTGCCGGTGAGCACGCGCAGAAAGGTTGTCTTACCGGCACCGTTGGCACCGACGATCGCGATGTTCTCCCCGGCCTTCACCGTCATCGAGGTGGGCGGCAGCATCGTCACCTCGCCCTGCACACAGGTGACCTTGTCCGCCTTGATCCGCTGGAAGGTGGGCACCGCGATGCTCATGAGAGCCACCCGACGTGGCCGACCAGCACGGCATACCCGACGAAGGCGACCGAGTCGAGGATCGTGTGGGTGATGATCAAGGGAAGAACTCTCCTGGTGCGTAGATAGACGGTGCCGAGGATCAGCCCCATCACGATATTGCCGGCGAACCCGCCGAACCCTTGGTAGAGGTGGTAGCTGCCGCGGATCAGCGCCGAGCAGACGACGACCGCGGGCAGCGCCCACCCCGCCTGGCTCCAGCGGGTGTAGAGGTAGCCGACCATCACGACCTCCTCGGCGATGGCGTTCTGCGCCGCGGAGAGCAGCAGGATCGGCGTCACCCACCAGTGGCTGCCGAGATCGGCGGCGACGACGGTCGTGTTGAGCCCCAGGTCGCGGGCGACGACATACAGCCCGAGCCCCGGGATGCCGATCAGCGCCGCCATCCCCGCGCCCCAGGCCAAATCGGTGCGCCAGTGGGTGGTGTCGATGCCGAGATAGCGCCTCGTGCGCGGGATGTCGCGTGCCAGCAGATGGATGGCGAGCAGCGCCGGCACCACGCCGAGGACGATACCGACCAGCTGGTAGACCAGGTCGAGCCACGACTGGCTGGTCGCCGAACTGTTGAGCGAGGAGGTCTGCTGGTTGAGCGCGACCGTCGACTGCAGGTCGCGAATGATCGACAGGATCGAGTAGATCGCCGACGCGCCGAGACTCAGCAGCAGCAGCAGAATCGTCTCGGTGACCAGCGTCGGTCGCCGTAAAGAGGTCGACGGCACTCGCAGCGGTCCGCGCCACAGCGTGCGAACTTCACGCGTCAGGGCCGTCACCCGGCCATATAACCACCTGACCCTGGGCCGACGCAGGCGCGTCTGCCCAGGGTCAGGTCGGGGCGACTACCTCTTCAGGTGGTCCCAGTGCTTGAAACCGGCCGCCTTCGCGGACTCCTCGTCGGTGAACCACACCTCGGCCTCGGTCTGCTCGTAGTGCGGGCTGTCCGGTGTGTGGAAGAGCATGGTGTCGGCGTTGCCCTTGATCGTATGGCGAGCCGACGGCGCGCTCCCGTCTTCCCGGGGCGAGGCGGCGCCCTCCCCGAACTGCTCGCGCATCGGGTCAGGCTGCGCGGTTTCGTCGGCCGGGAGCGCCGTGGACTGCTCAGCCTGTGCGGGTGGTTCTTCCGGCTCGGCGGGCAGCGCCGTCGACTCCTCCACCTGCGCCGGCGACTCGTCCGGCTGGGCCGGCAGTGGCGACTCCTCGGCCGGTGCCGGCGGTTGCACCGGTTCGGTCGGCAGCGCGGAGCCGGGCTTCGTGACGTCCTGCTCACGTGCCGGCATCGCGCTCTCCGTCGGTGCGGCATCGCCGACCGGTGGCTGGGCCGGGATCGCGCTGCCGCGCTTCTCACGGTCCCAGTGGGCGAAGCCGGCCGAGGTGGCCGCCGCCTCGTCGGTGAACCACACCGCCGGGCTGGTCGCCTCGTAGCGCGGGCTGTCCGGCGTGTGGAAGAGCATCGAGTCGGCGTTGCCCTTGATCGGGTGTCCCACCGGCGCAGAACCGTCCGGCCGGGGGGACACAGCTCCCACGCCGAACCGCTCGGTCATCGGGTCGACGCCGGACTCGTCGGCAGCCACCGCCTCGTCGGCGCCGCCGCCCACCGCGGCGTAGCCGGTGCTCTCGCGGCTCTGGTCGGCGCTCTCTTCGCTCGACGGCGGTGCCGTCGAGACGTCCTCGGCGGCTGGCTCGGCGGCAACCGGTTCCGGGGTGGTCGGTTCGGCGGCAGCCGGTTCGGAGGTGGTCGGCTCCGGGGTGACCGCTTCGGAGGCAGCCGTGTCCGGCGCTTCGGCTTCGCTCGCCGACCCGAGTTGCCCCTCGGCCGGCTGCTCCACCGGGGTTTCCGGCAACGAGGCGTCGTCGTGCTGCACGGCCTCGGCGGCGGTTTCGCCGGGGGCGCCCGCCGGGCGGATCATCGGGTCGTCGTTCTCCGCGGCGACCTCCGCGTCGGCGGCGGCGCGGACCTGGGCATGGTCGTCGCCGGCGGCGGTGCCGCTCGCGACCACCTCTTCGTCACCCAGCGAGCCGGTGTTGTGCACGACGGGTTCGGGCGCGCCGGACGCTCCACGCGCAGCCTCGTCGGGGCGGGCGACATATTCCGGTTCACCGGCTTCGTTCGGCCGGCCGACGTCCTCCGCCGCCTCTTCCTCGGCGCCCACCGGTTGACCGCCCAGGTCGGTGCTCGGACGCTCGGCGCGTGCTTCCTGGTCGAACACCGGTTGACCCGTGGTCCCCGCGGCGGCTCCGGCCGCTGTCGTGTCCGCGGGGCGGTCGCTCGACGCCACGTGGCGCCCGATCGTGGCCTGGCCACCGGCACCGCCCACGCTCTTGCGACGGGACAGCAGCCACCAGACGATCAGTGCGATCACGATGATGGCGATCACAATCCAGATCCAAACCATTTCTGACCGACCCCTTTCAGTGAAGAACGTTGACGAATGGCGCCCGGGAGACGGGCTGCCGACCGCCGTTTCGCTCACACTACGGGTAGAACGTGCGGGCGCCGGGTTAGCGCGCCGCGCCTTTCCATCCCTCCTTAAGCTGGCGCTCGTGTCAACACTTTTCCGTCATCCGCGCATCTACACCGGCAACGCGGAGCAGCCGTTCGTCACCGGACTCCTCGTCGAGGGCGACCGGATCATCGCCGCCGGAACGTACGGCGAGCTGGCCGCCGGCCACGCGCCGGACACGACCCTCGATCTGCCCGGGGCGCTCGTGCTGCCGGGGCTGCACGACGCGCACATTCACACTGCCGGCGTGGCGCGTGCACTGGCAGCGGTCGACCTGCGGGCCGCCCGATCCCTGGCCGAGGCGCTCGAGCTGGTCCGCGCCCACGTCGAGGGTTTGCCTTCTGGCGCCTGGGTCTTCGGCGGCCGCTGGGACACGAACAAGTGGGAGCGGCCGGTCCTGCCGACGGCTGCCGACCTCGACGCGGTGAGCGGCGATCACCCGGTCGCCCTGTCCAGCATCGACGGGCACACCTTGTGGGCCAACACGGTGGCATTGCGGGCCGCCGGCATCGACGCGTCGTGGCCCGACCCGCCCGGTGGTATGGCGGTGCGCGACACCGCAGGCAACCCGACCGGCATCCTGCGGGAGAACGGCCAGGACCCGATCGGTGAGATCGCCGCGGGGCCCGCACAGGGTGACTTGCGCGGGCCGTTGCTGGCCGCTCAGGAGCACTTCCTCTCGGTCGGCCTGACCTCGGTGACCGACCTCAACGGCGAGGAGACCCGGGCGGCATACCTCGCGATCAAGGATGCCGGACAACTGAAGATCCGTGTCACCAAAGGCATTCCGATGGAGGCGCTGCAGACGGCCATCGGCGAGGGGCGGCGCACCGGGGACGGGGACGACTGGTTCCGGGTCGGGCCGGTGAAGTTCTTCAGCGACGGGGCACTGGGGTCGCGTACGGCATACCTGAGTCAGGGCTACGCCGACAACCCGGCCAATCGCGGGATGCCGGTGATGACTCACGAGCAGTTGTATGACGCCGCGCGCGCGGCCGTCGAGGCCGGGATCGCGGTGGCAACGCACGCGATCGGCGACGAGGCCAATCATGTGGTGCTCGACGTCTACGAGCAGGTCCGCCGCGACACGGGCACGACCTTGCCGCTGTCGATCGAGCACACGCAGTTCCTCCAGCCGGGCGATGTGCCGCGGCTGTGTGAGCTCTCGGTCACCGCATCGATGCAGCCGACCCATTGCACCAGCGATATCGACCTGGTGACCGCGCTGCTGGCCGACCACGATCTGGTCGGCTACGGCTGGCGCAGCGTCCTGGATTCCGGTGCCGAGTTGGCGTTCGGCTCGGACGCGCCGGTCGAGGAGGCCAATCCGTTCCACGGCATCCACGCGGCGGTGACCCGGCAGCGCGCGGACGGCTCGCCCGAGGGTGGCTTTCAGGCGGCCGAGCGGATCACCGTCGCGGAGGCCATCGCGGCATACACCACCGGTCCGGCGAAACTCACCGGCGCAGCGAGCGTCAAGGGCACGCTCATGCCCGGCCGGCTGGCGGATTTGATCGCGGTCGACACGGACATCACGGATCCAGCGGTGCTGGTCGACGAGCCGCTGCGCATCCGGGAGACCCAGGTGCTGCAGACGATCGTCGGCGGCGAAACCCGCTGGCACCGCGACTAGTCCCTCTTGCTTGCGTTGTGAACCTGCGCCGCCGCCGAGTGGCACAGTTGCCACCGAGTGGCACAGCTGCAGCTGTGCCACTCGCGAGTTGCTGTGCCAGTCGGCGGCGAGCAGGCCCGCACCTCAATCCGCCGCGCGCTGCTCCCCCGGCCGCACGAGGCCCGCTTCGTATGCCGCAATGACCGCCTGTGCGCGGTCCCGGGCGCCGAGCTTGGCGAGGATCCGGTTGAGGTGCGTCTTCACGGTGCCTTCGGACACGAAGAACAGCTGCGCGATCTGCGCATTGGAGCGCCCGTGCGCCACCTCGCGCAGCACCTCGCGTTCCCGAGCGGTGAGCGCTGCGAGGGCAGCCGCGTCCTCGCCGGGCGGCGGGTGCCGGGTGAAGTCCTCGATGAGCCGGCGGGTGATGCTCGGCGCGAGCAGTGTGTCACCGGCCGCCACCTGGTGCACCGCGTCGACCAGCCGGTCCGGCGGCGCGGTCTTGAGCAGGAACCCGGCGGCCCCGGCGCGGAGCGCGGCATACACGTACCGATCGGTGTCGAAGGTCGTGAGCGCCAGCACCTTCACCGGCAGGCCGGCGTCGCGCAGCGCGGTCGTCGCCTCGACACCGTCCATGCCCGGCATCCGCAGATCCATGAGCACGACGTCCGGCCGGTGCTCGCGGCATGCGGCCAGCACCGCGCGCCCGTCCTCCGCCTCCGCGACCACCTCGATGCCGGGGTCACTCTGCAGGATCATCCGGAAACCGGCCCGCACCAGCGCCTGGTCATCGGCGATGACCACCCGCAGCACCTCGTCCGAGTTCACCGCTGCTCCACCGGAATCCGCGCGCAGACGCGGAACCCGCCGGCCGGCGTACGGGTAGCGTCCACCGTGCCGCCATACACCTTGGCCCGCTCACTGGCGCCGCGCAGCCCGAACCCGCCACCGGGTGTGGCCGGCTGTTCGTCGCGCGCCGGCCCGTCGTCGTCCACGGTCAGTTGGAGTATGCCGTCGACGAGACGCACCTGCGCCCGTGCCGACGGTGCGGCCGAGTGTTTGCGCACGTTGGTGAGCGCCTCCTGGACGATCCGGAACGTCGCCAGTTGCGGCCCGACCGGCAGCACCTGGGCGAGCTCCGGCGCAACGTCGGCCTGCACCACGACGCCCGCGGCAGCGGATCGCTCGAAGAGTTCCGGCAATGCACTGAGGCCCGGTTGTGGTCCCAGCCCTAGCGATTCGTCTCCGTCCCGCAGCACGCCGAGCAGCCCGGCGAGCTCACCGAGCGCCTGCCGGCCGACCTGCTGGATGGTGCGCATCGCCGCGGCCGCCGAAGGGTCGCCGTCGCCGGTCCGCTCCGCCGCACCGGCCTGCACGACCATGACCGTGACGGAATGCGAAATGACGTCGTGCAGTTCCCGTGCGATCCGGCTGCGTTCGCGCTCGGCGGCATCCCGTGCCTGCAGCTCCAGCTGCGCCTCATGTCGGACGGCCGCCTCACGCAATCGCTCCGCCTCAGCTGTGCGCGCCCGGATGGTCCAGCCGGCGACCAGCGTCGCGATCACGAAGACGAAGCCGAAGAGCCAGTTGCCGATGCCGTTGCCGAACGACCAGGTCTGAATTGCGAAGGCTGCCAGAAAGATTGCCGCCGCGATGAGGGCGGTCCGGGTCGACGTCCAGGCGCAGACGGTGTAGACAGCGACCACCGGCGCCAACAGCACCATCATCCCCTGATTGAGCGGGACCCCGGACACCGTGTCGCACACACCGGCGAGCGCCACCACCACGACCACCGCCAGCGGCCGCACCCTCCGGAAGGTCAGGGCCGCCGCCATCACGACCTCGGCGAGCAGAGCCGGCACCTTCGGCGCGAGAGCAGGAGTGCTGAGAACCTCCACCACCGCACCGGCCGTGAGGGATCCGCTGAGCGCGATGTCGAAGAGCGACGGGCGGGTCGGGCGGTCCATCCCGACATCGTCGCGCCGATCGGGCGCCGGCGCGTCCACTTCCGGTTGAATGCGCCCTCCACCCACGGGTCGAGACCGGCACCACCGGACGTCATACCGCCACGACGGCGAGTTCCGACCACAGGCAGACGCGCACCACTGCCCGTCCGCGACACCGTAGGTCGTGCCGGCGAACGACCGGCAGCCGATCCCGGCACAACCGACGGATCACCTTGACGGAGAAGGGGATTACCCAATGCGCACATTCACTCGCACCTCGCTGACGACCACTGCGATCGCCGGGCTGCTCACCGCCGGCGCGGCCGGGGTCGCGCACGCAGCGCCGGCCGGGACCGCCCAGGCCTTCCAGCTGCACTACAACTCGGCCGTTTCCGAACAAGTCGGCCAGGTCATCGGGCACGGACCGATCAGCGGCGCCGGCACCGACGTGGAGAACATCGGCGACACCGGTGGCCAGGCGACCTTCACCTTCCGCGACGGCACCGTCGTGCTCAACGTGCGCATCGGCAGCGAAACGCCGGCGCTGAATCTGACCGCCTGCCAGGCGAAGGTCGCCCTCGAAGGAACCTGGGACATCGACCACGGCACCGGGGCGTATGCCGCCGCCACCGGCAGCGGCACCTACAGCGGCTCCCGGATGATCTACGGCACCCGGATCAAGGGCGTCTGCCAGGGTCCCGACTCGGGGGTGGAACCGCGCATGTCGACCGAGAACGTCGTCCTCACCGGTGGCGTCTCGGCCGGCTAACCCCCACTACGTCACGTCCTGGATCCGTCGCCAGGGCCGCGCCTCCTCGAGCTGCAGCGCCAGCCGCAGCAACATTGACTCGGTGCCGTGGTTGGCCGAGAGCATGGCGCCGATGGGCAGCCCGTCCTCGGTCGTGCCGGCCGGGACGGAGAGGGCGGGAGCACCCGTTGCGTTGTGCAGCGGGGTGAATCCCGCGTATTCGACAAGCCGGCGGAAGTGCTCTTCGGCGGGCAGGTCCGCGGCGAGGTAGCCGAGCTTCGGGGTGGTGTGCCCGACTACCGGGCTCAGCACGACGTCGGGTCCCTTCGCGAAGGCGGCCCGCGATGCCACGGACGACGCCAGCAGCCGGGAGAGGTAGACCGGTGCCTTCCAGAGCCGCCGGCGGCCCGCCGCGGCGAGCCCGAGTGTGAGCGGCTCCAGCTTGTCCCGGTCGAAGCCCGGTCCGAAGACCCGCGGGCCGGTGGCCGCCAGCACCATGGCCAGGAATCGCCAGTAGTCGACGAAGTCGTCGCGGAAGAACTCGGGCACCGGCAGCTCATAGGGCTCGACCTGGTGGCCGAGCGTCTCCAACAGGTCGGCGAGGGACTGCACGGCGGCGCGGGTCGGACCGTCGGTGGGCGCGGTGACCGGTGAATCGAGCAGCAGGCCGATGCGCAGCGGCCGGTCGATCGGCCGGTCGACAGCCTCGATCGGTGGCAGCAGCCGGTTGCGGTGCACCCCTTGCGCGGCGAGGTAGAAGTTGGCGACGTCCCGGACCGACCGGGCCAGCACGGAGTCGGTCACGATTCGCACCGGCATGGCCTCGCCGCCGTCGGTCAGCCGCAGCCGCCCACGGGTCGGCTTGAGCCCGATCAGACCGCAGGCCGCGGCCGGGATCCTGATCGAGCCGCCGCCGTCGTTGCCGTGCGCGATCGGGACCACGCCGGCCGCCACCCAGGCCGCCGAGCCGCCCGAGCTGCCGCCGCTGGAGTGGTCCAGATGCCACGGGTTGTGTGTCTGCCGGCTGAGCGTCTCGGTCGTCGCGGTCCAGCCGAACTCGGGCATGGTCGTCGTGCCGATCGGGATGATCCCGGTCTGCCGGAATTGCCTGACGACGCGTCCGTCCTTCGCCAGCGGAGTGGCCGGTATGGCGGCCGAGCCCTCCCTCATCGGCATACCGCCGACTCTGACGTTGTCCTTGAATGCAGCGGGCACGCCCGCGAATTCGGCACTTCCCGGCGTCCGGGCGCGGGCCCGCGCACGCTCGAAGTCCGGACACGCGAGAGCCTGCAACGCCTCCTCCACCCGCTCGGCGCGCGCAATGGCCGCGTCGACTGCTTCGGCGGCACTGATCTCACCGGACCGGATCCGGTCGGCGACACCGGTCGCGTCCAGGTCACCCAGGGCGTCGTCGGTGAAGGCGTGGACTCTGGTCGTGGTCTCCCGAGTGGTCACGCCGCCAACTTACTCGTCGGTATTTACGGAACAGACAAACGCAAGCCGCGGGCCCGGCTTGGCAGTGACTCCGCCGGACTCGCGGCTTGCGCCATTGGGGTCATCGAAAGGGAGAATGACGACCCGACAGGTGACCGGAGAAGTTGCCTCCGCCGGCCACCTGCTTGGTTGGGCGAGGTGACGTCAGCTCACCCAGAGATCGGACAGGCTCGGCATGCTGATCAGCGGGTCCATGACCACGTTGTGCACGTTCTTGCCGTACGTCGCGCTGTTCATCGAGTAGTTGTCCGGCAGCGACGGCACGTAGGTCGTCATCAGCTCCTTGTCCAGGGCAGCCCACTTGGGAGCTGCCGCGGTCGGGCTCAGCGCGCCGATGGCGTCCATCTGCTTGTTGACGGCGGCGTTCTTGAACTGACCCACCGACAAGCCGGAGGAGATACCGGCACCGTTGAAGAGGACCGGGTAGACCGAGTCACCGGTCGGCCAGTCGTAGCACCAACCCGGCGTGCCCTGGCCCATGTTCACCGGGGCGCTCGGGTCCGCGATCTTCTTCTCGTACTCCGCGGTCGAGACCGGCAGGTCCTTGACCTTGAAGCCCGCGGCCGTGAGGCCGGCCTTCAACGCGTTGTTGGCGTTGACGGCCGTCGGCTTGTCGCTGCGGAAGTAGTAGGACAGCTGGAAGCCCAGCTTGTTGTCCTTCTTCAGCATCGCTTTGGCCTTGGCCGGGTCACCGTTGCCCTGACCGGTGGCGTAGGGCAGCGGCGGGTACTTCTTGAAGCCCTGCAGGCTCGGCGCCGCGAACGTGGTCGCCGGCTGGTAGCTCAGCGAGGACAGGCCCTCCGCCTTGCGGATCTCGTTGAACGGCCACGCGTAGCCGATCGCCTTGCGGATGTCGAGCGGCACCTTGCGGCTGTCGATCTCCACGAAGTACTCACACGAGGACGGGCCGAGCGCGAACTGGTTCTTCTGCGCACCGGTGACCTTGGACGCCAGCGAGGAGTCGATCGGGTCGATGTTGACCGTGTTGGTGCCGACACCGCTGTTGGACAGGATCCGCTGCTGGGAGGGCAGGTCGACGATCGAGAAGTTGATCTGGATCTTGTCCGGGTAGGCGTGCCGCACCGGGTCGGTGTTCGCGTTCCAGTTGTTGTTGCGCACCAGGACCATCTTCTGGCCCTTGGTGAAGCTCTGCACCTTGTAGGGACCGGTGGTGACCGGGTTGCTCTGGTAGTTGCCCTTGGTGTCCTTGGCCTTGGGGACCGGACTGAACTCCGGGAAGGATGCGAAGTAGTTGAACGACGGCATCTTCTTGGTCAGGTGGAAGACCAGCGTGTCGGTGCCCTGGGTGGTGACACCCGGGAACTTCACGTTCGGCTGCGCGTAGGGGCCCTTGTAGGTGTCGCCGCCCTTGAGGAACTGCATCTGGTAGTTGGTGCCGTTGGCGCCGACACCCTTGGTGTCGAAGGTGCGCTCCATGCCGTAGACGAAGTCCTGGATCTTGACCGGCGACCCGTCGGAGTACTTCAGGCCCGGGCGGATCTTGAACGTCCAGGTCAGGCCGTCCGCGGACGGGGTCCCCACGTTGGTCGCCAGGTCGGGCACCAGCACCGGCTTGCCCTTGACGATCTTGTACTGCGTCAGCGCCCGGTAGAGGTACTGCGTGGCGAACGCGTTCGAGTCGATGTAGTAGATGCCGGCCGGGTCCATCGTCGGCGGGTTGGAGCCGTCGTCGATGTACAGCGTGCCGCCCTTCTTCGCCCCCGGAATGGCCGGCGCCGGACCCTTGAGGTTCGGGTCGGTGGCGGCCACCGCCGCCGAGGTCTGCTGCGATGCCGCGGTGTTGTTCCCGCCTCCACCACTGCTCCCGCTGCCCGACGGGCCGCCGCTGCTACAGGCGGCCAATGACACAGCAGTGGCGCCCGTGGCCGTCAGCACGACCATTTTCGTCCAGCGCATTGTGATTCTCCTTTTGATCGTCACTTCCTGGGGTTGCCAGGAAGAGTCGGTTCATCACTCCGCCCCCAGACCCCCGGCTCGCACCACGCACTGAGCAGTCCAGGTCACTGCTCAGGCCACGTGGTCAGGAGGTGGAACCAACATTCGCGAAAAGTAACGCCGGACTTTGGGGACTTCCTGGACGGTTTCTGAACGTTCCGAGTTCGATGCCAAGTCGTAATGGGCGTGCTCTTGCGGGTCGATGCGGAACGTTACTCAGCTGTTTCTCAGCTGACTCCCTCATCGACGCCAGGACGTGCTGCTGCACGCGCCAGATCCCATCGGCGCACACCCTCAGTGTATGCCGGAACCGCGGCCAGCCGGTCGTGTTCGACCGCGGCATCGAGCCACCCCAGCAACGACGGATCCGCTTGCTGCACAAAGAAGCTCAGCTGCCCGGCGTCGAGCGACAACACCCGGCGGCAGAGCCGTGCATTGGGCGCGAAGCGCCGGCCTGCAGCGATGTCCAGCAGGTCGCTCGGACCCTCGATCGCGGCCTCGTTGAGGATCGACTCGATTTGGGGGCTGTCGGCGAAGCGCGTCGCGTCAACGACATACAAATGCAACATTTCGGCGACGCCGGCCGCCGCGAGACAGCGGTCGACGGCGAGCTCGTGGTTGCCGGTGACCCGGATGTCGTCGAGCGCCAGGACGAACGCGCCGGCGAGGTCACGCTCGGGGGTCAGGTCGCCGGCGCCGATCGCACCGCGCCGGTCGGCCACCGTCATCCGGGCATAGTCGCCGTTGCTCACCCCATCGCGCCTGATGCGGAAGGTCCCGACCTCGAGGTCGGGCCGCAGGGCTCGCAACTGCTGCACGAAGGGCGCGAGCAGGCTGTATGCCGCGGGCGGCACGTGCCCGAAGGCCGAGGTCGTCACCAGCACGGGGCGGCTCGGCAACCGCTGGGCGGCCAGCGCGGCCAGCGCCACCGCGAACCGCCGAGCGACCGCCACGTCGCCGTGCTTGAAACGGGAGTAGCCGCGGGCGTCGACGACCGTTGTCCGCAGCAGTCCCGGGCCTCCGGCGGACGGATCGAGGGGCGCCGCGTCGGGCAGCCCCTGCGCCGACGACAGCTCGGTCAGGCAGATGCGCGCCGCACCCTCAGCCATGACGTGCTCCTTCCGGCGTCGCAGCGGACCGTCGGTCCGACTCGGCGAACAGTGCGGCGGTTCCGGCCGGATAGCCGGCCAGGAAGTCCGGGCCGGTCGCCTCGGCATCGGCCCGGAAGCGCTGCACGAGGTCCGGTGGGCACTCCGCGAGGAAGTCGCCGACTCCGGGGTCGGCCAGCAATCGTTTGAGGAAGCGGATCGTGGGGACGAAGTCGCCGCGGTGCACGGACGGCAGCATGTCGTGGACCGTGCGGACCCCCGCGTGGTTGAGGGCTGCCTCCACGCTCGGGTCGGCGGCCAGTTGCTCGTCGCAGGTCGCGATGTATGCCGCGACGATCTCGCCGATGCCGGCGTCCTGCAGCAGATCGAGCATCACCCGCTCGGCCAGTCCGGTGACGCGCACATCGTCGACGACGACGGCCACCGCGTCCCGCACCGGCTCGGTGAGCCGGAAACCAATACGGGCCAGGTCGTTTCGCCGGTCCTCCGCAGATGATGCCGCGTAGTCGATGTGCGTCACGGCATCCTTCCGGACCTGTATGACGCGCGCCTCCGGCGCGTCCGGCCGCAGCTCGCGCAGCCGGGCGGCGACCCGGTCGGCGAGGTAGCGACACGCGGGCGGCGCGACGAGGAAGGCCACCGGCAGGACCACCGGTCGCGGATCCGCGAGCAACCACGGGCAGTCCGCGATCAGCGCATCACTGACCTCGTCGGCGAGCCGGTGCATGGCCGGCAGGTCACCATGCTTCATCAGGGAGTAGGTGCGGGTGTCGAACGGCGCACCCGTGCGCGCGTCGACCGGCTGCGTCACGGTGCCGGTCAGCGCGTGGGCCGTGACGCGGGTGACCCGGGTGATCATCGGAATGCCTTCAGCACGCGCAGCGTCGAGACGTCGTCCGGCTGCACCAGGGTGGCGGCGAGACCGGCGGTCCGCGCGCCAGCGACGTCTGCGGCCGGGTTGTCGCCCACGTGCAGCACGCGCGCCGCCGGCACACCGAGCGTCGCGCACGCCTCGGCGAACATCCGCGGATGCGGCTTGGCGACGCCCAACTCGTTGGAGAAGACGGCGGGTAGGCCGCCGAAACCGGCTCGCACCAGCAGTTTTCGCATCAGCTCACCGCGCAGCATGCCGGTGTTGCTGGTGAGCACCACCGGCATCGGCAGCCGGGACACGGCCGCGGGAAGTTCCACGTGCAACGGCCGCGGCGGATGGGCCAGTGCGAGGCGCTGCTGCGCGTCATACAACTCCTCGACGCGGCCGGGGAGCGGGGCGGTGGACAGTCCGAGTGCCAGCAGCGTGGCCTCGATCCGTCCGGCGAAGCCGACGTCGACGCCGTCCCGCACGCAGCGGTCGTCGACGTCCCGGTCGGCCTGCCGCATGGCCGCGTGGAAGACACCAGCCGGCACGGAGGGCGCCAGCGCGTCGCGCAACATCGTGTTGCGGGCCGGTTTGAACGCCGGGTCACTGGCGAGCAGCGTGCCCCAGATGTCCAGACTGATCCCCGCGGGGCGCGCCGTCGCCATACGTAGACCTCTACAAGACGCCGAGCGCCAGCGGCTCCAGGTCACGTGCGGTGCGGCCGTTGCCCGGGGCGCCGATGGCGGTGAACGCCCAGCCGGCCGGCGTCCGCGAGACCCGCGCCATCACCAGTGCGGTGTGCGTGCCCGAGCCGGTCAGCTGGAAACGAGCCAGCTCGGTGTCACCGGCCATCGAGTCGACGACCCGTACGAACGCGTTGTCGATCTCGGTGAAGTTCTCGCCGCTGTAGGAGTTGACGACGAAGACGATGTGCTCGACCGAGCTGTGCACGGCGGCCAGGTCGACGTTGATCGACTCGTCGTCGCCCTCACCCTCGCCGGTGAGGTTGTCACCGGTGTGCTGGATCGCGCCGTCGCTGGAGCGCAGCTTCCCGAAGTAGACGGTGTCGAGCACCCGGCCACCGCCGATCACGAGGGCGGACGCGTCCAGGTCGATGGCTCGCTGGACCTGCTTGGTGCCCCCGAAGAGGGTCTTCTTGGTGATCACCTTGGTGTCCCAGCCGAGGCCCATGCGGACCCTGCTGAGGGTGCCGCCGTCCTGCTTGCGCAGGTCGACCGTCTGACCCTTGGACAGGCTGATGCTCATGCCGACTCCCTCCTGCGTCGGGAGTTGGCATTCGCCCTGTGCTTATTCGATCGTGCGCTTCGCTCACTCATGTGTGTGCTCCCTCGTTCTCGATTGCTGCCGCAGCCCCCTCGGCCGCCGCATCACGTTTGTTGGCCTGGATCGAGCTGAACCACGCGGCCACGATGAAGGCGATGCCGATGCCGCCGATGACGAATTCGTCCAGATTGACCCGGATGCTGAGCACCAGCATCACCGCCAGCGCGCCGATCGCCCAGTGGGCGCCGTGCTCCAGGAAGCGGTATTCGGCGAGCGTCCCCTGGCGGACCAGGTAGATCGTCATCGACCGGACGTACATCGCACCGACGCCCAGGCCCATCATGATGATGATCGGGTCCGGTGTGATCGCGAAGGCACCGATGACTCCGTCGAAGGAGAACGTCGCGTCGAGCACCTCGAGGAAGATGAACATCGAGAACGCCGCCTTGCCGGCGAGCAGCACCTTCTGGCCGGTGGAGGAGTGCGCGTCGGCCTCCTCGAACTCGTGGTCCTTGCTCTCCTCGCGCGCCTCCATCATGGTCGACAGGCCGTTGACCGCGAGGTAGCCGATGATGCCGAGCAGGCCGGAGAAGAGCACGATCGAGCGCATCTGCGTCTCGGTGTGCACGTGCGTCTCGTGCACCAGCGTCTCGCTGGCGACCAGCAGGAAGATGCCGGCGATAACGACGGACAACACGTCCAGCTTCCCGAGGCGCTGCAACGGCTTCTCGATCCAGCGCAGCCAGTGGACGTCGCGCGCCTCGTCGAACATGAAGTCCAGGAAGAGCAGCAGCAGGAACATGCCACCGAACGCGGCGATCGCCGGATGTGCCTCGGTGAGGATGTAGCCGTAGGTGCCCGGCGTGTGCGGGTCACCCTTCTCCAGCGCCAGGTGCAGGGCCCGGATCGGGCTGATCGACCCCGACACACAGACGATGACGAACGGGAAGACCAGCCGCATCCCGAACACCGCGACCAGCACGCCGACGGTCAGGAACATGCGCTGCCAGAAGTCGTTCAACCGGTCGAGGTACTTGGCGTTGACCGCCGCGTTGTCGAACGAGAAGACGATCTCGACGACGATCAGGATCGCGGTCAGCCCGACGCCCGCCCACGCGTCGTAGAGAAAGGCGACGGCCAGCACCGCTGCGGTGATGACGAAGTCGATGCGGAAGTGCTTCAGCGCTTGCAAAAGGTGTGCTCTCTCGAGGTGACGGGCGGGCGGGTCGGTCGTATGACGGCAGGCATGCCCGCGAGGTTTCCCCACCGTTGCTCCGGTTGGGCCAACGGCGCAGCCCGCCAGGGAGTTCCCAGGAAAGATCCTCAGGGAGGTGGGTAGTGCCTCAGTCGGGGCCCCCACGAAGTATCGGGGGAGCGAGCGGGGTCCCCACGAAGTATTCGGAGGAGCGCAGCGGGGGAGAAACTTCGTGGGGTGCCGGAGCGAAGGAGAACTTCGTGGGGTGACTTAGCCGACGTGGAGGCCGAACTGGGTGATCACGTTGGCCAGACCCCCGGCATACCCCTGCCCGATGGCGCGGAACTTCCATTCGCCGCCGTGCCGGTAGAGCTCGCCGAAGATCAGCGCCGTCTCGGTGGAGGCGTCCTCGCCGAGGTCGAAGCGCACACCCTTGGTGGTGTTGTTGGGGTCGTCGGCGTCGAAGATGCGGATGTAGGCGTCGGCGACCTGACCGAAGTTCTGGCCGCGCGCGTCGGCCTGGTCGATGGAGGCGACGACGACGATGCGCTGCACGTCGGGCGAGACCTGGCTCAGGGCGACGTGGATCTGCTCGTCGTCGCCCTCCCCCTCACCGGTGCGGTTGTCACCCTGGTGCTGCACCGCACCGTTGTCTCCGGTCAGGTTGTTGTAGAAGACGAAGTCGGCGTCACCGCGGACCTTGCCGTTCTCGGCGAGCAGCAGAACGGACGCATCGAGGTCGAACGGCGCACCGTCGGTCGTGCGCGGGTCCCAGCCGAGGCCGATGACGGCGTTCGTCATACCGGGTGCGGCCTTCTCCAGTGAGATGTTGCCGCCCTTGCTGAGGCTCACTGCCATGGTGATTCCTTTCGGTCGTGACTCGTCAGACGAGTGGGGTGTAGGGGTCGCGCCAGGAAAGCTCGCGATAACCG
Organism: Flexivirga sp. YIM B11880; assembly: GCF_058148645.1. NCBI lineage: Bacteria > Bacillati > Actinomycetota > Actinomycetes > Micrococcales > Dermacoccaceae > Flexivirga > Flexivirga sp. YIM B11880. Next base: position 523,701 of record NZ_JBMAMH010000001.1, read on the forward strand.
TAGGCCGCGCAGACCTGCTGCAGCGTGCCGGAGTAGGGATCGTGCTCGGCGCGCAGGACCAGACGGCCCTCGACGACATACCCGCTGAGCAACGCCTGGGCGCCGAGGGTCGGCCCGGCAACCAGCGGCAGTTCCAGCCGGGAACCGCCGTAGGTCGTCACCGTCACGGTGCCGCCCGGCAACTGTTTGCTGGGCCGGGTCGGCACTGCGAAGAGCAGCAGCCGATGTATGTCGGTGACGCGCCGCAGGTTGACCGCGACCCCGGCGGAGGTGGCCCGGAAGGTGGGTCGGCGCGGATCCGGTCCCTGCTGGGAAAGGCCCGGTAGGACGAGGGATTCGCGGCGGTCACCAGTTTCGAAGACCACGCCGAGCACGACCTCGGACGGGTTGGCCACCGCGACCCTCGCTTCGAGCGCGCCCGCCGCGGACTGCATCCGGGTGAGTTCGACGACCGGCTGCTGCTCGGTCAGCAGCCGGCGCTCGTCGGCCTTGATCCCGGGCAGGCCGAGGTCGTGGTCGGGAGTGCGGGTATGCCGACCGGCACCCACGCCGGTCGAGTAGGGCGAGCGCCGTCCTGAGTAGTCCGGAGCTTGCGACGGACGTATCGAAGGGCCGCTAGGCGAGCCCGTATCGAGACCCGAGGCACCGAGATCGAGCGATGTACCGCTGCTTGGTCTCGATACACCTCCCCCGCTGCGTTGTTGGCTCAGCTCCTCGCGCCCCGGCTGTGCCGCTGGGCTCGCAAGCTCGCTGCGCGCCACATCCGCGGCGGTCGTCGCTTCGCGGTGCTCCTCCGGCACTCGACCAGCGCTCTCCTCCGGCACTCGACCAGCGGGCTTTGCACCGGCGGAACGCAGACTGCGGGCACGCAGGTAGGGTAGGTCGGTGCGTTGCGTCACAGCGCAACCCCGAATTCGTTTGCCACTCCATGCAATCCGGACGAATAGCCCATGCCGAGCACGCGCAGCTTCCACTGCCCGCTGTGCCGATAGAGCTCGGCCAGCTTGAGCGCGGTCTCGCCGGTCAGACCTTCGGCCAGGTCCACCGAGGAGACGATCGAGGCGCCGCCGTCCAGGTTGAGCAGCCGGACGACGAGATGCTTCAGCTGGCCGAGCGTGCGGCTGCTGCCACTCCCCTCCGACAGGTAGAGCACGAAGACGACCTTGGCGACCTCGTCGGGCACGCCGGTCAGCTCGACCTCCACCTGTTCGTCGTCACTGCCGAGTGCCTGCTGGAGCTGCGCGGTCGACAGGTCCGCCGAGACCAGCTGGTTGAAATGGACGACGTGGTCGGGCGAGAGCGCCATACCGTTCGCGCCGACGAGCACGGTGAGCAGCGTGAGGTTGTCGTCGAGCACGCGCTCGCCGCCGGTGTCCCAGTCGACCCCGAACACCACGCCGGTGAGGTCGGGCAGCTCCCGCTGCAGCGCGATGTTGGCTCCCTTGGCCATCGGGCTCACGGCCTGCACCTCTCCACTGTCGAATTCACCGGTCAGAGATTCAGCTCTGACTCGCCGAACTTGTCCTCCAGGAACCGGCCGTGCACCTGCAACGCCTGCAGGTCGCGGCTCCGGCTCGCCTCGGCCAGCTGCTCCACGCTGCGCCGCAGCGTGGTCAGCTGTTCCACGAGCGCGTCGGTCGCCGAGTCTTGGTCTCGATACCGTGCGCCGCTGCGCTCCCCCGCTATCCGACCAGCGGCTCCGGCCGTCGCGGCCCGCACGGCCCCGACATACGCCCTGATCGACCCGGGCAGGTAGTCGGTCAGCGTGCCGTTGATCGCCACGCGCACCCCGATGTCCAGCCGGTCGGCGTCACCGGAGGTCAGCACCTCCCGGATGGTGTCGGTGACGGCACGGGCCAGCACCACTCCGATGGTCGGCAGATCGCCGGCACTGCTGTTGATCTCCAGGATCAGCGACTGGTTCTTGCGCAGCAGCGCGTCCACTGAGTCACCGGAAGGATCGGTGACCGCCTCGCTCACCGCGTCGAAGCGGGTCTGGGCCTGCGCACGCAGCCGACTCGACGAGCCGTCCGGGTCGAAGAGCCGCGACAGCAATCCCATGGAACGGCGACCTTACTGGTTGCCACCCGGCAGCTGCTGATTGCTTCCGGTGGGCTGGAAGGTCGCCGCGGTGCGGGCGTCCAGACCCTGCGCCCGCATCGACCGCTCCAGGTAGGGCTTGGCGCGTTGCACCTGGCCCTCGAGCGCACCGATCGTCTGCGCCATGGACTGCGTTGCCTGCGAACGGAACTGGTCGATCGCATCCATCGTCGCGAAGACGTTGTCGAACGCCGCCTGCAGCTTGTCGATCTCGATGGTGCTCGACGCCGCCTGCTGGTTGATCTCCGCACCTTGGGTGCGCAACTGCTGCGAGGTCTGCTCGATCATCGTCGAGGTGGTGCTGTTGAGCGCGGTGATCTGGTCGAGGACGACCTTCTGCTGCGCCAGAGCCTGGCTCACGATGACCGCGGTGCGCAGGGCAGCGATCGTGGTCGTCTGCGCGCGGTCGACGCCGCGGATCAGCTCCTGGTTGTTCTTGCGGACCAGGTCGAGCGCGAGATAACCCTGCACCGACACGGCCATCTGGGTCATGATGTCCTGCCGCCGCTGGCGGACCGCGAAGAGCACGTCGGACTTCATGATGTCGGCGTCCTCGGTGCGCCCGCTGGTCTGCAGCTCGGCGATCTTGCCCTCCACCGCCGAGTCGAGCGCCGTTGCCAGCTGGTTGTATTCGCCCAGCTTCTGCATGGCCTGCCACATGTTGTTGCGCTCCACCTCGATCGAGGCATTGTCCTTGCGCAGCTCGTCCTGGCCGGCCGACAGCGACCGGATGATCGAGTCCAGGTGGCTCTGCGCCGACTGGTATTTCATGAAGTAGTTCTCGATCTTGTTGCCGCCCGGCAGCCACTTCAGCAGCTTCTTGGGACCCTTCAGGTCGGCCCGGTTGGGATCGAGGTCGGTGATGGTGCGTCGCAGGTCGATCAGCGTGCCGCCCACCTTGGACTGCGCGGAATCCTTCCCGGCCTGCGCGGCCGGACGCTGCAACATCCGGTTGGACACGTCCGAGGACCGGCGAATCTCCGAGTCGCCCATGTTGACGATCGAGTTGACCTTCTCGGTGAACGCGGGCGCCTTCATGTCCATCGCGGTCAGCTCGTTGACGAACGCCTGAGCCTTGCGCTGCAGCTCGGTCTGCGCCTCCGGTGCGACGGGCACCGCCTGGACCGCCTGCTGGTCCTGGATCACCGGGACGGGAGCGGGCGCCTCGAGCACCAGCCCGCCCGATGCGGGCGCCGAGACGGCGGGCATCGCCGGAGCCGGGGCGGGTGCCGTCTGGCTGGGCGGAGCCGCCGGCGGCTGCTGGGGTGCGACCGGTTGTTGCTGCGGACCCGGCGACGGCTGCTGCGCCCCACCGGAGTTCTGCTGCTGGAACTGGTCACCGAGCCCACCGCTCAGATCGAGGTTGGACATGTTGCAAGCCTCCTAGCTGCCGCGGAACCTCCGCGAATCCCCGAGTGATCCCTCTTACCTTATGTAGTCGCGCACAGCGGCGCAGCCCGTGCACGTCATACGACGCACGGGAGCCGGTCGCGTTCCACTCCACGGTCCAACGTCCGGCGGGTGCGCCTCGTGCCCCGTCCGGTCTAGGGTCGCGCGGGTGAGTTCTCTGCGGATCGCGTTCATCATCGGCAGCACCCGGCCGGACCGGGTCGGCCCCACGATCGCCGACTGGGCGTTCGAGCACGCACGCAAGCGCGGCGACGCCACATACGACCTCGTCGACCTGGCGCGGGTCGCCCTCCCGCTGCTGGACGAACCGGAAGCGGCCGCCGCGCACCACTACCGCCACGAGCACACCAAGCGGTGGTCCCGGCTGATCGACTCGTATGACGGCTTCGTGTTCGTCGCGCCCGAATACAACCGTGGTGTCTCGGCGGCACTGAAGAACTCGATCGACTACCTCTACTCGGAGTGGAACGACAAGGCGGCCGGGCTGATCTGCTACGGCTCCAGCGGCGGCCTGCGGGCCGGCGAACAACTGAAATCCACCCTCGGCGAGGTGCAGATCGCGACCGTGCGCGCGCAGGTGTCGCTGTCGATCTACGACGACATGGTCGACTTCGTGCAATTCACCCCGCGGGACTACCAGCTGGGCAACCTGGACGCCATGCTGGACAGCCTGCTGCGCTGGGCGGCCGCGCTCCGGGCGTTGCGCGCCGGGCTGGTCACGCCGTGAGCGAGCGAAGCGAGCGACTCAAAGGCACAGGGCGAATCGGACGAGACCCGAGGGACGAGGGGATCGTCATTCGCTGAGCACGTCGTTCGGGAAGCCGGGGCTGCGGTGCCCGTCGCGGCCGATCATCGTGTCGGCCGCAACCAGCACGTTGACGACGGCTTCCTCGGTCGCCTGCACGACTGCTTCGTAGAGAACGTCCATCGCCGGCCACGGCACGAAGTCGAGGTGCCGCAATCCGCTTCCTGCGCCATCGATTCCGCTGTCGAGTGCGCCCGCATTGGCCGTCGAGAACGCCAGGAACACGTCGCCGGAGAAATGACTGCCGGTGGTGCCCGTGCGAGCCAGGCCGTGGGACACGCGCCGGGCGAGCGCCTTGCACTGGCCGGGCAGCAACGGCGCGTCCGTCGCGACGACCGCGATGCACGAACCGGATCCGGGCGGCGGCAACCAGTCCGTGTCGTCCTCCATCGGATTGTCGTCCAGCAGCTGGACGCCGAGCCGCCGCCCTCGGACGACCAGTTCCTTGCGCGAGCCGAAGTTGGCCTGGGTGAGAACGCCGACGGCATACGACCGCCCGGCGACCGTCACGATCCGCGAGGCGGTGCCCGTGCCGCCCTTGAAGCCGTAGCAGTTCATCCCGGTGCCGCCGCCGACGTTGCCTTCGGCAACCGGCCCGGACGCCGCGGCGTCGAGGGCCGCGATCGCAGTCTCCTCCCGGACGTGCCGGCCGTTGATGTCGTTGAGATAGCCGTCGAAGGTCTCGCCGACCACCGGGAGATGCCAGCGGGGCTGGAGCGCAGGGTTCCGGGACAATGACCACTCGAGCACGCCGCGGTGCACGGGACCGACCGCGTGCGTGTTGGTGATCCCGATCGGCAGCGCGAGCGACCCGCTCTCCTCGACCCAGTGGCTGCCGGTCAACTCACCGTTGCCGTTGAAGGAGAACATTCCGGCGGCGACGGCAGTGCCCACTCGGTCGCGACCCAGGGGCAGGATCGTCGTGACTCCGGTCCGCACCGGACCCTCCCCGGGAACCAGAGGTCCGTCCCCCTGGATCAGCGTCGTACAACCCACCTCGACGCCGGGCACATCCGTGATGGCGTTCCACGCTCCAGGGGTGCCGTCGAAGTCGACGTAGTCGCGAGCCCTCATGCTTCCTCCGGGTGTCGGGTGGTGTGGATGCCACTCAACCAGCTTCTCGCCCGAGCACTGCGCCGGTTCAGCGATAGCCGGCGGCCTGCAGGCTGTAGAGCGCGGCGTAGTGCCCGTCGACCGCCATCAGTTCCTGGTGGGTGCCCTGCTCGGCGACCGTGCCGTCGGCCAGCACGATGACCCGGTCGGCCGAGGCGACGGTGGAGAAGCGGTGGGTGACGATGAGGGTCACTCCCCCGGCGCGCGACGTCTCCCTCGCCGCGGCCGCGTAACGGTCGAAGAGCGCGTGCTCGGTGGCCGGGTCCAGCGCCGACGTGGGCTCGTCGAGCACCAGCAGCAGTGGCGACTGCCGCACCATGGCGCGGCCGATGGCGAGGCGTTGCCACTGACCGCCGGAGAGATCGACGCCCCCGGGCCAGGAGGAGCCGAGGCGGGTGTCCAGACCGTCCGGGAGAGCGGTCAGCACATCGGCTGCCGCCGCGTCGTCGAGCGCCTGCAGCAGACGGTCGTCGTCGGGTATGGCGGTGTCGGGGCCGAGACCACCCACGCCGATCGCCTCGCGTGCGGTGAGTTCGAGCTTGAGGTGGTCCTGGAAGGCGCCGGCACAGCGCAGGCGCCAGTCGTCCAGCGAAAGGTCTTGCAGATCGGTTGAATCCACCAGGACCCGGCCGGCGCTCACGTCATACATGCCGGTGAGCAGGCCGATCAGGGTGGACTTGCCCGCGCCGTTCTCGCCGACCACCGCGACCACTTCGCCGGCCGGAAGGTGCAGGTCCACATCGTGCAGCGCTTCGCGATCGGCGCCGGGGTAGCGGAAGCCGACTCCCTGCAGGGTCAGCCCCTCGCGCAACACCGTGGGCGCAGAACGGCTTCCCGGATGTGCGGCAGCCGCCTGCTCGCCATACGCCTCCAGCCAGCGGTAGCGCTTGACCGTGCGCAGCGTCTGGCCGAGGAAGTGCACCGTCGACTGCAGGCTGCCGACCACGTCGCGCAGCTGGCCGACGACGAGGACACCGGTGGCGAAGCGGGCCGGTGAGACGCGGCCGTGCAGGGCGTCGTGCGCCATCCAGAGGAGGATCGCCATGGCAGCGGCGACATATACCAGAGTCACCGCGCTGGAGAACGCTGCTCCGCGAGCTTCGGCCCGCGCGAATGGCTTTCGCCACTCGTCGGCCTCCCGGCTGAGCAGACGGAGCAGGAGGTCGCGTGCTCCGAAGATCCGCAACTCGGAGGCGGCGACCGGGTCGACGGCCAGTCCGGAGAAGTGTTTGCTCCGCCGGCCCGCTGCCGCCGAGCCGTCCTCCGCCTGCTGCTCCCAGCGCATCGTGCAGCTGGCCCACCAGGTCGCGGGAGCGCCGATGAGCAGGAGCAGCAGCAGCCGGATGTCGGCACCGGCCGCGACGATGATCGTCGTCACTGGCGCGACCAGGTTGTTGACGGCGTTGATCAGCGAGTTGTACGCCATACCAAGGGCGCCCATCCGCTCACGCAGTGCGTGGATCTGGTCGCGGTAGCGCGGGTCCTGCAGGTGGTCGAGCGTCGCGGCGGTGCCGCTGATCCGCGCCACCTGGGAGTCGAAGTGGTGACCGATCCGCTCGTTGAGACCGACGCGCGCCTGAACACCCGAGACGCCGAGGACGAAGCCGAACGACTCGGTGAAGGCGAACCCGCTGAGCCCGAGCACCACCAGGGGCAGTTGGCGGGTGGTCAGGCCGCCGACGATCAGGCCGAAGAACAGCGGCCGAAGATACTGCAGCACCCGGCCGACGGCTTCGAGGAACGCGACGATCGTCGCAGTCCGGTTGATGCTCCACGATGTCCGCAGGATCAATCCGATGGACTGCAGGTGATATCGAATCATCAGTGCTCACCGGCCATTTCCGTTGCGCCGGCGGCCGCGAAGCGTGCCGCCTGCAGGCGAAACATGTCGGCATACGGGCCGCCGACGGCGAGCAGTTCCAGGTGTGAACCGTCCTGCACGACCCCGTCCGGGCCGAGCACCACGATGCGCTCGGCGTGCCGCACGCTGGAAAGACGATGGCTCACCAGGATCGTCGTCACCCCGCGCGTCACCTCCAGGAACCGGCTGAAGATCTCCGCCTCGGCCCGCACGTCCAGGGCTGCGGTGGGTTCGTCGAGGACCAGGACTCCGGCGCCGGCGGCGACCGCCGCGAGTGCTCTGGCGAGCGCGACGCGCTGCCATTGACCGCCGGAAAGATCTGTGCCGCCGGCGTATCCCGGCTCCAGGATGGTGTCCCAGTTGTGGTCCAGCCGAGTCAGGACGTCGGCGCCTGCCGCGTCCCGCAGCGCGCTGTCGGCCGTATGACGCAGTGCGGCCGGGTCGGCCTCCGACGCAAGGAGCGGCAGGGCGACGTTGTCCTCCAGGCTGAGGTGGTAGCGCACGAAGTCCTGGAAGATCGTGGCGACCCGCCGACGCGCCCGATCGTCCTGCGCCGGGTCCTGGCCGTCCACCCGCACGGTTCCCGAGTCGGGAGCGTAGAGGCCACACAGCAGTTTGATCAGGGTGGACTTGCCGACGCCGTTCACACCCACGATCGCGACGGACTGGCCGGCCGGGATGTGCAGGTCGAGGTGCCGGAAGACCGGCTCGGTGCGTGACAGGTAGGTGAAGCTCACGTCGGTGACGTCGACAGTCGCGGCCGCCGGCTCGTGGTTTCGATACGCCTCCCCCGCTTCGCTCCTCCGGCTACCCGTCGATATGCCCGTCGCAGGCTCCGGGCTACTCAGGACGGCGCTCAACCGACGAGGTGATGGGCCCAGGCCGTGGTCGGCACGCAACTGCCGGATCTCGTTCTCGTAGAAGCGCGCTCGCACCGCTTGCACGTTGATGTCACCGAGCGCACCGAGCGCGGCCATCTGCATCAGGCCTTGCAGCACGGTGACGGTCGCGCCGACGGCGAGGCTGCCGGTCCAGGCCGCGTGACCGACCCAGACGTATGACGCGACCAGCATCGTGCCGGACACTGTGCAGCCGATGAGCGCACCGCGCAGCGCGCGCGACCGGCGCTGCCAGATGCCGGCGAAGGCTTCCGTCCAGACCTCGGCGTAGCGCCGCAGCACCCACGGCGTCATCCCGAAGAGCCGCAATTCCTTGCCACCCTCCCGTTCCAGCGGCAGGGAGCGCAGGTAGTCGGCCTGTCGCCGCCCGATGCTGCCGTCCTCGACCAGGTCCTTGAGCAGAACGTTCAGGTATGCCGTCCACGTCACGTGCAGCAACCGGAAGGCGAGCAGTGTCCAGAGCGCCGCCGGCCAGGACCACTGCGCCACGGCCACGAGACCACCGATCCCGACGGCGGCATACCCGATGACGGCCCACACGGCATACATGGCATTGACGCCGAACATGCCGCGCACGTAGTCCTCGATGTCGCTGAACCTCGCTCGCAGCTCTGGCTTTTCGAGGTGCCCGATGCCGTGTGGTGCGTTGGCGGCCTCGGCCAGCAGCAGCACCTGCTGGCGGGTGAAGCGTCGCTGCAGCGCGACCGCACCGGACATCTGCCAGGCCTCCGCCAGCGGCTCGACGCCGATGCCGACACCGGTGAGCACCAGCCACAGCCACACGTCGCCGGAGCGCTCGGTGACCGCTTGCAGCGCGTGTCCGCTGGCGTAGACCATGAGCCAGATCGCCGCCCCGCGCAGCGCGACGACGACGAACAGGGCGCACACGAGCCGCGGGCTCGAGCGCCACATCATCCGCCAGAAGTGTCGCTCCACACCCGCCCAGCGCAGCATCCATCCCCTGAGACGCGATATATCGAGAGTCCGCACAAAGGGAATGTAAACACGAAGCTACTTCGATTGCTACTGCATATTCTGAGTAGGTGAAGGTCACCGATCCGGTCATGGTTCGCTCGCTGCTCCGGGATGAGGCGGCGCACTATCTCGCGCCGTTCCTGCACGAGGACCACTCGGTGGCCGAAGCCGCGGACTTGTTGCACATGCCACTCGGCAAGGTGCACTACTGGGTGCGGAGCTTGTATGACGCGGGCATTCTCACGGTGCTCCGCGAGGTTCCCCGCAAGGGACGTCCGATCAAGCGATACCAGGCCGTCGCAAGGGAATTCGTCGTTCCCGCGGAAGCACTTCCAGATGACTACTTCGCGCGGGTGATGCGCCGGTCCAACGCCGAGATGACCGAGGCGATCGCAGCTGCGGCGCCGGAGTGGGTGATCGGCGGGGACTTCCGGATCAGCGCGTCGTCTCCGGTCCGGGGCAGCCAGGACCGGCTGCAGCGCGAGGGCACGGGGTCCGGCATACCGACCCATCAGAGCGGGTGTGCGCTGCGCATCAGCGACGACGCGGCGCTGGAACTGACCGCCGACCTCAGGGCGTTGCGCGACCGGTGGATCGCCCGCAGTGCCGACGAGTCTGACCTGCCGCTCTACCAGCTGAACATCGCGTTCGCCCCGATGCCCGGCTGATTGACCGGCATACCGATGCATTCAGCGGCGTACGGAATCAGCTCGATTCGGTATGCCGGTCGATACATCGGTATGCCGGTCAATCGTGCGAGAGTCGCTGCTGGAGGGCCTCGTGCAGCACGATGGAGGCGGCGGTCGCGGCATTCAGCGAGCTGGCCGAGCCGACCATCGCGATGCTGACGATCCGGTCGCTCGCCTCGCGCCAGGCGCGGCTCATGCCACGCGTCTCGTTGCCGATCACGATGACCGACGGGCCGGTGAAGTCGATGGCGCGCAGGTTGGTCTCGCCTCCCTCGTCGGTGCCGAAAACGGTGTAATCGACTCCCGATCGGCGCTGTCGGCCGATCCACGCGAGCACGTCGTCCGCCGACGGCGAGCGCACGGTCGGCACGGCGAAGAGTGAACCGGTCGAGGCCCGCACGGCCCGCGGGTCGTAGGGGTCGGCGCCGTGTCCGCACACGACGAGGCCGGTGCCGCCGAAGGCGTCGAGCGACCGGATCAACGTGCCGATATTGCCGGGACCCGAGGGCCGGTCGAAGACCGCGACGAGCGGCGTGCTTCCCGGGACGACGAGCCGGTCGAGGTCGTCGGGCGGCATCCGCACGATCGCGACCAGCTCCGGCGGCTCGCCGGAGTCACGTTCGGCCAGCTCGGCGAGCAGCTCCTCGGGGAGCTCGTAGCGGCGGCCGGGCGCGTCGCGCCATACCTCCTCGGCCCACCGCGACGGGCGCGCGCCGACCGGCCGCAACAGCGCACTGAACTCCCAATCATGCTGCAGAGCCAGCGAAATCGGCCGCACGCCCTGCACCACGAATTCGCCGGCACGATGCCGCTTCGTGCGGTTGCCGAGCAGCGCCTCCCACTGCTGGAAGGTCGCGTTGCGGGTCATCACTCGCTGCACCACGTCACCATGGTGCACGGTGGCACCGGGCGGAAGCCTGACGGTCGAACAAAGGCCTGACGGTCGAATCGGACCGTCAGCCCTTGTGTCGACCGTCAGACTCGACGAGGAGGTCGCCGCCCTCCGGCAACGCCGCCGAGGCCTGCGGGGCCGACCACACGCTGACACCCGCCGGGTCGACGTCCACCCGCACGACGTCGCCGACCGCCGGCCGGGCGGTGCCGGACGGCGAAATCACTTGATGGGCCTGAAGATCCAACCCGTGCGACCACCGCAGGTGCAGCAAGAGGTGGCTGCCCAGGTCGGCCACGTCGGAAACCGTCGCCGCGTGCTCGCCGGACGCCGCGAGGCGCACGTGCTCGGGCCGGACGCACCAGGTCACCGGGGTGTCCGGGGCGATCGTGGCGTGCGTGCGGATCCGGACGCTCTCGCTCTCCAGCACACCGTCGGCCCGCATCACCCCGTCGCGGACGTTGGTCAGACCCAGCAGCCGGGCCACCGCGGGCGACGCCGGCGCGTCGAAGACCTCCCGGACCGTGCCCGCCTGCGCCACGCGACCCTCGGCGATCACCACGATCTCGTCGGCCAACATGGCCGCCTCGACCGGGTCGTGCGTCACGAGGACCGTCGCGAGAGAGTCCTGCTGCTGCTGCAGCCGACGGACCAGCGCGGTCAGCTCCTGCCGCACCGGGTAGTCGAGCGCGGAGAACGGCTCGTCCAGCAACAGCAGCCGGGGCGATCCGGCGAGCGCGGAGGCGATCACCACCCGCTGCCGCTGACCGCCGGACAGTTGCTGCGGCAGGCGGTTCTGCAGGCCGTCGAGCTGCAGTCGCTGCAGCCACCAAGCCGCCACGCCGGGGTCCGCGTGGACGCCGAAAGTGGCCTGCTGCCAAGCGGTTCGGTCCGGGAAGAGCCCGTGCTGCTGCGGAACGTAGCCGAGCTGCCGGTCCTCCACGGCCACTCCGGACAGCTCGACGTCGCCGAGCCGGACCACCCCGACGTCCGGGCCGAGCAACCCGGCGAGCGAGCGCAGCAGCATCGACTTGCCGGCACCGGATGCGCCGAGCACGGCGATGCGAGGACTGTGCGCGGTGTGCGCCACCTGCAGCCGGAAGTCGCCGACCCGGGTGTCGATGTCGAAGGACACCGGCCGGGCGGCGATGCCCGGTGGCCGGGTGGGTTCGACCATCGGCGCGGGTCGGTGCAATCGGTCCCGGATTGCGCGCGGTAGCCGAAAACCGGCCAGCAGCAGGACGACCGCCGCGATGAGGAGCGCAAGGGCGGTGGGTGCCTGCGTCGTCGGGATGCCGGTCGACGAGAACTGCACGTAGGTGAAGACCGGCAGCGTGTAGGGGTGGTAGGAGAGGAGGACGGTCGCGCCATACTCCCCGAGCGCACGCAACCAGGTCAGCAGGAGCCCTGCCCGGATCGCCGGAGCGGCGATCCGCAGGTCCACCCGCACAAAGCGGGACAGCGGACGGTGCCCGAGCGTGGCCGCGACGTCCTCCAGCCGCGGATCCACCGCCTCGAACGCCGAGCGCGCGGCGATGATCAGGAACGGCGACGCGACGAACGTCTGCGCGATCACCACGCCGGCCACCGACTCGGTCAGGCGGCCGTCGAATCGCTCACCGAGCCACGTGTAGGGCCCGACGACGTAGACCAGCACGATGCCGCTCATCACCGGGGGCAGGGCCAGCGGCAACTGCACGAGCACGCCGACGACGCGGTGCAGCGGCCCCCGCGAATGCGCCAGCCAGTGCGCGAGCGGGACTCCCAGCAGCGTCACGATCGTGGCGCTGATGGTGGCACTGATCGCCGAGGTGCGCGCGGCGTCGAGCAGGCCGGACTCGCCGAACCCGCGATCGCCCGCGCCGGCCAGTCGGACGACGAACGCGACGAGCGGGATCGCCAGGTAGAGGACGAGCAGCGCCCCGAGGGCCGCGACCGGGCCGCTACGTCGCCTGCCGATCACGGGCCGGACAACACCTTGCGGACCGTGTCGGGCACGCCCGTGCCGGTGACGGTCGGCGGGGACACCAGCTCGAAACCGTCCCTGCGCAGCATCTTCCGGGCCTCGGCACCCAGCAGATAGGCCACGAACGCCTCGGCACCCGCCTGGTTCGGAGCATTCTTGACCACCGTTGCAGTGTAAGCAGCGGCCAGCTTCTGGCCGGTCAGCTGCACGGTCGGTATGCCGGCCGTCGTGGCCTCGCTGGAGTAGAAGAAGCCGGCGTCCAGCTGCCCGGACTGCAGGTCGGCGACCAGCGTCTCCTCGGGGAAGACGATCTTGTCGTTGTCCGCGAGGTCCACCAGCTGCGGGTGCTGCTTGCCGGCGTCCAGCAGCGCTCGGTGGGCCAGCTTGCCCTTCGGGTCGGCCTGCGGGTCGGTGGTGCCGACGCGGAAGCCGTGCTGGGTGATCACGTCATACCAGGGGCCGGCCTTGATCTTCGCCGCGAACCTGCTCTTCGGGTTGTAGCCGAGCACGAGTGGCGAGCTGGCATAGCGGACGTACCAGCTCACCCAGTCACCGCCCGCCGTTCCCATCAACTCGGCGTCCGCCGTGGGACTGGCGCTGACGAACACGTCCGCCTTGCGGACCTTGCCCTTGATCTGGGCGGCGAGCGCGCTGGACCCGGCGCCGAAACCGGCGAAGGTGTAGCCGGTCTCCTTCTCGTATGCCGGGCCGAGTTGCTTCTCCATCAGCGTGACGAGCGAGCCGGCGTAGAGGACGTTGACGGTGCCCGATCCGCGAGCGGCGCCGGTGCCACCCCCTGAGGTGGCACCGGCACCGGACGCCGGATCCGAGCCGCCGCCCGACGAGCCGCAGGACGTCAGTGCCGCCGCAGCGCCGATCAGTCCGAGGGCCAGCAGTCCGCGACGGGGAATCTCACTCATGGGAGCCGAAGCTAGCAGTGAACTAGTCACACTGCGACTAGTCCCTGTGCCGGTCCGCTGCGGCGTCCGATCAGCGCGCGTCGAGTGTTTCCAGGAAGTCGAGGATCGCTCGCGTCGAGCTGACTCGCCAGAGTGCCAGGGTGCGTTCGAAGCTGCCCGGCTCGGCGGCGCCAGCGCGCGCCTCGAGTTCGCCGAGCCGGGCGGCGAACACCTCGTGCTGCGCGGCGATCAGCCGCCTCGGGTCGCCACCGCTGCGGTCGTGCAGCGCGAGCTTCAGCAGGAGCGCCGAGCGGGCATCCCGCGCGCGCGGGACCGGCTCGTCCAGCCACCGGCCGAGTCGGTCACGCCCCGCGCGGGTGATCTGCACGATGGTCCGGTCCGGCCCCGGCCCGTCGGTCTCCACGCCGGCCGCATGAACCAGCGCGGCGTCGGTCAGCCGGCCGAGTTCCCGGTAGACGACGGCACGCGGGATGCGCCATACCCGGCCCAGCTCGCCGTCGGCGGCGAAGAGCGCCGCTACCGCGAAGCCGTGCGTCGGTCCCTCGGCGACCACACCGAGCACCCCGAACGCTGCGGTGCTGACTTCCGACATGGACCCACTCTGACATGCGGGTCACAGGAGCGAGACGCGTCGGATTCCTGCTCCGCTGGTGCTGCCGGTGTCGAAGTGCCAGAACTTGACGGTTGTCTTACCAACTCGGGCGAATTTCCTTACACCCCAAGACCATCGGCCGTAGGTGACGCATGGGACGATTGAGAGGTGACACAGCCTCTGCGCAACTCCACGACCGGCGATGCCGACGACGACATGCACGAGGGCCGACGGCGCGATCTGGCCGTCGCCGCGCTGCACACGTGGAGTGAGCACGGCTATTCGCAGGTGTCGGTCCGCAATGTCGCGCGGCGCACCCGCTTCTCGCACGGGATGGTGCACTACTACTTCCACAGCAAGGACGCGCTCGTCGCCGAGTGCGTCCGGATGATCGCCGACGCGCACATCTTCGCGTCCGACGGCGCCGAGACGGCGGACGTCACCGACTACTCACACAAGCTGGCGGCCGCGCTGAGCGAGAGCTTCCGCTCCAACCGCCGGATGCACCGGATCCGCTACGACCTGCGCAACCAGAGCCAGTTCGAGCGGAGCCTGCGCGAATACGCCGCCGAGGTCGAGGACGGCCGCGAGCGCTGGCAGCAGGATGTGCAGCAGCGCTACGAGGCGATGGGCTGGAGGTTCGACCCGCCGTTCGAGCTGCTCGCCGAGCAGGTCGACGCGCTGCTCGAACGCGCGGTGCGCGACGAGTTGCTGGGGGCCGACCTGGCCGACACCACCGAGCAACTGCGCCGCGACCTGCTCAAGATCCTGCCGAGGCGCGGCTGATTCAGCTCGTCGGGATCGCTCCGGCCAACTGGTCCCGGGTGATCGTGCCCGCGCCGGAGCGGGCGATCATGTCACGTGCCTTGCCGGTGGAGTCCCAGACGTTCCAGAGCAGCACGCCGCGCACGGTGTCGTCGCGCAGGTAGTAGACGACCGCGGCGGTGTGGTCGTCGTTCCAGTCCTCGACCGTGTCCAGCCGCGAGTCGAGCTCGCCGACCGCTTCGTAGCCGTTGTCGAACAGGTCGGACCAGAAGATCGGCGTGTAGTCGTAGGGCTCGTCGGCACCGGCGAGGTTGCGGCCGGCCTTCTTGCCCATCGCCTCCGCGTTGTCGACGTGCTCCACGCGACGCCTGCCCAACAGGGCGTCGTCGTAGCTCGCGACGTCGCCTGCGGCATACACGTCGGCCGCGGAGGTGCGCAGCCGGTCGTCGACGACGATGCCGTTGTCGGTGGTGATGCCGGCCTGTTCGGCGAGTCGCACGTTGGGGGTGACACCGACTCCGACGACGACCGCGCCGGCCTGGACCAGCGAGCCGTCGCCGACCCGGATGCCGACCCGGTCGTCGGCGAGCTCGCCGCCGGACACCGTCTCCTCGGTCAGCAGCCGCACACCGTGATCGATGAAGTCCTTGGTGATCAGCTCCGCGAGGGGCTGCGGGAACAGACGCCGCTGCACCAGGTCCTCGTCGAAGATCATCGTGACCTGCACGCCGTTCTGGGCCAGTGCAGAGCCGATCTCGGCGCCGATGTAGCCGCCGCCGACCACGGTGACCGGAGTGTCCTCATCGGCGAGTTCGCGCAGCCGCCGGTAGTCCTCGGCGGTGCGGTAGTAGATGATCCGGTCGGAGTCGGGCAGATCGAGCCGGCGCGGGCTCGACCCGGTCGCGAGCAGTAGCTTGCCGTAGGTGATGGTGGCGCCGCCGGCTTGCACGGTGTGGGCGCCGGGGTCGATCGCGGTGACCGGGGTGCTGGTGTGCAGATCGACCTGCTGCCCGTCGAGGAGCCACGCCTTGTCCAGGCTCGCGTCCTTGTCGAGCCAGAGCTTCTTGGACAGGTCGGGTCGATAGACCGGGCCGTCGGGTTCGGCGCCCAGCACGAGCACCGAGCCGCTCTCGTCGAGCTCGCGAATGCCGCCCACCGCGGCTGCCGCCGCCACACCGCCACCGACGATCACGTAGTCGTAGTTGCTGTCGGAAAGCTCCGTCATGACACTCCTCGGGTCGCGCGAACGCGCAGGTTGCTGCGCTCAACCTGATCGTATGCCGGGAGCGGTCGCGCCGCCCAGGCCCGTCCAGCAGGCGCTTCTATTCCCATGTCGACGTGTGAACTTTCTTACCGCGCAATGGTTTTGCTGCCGGTTGGCCGGCGCTCCGGCGAGGTCTATCGTCGTTCGTATGCCGACAACCACACCTGCACTGTCCGTGTCCGCAGCCGGTGAGAGCTTCGCTCCGATCGAGCTGGAGCGCCGTGACCTGCGCGACGACGACGTCCGCATCGACATCGCCTGGGCCGGGATCTGCCACAGCGACATACACACCATCCGTGAGGAGTGGGACGGGACGCGCTTCCCGCTCACGCCCGGCCACGAGATCGCCGGCGTGGTGAGCGCCGTCGGGACCGGCGTGACGCGACACAAGGTCGGCGACCGCGTGGGGGTCGGCTGCCTGGTCGACTCGTGCGGCGAGTGCGAGCAGTGCAAGAACGGCTTCGAGCAGTTCTGCGAGCGCGGGTCGGTCGGGACCTACAACTCCACCGGGTATGACGGACAGCTCACGCAGGGCGGCTACGCCCAACAGGTCGTGGTGTCCGAGCGTTTCGTGTGCCGCATCCCCGACGGCATCGAGCTGGACGTCGCGGCACCGTTGCTCTGCGCGGGCATCACCACCTATTCGCCGCTCAAGCGGTGGGGCGCCGGTCCCGGCACGACCGTGGGCGTGCTCGGCATGGGCGGCCTCGGCCACCTCGGCGTCAAAATCGCCGCGGCGCTCGGCGCGGAGGTCGTCGCGCTGTCCCGTTCGACCGCGAAATCGGCTGATGCCAAGGAGTTCGGCGCGACCGACCATCTGGCGACCGCCGACGCCGCCGTGTTCGAGGACAATGCCGGCCGGTTCGACCTGATCCTCAACACCGTCAGTGCAGATCTGCCGATGGAGGACTACCTGCGGCTGCTGAAGCCGAACGGCGCGCTGGTGTCCGTCGGCCTGCCGACCCAGCCCTACGCGATCCGTCCGGGCAGTCTGATCGGTGGCAACAAGGTCGTCGCCGGGTCGATGATCGGCGGCCTGCCGGAAACCCAGGAGATGCTCGACTTCTGCGCCGAGCACGGCATCGGCGCCACCGTCGAGCGGATCAGCGCCGACCAGGTCGACGAGGCCTACGACAAGGTCGTCGCGGGTGACGTGCGCTACCGCTACGTGATCGACACCTCGACCATCCAGCCCCGCGCCTGACCGCCGAGAGGCCCACATAACGCCGACAGGCCCAGAACTACGGCTCGAGAGGACCCGTATTTCTGGGCCTTTCGGCGTTTGCTGAGCCTGTCGGTGAGAGGCGCGAGGTGCCTCAGCTACCGGGCGGGGTCGATGATCGTCATCCCCGCCGGCGCGGCGGTCGCCATGGCGGGCAGCAGGTCGGCGGCCTCCTCGAGACCGACGACCCGCTCGATGAGGTCCTGCGGTGCGAGCGCGCCGGAGGCGATCAGCGCCAGCATGCCGGGATAGTCGGCGGCTGCCATGCCGTGGCTGCCGAGCAGGTCCAGTTCCCAGGCGATTGCGCGCGCCATCGGGACGCGCGGGTGCCCGTCGACGGGTGGCAGCAGGCCGACCTGCACGTGCCGGCCGCGCCGGCGCAGGCTGAGGATCGAGTCGGCGCAGGTCTGTTCGGTGCCGACGGCGTCGACGGCGACATGGCTGCCGCCGGTCAGTCCGTGGATCCAGGCGGGTATGTCGCAGCCGTCCTCCGCCAGCATCAGATGGTCGGCGCCGAGCTGACCGGCCTTGGCCAGCGCCGTCTCGTGGCGGTCGACCGCGATCACTTGTGCGCCGAGTGCTTTGGCGATCATGACGGCAGAGAGCCCGACGCCGCCGGCGCCGACGACCGTCACCCACTCCCCGGCGTGCAGCCGCGCGCGCCCGACCAGCACCCGGTAGGCCGTGGCGAACCGGCAGCCGAGACTGGCCGCGGCCTCGAAGGTCACCTCCTCCGGGATCGCGACCAGGTTCGTGTCGGCGGCGTGCAGGGCCACCTGCTCGGCGAAGGATCCCCAGTGGGTGAAGCCGGGCTGCTCCTGATCGGGGCAGACCTGGGCGTTGCCCGTCATACACCACTCACAGCGGCCGCAGCCCTCGACGAACGGGACCGTGACCCGGTCGCCGACCCGCCAGCGCGTGTCGCCGGCGCCGACTGCCGAGACGACGCCGGCGAGCTCGTGACCGGGCACGTGCGGCAGGGTGATGTCGTCGTGGCCGGCCCAGGCGTGCCAGTCGCTGCGGCACAGGCCGGTGGCGTGCACCTGCACCACGACACCGCCGTCGGGTGCCGCCGGCGCCGGCACCTCGCGCACCGCGAGCGGCCCCGCGATCCGGTCCATCACCAAGGCGCGCATCACGGGTCGATCATTCCTCGTCGTCGTCGAAATCGTCGGTGTCGTCCGGCTGCCGGCCACGACCACGGGTCAGCAGGATGAGCACTGCCCCGGCGACACCCGCGACGACGATCACGATGACGGCGACCACGGCAGCGCTGGGAACGCCTCCGCTTGTTGATTTCTCGGCTGTCGATGCGCGTGCCGTGCATGTCTTCGGAACGGCGGTGCCGGTCCGCCCGGTGGCTTTTCCGGTATAGCTGAACGAGATGGTGTCGGACACGGGATGGCCGTCGGCGGAGACAATCCGCCAGGTGATCGCGTAGCGGCCGGCCGGCCCGAGCGCGATCGGGGTGGTAACGACCCGGTCGGCGACCGTGCCGCACCCGGTCTCGTAGTAGCGCCCGTCGGGGCCCTTGACGGTGACCTGAGGGCGCGCCGGCCGGCTGAGGACGATGTCGTTGAAGGTCAGCGTCACCTTGGTCGGCGCGGTCGCGACCGAGCCGTTCGCCGTGGGGGTGCTGCCGACCAGGTAGTCGTGCGCCTGGGCGGCCGGTATGACGCCGCACACGGCCACGAGGAACGCGATGACCGCGAGGACTGCGCGCCGCGGCGTCATCCGTTCACCGGGTCCGCCGGGTGGCGGCATACAGGGCCACGAGCAGGGCGACCACGCCGACCGCGATGCCGCCGACACCGAACCACACCGCGCTGCCGGAGTCGCTGCTCGAGGACTTCGGGGCTGCGGTCACCACGGACGGGACGGTCCTCGGTGAGGCGGTGTTGCTGGGCTCGGCACCGATTGTGAGGACCGGCGCGGGGTGCTCGGGTTCGGCCTGGCCGGCCTTCGTCGGCTGGTCCCACTTCACGACCGAACCGTCCGAATAGGTCTGGATGGCAGTGAAACTCACTGACGGCACATTCGGGACGACACCGACGGACACCGGAAACTGCTGGAACTGGCCGGGTTTGATCGCGGCAGCCGGTGTCGCGGTCCAGACGATCTTGGTCGGCGCCTCGGTGATCGTGCCGTCCTCGGTCTTGACCGGTGTGGTCAGCTTGGCCGTCGTCACCACGGTTTTCCACCCGGCCACCGGCTGGTAGGACACGGCGGTGAACGGGTGCGCCGTCGGCAGATCGATCTCCAGCTTGGTGGTCGATGCGTCGGCCTTCTCCGTCGGCACCTTGAAGACCAGCGTCGCGTAGGAGCCGGCGGCAGCGGTGTCCGGGTTGACCGTCACGTGGGCCTCCGCGGCGACCGGGATCGCCACCAGCAGTCCGGAGACGGCGATGGTGGCGCCGGCGCGCACAAGAGAGCGTCGATGGGGAGTCATGAGGTCAACACTACGTTCGGTAGTAATGGCGCACCCGGGCGGCCTCGTTACCGCTCAGCGGAAGGCGGACTCGCCGGTCAGCGCCTGCCCGATGATCAGCTGATGCACCTCGCTGGTGCCCTCGTACGTCAGCACCGACTCCAGGTTGTTGGCGTGCCGCATGACCGGGAACTCCAGGGTGATGCCAGCCGCCCCGAGGATGGTCCGGCACTCCCGGGCGATCGCGAGCGCCTCCCGCACGTTGTTGAGCTTACCGAGCGAGACTTGTTGGGCAGCAAGCTTTCCGGTGTCCTTGAGGTGTCCCAGGTGCAGCGCGAGCAGCATGCCTTTCCCGAGCTCGAGCGACATGTCGGCCAGCTTGGCCTGGGTGAGTTGGTATGACGAGAGCGCCTTGTCGAAAATCTGCCGGTCCGCGGCATACGCGATCGTCGTCTCCAGGCAGTCCCGAGCAGCGCCCAGCGCACCGAAGACGATGCCGAAGCGTGCCTCGTCGAGGCAGGACAGCGGTCCGCGCAGCCCGCGAACCTCCGGGAGCGCCGCCGAAGCGGGCAGTCGCACGTCGTCCAGCACGAGCTCACCGGTGACCGACGCCCGCAGCGACAGCTTGTGCTGGATCTTCGGCGCCGAGAATCCACGAGTGTCCGTCGGAACGACGAATCCTCTGATCTCCCGGGCCGTTTCGCCGGTCTGCGCCCACACGACGGCGACGTCGGCGATCGGGCCGTTGGTGATCCACATCTTCGTGCCGGTCAGCACCCAGTCACCGCTCGAGGCGTTGCGGCGGGCGCGGGTGCGCATGCCGGCCGGGTTGGAGCCGAAGTCCGGCTCGGTCAGGCCGAAGCAGCCGATCGCCTCGCCGGTGGCCATCCGTGGCAGCCACTCGTCCTTCTGCTCGTCGCTGCCCCAGCGATGGATGGCGAACATCGCGAGCGACCCCTGCACCGACACCAGCGAGCGGATGCCGGAGTCGGCCGCCTCGAGCTCCATGCAGGCCAGGCCGTATGCCGTGGCCGACGTCCCGGCGCAACCGTAACCGTCCAGGTGCATACCGAGGACGCCGAGTTCGCCGAGCCGACGGGCCAGTTCGCGGGCGGGAAGGTCACCGGCTTCGTACCAGCCCGCGAGCTGTGGCTTGAGCTCGGCGTCGACGAAGGTCCGGACCGCATCGCGCAGTTCGCGGTCGTCCTCGGCGATCAATCCGTCGGTGGCGAAGAGTTCCAGTGGGGTCTGGGTCATGCCTTCCATGATCGCCGAAGACCTGGACGGCGCACACCGCGTCCGCCGACTGGCACACTTTCCGCCGAAACACAGCAGCAGCTGCGTCACTCGGCGCTGGCTGCGCCAGTCGGCGCGCGTCCCGCCCAGCGACCACGCGTCTGCGCGATGTGCCGCTTCATCAGCCGGGACACCAGGCGCTTGTCCCGCTGTTCGATGGCATCGAGGATGGCGTGGTGCTCTGCCGCGCTGTCGACCAGTTGGCCGTCGCCGGAGATTGCGGTGAGGCCGTACAGCCTGGTGTGCGCGCGCAGTTCGGAGATCAGCCCCGTCGCGCGCTGGTTGCCGGCATACTCCAGCAACCGCAAGTGGAACATCCGGTCGCTCTCGGTGTAGTCGATGAGGTCACCCCGCTCGGCGCCGCGCACGATGGCATCGGCCATGCGTCGCAGCTCCGCGAAGTCGGCCTCGGGCACTACTCCCGCCGCACGGGCCACGAGCGGCGGCTCGACCAGCATGCGCAGCTCGGTGATCTCGTCCAGCTGCTCGTCGCTGATCGCCGTGACCCGATATCCCTTGTTGCGCACGGTGACCACGAGGCCCTCACGGACCAGGTCGAGCATGGCCTCGCGCACCGGAGTGGCGGAGACACCGAAGCGTTCGGCGAGGGACGGTGCGGAGTAGAGCACGCCGGGCACGAGTTCGCCGCTGATGACGGCAGCGCGCAACGCGTTGGTGACGTCCTCGCGCAGCAAGCCCTTCTGCAGCGGCTGGAATTGGCCCGACATGTGACACATCGTAGGTGTGCGACGGGGGCTCGGCGGGTCACGCTCTCCGCAGACATGTGAAATGTACAATTGCACTGCCACTCGACCGTCGCACCATCGTTCGGAGCATCCGATGACAGAGCAGCCACCTGACGTGCCGGACGTGCGGATGCGCGGCCTCATCCCGCTGGGCGAGGCACCGGGCTTCCAGGACGGCATCCGCACCGGCTGGGCACGGCCGGCGCGCGACGCCCAGATGGTCCGCGGCGCGCCTGCCGCCGCGGCGGAGCACCGGCGACGGCTCACCGAGGCGTTACCCGGACGGGTCATCGTGATCGGTGCCGGGCGGGCGCCCGTGCGCAACGACGACAACGACTACGAGTTCCGCGCACACTCCGACTTCCTCTGGCTGGTCGGCGCACCGATCGCGCGTGCCGTGCTGGTCCTTCGCGGCGCGAACCCGACCTTGTATGTCGCGCCGCCCGCCGTTCCCGGCGACCCGGGCTTCTACTCGGACAGCACCTACGGCGAGTTGTGGACCGGGCCGTCGCCCCACCTGGCCGACTGGCGGCGGGCACTCGACGTCGACGTGCAGCCGCTGGACAAGCTGGCCGGGTCGCTGGCGGCCGAGTCCGACGTGCTGGTCGGTGGTTTCGTCGAGGACGACGTCATCGGCGCCGTACGTCGGGACGACACCAGCATCCTCGGCGAGACGTTGTCGCGGCTACGGATGATCAAGGACGAGTGGGAGGTCGAGCAGTTGCGTGCGGCGGTGGATCTCACCGTGGGCGGGTTCCGCGCGGTCGCGGCCGAGATCCCCGCCGCCATCCGGTCGGGCGGCGAGCGATGGCTGCAGGGGACCTTCAACCGCTATGCGCGCACCTACGGCAAGGACGTCGGCTACGGCACCATCGTCGCGACCGGCCGGAACGCCGCGGTGCTGCACTGGACGCGGTGCGACTCACCGCTGGGTGAGCAGGACGCACTCCTGTTGGACATGGGGGTGGAGGGCAGGAGCTGCTACACGGCCGACGTGACACGTACGGTGCCGGTGTCCGGCACCTTCACCCCCGAGCAACGGATGGTGCACGACCTCGTCGAGAAATCGCACCGTGCCGGCCTGGACGCCGTTCGCCCGGGACGCACGTATGTCGACTTCCACCACCGCTGCCTGGAGGTCATCGCGCAGGGGCTGCACGACTGGGGTCTGCTGCCGGTGTCCGTGGACGAGGCGCTGTCACCACACGGTCAGCAGCACCGCCGTTACATCGTGTGCGGCATCGGCCACCACCTCGGGCTGGACGTGCACGACTGCTCGAAGTCGACGGTCGAGGACTACCAGCTGGGTCCGATCGCCCCGGACATGGTGCTGACCGTCGAGCCCGGGCTCTACTTCCACGCCACCGACGAGACCGTGCCGCCGGAGCTGCGCGGCATCGGGGTGCGGATCGAGGACGACGTGCTGGTCACCGAGACGGGCATCGATGTCCTGTCCGACGTGCTGCCGATCACCGCGACCGGGCTCGAGGAGTGGACCCGCGCCCAGCGAAGCTGAGGGACCGAATCTGCGAGGAGGGGCGTGCCGCCCCTCCTCGCACGTCGAGAGGCTCAGCGGGCATTCCGCCGCTGCGCCACACCCCACGGGTTGTCGTCGCGCAGCGGCTCGGGCAGCAGCTCCTGCGGCGCCGACTGAAAGGCGACCGGGCGCAGCAGCCGGCTGATCGCGGCGCTGCCGACGGAGGTACCCGTGTCATTGGTGGTCGCCGGCCACGGACCGCCGTGCTGCATGGCGGGGGTGACCGCGACACCGGTCGGCCAGCCTCCGACCAGCACCCGGCCGGCGCGCTGCGCGAAAAGCTGCACCAGATCGGCGATCTGCGGGTCCGACGCCTCGTCGGTGGTGCAGTGCACGGTGGCGGTCAGGTTGCCCGGGAACAACTCCCCGAGACGCGGGGTCAGCGCACCGAGGTCGTCATACTCGACGATGATCGAGAGCGGGCCGAAGGATTCCTCGAGGAGCTCGTCGCGGTGTGCGACCAGCTCCGCGAGTGTGACGCGCACCAGAGTCGGTGTGGTCCACGCGTTTTCGTCCTCGTCGACGCGTACGCTGCCCTCGGCCACCACGTCGACGCCCGCGCCGAGCACGTCGGTGCGCCGCTGCTGGTACCCCTGCGAAATAGCGGGGTTGAGCAATCGGTGCTCGGCGACCTGAGCTGCCTCGGTGCGCAACGCGTCGTCCAGCTCGTGGCCGGCCGGCGCGAAGAGGAAGCCCGGCTTGGTGCACAACTGACCCGCGGATCCGCTGACGCTGGCGACGTAACCCCTGACGATGTCGTCGGCGCGCTCCCGCAGTGCGGCAGCGGTCACCACGACCGGGTTGACACTGCCGAGTTCGCCGTAGAACGGGATGGGGTCGGGGCGGCCGGCGGCGATGTCGGCGAGCGCGCGGCCCCCGCGGACGGAGCCGGTGAAGGTCGCGGCCCGGATCGCGGGGTGCCGGAGCAGCTCGACGCCCTCGTCCTGGCGGTGGACGAGTTGCAGGGTGTCCGCCGGCATCCCGGCGGCGACCAGCGCCCGCGCGGCCAGAGCGGCGCAACGGTCGGACAACCGGGGATGTCCGGGGTGTGCCTTGACGACGGTGGCGCAACCGGCCGCGAGCGTCGCCGCGGTGTCCCCACCGAGCACGGAGAAGGCGAACGGGAAGTTGCTCGCGGCGAAGTTGAGGACCGGCCCGACGGGCAGCAGGCAGCGGCGCACGTCCGGGCGCGGGCCGAGCGCGAAGTCGGGGTCGGCCTCGTCGATGCGAACGTCGAAATAGCTTCCGTCCTGGACGGTTTCGGCGAACGCGCGCAGCTGGTATGCCGTGCGCTTCACCTCACCGGTCAGTCGCGTAGCGCTCAGGCCGGTCTCGGACTGCGCGATCGGGACGACCTCACCGTCGGACTCGAGCGCGTCGGCGACGGCGGTCAGCGCGCGGGCCCGTGCGTCCGGCGCTGTCCGGGAGAAGATCGCGTGCGCCTCCTGGGCGCGGCGGGCGACGTCATCGGTGGTGCTGGTCACGATGCTCCTTTTTGGGGAATCGGCTTGGGTATCTTCAGAACTCGAAGCCTGCTGGGAAGGGGTCCGTGGGGTCGAGCAGGTACTGACCGATGCCGGTCACCCAGGCGCGTCCGGTGATGGTCGGTATGACGGCCGGTCGCCCGCCGATCTCGGTCTCTCGCACGAGGCGGCCGACGAACCGGCTGCCGATGAACGACTCGTTGACGAAGTCGGTGTCCAGCGCCAGTTGCCCGCGCGACCACAGCTCCGCCATACGGGCGGACGTGCCGGTGCCGCACGGCGACCGGTCGAACCAGCCGGGATGGATGGCCATCGCGTGCCGTGAGTGTTGTGCTGTCGAGCCGGGTGCGATGAATTCGACGTGGTGGCAGTGGTTCACGCCGTCGATCGTCGGATGCTGTGGCGGCGCTTCCTTGTTGATCTGGTCCATGATCGCGAGGCCGGCCTCGAGGATCTCCTGCTTTCGGGTCCGGTCGAACGGCAGTCCCACGTCGGCGAGGTCGACCATGGCGTAGAAGTTGCCGCCGAACGCGAGGCTGTAGGGCACCGTGCCCAGCCCCGGCACGTCGATCGTCTCGTCGAGCCGGTCGGTGTAGCTGGGAACGTTCTCGATGGTGGCCGAGTCGGCGTGTCCGTCGGTCACGGCGACCCGCGCGACGACCAGCCCGGCGGGTGTGTCGAGCCGGATGGTCGTCACCGGCTCGGTCACCTCCACCATCCCGGTCTCGACGAGCACCGTTGCCACGCCGATGGTTCCGTGCCCGCACATCGGCAGACAGCCGGACACCTCGATGTAGATGACGCCGTAGTCGGCATCCGGTCGCGTCGGCGGCTGCAGGATGGCGCCGCTCATGGCGTTGTGCCCGCGCGGTTCGGTCATCAGCAGCCGGCGCAGCTCGTCGTGCTCGGCGATGAAGCCGAGCCGCTTCTCGTTCATCGTCGCGCCCGGGAAGACGCCGAGGCCTCCGGTGACGACACGCGTCGGCATACCCTCCGTGTGCGAGTCGACGGCGCTGATGACCTTGCTGGTGCGCATGCCCTCAGTCTCCGTCAGGCACGTGACGCGCAGTAGTCGAGGGCGCGCTGGGTGTCACGGCGCACGATCTCGGCCTGCTCGGCCGAGAGCGGGCCGCGCGGCGGTCGGGTGCGGCCACCGTAGCTCTCCCCGGCGACGTCGATCGACAGCTTGATCGCCTGGACGAACTCGGTGCGCGAGTCCCACCGGAAGATCGGCACGAGGTGCTCGTAGAGCGTCCGCGCCTCATCGATCTTGCCGCTCGTGATGAGTTCGTACAGCTCCACCGCCTCGCGCGGAAAGGCATTGGGGTAGCCGGCGAACCAGCCGACCGCACCCGCGACCAGTGACTCGAAGAGCAGATCGTCGGCGCCGGCGATCACGTCGATGTCGCACAGCTCCTTGATCTCCAGCACCCGGCGCACGTCGCCGGAGAACTCCTTGACGGCGACCACGTTCTCCAGTTGGGCGAGTTCGGCGACGATGTCCGGCGTGAGATCGACCTTGGTGTCGAACGGGTTGTTGTAGGCCATGATCGGCAGTCCGACCTCGTTGACGGCCTTGTAGTGGTCGATGATCTCGGCCCGGTTGGCGCGGTAGACGATCGGCGGCAGCAGCAGCACACCGTCGGCGCCGTCTTCCTTGGCGCACTGCGCCCAGTGCACCGCTTGATGGGAGCCGACGCCGTGGACGCCGGCGACCACCAGGCCGCGACCGCCGACCGCCTCGACGGCGGTCCGCACGACCTGGCGGCGCTCGTCGTCGGTCAGCGACGAGTATTCACCGAGCGATCCGTTCGGGCCGACGCCCCGGCAGCCGTTGTCGATCAGCCACGAGCAGTGCGTGGCGTACTTCTCGTGATCGACCGCCAGACCGGCCGGCGCCGATGCATCCTCCCTGAACGGCAGGGTGGTGGCGACGACGACGCCGCCCAGATCGAACTTCTCGTGGGACATGCGGTTTCCTTTCCGAAGCTGTTGTTCTTGTCAGAGGATGTCGTTCAGTCGCGCGCGAATTCGCCGAGCCGCAGCGGCGCCGCGATCGGTCGTCGGTCGGTGGTCGTGTCGCCGAGCAGCCCGGAGCCTCGGCGCAGAAGCTCTTCGACGGTGCGTCCGCAGGTGCGTCCCTGGCAGATCCCGAGACCGGCCCGAGTGGCCAGTTTGGCCGCTCGCAGGGAGCGGCTCGAGTTCGCGTCGGTCGCGAGCGCGGCGTACGGCACGTCCTCGCAGCGGCACACGACCGTGTCCTCGCGCAGCCAGTCCGTCCAGCCGGGCCGGATGCCGTGCGCGCGTTCGATGCGTATGGCGAAGGCGCGCTGGCGGGTCCGTTCGGCGCGCAAGCGCTGCGGTATGGCGGCTCCGGTCGCAGCGAGTCCCGCGATGCTGCCTTCCGCCGCGGACAGCACCATCCCGCCGATGCCGGTGATCTCGCCGGCGGCATATACACCGGCCACGGTGGTGGCCTGCTGGTCGTCGACGGCGACGAACCGATCCGCGGTGATGGTGCAACCCGCGGCGATGGGCAACTCGAGACGCGGCGTGAAGCCGTGGCTGACCGCGACCGCGTCCACGGGGATCTCGCGCTCGCTGCCGGCGACCGGCCGCCACTGCTCGTCGAGGCGGGCGACCCTGGCCGACTCGACGCGGCCGGCGCCCTCCACGGCGACGATCGCGCTGCCGACGACGTAGGGAATGCGCTGTCTCAGGTGCAGCGCGGTGTATCCGGCGAACTCCTTCAGTTTGCTGGCGGATCGAGCCAACTCCCAAGGGCGGGACAGCCATCCGTGACCGAGCGCCCGCGCACCGGCTGCCTCGTGCACGGCGATGACCTGTGCACCCGTCGCCGCCAGCGAGGCCGCGGTCGCCAGCAGGAACGGTCCCGCTCCGGCGACGAGCACCCGGCTCCCGACGGCGACCCGCTCACCCTTGGCGAGGGCCTGCGCGGCACCGGCGCTGAACACTCCCGGCAGGTCCCAGCCCGGGAAGGGCAGCACCCGGTCGTGGGCACCGGTCGCCAGGACGAGGCGGTCCGGTCGGAGGAGAATCTCGTCGCGGTGCGCGCTGCCGCACGGTCCGGTGAGCGCATGGACGCGGGCGGCCGCGCCGGCCGTGCCCGGCTCGATCGCCCAGACCTCGGTGCCGGTGAGGATGCGGCAGCGCGGGTGGGAGTGCAGCCGAGCACGCAACTCCTGGAACGACTTCCAGTTGTGGTGCAGGACTTCCTCGTGCGCTACCGCGCGCTCCGCGGGCAGGTGGCGCCAGAACTGTCCACCGAGGTCGTCGCTCGCGTCCAGCAGGGTCACATCCGCGCCCTGGTCGGCTGCGGACAGCGCCGCGTGCAGGCCGGCCGGCCCGGCTCCGATGACGAGCACGTCACTCATCGCGTGCACCACCTTGACTCATCACCGCGTCGCCCTCGGCCGCCCGCCGCTGACAGAGCCGCACGTCGCGGAGGCCGTTGACGGTCGCGATGCAGTCGAAACACACCCCGATGCCGCAGAAGACGCCACGCGGTTCACCGGAGACCGAGTTGCGCCAGCTCAGACAGCCGGCGCCCAGGAGAAGGCCGGCGAGGGTCTGGCCGGCGGTGCCGGTGTAGGACCGGCCGTCAAGGGTGATCGTGACCGGGTCGTCGGCGGGCGGGCCGACGCGGTCACCTGCCGTTGCGAGCCGCCGGGAAGTCATCGCGCCACCTCGACCTGCAGATGAGATTGCAGCGTCGCTCGGTCCAGGGCGAACGGCGCCGGATCGATGGCGCACCGCCGGCCGGCCATCAGGTCGCCGATGAGTTCCGCTGTGCCGAGCGACAATCCGATGCCGGCGCCCTCATGGCCGGTCGCGTGCCAGAGGCCGGGCAGCCGCGGGTCCGGACCGATCACCGGCAGGTGGTCGGGCATGTAGGGGCGGAAGCCGCCATACGCGCGCATGACCGGCTGTCCGGCGAGGAACGGGAACAGTCGTATGGCGCGCGCCGCGATCCGGCGCAGCACATCGACCTGCAGCGTCTCGTCGAAACCGATGCGCTGCCGCGAGGAGCCGATGAGAACTGTTCCAGCAGCAGTGGATTCGACAACGCTCGACACCTGGACGTCCGCGTCGTCGGACGCGACGGCCCCGACATAGTCACCGTCATAGACCTTGTGCAGGATGCGGTGCGGCATCCGGCTGGTGACGAGCACCATCCCGCGGCGCGGCAGGACGGGCAGGCGCACTCCCAGGCGTTCGGAGACCGTCGTCGACCACGGTCCCGCGGCCACGATCACCCGGTCCGCGGCGAGATCACCGGCCGACGTGCGTACGCCGCGCAACCCGCCGGCGCTGTCGAGCAGCGGCCCGATCAACTCGTCTCCTTGCCGGATCCGGGCGCCCCGCCGCCGAGCCGACTCCAGGAACGCCTGGGTGGCGGCGACCGGCTGCACCTGGGCGTCCTGCGGGTAGTGGACAACACCGGTGACTGCGTCGGTCAGCCACGGCTCGTGCTCGCGCGCCTGCGCCGGGGTGATCTGCCGGGCCTCGACACCCGCCCGGCGCTGGCCGGCCGCGAAGTCCGCGAGCGCCTCGGCACCCTCGTCGGTCAGCGCTGCGACGAGACCACCCTTGGCGTCATACTCGATCGCCGGCTCGTGGCCGAGCTCGTCGGCCAGCTGCGTCGCGAGCCCGGCCCACAAGCGCGCCGACAGCTGGGCGAGCTCCAGCTCCGCACCCGGGCCCTTGTCCGACACCAGGAGGTTGCCCTCGCCCGACGCCGAGGTGCCGTTCGCCGCCCCGGCGCGGTCGATCACCGTGACGTCGTGCCCGTCGGCCGCCAGGCGGCGAGCACAGGCGGCACCGACGATGCCGGCACCGACCACCACGATGTGCACACCGACTCCCTCTGCGCGATCCTTTCCGAACCAGTGCAATGTTACATGACACAACGTGTCGGGTAAATCGATGGCGCGGCCGACGGACGACAGCGTTGACTGTCGGTATGACGAACTCCACCGGGTATGACGGCATGTGGCTCCCCGTCGAGGACGACCCGCGCAGCTACGAGAATCCGCAGGGCGAGCTGGCGACATACCGCCAGTACCTCGGCAACTACCGCGCCACGCTGCAGCTCAAGTGTGCCGACCTCACACCCGGGCAGCTGGCGACGCAGAGCGTGCCGCCGAGCACGCTGAGCCTGCTCGGGCTGGTCCGGCACATGGCGCGGGTGGAGAACGCGTGGTTCACCTGGTTCCTGCAGGGCAAGTGGGAGACGCCGCGCCTCTACAAGACCGAGGCCGAGCCGGACCTCGACTTCACCGGCGCCACCGGGACGCAGGAGTGCGTCGACGACGCGTTCGCGGCCTGGGGCCGGGAGATCGCCGCGGCGGACGCCTGGCTCGACGAGCTGACCGAGGACCGGCTAGGTGAGGAGTTGCGCTTCCCGGACGACCGTGACAAGGCGAGCATCCGCGACGTGCTGGTGCACATGATCGAGGAATACGCCCGGCACTGTGGCCACGCGGACCTGCTGCGTGAGTGCGTCGACGGCCGCACGGGGCAGTAGGACCGTCAGCCGCCGGTGCTGTCGTCGGCGACGGCGCGCACGAGCGCTTCGATCGGGGCGCGGTCAGGACCCATCTCGGGGTGCCACTGGACGCCGACACAGAACACCGAGTCGCCCTGAGATGTATGGCGTTCCATCGCCTCGACGGTGCCGTCGGCAGAGCGGCCGGTGGCGACGAAGCCGGGGTGAGTGGCCACCGACTGATGGTGATGACACGGTGCGACAACAGTCTCGGGCTCGACGGCGGCGAGCTGCGAGCCGGCGTCGAGCTCGACGTCGATGCTGCCGAAGACATCCCCGCCCGGGGAATGCCCTGTGTGGCCGACGGCGTCCGGCATGTGCTGCTGGAGCGTGCCGCCGGCGTGCACCGCCATCAGCTGCATGCCTCGACAGATGCCGAGGGTGGGCAGCCCACGTGCACCGGCCGCGTCCAGCAGGGCCAGCTCCCAGGTGTCGCGGTCCGGCCGGATGCCACCGGTCGCGGGATGCGGCTGCTCGCCATACCGATCCGGGTCGATGTCCGCCCCGCCGGCGATGATCAACCCGTCGAGCCGGGCCACCACCGCCGCCGCCGCGCGCCCGGGATCAGCGCCGGTCACCGGGGCCGGCGTGAGCAGCACCGGCACGCCTCCCGCCTCGACGACTGCATCGGCATACTGCACGAACTGCACGTCGGCGCGCTGGTGCCAGACACCCCAGGACGCGTCCTCCCGGTAGGTGCTGATCCCGATGACCGGCAGCGAATCTTCTTCGATCACAACGGAGTCACGTAGGCCCCGGAGATGCCGCCGTCCACCAGGAAGGTGTTGGCGGTGATGAAGCTGGCGTCGTCGGAGGCAAGGAAGAGCACGGCGCTGGCCATCTCCTCCGGCTCGCCGAAGCGTCCCATCGGCACGTGCACCAGCCGGCGGGCGGCGCGTTCGGGGTCGGAGGCGAAGAGTTCCTTGAGCAGCGGGGTGTTGACCGGGCCCGGGCACAGCGCGTTCACGCGGACGCCTTCGCGGGCGAACTGCACACCCAGCTCGCGAGTCATCGACAACACGCCGCCCTTGGACGCCGAGTAGGAGATCTGCGAGGTCGCGGCCCCCATCACCGCGACGAAAGAGGCTGTGTTGATGATGGATCCGGACTTCTGCTCGAGCATGTAGGGCAGCGCCGCCTTGCAGCACAGGTAGACCGAGGTGAGGTTGACCTCCTGCACCCGGCGCCACGCGTCCAGGTCGGTGTCCAGGATCGAGTCGTCCTCGGGTGGGCTGATGCCGGCGTTGTTGAACGCGATGTCGACCGCGCCGTAGGTGTCCTTGGCAGCCTTGAAGAGCGCGTCGACCTGGTCCTTGTCGGTCACGTCGACGTGTACGTAGGTCGCGATGTCGGCGCCGCCGAGGTCGGTCACCAGCTTGGCGCCCGCATCGTCGGCGATGTCGCCGATGACCACCTTCGCGCCCTCCGCGGCAAAACGTTGCACCGTCGCCAGCCCGATGCCCGAGCAGCCGCCGGTGACCACCGCGACCTTGCCGTCAATGCGTCCTGTCATGGTCTGAATCCCTCAATTCCTTGTGTTGACTTCATGTCGGTCGAGTAGGGCGAGCCGCTGGGCGAGGCCGTATCGAGACCACGCGAGCGGCACGTGGTCTCGATACACCTCCTCCGCTGCGCTCCCCCGGCACTCGACCAGCGTGTTCGATCGTTACTCGACCGGCGTGGTGGCGAAGAAGACGTTCTTGACCTCGGTGAAGCCGTCGGGTGCGTCGGGGCCGAGCTCGCGGCCGAGGCCGGACTGCTTGAAGCCGCCGAACGGCGTCCAGTAGCGCACCGCGGAGTTGCTGTTGACCGACAGGTTGCCGGACTCGACGCCGCGCGCGACGCGCAGCGCGCGGGCCAGATCGCGGGTGTGGATCGACCCGGCGAGGCCGTAGTCGGTCTGGTTGGCGAGCGCAATTGCCTCCTCCTCGTCCTCGAATGTCATGACCGACACCAGCGGCCCGAAAACCTCCTCGCACCAGGTCGGTTCGTCGGTGGACTTCGCCTCGGCCACCATGGCGGGCAGCCAGAAGCCGCCGAGGTCGGGCGTCTCGCCGCGGATGACGACGTTCGCGCCGTCGACATACGACTGCACCTTGTCGCGGTGCGCGGCCGAGATGAGCGGGCCCATCTCGGCTCGCTCGTCGGTGGGATCCTTCACCTGGATGCCGAGCACCGCGGGCTCGAGGTGCGACATGAATTCGTCATACGCAGAACGCTGGACGAGGATCCGGGAGCGCGCGCAGCAGTCCTGGCCGGCGTTGTCGAAGACGCCGTATGGCGCCGCCGCCGCGGCCGCCGGGATGTCCGCGTCCGCGAACACCAGGTTGGAGTTCTTCCCGCCGAGCTCGAGGGTCACGCGCTTCACCTGCTCGGCACAGCCGGCCATGATCCGCTTGCCCACTGCGGTGGAGCCGGTGAAGCAGACCTTGCGCACCAGGGAGTGCGTCACAAAGCGTTCTCCGACAACGCTTCCCGCGCCGGGCAGCACGGTGAAGACGCCCTCGGGGATGCCCGCTTCGATGGCCAGCTCGCCGAGCCGGATCGCGGTCAACGGCGTCAGCTCCGCCGGCTTGAGCACCACCGTGTTGCCCGCGGCCAGCGCCGGAGCGAACCCCCAGCCGGCGATCGGCATCGGAAAGTTCCACGGCACGATGATGCCGACCACGCCGAGTGGCTCCCGGAAGGTCACGTCGACACCACCCGGGACCGGGATCTGGCGACCGAAGAGGCGCTCCGGCGTCGCGCTGTAGTAGTTGAGGACGTCCCGGACGTTGCCCGCCTCCCAGCGGGCGTTGCCGATCGTGTGACCGGCATTGCGGACCTCGAGCTGGGCCAGCTCCTCCAGGTGGTCGTCCACCACGGCGGCGAACGCGCGCAGCAGCCGGGCGCGTTCGCCGGGCGCCACGGCGCGCCAGGAGGCGAACGCGTCGTGCGCGCGCTCGATGGCCGCGTCGGTCGCCGCGACGTCCAGCAGCTCCACCTCCGCGAACGCGTCGCCGGTGACCGGGCTGATCAGGGTATGAGTCGTCAACTGCGTCAGTGCCTTTCGAGTGAGAGCGGTTCGAAACTCAGAGCCGTTCGAAACCGCGGCGGCGCTCCCAGTCGGTCACCGCGGCGCCGAACGCCGCGAGCTCGACGTCCGCCATGTTCGTGTAGTGGTCGACCACCTCTTCGCCCAGGGCTGCACGCGCCACCTTCGAGGAACTGAAGACGTCACGCGCGGCCGCCAGACTGTCCGGCACACGCGGCAGGTCGGTGAGGTACGCGTTGCCCTCGACGGGCGGCGGCAGGGGCAGGTCCTCCTCGATGCCGTGCAGGCCGCCCGCGATCATCGCGGCCAGTGCCAGGTAGGGGTTGACGTCGGCGCCCGGCACGCGGTTCTCCATCCGCGCCGCCGCGCCGTGTCCGACCAGCCGTACCGCGCAGGTGCGGTTGTCCTGTCCCCAACCGATGGTCGTCGGGGCGAACGTACCGTCGGCAAACCGCTTGTAGGAGTTGATGTTCGGCGCATAGAGCAGCGTGAACTCCGCCGCAGTGGCGAGCACGCCGGCGACGAACTTCTCGTAGAGCACGCTGCGGCCGTCCGCGTCCGGGCGGTCGGGGTCGGTGAACACCAGCGAGCCGTCGGCACCCCGCAGCGACAGGTGGATGTGGCAGGACGAACCCTCGCGCTCGTCATACTTCGCCATGAAGGTCAGTGACTTCCCGTGCTGTGCGGCGATCTCCTTGGCCGCGGCCTTGTAATAGGCGTGGTTGTCGGCGGTCACGAGCGCCTCGTCGTACAGGAAGCCGATCTCGTGCTGGCCGAAGTTGCACTCACCCTTGGCGGACTCCACGTTGAGCCCCGAGTCGTAGAGCCTGTTGCGCAACTCGCGCAGCAGCGGCTCGATGCGCGCGGTCCCGAGCAACGAGTAGTCGACGTTGTACTGGTTGGCCGGCGTCAGCCCGTGGTAGTCGCGGTTCAGGGCGTCCTCGTAGCTGTTCTCGAAGACGATGAACTCGAGTTCCGTTCCGGCGTATGCCGTCCAGCCGTGGTCGGCGAGCCGGTCCAGCTGGCGGCGGAGTATGCCGCGCGGCGACGCCGCGACCGGCCGATGGTCCGGCCAGACGAGGTCGCACTGCAGCATGGCGGTGCCCGGCTGATGTGCCACCCGACGGGCGGTGTCCCAGTCGAGGACGAACTCCATGTCGCCGTAGCCCTTGTCCCACCCGCTGGTGGCGTAGCCGTCGACGGTGTTCATGTCGACGTCCACCGCCAGCAGATAGTCGCAGCCCTCGGTGCCGTCGCTCGCGACGTGGTCGAGGAAGTGCCGCGCGTGGAATCGCTTGCCCTGCAAGCGACCCTGCATGTCGGTGAAGGCCGTGACGACGGTGTCGATCTCACCGGCCTCGATCAGATCCTGCAGTTGTTGTCGGGTCAGATGACGATCGTTGCGCAAAGCCATGACGTCCTTCCTGATGTCTGTGGCGGTGTTCATCCGAGCAGGCCGCGCAGGAGTGCTGCGGTGTCCGAACAGTGTTGGTGCATGACGCGTTTGGCGCGGCCCTCGTCACCCGCGAGGATCGCCGTGACGATGGCGCGATGCTGGCTCGCGGAGTGCTTGATGTTGCGCGGCAGGACCGGGATCGCCTGCAGCATGGTGTGCAGGTCGTCCTGCGCGTCGGTGACGGCGGTGATCAGCCGGGGCGACCCGGACAGCCGCGCGATGGTCAGGTGCAGGATGCTGTCGGCGCGGCGGTGGATCGCCTCGTCCGGCGCCCGCTCGACCGTCTCGAGAGCGGCCTCCAGCGCGGCACGATCGTCCGCGCTCAGCTCGTCACGGGCCGACCGGGCAGCCGCCACTCCGGCGGCTCCCGGCTCCACGATCGCCCGAAACTCCAACGCATCTCGCAGATCCTCCTGGCGACCGGCGATGGCCGACCGGTGCCCTTGCGCAGGCATGACGTCGAGCACCTCCGTGCCGCCGCCGCGACCCCGGCGGGTCTGCACCACGCCGGCTGACCGCAGCGCGGTGATGGCCTCGCGCAGCGTCGCCCGTGAGACGGCGAGCAGCTCCGCCAGGTCGCGCTCCGGCGGCAGCATGCTGCCGGGTGGGTAGATACCGAGCCGGATCGCGATCGCGAGCTGTTCGACGCAGGCCTCGAAGGCGTGGTGTGCCCGCACCGGGCGCAGCACCACCCGATCGAGCCGGTCGGAGTCGGTCACGACGCCACCTCCGCCTCCTTCTCCACCTCGTCCTCCGGCTCGATGGTCTTGAGCATGAAGTGGGTTCGGCCCCCGGCATACCACGTGGCGATCGCGAACGCGGCCACGACGAGCACGGCGATCGGTGCGTAGTTGAAGTTGTCGACGGTGACCGGCGAGGCCGGCGGCAGCACGAAGAGGATGCAGATGAAGACCACCCAGACGACCGCCACCCAGCCGACCAGCGGACTCCACCTGCCGAGATTCCACGGACCGGGGTTGAAGTCGGGCTGCCGGCGGCGCAGGAAGACCGGCACGACATACGCGATGTAGAGGCCGATCACCGCGATCGACGTGACGGCAAGGTATGCCGTGGTGCTGAACAGCGCCGGCGAGGTCAGGATGATCGACAGCACGATGCAGAACCAGATGGAGTTGGTCGGGGTCCCGGTGCGCGGGTTGACCTTCGCCCACAGCTTCGACCCCGGCAGCGCATCGTCGCGTGAGAACGCATAGGTCATGCGGGAATTGGCGGTCACGGACGCCATACCGCAGAAGAACTGCGCGACGCAGACGATGAAGAGCAGGAACTTCGCCATGAAAGGGTTGTTCAGCGCGTCGAGGAAGACCTGGGCAGGCGGCAGACCGGTGTTGCTGCCGGCCAGCTTGTCGAGGCCGGCGGACGAACCGTTCTGGATGGCCGCAGTGATCGAGAAGAGCAGCAGAAAGCCACCGATCACCGAGATGACGACGCTCATCACGATGCCGCGCGGCGCTGCCTTGGCGGCGCCCTTGGTCTCCTCGGCGACGTGCGCGGAGGCGTCATACCCGGTGTAGGTGTATTGCGCCATGAGCAGGCCCATCAGGAAGACATAGGGTCCGAAGCTCCAGCCGGTCGCGTTGTGCGACTCGGTGAGCGTCCAGCCGATCGACTGGTGGTGGTCCGGCAGGATCCAGAGCACCGCGACGATGAACAGCGCGCCGACCACGTGCCACCAGGCGGAGACCATCGACAGCAGGCTGACCAGGCTGACGCCGAAGGTGTTGAGCAGGCCGTGGACGATGATGATGCCGACGAACAGCAGGAACGTGCCGGTCGCAGTGACACTCGTGCCCCAGGTGAGGTTCATGAACGCCATCCACGTCGTGGCACACCCGAAGTCAATCGCCGCGGTGACTGCGACCTCGCCCATGAAGTTGAACCAGCCGACGAACCAAGCCCACTGTCGGTTATTGCGTTTGGCCAGTCGGCTGGCCCAGAAGTAGAGACCGCCGGCCGTCGGGTAGACCGAGCAGACCTCGGCCATCGCCATCGACACGCAGATCACGAACACGCCGACGATCAGCCAGCCGAGCGTGATCGCCGCGGGCCCACCGGAGTTCAGGGCGATGGCGTATGACGTGATGCAGCCGGCCAGGATCGAGATAATCGAGAACGACACGGCGAAGTTGGAGAAGCCGGACATCCCACGATGGAGCTCCTGCTTGTAGCCCATCTCCGCCAGCAGGCGGGCGTCGTCGTCGAGATGGTCCTGGGCTGATTGCGTGTCGTGGCTCACTGCAGGCTCCCGTGCTCGCGGATGCGGACGGTTCACGAGTGTGGCGCAGATCACGCCGATTGGTCAATGGTTGAACTTCAGACCTTTACTTACTTCGCGCGACGCTCCAGCAGGTTCGCCTGCACGTAGGCGACCAGCACCTCACGCATCGCGCTGATGGTGATGTCGGGTGCTCCGGTGAGTACCTGGATGGCGATGCCGTCGGTGAGCGCGGTCAGCTGCAGTGCGGTGAGGTCGGGATCGGCATCGCTGCGGAACTCGCCCTGCCGCTGTCCTCGCTCCACGATCCGGACGACGGTCTCGCGCCACCGCGCGTAGAACTCGTTGTGCGCAGGGCGCAACTCGGGCCGGATGGTCGCTTCGGCCCAGTACTGCATCCAGATGGTCCATTCGTCGCGCACCTGGCCGAGCTTCGGCAACTGCATGTCGATCAGCCGCAGCAGCCGCTGGTGGGCGCTGTCGATCTTGCGCAACTCCTCGCTCTGCCGCTCGAACGCGCGGTTGACGCCGTGCTGCAGAGCCAGCGTGAGCACGTCGTCCTTGCCGGGGAAGTAGTAGTGCACCGCGCCACTGCTGCTGCCCACCGCGCGAGCGATGTCGGCGATGCGCACCGCGTGGTAGCCGCGCTCGGCGATCAGCTGTGCTGCTGCGTCCAGGATCGCCGTCTTGCGCCGGTCCTCGACCGCGGCTTCGACCGTCATGTGCACTCCTCGCTCTCGCGTCGCCTAGGAGACCTTCTCGAGGCCCCCTCACCCAAACGAACCCTCTGCGCTCAAAGTATCCCGGACCGCACTGAACATCCAGTCATCAATCCATGGTCTGACTCATGCGTCAGATTTTCTCGGTGAATTTTTCTGCGCCCTGCGGATCGGACAGCAACGGCCACGTCATCGAAACGTGATGATCGGCAGAGGTTTTGGCGGCACGCGTCCCATGCTGTCCGACGAGAAAGCGTCAGCCATGAAGGCTTGACGTGATCCGGATCACCTGTTTGACTGGCGCATCAGTCAGACATGTCAACCAGCTGAAGGACGACCCATGAACTCTCCGGCCACGCACCCGGACATCCGGGAGATGCTGCACCCGCAGCTGCTGCGCGACCGCGTTGCCCTCGTCACCGGCGCCGGCAGCGGTCTCGGTCGGGCGATCGCGATCGACCTGGCCCGCCTCGGCGCGAGCGTGGTGCTCGCCGGCCGGCGCCAGGAGCCGCTGGAGAAGACCGCCGCCGCCGTGCACGAGTCCGGCGGCCGGGCGCTGGGGATCGCGACCGACATCCGCGACGAGGAGCAGGTCACCGCCATGGTCGACCGGGCCCTCGCGGAGTTCGGCCGCATCGACGTGCTGGTCAACAACGCCGGCGGTCAGTTCATCGCCCCAGCAGAGGAGATCACCCCGAAGGGCTGGCGCGCTGTGCACCGGCTCGCAGTGGACGGCAGCTGGACGGTGACCCAGCAGGTCGCCACGAAGTCGATGATCCCGAACCGTTCCGGCGTCATCTTCTTCATCGCGTTCTCGCCGCGGCGCGGCATACCCGGCATGGTGCACGCGACCAGTGCCCGCGCCGCGCTGGAAAACCTCGCCGCCGGCCTCTCCCTGGAGTGGAGCCGCTACGGGATCCGGTCGATCTGTGTCGCCCCCGGCACGATCGTCACCGAGGGCCTCGCGGAGAACTACTCCGAGACCGACCGCGCCGGCTGGGCGCAAGGAGTTCCACTCGGCCGCCTCGGCGAGCCGGGCGACGTCTCGGCGCTGGTCGGCTTCCTCGCCTCGCCGGCCGGGAGCTACGTCACCGGCACCACCGTGGTTGTCGACGGCGGCACGGACGCCTGGGGCACCGGCCGCCCGGTCCCCACCCTCGAGACGCACCCCACGGAGGACAGCGCGCAATGAGCCGCAGCATCGACGCACTCTTCGACCCGACCTCCGTGGCGATCGTCGGCGCGAGCAACGACCACACGAAGTACGGCAATTGGCTGAGCGTGCAGGCACTGCGAATGGAGGGGCGGCTGCCCGTCCATCTCGTCAACCGCAAGGGCCTGCCGGTGCTCGACCGCCCAACCGTCACCTCGCTCGGCGAGATCGACGGCGGCGCGGACCTCGTGGTGCTCTGCGTGCCGGCCACCTCGTTCGAGCAGGCCGTGATCGAGGCACTCGAGACCGGCGCCCGGGCGATCGTCGGTGTCACCGCCGGCTTCGCCGAGCTCGGGCCCGAGGGCAAGGCGCTCCAGGACCGAGTCACCGAGCGGGTCCGCACCTCCGGCGCCGTCCTGCTCGGACCCAACTGCCTGGGCGTTGCGGACTCGACCTCGGGTCTCACCCTGACCTCCAACCCGCTCCCGGAGGGCAGCGTCACGCTGCTCTCGCAGAGCGGCAACATGGCCCTGGAGCTGAGCCAGTTCCTGGCCGGCCACCACCTCGGCTTCGCCCGGTTCGCCTCGCTCGGCAACCAGGCGGACCTCGGGGCCGCCGACCTGATCCGAGCTTGCACCGATCACGAGGGCACCAAGCTGATCGCGCTCTACTGCGAGGACTTCGGCGACGGCCGCGACTTCGTGGCTGCAGCGGCGGACGCCCGGCGTCATGGAAAACCGGTGCTACTGCTCACGGTTGGCGGCAGCGAAGCCTCCATCCGCGGTGCACAATCACACACCGGCGCGCTCACCTCGGACTCCGCCGTGATCGACGCGGCGTGCCGCGCGGCCGGCGTGCACCGCGTGTCCAGCCCACGCCAGCTGGCCGACGTCGCGGCACTGCTGATCGGCTCCGGCACCGCCCAGGGCGGACGCGTCGCCGTGCTGGCCGACGGTGGCGGCCACGCCGGTGTGGCGTCGGACGTCGCCGAAGCCGCGGGACTGTCGGTGCCGGAGTTCTCCGCCGCGACCGCGAGCGCGCTGCGGGCGGAGCTGCCGCCGTCCGCGGGGGTCCGCAACCCGATCGACCTGGCCGGCGCCGGCGAGCAGGACATCACCTCGTTCGCCCGGGTTCTCGACATCACACTGCGCGACCCGGACGTCGACGCCGTACTGATGACCGGCTACTTCGGTGGCTACGCGGAGTATGGCGAGGGCCTCGGCCAGCGCGAGATCGAGACGGCTGAGCGGATGGCCGAACTCGCCGCCGCAGCTGGAAAACCGGTGGCAGTCCACACGATGCGGCCGGACAGCAAGGCAGCCGCCGTGCTCGCGGACCATGACCTGCCGGTCTACCGGGCGGTGGAGGACGCCGCAGGAGCACTGGCGCTCATCGCCGCCACCGGTGAACCCCGCCACCCCGCCTGGGCCGCCGTCGAACCCAGCGACCCGATCACCGACGACGGCTACTGGGCGTCGCGCAGCGTGCTCGCCGGGGCAGGCCTGACCTTCCCGCACGCCGAGCTGGTCGACACCCTTCCCGCGGCGCTCGAGGCCGCCGATCGCGCCGGTTACCCCGTCGTCCTCAAGGCGATGGGACTGTTGCACAAGTCGGACGCCGGCGGCGTCGCCCTCGGCATCACCACGCCGGAGGCACTCACCGCGGCATACGAGGACATGGACGAGCGGCTCGCCGCACCGAGCTACTGCGTGGAGGCGATGGCCGACCTGCGCGACGCGGTCGAGCTGATCGTCGGCGTCCAGACCGACCCGCGCTTCGGCCCAGTCGCGATGGTCGGCCTGGGCGGCGTGCTCACCGAAGTGCTCGGCGACGTGGCCTTCGCGCTGGCACCGGTCGACGCCCGCACTGCCCGGCAGATGCTCGAATCCTTGCGCACCGCAGCGGTTCTGCACGGTGTGCGGGGCAAGCCCGCGGTCGACATCGACGCCGCCGCCGAGGCCATCGCCACAATCTCCACCCTCGCCGCCGCCCACCCGGAGATCAGCGAGTTCGAGGTCAACCCGCTGCTCGTCACCACGACCGGTGCCACCGGGCTGGACGCGCGCATCGTGCTCAGCCGGCCCACCACCACGAACTAGCAACAACACATCGAGAGGAACCATCCATGGACTTCGCCTACACCCCGCGGCTGCTCGAGCTGAAGGAGGCGGCCCGCACGCTCACCGAGAAAATCCTCCCCTTCGAGGACGAGTGCGAGCGCAACAACGGCCTGTCCGCCGAGTCGCACGCCACCATCAAGGCGGCGGTGCTCGAATCCGGCCTGCAGGCGATCAACACGCCCACGGAGTTCGGCGGCGCCGGCCTCACCGTGCTGGAGCAGGTCGTCGTGCAGGACGAGCTGGGCAAGCTGACCAACGCCCTCTGGGACACCGTGTGGCGCCCGGCCAACCCGCTCTCGCACGCCAGCCCCGAGCAGCGCGAGCGCTACTTGATCCCCGGCTGCCGCGGTGACCGCCGCGACGCCGTCGCGATCACCGAGGCCGACTCCGGCTCCGACTTCTCCAAGGCCGGCACCACCGCCGTCCCGGACGGCAACGGCGGCTACGTCATCAACGGCGAGAAGTGGTTCGTCACCGTCGGCGACGTCGCCGACTTCCTCATCCTGCTGGCGTATGTCGAGCCGGAGCACGCACCCACGATCTTCCTGGTCGACACCGACACCCCGGGCGTGGCGATCACCAACGTCCCGCGCTTCACGCACACCTTCGTCTACGAGCACCCGGAATACACCCTCACCGACGTCCACGTCGGCCCCGAGGCGGTGCTCGGCGGTGTCGGCGAGGGCCTGGAGCTGACCCGCGACTGGTTCACCGAGGAGCGGCTGATGATCGGCGCGCGCACCATCGGCGCCGCCGAGCGGGCGCTCGAGCTGGCCATCGACTGGGCCAAGAACCGCGTCCAGGGCGGCGAGCCGCTGATCAACAAGCAGCTGATCCAGGGCATGATCGCCGACTCGGTCGCCGACATCGCGGTCAACCGCGCCTACACCCACCAGGTCGCCTGGGAGTTCGACAACGCGGACCCGAACGACGACAACGTCCGCAAGACGCTGCACGCCAAGGCCGCCACGGTGAAGCTCGCCGCGTCCGAGGCCTCCAACCGGGTCGTCGACCGCGCCCAGCAGATCTTCGGCGGCCGCGGCTACATCCGAGACTACCCGGTCGAGCGGCTGTGGCGCGAGCTGCGCGTCGACCGGATCTGGGAGGGCACCTCCGAGATCCAGCGGCTGGTCATCGCCAACGAGACCAACAAGCGCGGCCTCACCGGCCTGGTCGCGCTGCCGACGAAGGGCAACTGAGCCATGTCGGCCGAGAGCACCGGCACCGTGCAGGTCGAGGTGACCGACGACGGCATCGCCGTCGTCCGCCTGCAGCGCGAGGCCAAGCGCAACGCGCTGTCGACCCACCTGGAGGCACAGCTGCTCGACGCCCTGTCCGGCGATGCCGTGCTCGGCAGTCGCGCGGTGGTCGTCACCGGCGGTGACCAGGTGTTCTCGGCCGGCGCCGACGTCACCGAGCTGCGGGAGATGACCCCGCAGGCGATCGCGGACTACTACCGCACCACCGGCTCGGTCTACGAGCGTCTCGCGCAGTTGCGGATGCCGACCGTCGCCGCCATCGCCGGCTACTGCCTCGGCGGCGGACTCGAGCTGGCCCTCGCTGCCGACTTCCGGGTCGCCGACCCGAGTGCGCAGTTCGGCTTCCCCGAGATCGGCATCGGCATACTGCCCTCCTCCGGCGGCGTCACCCGGCTCGTGCGAGACGTCGGGCCGGCGCGCGCCCGCGACCTCGTGCTGCGCGGCCGCCGGTTCGGCCCGGACCTCGCCGAGCGCTGGGGTCTGATCACCGAGGTCGCCGCACCCGGCGAACACCTCGCACGCGCCCTCGCCAT
Organism: Flexivirga sp. YIM B11880; assembly: GCF_058148645.1. Lineage (NCBI taxonomy): Bacteria > Bacillati > Actinomycetota > Actinomycetes > Micrococcales > Dermacoccaceae > Flexivirga > Flexivirga sp. YIM B11880. The sequence goes on from NZ_JBMAMH010000001.1 coordinate 566,744, forward strand.
CGCCGGCGAGGTCGCCGCCGCACCACCGCTGGCCGTCGAGCTGACCACCCAAGTCATCGACGCCGCGGCCGAATCCTCGCACCGGACGGCCCTGCTGCTGGAGCAGCTCGCCTACTCCGCGCTCAACCGGACCAACTGACAGCGCGGGCCCCACCCGCGCTGCCACCACTTCCCTCCCTGGAGGAATCATGATGGACACAGTCAAATCGCCATCGACCGAAAACGGCCACATGCCAGCACAATCCGGGCTCGCCAGCCGACTCGAGACGCACTCGATCGACTACGTCCCGCTGCGTGAACGGCACGGCAAGGTCTGGCACCTCTTCCCCGTGTGGTTCGCCGGTGACGCCCACCTGGCCACCATCGCCGTCGGCGTCATCGGCATCACGCTCGGCAGCAACCTGATCTGGACCGCGATCGCCGTCGTCCTCGGCGGCGCCTTCGGCACCTTCTTCATGGCCTTCCACTCCACCCAGGGCCCGCAGCTCGGATTGCCCCAGATGGTCCAGTCCAGGCCACAGTTCGGGTATGTCGGAGCGCTGCTCGTCTGGCTGGTCGCGCTGGTGATCTACATCGGCTACACCGGGTTCAACGAAATCCTGGTCGGCAGCACGCTGCAGCACTTCGGTGGCGTGCCGGTCGGAGCCAGTTACGTCGGGTATGCCGTCATCGGCGTCGTCCTGGCGATCGTCGGCTACGACCTGATCCACAAGGCGTCCCGCTGGCTGACCTACATCGTGATGGCCGTGCTGGTGGTCTTCTCGGTCGGCATCGTGGCGCTGCACCCCTTCACCTCCGCCCAGCTGGACCTCACGCACTTCTCCCTGGTGCCGTTCCTGGTGCAGTTCTTCACCGCCGCGGTCTACCAACTGTCCTGGGCCATCTACGTTTCGGACTACTCGCGCTACCTGCCGCCGAACGTCGGTGTGCGCTCCTCGTTCTGGTGGACCTACATCGGTGCCTGGGTCGGTGGCGCCTGGATGATGCTCGTCGGCACCGCCGCCGCGGGCCTCTTCCCCAAGGCCGAGGTCGTCGATGCAGTGGTCTCCTCCGGTGACCGGATCTTCTCCGGCTTCGGCAACATCCTGCTGATCGCATCGGTGGTCCCGCTCGTGACCATCGGCACGCTCAACTTCTACGGCGGCAGTCTGACCCTGTTGTCGGCGGTCAGCTCGGTCAAGAAGTTCACACCGACCCTGCGCAGCCGGATCGTCTCGCTGCTGGTCATCGGCGTGCTCGCGACGCTCATCGCGTTCACCTCGACCGAGAGCTTCGTGACGCAGTTCGGCAACTTCCTCACCGTCCTGGGCTACCTGCTGACCCCGTGGACCGCGATCAACCTGATCGACTTCTACCTGGTCCGGCACGGGCACTACTCGATACGGGAGATCTTCAACCCCAACGGCATGTACCACCGCTGGAACTGGCGCGGTCTCGCGGCATACTTCGTCGGCTTCGCGGCGATGATGCCGTTCGCGATCGTCGGCAGCGTCGAAGGTCCGGTCGCCAAGGCGTTCGGCGGCATCGACCTGTCGATGATCGTGGGTCTGGTCGTGTCGTCGATCGTCTACCTGATCGTGTGCCGCGGGGTCGACCTGGCCGCCGAGCGCGCCCGGGTCGAGGCAGCGGACGCCGGGCTCGAGGACGAGGCCGCCGTCGCTCCGATCGCCGGCTGAGGCGCTCGCTGATGTCACGCCGTCCCGGCAGCGCCACGGACCAGGTCCGGGTCAGCTGCCGGGACGGTGTGCGTCTGGCGACCGACGTCTATCTGCCGGTCGTCCGGGCGACGCGGGTGCCCGCGGTCCTGGTGCGCACGCCGTACGGCAAGAACGCGCCGGAGTCACTGCTGCCGTATGTCGCCGAGCGGCTCGCCGACGCGGGGTATGCCGTGGTCGTGCAGGACGTGCGCGGCCGCGGCGCGTCCGAGGGTCGCGCGGTGCCGTTCGTGCACGAGCTCGATGACGGCGCCGACACCCTGGGGTGGCTTATCACTCAACAGTGGTCGAACGGTGACGTCGCATGTTGGGGCAACTCCTACTACGGGTTCACCGCCTGGGCAGCGGCCGCGTCCGGGCATCCCGCGGTGCGCGCCCTGGTGAGCCGGCTGACGACTCCCCGGCCGACGGCGTTCAGCCACGACGGTGGCGTGCTGCGACTCGGGCCGATGGTGGAGTGGCTGCGCTCGACGTGGGACGGCCCGGACAACATCGTGCCGGTGCTCGACTGGTCGACCCGACCGCTCGGCGAGCTGCTCACCTCCGACCAGCGCACCGTGCTGCAGGACACCGCCGGCACCTGGCAGCGGATCGGGCGCGCGGTCGGCGCGGCGCTCGGCCGGCTGCCGACACTGCACTGGGCCGGGTGGTTCGACCTCTTCCAGCGCGCCCAGCTGCATGACTGGCGGACGATGTCCACGGTGGCCGGGCAGTTCCTCGTCGCCTCCGCGAGCGACCACCAGGACGACAGCTGGACGGCCACCGGATCCGGACCGGACCACCTGGTCGACGCGGCCGCGCGCGACGCCGTGCTGGACCGCACGATCGACCCGGTTGTCGAGTTCCTCGATGTGCATCTGCGCGGTGCCTCCGGTCGATTGCCCTCTGTGCGCTGGGAACTCGCCGGTCACACCGGTTGGCAGACGTCGCCGGCGTGGCCCCCGGCAGGCGTGGCCCGTCATACCTTGCGACTGTCTCGTTCCGGACGGCTGCTGCCCGACACCGATCCGGCTCCGCCCGGAACGGCCGGCTGGGAGCACCTGCCGGAGCAACTGGTCCCGATGCCCACGACGGACTGGTGGCGTCCGCTGCTGCGGCAGGGTGATGCCCGGTCCTGGTCCCGCCGGGACGACGTCTGCACGTTCAGCACCGAAGCCGCCACGGCACCGCTCGACCTGGCCGGTCCGGTCACCGTGCAGCTGGCGGTGCGGTCGACGGCCCCGGTCCACCACGTCGTCGCGACGTTGTGTGACGTCGCGGCGGACGGCACCAGCCGGGTGGTGCTGCAGACGGCCCGACGACTGCCCGGCTTTGCCCAGCGGGCCGTCATACCGTTGGGGGACACGGCTTTTCGACTCCACGCCGGACACCGGCTGCGGTTGCACGTGGCGTCGAGTTGCTTCCCCCTCTACCTGCCGCACTCCGGCTCGTCGGCCGATCCGCTGACGACCCGCGCACTCCGACCGAGCCGGCAGCAGCTGGACCTCGGGCAGTGCACGCTGACCCTCACCGTCCTGCCCTATCCCCACTCCGCCGATCGAGAGGTGCCGTCATGACAACCAACGCGAAAGCCTTTGAAGCACAGGTGCGTTCCCGGATGGCCGGGTTCGACCACCGCGAGCTGCCGGTGACCGACCTACGGGCCGCCGCGGTGTGCGTCGCCATCGCCGTCCACGTGGGCGAGCCGGTCGTCTGGCTGGAGGAACGGGCTCCGACGCTGCGTTCGCATGCCGGCCAGTTCGCGCTGCCCGGTGGCCGGATCGATCCCGGCGAGACTGCCGAAGAAGCGGCGCTGCGCGAACTCGAGGAGGAGCTCGGCGTACACGCCGAACCTCACCAGATCGTCGGACGACTGGACGACTTCGCGACCCGGTCCGGCTTCGTGATCTCGCCGTTCGTCGTCTGGCTCGGGGAGCTGCCGAACGCGCCGCAGTGCAGCCCGGCCGAGGTCGCCCGGCTGCACGTGATCACCCTGCCGGAGCTGGATGCCGAGCCGTGGTTCGCCGAGCTGCCCGATGTCGAGGGACCGGTCTTCCAGTGGCCCTACCAGGGTGATCCGATCCACGCGCCGACCGCCGCGATCCTGCACCAGTTCCGCGAGATCGTGCTGCACGAACGGCACACCCGCGTCGCACACTTCGAGCAGCCGCGGTTCGCCTGGAAATAGGGCCGGCGGTCGTTCGAGCGGCGACGGGCACGGCAGCCCACAGTGGCGTCCGGTCCCGGTACGGCTCACCGGCAGACAGCGCGCGAGCGGAGGCGGCGGTCCCCCTGAGACCGCCGCCCTCACTGATAGAGAACGGCGAGTCTCGAAAGTGTGACGCTGCGGTGTCGCTGGTGCGCGCGATCGGTCGTCAGCGTTCCGGCAGATCGGCGAAGGCCTGCTTCATGTCGCGGTACCAGCCCATCGACTTCTTCGGGTGCCGCCAACGACCCTTCATCTCCTTGCGCGCCGCACGGTGGGTCGTGTCGCCGGCCTGCTCCGCGTCCTTCAGGTGCTGGTCCTGTGCCTTGATCACGTCGTCGGCGGTCTCACCGCGGTGCTCGAGGTCGCACGGGCCGCCCAGCTGGCGACAGGTCATCGTCTTCATGGTTCTTCCTCCCGGTGTCGGATGTTCACCTGGATGACGAGCGGCCACCCGAAAGTGTGACCGCGGCCGAGGGATTGCACCCGACTGACGCGTCCTGGAGTGGGCCGTCAAACTCCGGCATACCTTCGCTGCTCGACGAATTCGACCCGGCCGCCGATGGCGACCGTTCCGTCGGCGGCCGGCCGGACGACGATGCGGGAGCCGACGCCCTGGTGGATCGTCAGCGGGCGTTGCAGCAGTGCGCCGAGGCGGATGGCGGCAGCGCCGGTCGCCTCGTCCTCGGCGATGCCCATGCGGGTCGGGAAGACCCGCACCCGCACGGTGCCGGCCGACTCGTCCTGCCACGCCCACACCTGCAAGTGTTCGCCCGGTCCTGCGCCCGGGTGAGCGTCGACCTCGGTGGGCGAGGCCAATTGACGCATGTCGAACTCGGGCGCCCACTCCGGACGGGCGCTGATCCAGATGTCGTCGCCGTCGGCCCAGGTCGGTACGCCGCCGGCCGGCGGTCGTAGCACCGGAACCTCGAGGCCCTCCCGGTGCAGCAGCCATGACGTGCCGACCAACGGGTGCCCGGCCAGCGGTAACTCCACCGCCGGCGTGTGGATCCACAGCTCGCCGCGTGCAGCGTCCCGCACGAACACGGTCTCGGAGAAGCCGAGGTCGGCGGCGACCGCCTGCCGCTGCTGGGCCGGCCAGTTCCCGGCGTCGAGGAAGACCCCGAGCGGGTTGCCCCCACCACCGTCCTCGCCGACGAACACCTTCACCACGTGCAACAAGGTCATGGCCCGAAGTTAGTCGCTGCGGACGCTGCGCCATACGAGCGCCGCCCCGGAGAGCACGGGCTCACCGGGGCGGCGCGTCGCCATACCGAACGGGTGACCGCTCAGTTCAGGTTCGACGGTGCCGAGTCGGTCTGGCGCTGCTGAATGCGCTCCAACTCCCGCGCCGCCGCGTCCCGGCCGCCGAGCCCGAACGCGATCGCGGCAGCCGCCGCTCCACCGATCACCAGCGCGCCGAAGGCGAGGTTGATGATCGAGTTGGCCAGCCCCATGTAGCGCAGCCCGACCGCGGCGAACAGCACGATCGTGGCGATCTTGACGATGTCGCCGGTGCGCCCGCCGACCATCGTGGCGAGCAGGCCGGCGATGAAGACGCCGGCGACGATCACCGCGGCACCGAAGACGACCCGGCCGCCCAGGTTGAGGACCGTGTTGAGGATCTCGGTGATCTGCGGGAAGTGCAGCACGTTCGCGGCCGCGACCGCGAAGAAGAGCACGATCGCGACCTGCACGATGCGGGCGGCGATCTTCGGCACGTCCGTGCGCTGTGGGTCGATGCCGAGGTTGCTCAGCGCCGTGCCGGTGTTCATCCCGCGCAGCAGGTTCTCCACCAGGCTGCCCACGAACTTGGCGATCAGCCCGCCGATGACGAGCAGGATCGCGGCGCCGACGATGAACGGGATCGCGTCCAGCAGCAGCTGCAGCATGTGGGTCGCCGGACCGGAGATCGACTTGATGTCCAGCACCTGCAGCGCAGCGATGCCGACGACCAGCAGGATGACCGTAAAGACCAGCTGGCCCACCATCGACGAGATGCTGACCGTGTCAGTCGCGTCGTACCGACTGCCCAGGCTCGGGTTGGTGGTGTCGGCGGCCGGTCGTCCGTCGACCTGCCTGCCTGCCGTCTCCGAGGTGCGCTCCCCGACGCGCTGCATGAATCGGTCCGCGTTGGCGGCGTGCAGCGCGGTCACGACCAGCTCGCGTGCGATCTTCGCCAGCACGAACCCGATGAACAGCACGATGCCGGCGCCCAGGATGTTGGGCAACGCACCCAGGATGCCGTTCAGCATGCCCTGGATCGGCGTGACGACCTGCGTCAGCGCGAACAGGTTGAGCACCGCGATCAGCCCGAACAGCCAGACGATCAGTGCGGCGATGCTGCCCAGCGACTCCGCCAGCGTGCCGTCACCGCCGTCCGTCGTGCGTTGCAGTGCCTTGACCTTGCCGAGTTGGCGGGTCAGCAGCTTCTTGAGCAGCTTGGCGATCAGCGCGGTGATCACCACGATGATGATCGCTGCCACCACTTTGGTGATCATGTCGGACCAATGGAAATCACTGAGGTTCATCACATCTCCTGCCAGGTGATCGGTGGCGACGTCACATCGCCCGTCCGGAGGAGAAGAGTCGTGACCGGTCGTTGTATGACGCGCGTCGCGCGTCAGCGGCCGATCCCGTCCTGCCGTGAGGTGCCGGCCCGGCATACAAAAAGTCCCGAGTCGGACATCGGAGATGTCTCGACCCGGGACCAAACGTGCGCGAGGGGGGATTTGAACCCCCACGCCCTTTCGGACACTGGCACCTGAAGCCAGCGCGTCTGCCGTTCCGCCACTCGCGCGAGTGCCGGACCAGTGTGCCTTGTTCAGCCGCGGAACGCCAAATCCGGCGCAGAGCGGGGCACTCTGACGGTCCGATTCACGGTTGACGGGCGAATTCGAGCGTCAACTGTGAATGCGGCCGTCACGGTGGCGCGCCGCCCGCGATCGGGAGGATCCCAGCGCGTATGCCGGGCCGTCATACGCCACACAGTTACCATGGCGTGCGCGGCGCGACCGCCACGACGCACGACCCGTCACGACCGGAGCAAGGAGGCGACGCGTGGGCATCTTCGACAAACTGGAGCGCAGCATCGAGCGCGGTGTCAACGGCGCCTTCGCGCGGGCCTTCCGCTCCGAGGTGCAGCCGGTGGAGATCGCCAGCGCCATGCGACGTGCGATGGACGACCGTGCGGTGAGCGCCGGCAAGGGCAAGCGGCTGATCGTGCCCAACCTCTTCGTCATCGAGTTGTCGAGCACCGACTACGAGGCGCTGGTCACCGAGCACGAGGACGACCTCGCCGACGATCTGATCGCCACGGCGTCCGAACACGCCGAGAGCCAGCGCTACCAGCCGGGCGGACCGGTCAGCGTCCAGTTCACCGAGGACGAGAACCTCGAGACCGGTGTCTTCCGGCTGCGTCCGTCCACCGCCCGGCAGGTCCAGCCCGGCATGCGGCACATGCCCGAACGTATGCCGCCCGCGCGCACTCCCGACGACCCGCGCGCGCCGGTGGGGCACGAGCCACCACACGGGGCGCGGGACCTCGATACGGGCTCGCCTAGCGGCTCGCCCTACTCGGCCACCGCGATGCCCCAGGCGAGCGCCACACCAGCTCGCAAGCGCGAGGATCACCGGCCGTCACCGGCCGCACCCCGCCGCCTGCGCCAGCGCCCGTGGCTGGACATCGACGGCGACCGCTACCCTCTCCTCGGCGCGATCACGGTGATCGGCCGGGACGACGACGCCGACGTCGTGCTGGACGACCCGGGTGTCTCGCGGCGACACAGCGAGATCCGGATCACCTACGACGGGCCGCACCAGGTGATCACCATCCGCGACCTGGGCTCCACCAACGGCACCTACGTCAACGGCGACCCGATCACCTCCACCCACCTGTCCGACGGCGACCGGCTCACCATCGGGCGCACCCACCTGCTCCTGCGCGAAGGCGGGGCCCGGTGAGCGAACTCACTCTCACGGCGATCCGGCTCGGGTTGCTGGCGCTGCTCTGGGCGTTCATCTTCAGCATCGTCAGCGTGCTGCGCGGCGACCTCTACGGCACGCAGGTGGCGCCCCGTGCGCGGGGCGGGTCGTCGCCGGCCCGACCGGCCAAGCCGATCCGCCGGGGCCCCACCCGGCTGGCAATCATCGAGGGCCCGATGCGCGGCGGCAGTGTGCCGCTGACCGACAACGGCGTGTTGATCGGCCGCAACCCGGAGTGCACGCTGGTGCTGTCCGACGACTTCGCCAGCGGCCGGCACGCCCGGATCTACCGCGACGGCGACGGCTGGCTGATCGACGACCTGGGTTCCACCAACGGCACGTTCGTCGGCGCCGAGCGCATCGGCCAGGGGATGCCGCTCGGGGAGGGCGCGCGGGTGCGCATCGGCCAGACCGTCCTCGAGGCCAGGAAGTAGTCCATGTCGATCTCTCTGCGGTATGCCGCCCGCACCGACCTCGGTCTCGGCAGCAAGACCCGCAACGAGGACTCGGGGTATGCCGGGCCGGACCTGCTGGTCCTGGCCGACGGCATGGGCGGCCACGCCGCCGGGGACATGGCGAGCTCCACCGTGGTCACCGAACTCATCGGCCTGGACGGTGAGTCCTACGGCACCGACGAGGCGCTGCGCCGGCTCGCGACAGCGGTCCACAACGCCAACTCGCGGTTGCGCGCGGAGATGGACGACGACCCCGACCTGGAGGGCATGGGCACCACCCTCATCGCCTTCCTGCGCAGCGGAAACATGTTGGCGCTGGCCAACATCGGCGATTCCCGTGCCTATTTGGTCCGCGACGGCGTCTTCAGCCAGATCACCAAGGACCACAGCTTCGTGCAGACCCTGCTCGACGAGGGGCGCATCACCCCGGAGGAGGCCGAGCACCACCCGCAACGGTCCCTGGTCACGCGGGTGCTGACCGGCCGCGACGACGACGAGCCGGACCTCTCGCTGCGTGAGGCGAAGCCCGGCGACCGGCTGCTGCTGTGCTCCGACGGATTGCCCGACTACGTCGCCCATTCGACGATCGAGGAGATCGTCACCGGCGACGGCACACCCGCCGAGATCGCCGACGCGCTCATCGCGATCGCGCTCAAGGCCGCGACCCGCGACAACGTGACGGTCGTCGTCGCCGACGTCGTGAACGGTGACGACCACACCGCCCACCCCACGACGCCGCAGATCGTCGGCGCCGCGGCCGCCCACGACACCGACGGGTCGGGCGCCGACTCCGCACCGCGCACCCCCGCCGAGAAGGCCGCCGCCCTCAGCCGGGAGGTCAACGCACCCCAGACCGACGACGAGGACGATGACGACGATGACGGCCGTCCGTTGCTCGCGGAGGAGGGGCCGCGCCGCTTCGCCTGGCTGCGCCGCGGGCTGCTCGCGCTGCTGATCGTCGCGGTCCTCGCCGCGATCGCCGTCTTCGGGTATGCCGCAAGCCAGCGGCAGTACTACATCGCCGAACACAACGGCAAAGTGACGATCTACCAGGGCATTTCGCAGAACCTCGGGCCGATCCGCCTGCACTCGGTCAACACCGTCAGCGACATCTGGGTGGCCGATCTGCCCAGCTACGACCGCAGCAAGGTGTCGTCGCGGGGCATGACCGCGAGCAACCGCGAAGCCGCCATCGGCATCGTGGAGAACCTCCGCGCCGACATGGTGACCTGTCAGACGCAGGTCGCGGACGGAAGCAGTTGCTAGCGTGAGGATGCGGACCGCTGCACCGAGGACCCGTCGCAACACCGAGCTGGTGTTGCTGGTGGTCGCCGTCGCGATCGTGCTCGTCGCCTACGCCAACGTCGGGTTCGCCGTGAACAACTCGCTGCCGGTCGACTTCTACACCCTCGGCGGCGGTTTCGCGGTCGTCGCGTTCATCTTCCACCTAGTGCTGCGCTGGAAGGCGGCATACGCCGACCCGGTGCTGCTGCCGATCGTCACGCTGCTCAACGGCCTCGGCCTGGTGATGATCCACCGCATCGACCTGGCGCCGGGGTCGCCGCACGCCGCGCCCAAGCAGCTGATGTGGACCGCGGTCGGAGCCGCCGCCGCGGTCGCGCTGATCTTCTTCGTGCCGGACCACCGGCGACTACGGCGCTACACGTTCATCTTCGGGCTGGCCGGATTCGTGCTGCTCCTCACGCCGCTGCTGCCCGGGATCGGCCGCAACATCAACGGTTCCCGGGTGTGGATCGGCCTCGGCGGCTTCTCCTTCCAGCCCAGTGAGATCGCCAAGATCCTCATCACCATCTTCTTCGCCAGCTACCTGGTGCAGACCCGCGACGCCCTGTCGCTGGTCGGCCGGCGGGTGCTGGGGCTGCCGTTGCCGCGCGCCCGTGACATGGGCCCCATCCTGATCGCCTGGATCGCCTCTCTCGGCGTGCTGGTCTTCGAGTCCGACCTCGGCACCTCGCTGCTCTTCTTCGGGCTGTTCGTCGGCATGCTGTATGTCGCGACCGAGCGCCGCTCCTGGATCATCATCGGCCTCGGCCTGTTCCTGGTCGGCGCCTATACCGCCTACCTGCTCTTCGCGCACTTCCAGGAGCGGGTCTCCTTGTGGCTCGACCCGTTCCAGCCCAACCTGTCCGACCAGATCGCCAAGGGGCTGATGGGTATGGCGGCCGGCGGCCTCTTCGGCACCGGGCTCGGGCAAGGTCACCCGGAGCTGACCTACTTCGCCAACAGCGACTTCATCATCCCGTCGTTCGGCGAAGAGCTCGGCCTGGTCGGTCTGTTCGCGATCCTGGTGCTCTACGGCCTGATCGTCGAACGCGGCCTGCGCACCGGCATCGCCTCCCGGGACGGCTTCGGCAAACTGCTCGCGACCGGACTCGCCTTCTCCATCGCGTTGCAGGTGTTCGTGGTCGTCGGCGGTGTCACCCGGGTGATCCCGCTGACCGGGCTCACCACACCGTTCCTGTCCGCCGGCGGTTCCTCGCTGCTGGCCAACTGGGTGATCATCGCCATCCTGTTGCGCATCAGCGACCAGGCCCGCCGGCCCACCACGGACGCCCGCGCCGAGCGACTGAACGACGACGACACCCAGATTGCGAAGACCCGATGAACGCCCCCATCCGCCGCCTCGGGCTCGTGGTCGCCGGCATGTTCTGTGCCCTGCTCATCTCCACCACGCTGATCCAGTTCGTGCAAGCCCGCGCCCTCGACAATCGCCCGGGCAACCGGCGCACGCTGCTCGCGTCATACAGCAAGGAACGCGGCTCGATCCTGGTCGGCGGTGACGCGGTGGCCGTCTCGAAGAAGACCGACGACCAGTTCAAGTGGCTGCGCAGCTACCCCAAGGGGCCGCTGTATGCCGATGCCACGGGCTACTTCTCCTTCACCTACGGCAGCACCGGGATCGAGCGCAGCTACAACGACTTCCTCAACGGCAGCTCGGACAAGCTGTTCTACCGACGGCTGACCGACATCATCACCGGCCAGTCCGCGCAGGGCGCCAGCGTGCAGTTGACGCTCAACGCCAAGGCACAGCAGGCCGCGGCCAAGGCGCTGGGCAACCAGCGCGGCGCAGTGGTCGCGCTCGATCCGCGGACCGGCGCGATCCTGGCAATGGTGACCAGCCCGACCTACGACCCCAACCTGCTGGCCAGTCATAACCTGGACGAGGTGCAGTCGGCGTTCAGCAAGCTGTCCAAGGACCCCGCGCAGCCGCTGCTCAACCGGGCGATCAACGGCAATCTCTACCCGCCGGGTTCGACCTTCAAGCTGGTCGACACCGCCGCCGCGCTGGAGTCGGGCAAATACACCCCGAGCTCCGTGCTGCCCGGCCCTGCCAAGCTGCGGCTGCCCGGCACCAACAGCTACCTGCCCAACGACTGGCCGGGCAACTGCGGCGCGAACGACAAGGTGACCCTGAAGCGGGCGCTCACCATCAGCTGCAACACCGCCTACGCGTCGCTCGGCATGAGTCTCGGCCAGGACGCGCTGCACAGTATGGCGACGAAGTTCGGCTTCGGGCAGCCCCTGTCGATCCCCATGTCGGTGACGCCGAGCGTCTTCCCGAGCAACGTCAACGAGCCGCAGCTGGCACAGTCGGCCATCGGTCAGTTCGACGTGCGCGCCACACCGTTGCAGATGGCAATGGTCAGCGCGGCGATCGCGAACGGCGGCAACGAGCTGACGCCATACCTGGTCCAATCGGTGCGCGACAAGAACCTCGACGTCATCGAGACGACCGACCCCAAGACCTTCTCCACGCCGATCTCGAAGGGCACGGCCGACGCCCTCACGAGCATGATGGAGTCCGTGGTGAGCCAGGGCACCGGAACCAACGCGGCCATCCCAGGCATCAAGGTGGCGGGCAAGACGGGCACCGCAGAGCACGGTCAAGGAAGGAACGCCGACGTGTGGTTCACCGGGTTCGCACCCGCGGACAACCCGAAGGTGGCGGTGGCCGTCCTGGTCGAGAACGGCGGCACGGTCGGACAAGAGGCGAGCGGCGGTCTGGTGGCAGCACCGATCGCCAAGCAGGTGATGGAAGCCGTGATCGGACGATGACTGAATCACGCGACTCGGGCAGGGACCCGATGACCGACACGCACGACGCGAGGAAATCGATATGAGTCAACCCGGGGACCTCATGGGAGGGCGCTACCGGCTGACGGACCGCATCGCGGCAGGCGGCATGGGCGAGGTCTGGCAGGCGCGCGACGAGATCCTCGGCCGCACCGTCGCGATCAAACTGCTCAAGGAGGGGCTGACCGACGAGGAGGGCTTCACCGCGCGGTTCCGCAACGAGGCGCGCCTGTCCGCGGCCCTTGCCCACGGCAACATCGCCCAGGTCTACGACTACGGCGAGGAAGGCAACCTCGCCTATCTGGTGATGGAATACGTCCCGGGCAAACCGCTGTCGAAGATCCTGCACGAACGCGGCCCGATCTCTGCCGCGGACACCGCCAACCTGATGGGGCAGGCGGCCGCCGCGCTGCACGCCGCACACCGGGCCGGGCTGATCCACCGCGACGTGAAGCCGGCCAACATGCTGGTCACCTCCGACGGGGTGGTGAAGCTGACCGATTTCGGCATCGCTCGGGCGGTCGGCTCGGCCGCGATGACGCGCACCGGTGAGGTGATGGGTACGGCGCAGTACCTCGCGCCGGAGGCCGCGATGGGCCGGGAGACGACGGCGCTCACCGACGTCTACTCGCTCGCTGTGGTGACCTACGAAATGCTCGGTGGGAGAAGGCCGTTCAACTCCGACAGTGCGGTCGCCCTCGCGCTCGCGCACGTCAACGAGGAGCCGCCGCCGCTGCCGACCGAGGTCCCCGCGCCGATGCGTGCGGTCGTCCACGCCGGGCTGCGTAAGGATCCGGCCGAGCGCCCGGACTCCGCGCAGGAGTTCGGCCGCGCGCTGCGTCAGGCGGTCACCGACAGCGAACAGATGGGCCTGAACGTCTGGGCCACCGCTCCGCGCCCTGCCCCGGCGGCAGCCGGCGGTCCGTCCGGGCCGAACTCCTGGCCGTCCGGCCCGCAGTCGGCAGCGCAGTCCGGTCCGCAAGCCGGGCAACCGTCCGGAGGTCAGCAGGCGGTGTCACGCGCGCAGCGGCGGCAGTCCGGGCCGCAGCCCGCCGCCACGTCCGGTGCTCAGCCGGTCCCGGCGAAGGCCGGCGCGCGGGGCAAGCTCTGGCTGATCATCGGTGCCGTGGCAGCCGTCGCGGTCGTCGCGATCGTCGTGGGCGTCATACTCGGCAGCGGCGGGGGAAGTCCCAGGGTGCCCACCGCACCGGACACCGGCCCGTTCAACAACAACCTCACCACCTACTCCCCGGAGGGCTCATCGTGACCGATGGCCTGCCACGCATCCTCGGCGGCCGCTACGAGGTCGGTGAACTCATCGGCCGTGGCGGTATGGCGGAGGTGCACCTCGGACACGACAACCGGCTGGGCCGCACCGTCGCCATCAAGATGTTGCGCGCCGACCTCGCCCGGGACAGCACCTTCCTGACCCGCTTCCGCCGGGAGGCGCACGCCGCCGCGGGCCTGTCGCACCACGCCATCGTCGCGGTCTACGACTCCGGCGAGGACACCTTCACCGAGACCGGCGGCGCGAGCGTCGACATCCCCTACATCGTCATGGAGTATGTCGACGGCCAGACGCTCCGCGAGATCCTGAACGAGGAGGGCAAGCTCTCTCCCGACGAGGCGGCCCGCGTCACGATGGGCATCCTGTCGGCGCTGGAGTATTCGCACGACAAGGGCATCGTGCACCGCGACATCAAGCCGGCCAACGTGATGCTGACCAAGGGCGGCAGCGTCAAGGTGATGGACTTCGGCATCGCGCGTGCGCTCGCCGACACCGGCGCCACGATGACGTCCGCGCAGGCCGTCGTCGGCACCGCCCGCTATCTGTCGCCGGAGCAGGCGCAGGGTGAGACGGTCGACGCGCGCTCCGACCTCTACTCCGCCGGCTGCGTCCTCTACGAACTGCTGACCGGCCGCACGCCGTTCGTCGGCGAACCGGTCTCGCTCGTCTACCAGCACATCACCGACCCGCCCAAGCCGCCGTCGGTCTACGAGCCGTCGGTGCCCCAGCCCATGGACGCGGTCACCCTGCGGTCGCTCGCCAAGGCGCGCGACGACCGCTACCAGACGGCCGGCGACTTCCGGTCCGACCTGCAGGCGGCCCGGACCGGCGCCCCGCTGAGCGTCGGCGCGACGGCGGTCCTCAGCGCGGCCGCGGTCGGCGGCGGCGCCCTCCTGGACCGTGAGCCGCAGGCGCCGGTGCCGCCGCCGCGCCGAGACCACACCCGCGAGATCCACGAGAGCGAGCCGCAGCGCAAACTGACCGGGCTGTGGGTCGCCGCCGGCGTTGTCGCGTTGCTCGCCATCCTCGGCATCGGCTACCTGGTGATGAACGGCCGCGACAGCGGCACGCCGAACGAAGTGATCCCCAACGTGGTCAACCAGTCGCAAGCAAGTGCCGAGCGGATCTTGCGCGAGCACGGCTTCGACCACGTCCAGGCCCACACGGTCAGCAGCAACGACGTCGCCAAGGGGTATGTCGTGGGGACCGACCCCAAGAACGGCACCTCGGTCGACCCCGCCAATCTCGTCCTGCTCAACGTGAGCGGCGGGCCGAGCCTCGCGTCGGTGCCGGATGTGTCCGGTATGATGGTCGACCAGGCCACCCAGGCACTCCGCAAGGCGGGCTTCAGCAAGGTCACGGCCGCGTCCCATGAGGTCTCGGACACCGACTACGACAAGGGCCGGGTCGCGTCGACCCAGCCGTCCATCGGGTCGTTGGCCGATCCCAGCCAGACCGTGACGCTGCACGTCAGCAACGGCAAGGTGCACGTGCCGGACGGACTCCTCGGCCAGGAAGCCGGCGACGCGCAGTTCGCGCTGCGCCAGGCACACCTGAAGTGGAAGACTCAGCAGGTGCCGGTGGCCGACGCCGGTCAGGGCGGCAAGGTGCAGAAGGTCTCACCCGCCCAAGGAACGCTGGTCGACAAGGACTCGACCGTCACCCTGACCATCGGCGTCTACTCGCCCACGGTCAGCGCGACGGTCACCGTCACCCAGCCGCCGAGTTCCACCAGTTCACCGAGCTCGCCGAGCAGTTCGCCCAGCAGTTCGCCGACCTCACCGAGCAGCTCGCCGTCGTCGACGACGCCGACCAAGACCCCCGGCGCCGGCGGGGGGTGACCGGGGGCGGTATGCCGGGCCGCTACCGCGCCGCGGTGTGCACCAGCGGAGCCAGCCCGGCGGACCGCTCCACTGCACCGGCGAGCCCGCACAGCTCCAGCCAGTTGGCGAGCATCCGGTGCCCGCCCTGGGTGAGTACGGACTCGGGGTGGAACTGCACCCCGTGCAGTGGCAGCGTGCGGTGCTGCACGCCCATGACGACTCCGCTGTCGGTCCGGGCCGTGACGACCAGCTCGTCCGGCACGGTCGCGGATTCGATCGCGAGCGAGTGGTAGCGCGTGGCCGTGAACGGCGTGGGCACGCCCTCGAGCACACCGGTGCCGTCGTGGACGATGCGCGACGTCTTGCCGTGCAGCAGCTCCGGCGCCCGCCCGACCGTGGCGCCATACACGACGCCGAGCGCCTGATGCCCCAGGCACACGCCGAACATCGGCTGCGATCGCTCGGCGCACGCCGCGATCATCGCGGTGGAGACGCCCGCCTCCTCCGGGGTGCCGGGCCCGGGCGAGACCAGCACGCCGTCATACGCGGCACCCTCCGCGGGGGTGACCGCGTCGTTGCGCACGACCGTCGTCTCCGCGCCGAGCTGCTGTAGGTAGCCGACGATCGTGAAGACGAAACTGTCGTAGTTGTCGATCACCAATATCGAGGTCACTTCTGCCCTACTTCCCGACTTTCGCGTATTTCAGGTCGAGCGCCCCCTGGTATGCCGGGAACGTCTCCTTGCCGGTGGTCTGCACGTCGTAGCCCAGACCGGCGAGCGGCACGTAGGCCTGGTAGTTCTGCACGTCCGGGTTGTCGTCGAGTGCCTTCTTCAGCTGTGCCGGATCACCCATCGCCTTGATGACGAACGGCGGCGAGTAGACCCGGCCCTGGAGCAGCAGCGTGTTGCCGACACAGCGCACGGCGGAGGTGGAGATCACCCGCTGGTCCATCAGCATCATGGCAGTTGCCCCACCGGCCCACAGCGCGTTGACCACCGCCTGGACGTCCTGCTGGTGCACGACCAGCCAGTCGAGGTTGGCGCCCGCCGGCAGGGTCGACGGATCCCGGCTCGAGTCGTTGAGCGAGACCGTGACGACCGGACCGGTGACCGCGTTCAGGCCGGCCGTTCCGGCGTAGCCGTCGGCGGTCCGGACCGTCGTGCGCAGCTTCGACGAGCCGGGGGCGTCCCGCTGACCGAGTCTGGCCACCTGGGTCTGCAGCGCCGCGACCGTCGCCGCCTGCCCGGCCACCTTCCGGTTGCCGTCCTGCACCACCTGCACCAGATCGCGGGTGCCCGGCCGCAGATCCGAGCCCTGGGAAGTGGCGGCGCTGACCCCGAAGAGCAGCCCCGCGGCGACACCGATCACCGGCACGGCATACGCCCATCGATTGCGTGGTCGCCACATCTCGCACACCGCCATTCAGGTCGCCGGGCACCGGCGTCACACCGCCGATGACTAGTCTTGTGCGCGATTCTTTCATTCCGCCGTAAGAGAGCGATCCTGCTGTTATGACGAAGCCCGACAAGCGAGCCGACGAGGCCGACACCGACGAGGCCGAGCTGATCGCCGAGCAGGAGTCGCGCGCCGCGACGAGCGACAAGGGCGCGGTGGCCGCCGAGGCGATCGACGACCTGGCGGCCAAGAAGGCCGCCAACCTGGCCGCCCAGCGCGAGGCCGAGAAGGAAGCCGCCCGCGAGGCCAAGAAGGCGGCCCGTCGCGCGGCGGACGCCGAGCGCGAGGAGAAGCGCGCCGCCAAGGCCATCGACGCCCCGAGCCCCGGCTGGTGGGTGCCGACGTTGTGCACCTTCATGGTGGTCGGGCTGTTCTGGCTGGTGGTCTACTACCTGTCCGCCGAGAAGTACCCGATCCCCGGCATCGGGCTGGCCAACATGGCGATCGGTTTCGTGCTCATCCTCGTCGGCTTCGGTATGACGACCCGCTGGCGCTAGTCAGCCGGTCCCGACGCCGGACCGGCCTGGCGTTACCCACAGGTTTTTCCACAGGTGGTGGAAAACTACACCGTTGTGATTCACCGCTCGGAACACTGGGACCCGGGGCGGTGTGACCTGCCACGACGCCGCTGAGCTGCGATGTGCGGCGCCATACCGACCGCTATTCGTCAACCGTCACGCAGATTTTCGGGCCCACATGCCGGCTCGGCGCGATTACACGGCGGCATACCTCGTCTCCGAAGCCAGCTGGTGTGCCGTTGTCCACAGGGTTGTCCACACGCAGTGGAAAACGACATGGGTGTAACTTCGATCGGGTGAACGACCCGGTGCGTGAGGTCTGGACGATCGGCCACTGGACCAGTCCGCCCGCCGACTTCCTCGCGCAATTGCGGCGGCACCGCATCGATGTCGTGGCGGACGTGCGCGCCCATCCCGGCTCGCGGCGCAACCCGCAATACGGCGGCGACGCCATGGCACGGTGGCTGCCGGACGCCGGCCTCGACTACCTCCAGCTCCCTGCGCTGGGCGGCCGCCGTCCGCGGCAGGACGTCGACCCGTCACTCAACGCCGGCTGGCAGAACGCCAGCTTCAGAAACTATGCCGACTACGGCCTGACCCGCGACTACGAGCGCGGCATCGAGCAGCTCACCGAGCTGGCCGGCACCCGGCGGGTGGCGATCATGTGCGGCGAGCCGATGCCGTGGCGCTGCCATCGGCTGCTGATCGCCAACACGCTGGTGGCCCGCGGCTGGACGGTGTGGGACATCCTGCCGGGCGGTGAGGCGCGCCGGCACGACCTCGGCCAGTGGGGTGCCGAACCGGTCGCCGACGAGCGCGGCCGGCTCACCTATCCGCCGCCCGCCTCAGAGGTATGACGTCACGCGACGAGCAGGTGCACCGACTCGAAGCGCACGGCCGCGAGCACGACGAGCAACGCGCTGATCGCGGCGAGCGCCGGCCACTGCCAGCGGGCGCGCTCGCGACCGAGCAACGCGATCGCGCCGGCGCACAGACCGCCGGTGACCGCACCGCCGAGATGTGCCTGCCAGGCGATGTCCGGCAGCACGAAGCCGATGACGGCGTTGATGACGATCAGCCCGATCATCGGGCCGCTCTGCAGGCCGAGGTGACGGTTGAGCACGACCACCGCGAGGAACAGCCCGAAGACCGCCCCGGACGCGCCGACCGTCGGGGTGAACCAGCCGGTGTTGACGTCGTTCACCGAGTGCGGAGTGGACGCCAGCAGCTCGTAGCCGACGGATCCGCCCACCGCGGAGATCAGGTAGAGCGCGAGGAAGCGGGCACGGCCGAGCATCGGCTCCAGATACTGCCCCACGATCCAGAGGGCATACATGTTGAACAGCAGGTGCAACGGGGTGTCCGGCGAGTGCACGAAGGCGGCGGTCAGGAAACGCCACGGGTCCGCGCCGGAGAGGACCGGCGCGTAGAGCATGTCGGCGGTGACGGTCGGGTCGACCTTCTGGCCGATCCACACCACGACGCAGATCGCGACGAGCCCGATCGTCACCACCGGCCGCCCTTGCACCGCCCGGCCGCCGAACGCGGTGACCAGGCCCCGGGACTGTCTCCGCTGCGCCCTCACACAATCGACGCACTGCACCCCTACCGCGGCCGGACGCTGACATTCCGCACAGGTCGGCCGGCCGCAGCGCTGGCAGGACACCAACGCCACCCGGTCCGGGTGGCGTGGGCAGCGGGGCAGGTCCCCCATGCTGTTCGTCACTTCTCGATGGTGACCTTCTCGATCACCACGGGCTCGACCGGGCGGTCCTGCGCACCGGTCCGGACCGCTGCGATCTTGTCGACCACGTCGCGGCCGGCCTGGTCCGCGACCTCGCCGAAGATCGTGTGCTTGCCCTGCAGCCAGGTCGTCGGCGCGACGGTGATGAAGAACTGCGAACCGTTGGTGCCGTGGCCCCCGCGCTTGCCGGCGTTCGCCATCGCGAGGATGTATGGCGCGGAGAAGTTGCGGTCCGGGGAGATCTCGTCGTCGAACTCGTAGCCGGGACCACCGATGCCGATGCCCTTGGGGCAGCCGCCCTGGATCATGAAGCCAGGGATGATCCGGTGGAACGTCAGACCGTCGTAGAACGGCGTCGGGTTGGTGCGACCGGCGTCGTCGCGGTATTCCTTCGTGCCCTCCGCCAGGCCGACGAAGTTCTCGACCGTCTTGGGCGCGTCGTTCGGGAAGAGGTTGACTTTGATGTCGCCGTGATTGGTGTGCAGCGTTGCGATCATGCGCCCAGTCTTGCATCCCCGCGACGTCATACCGTCCGGGCACCGGCCCCGGCATTGCCGCTGTGCGGACGGGCTTGGCAGGATGACATGGAACTCACATGTCTAGGAGGGCTCCCGTGCTCAGCAAGACCTCGCGCAAGGACGTGGCGAAGGACAAGGTTTCCGAGGCGGTGGCGGCAGCAGGCGACGCGGCCGAAGCCGGTCGGGAGAGGATCGCCCCGGTCGTCGAGACCGCCGCCGCCACGCTGGCCGACGCCGCCGACGCAGTCGAACCGCAGCTCACCAAGGCGAAGAAGTCGGCCCGCAAGGCCGCCCGGAAGACCTCGGCGGCGCTCGCCGACGTGGCCAGCGCCGCCGAACCGGAAGTCAGCACCGCGACGAAGTCGGCGCGCAAGGCTGCCGAGAAGGCCGCGAAGGAGGCGGCGAAGAAGGCCAAGGTCGCGAGCGACCAGCTGTATGCCGCCCTGCCCGAGCAGGCGCGGACCACGGTCGAGCTCGCCGTCCCCGCGATGGCGACGAAGCGGCGCACGAAGGGCAAGCTGTTCATCGCGTTCGGCCTGCTCGCCGGCGCCGGAGCGGTGGCGCTGTTCCTCAACGGCAAGAAGAAGTCGGCCGGCTCGACCTCGGGCGAGTTCCCGAAGATCGAGCGTCGCGACGCGCTGGCCGCCGAGGCGGTCGACGACGGGCCGGCACCGGTCAGCACCACCGACGACGCGGTGGGCACGACGGAGGAGCAGGTCGACGCCGCGGTGTCGGGGACCCGCCGCGGCCGCCACGCCGCCCGGGAGTGACGCGCGCCGAGCAGCCTGAGGGGTCGCCGGCGCTCGAGGAGATCTTCGAGCGGCCGGCGGTAGGGCCGTTGACCGGCGTTGTGGTCGCCGATCTCAGCCGCGTGCTCGCCGGTCCCTACTGCACGATGTTGCTGGCTGATCTCGGCGCCCTCGTCATCAAGGTCGAGAGCCCGGGCGGTGACGACACCCGTCGGTGGGCGCCGCCGCGCTGTGGTGCGGACAGCACCTACTACTTGTCGGTCAACCGCAACAAGCACTCGATCGCGCTCGACTTCACGGTCCCGGACGACCTCGCGGTCGCGCGGCGCATCATCGATCGCGCCGACGTGGTGATCCAGAACTTCAAGCCCGGCGGACTGCGGAAGTTCGGCCTCGATCAGGCCAGCCTGCGATCGACACGACCCGACCTGGTCTACGCGTCCATCTCCGGGTTCGGCACCGAAGGCGGCGCGCACCTGCCCGGCTACGACCTGCTGGTGCAGGCACTCTCCGGTCTGATGGACCTCACCGGCCTTCCCGACGGCGAGCCGACCCGGGTCGGGGTCGCCGTCTTCGACGTCATCACCGGACTGCACGCCGCGGTCGGCATCCTGGCTGCGCTGCGGGTCCGCGACGAGACCGGCCGCGGCGACCACGTCGAGGTCAACCTGCTGTCGTCGGCGCTGTCCGGGCTGGTGAACCAAACGGCCGCGTATGTCGCCGGCGGCGTGGTGCCCTCCCGGATGGGCAACGAACACCCGAGTCTCTATCCCTACGAGCCGTTCTCGGCCGCCGACAAGGAGATCGTGATCGCGGTCGGCAACGACACGCAGTTCTCTGCGCTGTGCCGCTGCCTGGACGTGCCGGAGCTGGCGGGCGACCCCCGCTTCTCGTCCAACGAGGCTCGCAACGCCCACCGTGCCGAGCTGCGGCCGCTGCTCACCGAGCGATTGGGCACTCGCCCGGCGGGCGAGTGGTTCGAGCTCTTGCAGGCGGCGAACGTGCCGGCCGCCCCCATCCTGACCGTGGCGGAGGGCACCCGTTTCGCCGAGCAGCTCGGACTGAAGCCCGTCGTCGAGACGGGTCGTGGAGACCGGCGCATCCCGACCATCGGCAACCCGATCCACTTCGCCGAGAGTGCGATGGACTACTCCAAGGCGCCGCCGTCGTTGGGCGCGGACCGGGATCGGGTGCTCCGCTGGCTGGGCACACCCGACAACACCTGAGCCGTCGAGCGTCCGCGCGTGCCGCGGCGGGCTCAGGCGGCGGTGTAGGCGTCGGCGCGCCAGCCGGGCATGGCGCCTTCAATGAGGTGCCA
Source organism: Flexivirga sp. YIM B11880 (assembly GCF_058148645.1). Classification (NCBI taxonomy): domain Bacteria; kingdom Bacillati; phylum Actinomycetota; class Actinomycetes; order Micrococcales; family Dermacoccaceae; genus Flexivirga; species Flexivirga sp. YIM B11880. Next base: position 588,593 of record NZ_JBMAMH010000001.1, read on the forward strand.
GACGACGCCGCGGTTGGTGACGGTGGCGTAGTAGCCCTTGCGGTGGACTATCTGGTGGTGGCGGCAGCAGACCAGCGCGGAGTTGAGTAATGAGGTGACTCCGCCGGCCCACCACGGCGTGAGGTGGTGGACTTCGCAGTATCCGGGTGGCCGGTCACACCCCGGGAAGGTGCATCCGCGGTCTCGATGGACGACGGCGGCGCGCATGCCCTTGGTGACCAGGCGTTTCTCGCGGCCCACGTCCAACGGTTGGGACGGTGTCCCGAGAACGATCGGGATGAGCTTCGCATCGCATGCGAACCGGCGCGCTGCAGCGGGGTCGAGGGTGTCGCCGCTGATGGTGGTCGCCCCGTTGATGCGGTCGATCAGGTCGTTCAGGCCCATGGTGAGCAGCACGGTGGCGCCGGCACCGACACCGGTGCCGTCCCCAGAGGCGGTCTTCGCCCCGGCAGAGACGAGGTCCAGTAGGGCGTCGGCGCGTCGTTTGCCCGGGGTCCGCTCATCGCGCAGCTTCTCAGCGGTGCGGTCCTCGTCGACTTCCTCGTCGGATGCGTGTTGTTCCCTGGCCGGCTGCGGCGCGGAGAGGCTGCTAATGGCTTGTTTGACTATGGCGGCGCTTGCGGGTGAGAGGTCGGCAACCAAGCGAATTAGGCCGGTCGGCAGGGTCCGCCACGTGAGGGTTTCGACCCCTTCGAGCTTCGCGTCCTCTGCCGAGAGTTTGTCGGCGTCGTAGCGGGCGATGATCCGCCGGGTCAACTCATTGACGCCGCGGAACCCCAGGGAGGGATCCAATTGGAGGAACCAGGACTGGATCTCCTCCCGGGTCGCGGTCGGGACTACTTCAGCGACGCGCGCGGTCTGCTGCACCGCGGCGCGAGCTGTGGCCAGCGTGCAGCAGCCCTCTCGCACCGCCGCGGTCGCGACCTGGTTGCGCCTGTCCCGGCACGACTGGGCGACGTTGGCGATCAGAGACGCATCACGGGGTTCGACCGGCACACCCGCGCTGGCAGCGCAACTTTGCACCCACCCGGTCGGGTTGGCCGCGGTCGAGGCGCTGATCACCCCTCGGCTGTCCGCATCCGCGACCACCAACGCACCCACCTGGCCGGCCCGTGCATGCAACCGCAGCAGCACACCCATCAACTCGGTGATCTGCTCCTGCCCCAGCTGCCCTAGCACGTCCGGCGTTTCGTCCAACAGCTCGGCCGCCTGGCTGAGTGCGGTCAACACCTGCGGTCCACGACCCGGGGCCGGCCGCTCATCCACCGCGACAATGTCCCACCGATCCGTATCCGGTCGAATCGGCTTGGGTTGTTCCGGAAATCGCAAGGGAGAATCGATCGACATGATCGCGAACTCCCTCCCCTTGAAGTGTTTTCGTTGCTCACCAGACTATCAGCGAACCGCTGTCGTGTACATCATTTTAGCGAACTGATTTTCGATTTGATTGACAAGAAATCGCCAGCGGGGATCAACGACCGACGACGCCGATACGCGTTCGACGAGGTCTCCTCTGCATGTCCAGCGGTCAGTCCGCCTGCCCGGTGCTCCGGGGGCGTGGTAATGCCAGCGCGGCAGCAGCGCAGCCGCCCGTTCAGTGCGAGTCGAGCTGGGGCGCGCTGAAGCCTTCGGACCGGCCGAGCAGCACGGCCCTGGTCACCGCGCCGCTGCCGAACTTGTCCCGCACCGCATCGAGCGCTCCGTCGAGCCGGCTCGGTGCGTCGGTCGCGAACGGCAGCTCGAGCTGCTCGTCGGCTGCCTCGTCGAGTCCGGTGATGCTGATGCCGAGCAACGTCACGCCGCGGTCGGCGATCAGCGGCATCGCTTCCTGGAGCAGCGTCCGGCCGGCGGCCAGCCAGGCATCGGTGCCCGCCGTCGCCCGGCGTACCGTGCGAGACCTGGTCACGCGGGTCATGTCCTCGAAGCGCAGGCGCAGCACGAACGTGCGGCCGATGCGCTCTCCGGACCGCATCCGCCGAGTGACCCGGTCGACCAGGCTGACGAGCGTCGCGTCGAGTTCCTCGGCGGTATGACGGCCCCGGCCGATCGCCCGCTGCGCGCCGATCGACCGGCGACGACGCCCGGTCTCCACCCGACGAGGGTCGTGTCCGTGCGACAGGGCGTGCAACTGCCGGGCACTTCCCGGCCCGACGATGGCGGCAAGCGTCGGCTCGTCCAGCCGGGCCAGCGCCCCGACGGTGGCGATGCCGCGGTCATGCAACCGGCTCGAGGTGACCTTGCCGACGCCCCACAGCGCCTCGATCGGCAGCGGATGGAGGAAGTCCAGCTCGGCGCCGACCGGCACGCTGAGCAGTCCGTCCGGCTTGCTCGCGGCGCTCGCCACCTTGGCGAGGAACTTACTGCTCGCGATGCCGACCGAGATGGGCAGGCCCACCTCCGCCTTGACCCGACGCCGGAGCAGCGCACCGATCCGGCTGGGCGAACCGCTGAGCCGGGCGAGGCCGCCGACATCGAGGAACGCCTCGTCGATCGAGATGCCTTCGACAACGGGCGTGATGTCCCGGAAGACGGCGAAGACCGCTCGCGACGCCTCGACATACGCGGTGAAGGTCGGCGGCACCTCGACCAAGTCAGGGCAGAGCCGGCGCGCGATCCGGCCGGACGTGGCGGTGCGCACGCCGCACGCCTTGGCCTCGTAGCTGGCGGCGAGCACGATGCCGCCGCCGACCACCACGGGCCGGCCGCGCAGTGACGGGTCGTCACGCTGCGCGACACTGGCATAGAACGAGTCGAGGTCGGCGTGCAGGAAACTTCCCTCTGCCACGAACTCATGTTCGCACCCAGCTCGGACACCATGCCATCGCCGGAATGCCGCTAGCCTGGCCTGCCATGAACATCGTCTTCGTCGAGCCGAACTTCCCGCGCAATCAGCGCGAGTTCGCGCGAGCGCTGCACGAGGTGGGCGCAACCGTCTTCGCCGTCGGGGAGACCCCATGGGAGTGGCTCGACGAGCAGTTGCAGTCGTGGATCGACCACTACTACCAGGTCGGTTCGGTCACCGACGTCGACCAGTTGCGCACGGCGGTCGAGCATTTCCAGTCGATCGCCTGGATCGACGGCATGGAGGCGACGATCGAGGCGCACACGCTGCCGGCAGCGATCGTGAGGGAGGCCCTCGGCATACCGGGGACGTCGGTGCGGACCACCTGGCTGTGCCGGGACAAGCCGGCGATGAAGGAGGCGTTGCGGGCGGCCGGCGTGCCGACCGCCGCGTCCGCCGCGGCGCACGACCTGGACGACCTGCGGGACTTCGTCGACGAGCACGGTTATCCGGTCATCCTCAAACCGCGGGCCGGCGCCGGCGCCGCGGGCACGACCCGCGTGGACAACTACCGCGAACTCGTCGAGGCGGCAGCGACTTTCGGCGCGGCCGACTCGATCGCGATCGAGGAGTTCGTCGAGGGGCACGAGGGCTTCTACGACACGTTGAGTGTCGACGGCGCGATCGCGCTCGACTTCGCGTCGCACTATTACCCCGGCGTGCTGGAGGCGATGCGCAACCGGTGGATCAGCCCGCAGTTCGTGGCGACCAACCGGGTCGACTCCGAGCCGTTCTACGCTGAGCTGCGGGCGCTGGGTGAGCGGGTCAACGAGGTGCTCGGCATCCGCACCGCGCCGACCCACATGGAATACTTCGTCAGCCCGAAAGGCTTGCGGTTCAGCGAGATCGGCGCGCGGCCTCCGGGTGTGGGTTGCTGGGACCTGTATGCCGCCGGCAACGACATGGACATCTACCGCGCGTGGGCCGACTCGGTGGTGCACCACCACGTGTGGCACGTGCCGAGCAGGGCGTATGCCGCGGGGATCATAGCCCTGCGGCCGGACCGGGACGGCATCATCACCTCGATCGACGGCCTGGACGAGGTCAACGCGCGGTTCGGCGAGTGGATCCTCGACTCCCACCTTCCGGTCGGCGCGGCCACACAGCCGATCGAGGCCGGCTACATGGCCAACGCGTGGATCCGCATGCGCCACGGCGACTACGACGTCCTGCGCGGCATGCTGGACGAGGTGGGGCGCAGGGTGCAGGTGCACGCGGCGTGATTCCGGATCGTCCGTGGATGGTGCTGCTCGGTCCGCAGCGCCGTCCGTCACTCGACAAGGTCGTCGCCGGGCTCCACGTGGACGGACCGTTCGCGACCGTCACCGCGGGCTGGCTCGAGCGCGAGGTCGTCGACGACGAACTGCGCGAGCACCTCGGCGGGCGAGCGGTCAATCTGGCGCTCTGGACCCGTCGGCAGGACGTGCTCGACCGGGACCCCGACTTCGCCGCTGCGCACCGGGCGCGCCAGGCGGAGCTGTCCGACATACAAGATCTCTATCTCATCGGAGTAGGTCACACCTCCCGGGCGATCACCGAACTGCGCGAGCAGACCGAGCGTTCACCGCGCGCCCAGGAGCAGGCACTGCGTGACGCGGAAGAAGTGCTGCGCTCGCTGGACCGGCGGCACCTGGAGCGGGTGCGGGAGGCCAACGCCGAGTTCTACGCGGCGACCCAGCCGCACGAGCATCCGTTGGTCGCCGCCCACCGGGCGGAGGTGGCCCAGATCCTCGCCGAGACGCAGGCTGTGGTCATCGCCGGTGGTCATGTCGGTGAGCTGCTCGACGCGCTGCACCTCTTCAACGTCGTCCCGGCCGGCCTCGACCGGCTGCCGATCATCGCCTGGTCGGCCGGCGCGATGGTGCTGACCGAGCGCGTTGTCCTTTTCAACGACAACGCGATTCGCGGACCGCGCGCACCCGAGGTGTATGACGACGGACTCGGTCTGCTGTGCGGGACCGTCGTGCTGCCGGCAGCGCACAAGCGCCTGCAGATGGCCAACACGGAGCGAATGTCGTTGCTCGCCAAGCGGTTTGCCCCGGCAATGTGCGTGCCGCTCGATCCGGGAGCGCGCATATCCGTGGCGGCGGACGGTTCACTACCCGGAGACACACCGGTCATCGGGCGATCCGGTGAGATGTCCACTGTCGCTACAGCTTCCGAGGGTGCCGTCGATGGCTAGACAACTGGCGATCCACCGGCTCCGCTCGCGGAAGCCGTTGGACGAGAACGCCATCGACCGCTTCCTGCACCAGCACGACGTTCCGATCGTGGAGGGCGAGCGCTGCACCTTCCTCTACCGAGGGGACGCCGACGAAGTCTGGGTGCGGCACCGAATCGTCGGGCAGCAGCAACGGGTACCGATGCAACGCCTCGCCGACACGTCCCTGTGGTACGTCGTGCTGGAGCTGCCGGCCGGGTCTCGGGTCGAATACCAGCTGGAAGTGCGACACGGCGAACATCACGAGCAGGGCAACGATCCCCTCAATCCGCACGTGGCCAACAGTCCGGTCGGGTCGTCGTCGGTGTGCCAGGCCACCGGGTATGTCGTGCCCGACTGGGTGCACCCGGACCCGGACGCGCGACCGGGTGAAATCGTCGATCTGACAGTGCAGTCCAAGGCGCTGCGGCGACGCAGCGAGTGCCGCGTCTACCTCCCGGCACGGTTCCGCAGCACGCACCGTTATCCGCTGCTGATCGTGCACGACGGCGACGACTTCCTGCACTACGCGGCGATGAAGACCGTGCTGGACAACCTCATCCACCGGCTGGACATGGCCGAAACCGTGGTGATCTTCACCAACCCGGGCGACCGCACTCGCGAATACGCCAACTCCGTCCAGCACGCCCGCTTCATCGCCAAGGAGCTGCTTCCGACGGTCGAGGACGAGTTTCCTTTGCTTGCAACACCTTCCGCCCGCTGTCTGATGGGGGCATCGTTCGGTGCGGTGGCGAGCCTGTCCACGGCATACCGCTATCCGGACGTGTTCGGCTCGCTCATCCTGCAGTCCGGCTCGTTCGTCTTCACCGACATCGGCACGGACCATGGAGGTGGTCCGGCCTTCGACCCGGTCGTCCGCTTCATGAACCGCTACCGCGCCGCACCTCGCAAGGTCGCCAGTCGCCTGTTCGTTTCATGTGGAACCTACGAGGACCTGATCGTCTACGACCGGTCGATGGTGCCGGTCTTCGAGCGGGCCGGTATGCGGGTCCGGTATGTCGAGGCGCGTGACGGTCACTCCTGGGAGGACTGGCGCGACCGCCTTCGCGACGCTCTCTCCTGGGTCTATCCCGGTCCGCACAAGTACGTCTACGAGTAAGTCACCTGCGCTGCGTCGGCTTCGCAGTGGTGTCGCAGTGAGCTCGCAGCGCTGCTGAGCAGGCTGACTCCTGACCCCACGACCCAGGAGGAAACCATGCGCAGGACACATTTCAAGCTCACCGCAGCGCTGGTGGCGGCACCCACGCTGCTGCTCGGTGCCGGCGCGCTCGCCGCGTCGCCGGCTCACGCGGCGACCGCCCGCAACGGGGTGTGTGAGAGCGGCGAGTTCTGTCTCTACTACAACTCGGATGAGGCCGGCTCGGTGTCGGACTTCACCACTTCGATCAGCGACTACGGCGCGACCCAGCCCAGCTGCTACGAGTTCAAGGGGCCCGGCGCCGGGCAGGGTCTGTGCGTCAAGAACAACGCCGCGTCGGTGTGGAATCGCACGAGCAAGCCGGTCACCGTGTTCTACAACTCCGGCTATGCCGGGCACTCGCAGACCTTCGCGGCCGGCGTGAAAGGCAACCTCGACGCGACGCTGAAGAACAACAACGCCTCCCACCGGATCGGCGCGGCGACCGCCAGCGTGCACGGGATCGACGTCAGCGACAACAACAGCACGATCAACTGGGCCGGTCAGTACTCCTCGGGGGTCCGCTTCGCCTATGTCAAGGCCACCGAGGGCAGCACCTGGACCGACCCGACCTTCGGGACGAACTACCAGGGCTCGCGCAACGCCGGACTGGTCCGCGGTGCCTACCACTTCGCCAATCCGGCGGGCGCCTCCGGCACCCTGCAGGCCGACTGGTTCGTTGCACACGGCGGCGCCTGGCGGGCCGACGGCTACACGCTGCCCGGCGCGCTCGACGTCGAGGGCACGTGTTACGGCAAGACGCCGACGGCGATGGTCAACTGGATCAAGGCCTTCGTGGCCGAATACAAGCTGAAGGAGGGCCGCACCCCGGTCATCTACACCAACCGCTCCTGGTGGCAGGACTGCACCGGCGACAGCACCGCCTTCCACAGCAGCGCGCTCTGGTTCGCACACCCGACCACTGTGGGCACGCTGCCCGGCGGCTGGGCCAAGCAGACGATCTGGCAGTACGGCATCACCAACGGCATCGACCAGGATCGGTTCAATGGCCCGATGACCGCGCTCAAGGCGTTCGCGAACAACAGCTGACCCACCGACGACGCGCCGCCTCACTCATTCGAGCGGGGCGGCGCCCGGTCGTCCGCGGTGCGTATGACGAGGCGAGCACCCCCACCCAGCGCTACTGTGAGGGCTCCAGGGACCGGTGGCACCGGTGGCCGACGGCTGTCCACGACATCGGAGAACGAGGGGACCGGCAGTGAGCGAGCGCAGCGAGCGACCGGACGGGTACCGGACGAATGCCGACTCCCGAAGCAGGAGGGAGCACGCGTGAGCAGCGCCACGTGGGAACACCTCGCCCTGCGTCGACTCAGTGCGCTCATCTCACGCGCCGCAGCCCAACCGAGCCTCGGCGAGCTGCTCGATCTGGTGACCTCGGGCGTCTCGGACATCGTGGGGTTCCAGGTTGCGGCCGTGAGTCTGTTGCAACCGGGCGACGAGTTCGAGGTCGTGGCGGTGGCCGGTGATGAAGACGCGCGGACTCAGCTGATCGGCGCGCGCACCCCACGGGCGCAGATCGAGTCCGAGTTCGCCGAAGCCGAACGCTGGGGCAGCCTGTGGTTCCTCCCGCACGACCGGCTGCCGGCCGACCACCTCGCCGGCTGGGTGTCACCGGACTGGCACACAGCTGATCACGGCGCTCTGCCCGAAGCCGAGCTGTGGCACCCCGAGGACACGCTGATTGCGCCATTCTTCTCGGCGTCCGGCTCGATGCTCGGCTATCTCTCGGTCGACCTGCCGGACGACGGGCGGCGACCAGGAGAACTCCGCCGGGGGGTGCTGGAGGTGTTCGCGGCCCAGGCGGGCATCGCGATCAGCCACATGCGGCAGCGGGCTGCGCTGGCCGAACGCGACCGCCTGGTCGGGGCCGTGCATTCGGTCGTGCGTGCCTCGCAGCAGTCGCTGGAGATCGACCAGATCCTCACCGACACCATCAGCGGATTGGCCGACGGGCTGCGCAGCCAGCGGATGTGGGTGAGGGTGTTCGCGGGCATCGACGACGCCGGGGACCACGGTCACCAACGGCAGTACCCGGACGGCATGTCCGCCGAGATCCCGCCGGCTCTGCGCAAACTCGCCGGCCGGATGGCGCAACACTGCTGGCTCAGCCAACGCCCGGCCATCGTCGCGCACCGGCACATGGAGCCGCGCGAAGCACTCTCCGAGGACGAGGCCCGGCTGGTGCTGGACTTCATCACCGGGATCGGTTCGCACTCCCTGTTGCTGGTGCCGTTGGGTGCCGCGACCGAATGCGTCGGCTATCTGGTGATGACCCGCGAGGCGGCTTTCCCGACCTGGAGTCCGCAGGAGGTCGACGGTGCCATGGAGGTCGGCCGGGACCTGGGTCGCTCGGTGCTCAACGCCCGTCTGCTCGAACGCGAGCGCCACCTGGTCGGAGTGCTCCAGGACGCCAACCGGGCCAAGAGCACCCTGCTGGCGACCGTGTCGCACGAGTTGAAGAACCCGCTGAGCTCGATCCTGGGACACGTCGAGGTCCTCACCGAGGAGATCGGTGAACGGCAGGGCCGTATGCCGAGCCGATCCCTCGCGGTGATCGAACGCAATTCCCGCCGTCTGTTGTCCCTGGTCGAGGAGCTGCTGTCCTTCTCCCGGCTGAGCGACCCGGACCGGCCGCTGGAGCGTGTCACCGTGGACCTCCACCAGGTGATGTCGGACACGGTCGAGGTGCTGTCGCCGCTGGCCACTGCGGGTGACGTCCGGATCGAGGTGCAGCTGCCGGCCGGGGGGTTGGCTGTGGAGGCGGACGAGGACCAGTTGACGGCCCTGGTGCTCAATCTGGCGAGCAACGCGGTGAAGTTCAGTCCACGCGGCTCGACGGTCCGGCTCAGCGCCCACCCGGTGCCCGATGCGGTCGAGATCCGCTGCGTGGACGAAGGCATCGGCATCTCCGAGGACGACCAGCGCAAGCTCTTCGCGGAGTTCTATCGCTCGAGCAACCCGGCGGCCCACGAGATCGCCGGCACCGGCCTGGGCCTCAGCATCGTCAAGCGCATCGTGGAGCGACACGAAGGCCACATCGCGGTCTCTTCCCGACTGGGCGAGGGCAGCATGTTCACCGTCACGCTGCCGACCGCCTGCCAGGTGCCCCGGCCGGCCCGGCGATTCGGTGCGCCACAGGACGCTGCGCGGACTCCGTGACGGTTAAGGTGTGGCTGTGGTGGAGGAGATCCGCCAGAACCCGCCCCGGCTCGCGGTGCTCGATGTCATGATGCCCGGCTTGTCCGGCCTCGATCTGCTGCGGACCATCCGCGCCGACGAACAATTGGCCGACGTACGCGTCGTGCTGCTGACCGCCCGGACCCGCGACAGCGATGTGGATGCCGGCTTCTCGGTGGGCGCTGACGACTACGTGAGCAAACCGTTCAGCCCACGAGAGCTCGTCCACCGGGTTGCCGGTCTGCTGGGGCGGGGTGCGTGACAGCACCCTCGCTGATCAGCAGCGGGCTGCTGCACATCGTGGCGATCGTCGTAATCGCGCTCTGCGTGCTGCTCGCGGTAGTGGTGGTGCTGAGCAAACTGATCACCAGCCGCCGGGAGGCGGCGACTCGTTCCCGAATGGCACCGCTGCGACCCGACGTGCTGGCGGTGGCCGCCGGAGAGGACGGCGACGGCACGGCGCGTGCCCGGCTCATCGCACACCCGGATCAACGCGGCGAACTCGACCGTGCGCTGGTCGGTGTGTTGACCAAGGTGCGTGGGGCGCCGGCCGACACCCTCGTCGACGTGCTCCGCGGCCGGGACGCGGTCACCCGGACGGTCCGCGCAACCCATGCCACCTCGAGTGTCCGGCGCGCACGCGCCTTCCGCACCCTGGGGCTGCTCCGCGACCCGGACCTCACCTCCGATCTGCTGCGCGGCCTGCACGACCGCTCGCCGGAGGTCCGGCTCGTGGCGGCTCGAGCGATCGGAGCGGTCGGGCCGCCGGCCGGGGCCGATGCTGCGCGTGCGGTGCTGCGGGCCGTGCGCACCCATCATGCGCAACCCGGTGTGGCCGCCGGCACGGCGACCGATGCGCTGGTCCGGCTGGGTGTCGTCGCAGAGCCGGCGATCCGCGACGGAGTGGCGGACGAGGACTCGGGCGTGCGGCTGGTCGCGGCGAAGGTGGCCGGGCGGGGACTGTTCAGCTCGTGCGCGTCGCAACTGGCCGCGCTCGCCGGCAGCGACCCCGACTCATTGGTCCGGGTCGCCGCCACCACAGCGCTCGGTGAACTCGGCCGCCCGGCGGACGGACCAGTGCTCACTGCGCTGACTGGCAGCGGCGAACCGTCGTCGGTACGTCGTGCCGCGGCGACCGCACTGGGCAAGCTCGGCACCGCCGACGCTGCGGTCGCACTCGCGGCCCTGCTGTCCGACTCCGACCGGCGGCTCGCGGCGGTCGCCGCCGCTGCACTCGGAGACTCCGGCGAGGGCCGGGCGGCGTTGCGACGCGCGGCCGCCGACGCGGACAACTCCCCGTCGGCCGTGCGCGCAGCCAGAGCCACCCTCGAGGTGTTGCGGCTGCGCGGTGGAGAGGAGGCCTGATGGACTGGCAGGCGTTCAGCGACAGCCTGCGTGACGTGGTGCTCACCGCCCTCGGAGTGGTGCAGTGGCCGATCCTGATCTATTTCCTGGTCATCAACACCTCCTACCTGATGCTGATCGGCCTGGCCGCCTGGGATTTCGTACACCACCTGCGCCGGGTGGAGCAGTCCGGCCGGCCCGAGCGCATCGCCGGTGACTACGCACCGTCGGTGGGCGTCGTGGTGCCGATGCACAACGAGGCTGCCGGCATCGTGTCCTCGCTGCAATCCCTCCTCGCACTGCACTACCCGCACCACGAGGTGGTCGCGGTCGACGACGGCAGCACCGACGACACCTTCGCGGTGCTGCAGCAGGCCTTCGACCTGGTGCCGGTGGACCGGGAGATTCCCATCGAAGTGCCGGTCAACGCCGAGATCCTCTCGGTCAACATTCCGCGCGACGGACGCACACCGCTGACCGTCGTCCGCAAGACCAACTCGGGCCGCTCGGACGCGGTCAATCTCGGCATCAACGCAGCCAGCACCGACCTGGTCGTCTTCGTGGACGCCGATTCGATCCTCGACCCCGACGCCCTGATCACGGTCACCGTCCCGTTCGCCGACGACCCGAACCGCATGGTCGCCACCGGCGGTGTCGTCCGTGCCGCCAACGGGAGCCGGATCGTCGCCGGCCGCCTGGTCGAGGCGCGGATGCCCCGTCAGTTGCTCCCCCGCATCCAGATCGTGGAATACCTGCGAGCGTTCCTGCTCGGCCGCACCGGGTGGTCCCGCATTCGCGCCCTCCTGCTGATCTCCGGTGCGTTCGGCGTCTTTCGCCGGGACGTGCTGGTGGAGGTCGGCGGGCTGGACACCACCAGCATCGGTGAGGACTTCGAACTCGTGATGCGCGTGCACCGTACGATGCGCCGCGAGGGCCGCGACTACCGTGTCCAGTTCGTCGGTGAACCGGTGTGCTGGACCGAGGTCCCGTCGACCCTCAAGGTGCTGCAGAAGCAGCGCGCCCGCTGGCACCGAGGTCTCTGGGAGACGCTGTGGAAGTACCGCGGCATGGTGTGCAACCCGCGCTACGGCCGCCTCGGCATGATCGCGCTGCCCTTCTACTGGGCCTTCGAATTGATCGCACCGTTGCTGGAGTTCGCCGGGCTGCTGCTGATGGTCCTCGGTCTCGCACTGGGCGTCGTCAACGTCCCCTTCGCGCTGTTGTTCCTCCTCATCGCGTACGGCTACGCGATCCTGGTGACACTGGCCGCGATGACGGTCGAAGAGCTGACGTTCCACAAGTACACGCGCTGGCGCGACCTGGGCGCGATGGTCACCGCCGCAATCGCCGAGAACCTCGGCTACCGCCAGCTCACCGCCTGGTGGCGGCTGCAGGGGTGGTGGGCCAGCCTGCGCGGCAAGAAGCAGGTGTGGGGCACCATGACGCGCGTCGGACTGGGCGAGAGCACCGACCAGTAACGACGCCCGGACTCACCGGTTCCGTCCGGCCACTCCCTGCTTGGCCATCGCACCGGCCGCCCGCCGTCGCGGTTGCTCGACCGGCAGTTCGACACGGAAGGTCGTGCCGACGTCCTCGGTGCTGCTCAGCGTCAACGTGCCGTGATGCGCCTCGACGATGGTCTTGACGATCGTGAGGCCGAGCCCGACCCCCGGTATGGCGCGGCCGACAGCGGTGGACGCGCGGAAGAAGCGCTGGAACATCAGGCGCTGCTCGTCGGCCGGTATGCCGATGCCGGTGTCCGTGACCTCAATCGCGACGCCGGGGCCCTCCGCCGCCAGTTTCAGGTCCACCCGTCCTCCGGACGGGGTGAACTTCAGCGCGTTCGACAGCAGGTTGTCCAGCACCTGCCCCAATCGTCCCGGGTCGCCGGTCACCGTGGGCAGCTCGTCGGCCTGCACCTGCAGCGTGATGTCACTGGCCGCCGCCCGGGGCCGGGCCGCCTCCACCGCCGCGGCGGCCAAGGCCTCGACATCGACCGGTTCGAGTTCGAGGGTGACACTGCCGGCGTCGATCTGCGCGGTGAGCAGCAGGTCGCCGACCAGCCGCAGCAGGCGGTGCGCGTTCCGGTCGATGGTGGCCAGGAACTGCAGCTGGGCATCGCTGAGATTGTCCGTGTCGTCCAACAGCATCTCGAGGAATCCGATGATCGACGTCAACGGCGTGCGCAACTCGTGCGAGACAACCGCGAGGAACTGGTCCTTGAGATGCTCCGCGGCGCGCACCTCCGTCAGGTCGCGGGTGATCAGACTGAAGCCACGCAGCTGCCCTGCCGTGTCGTGGATGGCGGTGATGACGACGCCGGCCCAGAAGACGCTGCCGTCCTTGCGGGCGATCCAGCATTCCTCCGCGAATCGGCCGTGCTCCGCGGCCTGGGTCAGCGCGCGGTCGAGATCCGTCCCGGTCTTCTGACCGGGCGGGTACAGCGCCGAGAAGTGCCGCCCCACGATCTCGTCGGCCGCGTAGCCCTTGAGCCGCTCCGCGCCGGTGTTCCAGGTCTGCACCCGTCCGTCGGGGGCCAGCATCAGGATGGCGTAGTCGGTGGTGGCGTCGATCAGCAACCGAAGACGTTCTTCGCTGTCCCGGACCGCCTGCTCGGCTTCCCGGCGTTCGGTGATGTCGTGCATCGCCACCACGGCGCCCAGCACGCTGCCGTCACTGCGGATGATGCGCTGACCGTGGACCACGGTGCGACGCGGGGGGCCGTCGACCGGCGTGACCACGATCTCCTCGTCCTCCACCGGCTCACCCCGCAGCACGCGCGCCAACGGTGCGTCGGCGGCAGGGATCGGGGTCACGCCGTCGGCGGCGAACAACCGGAAGCCGCCCCCCGGCTCGCTCACCGACGTGCTGATGCCGTGGAAACCGTTCGGCGGACCGGAGCCGTGGATGGCGCGGGCCGCATTGTTCTCCAGGCTGGGCCGCCCGGCCGCGTCGCACGCGGTGATGCCGACGTCCACGCTGTCCAGGACCGCTTGCAGGAAGACCCTGCTCGTTTCCAGATTGTCGGCCAGGGACTCCTGTTCCTGCACCAGCCGGTGCACGGTGTATCCCACGATGGTGGCGAGCACCGGCCAGAGGATCACCCGGGTCCACTCCCGAGGCGGGTAGTCGGGTGCGCCGACGACCAGGATGGGCACCAGGAACGCCACACACGCACCGACGACCGCCACCGTGAGTTGCCGCCACGTGCCGTAGAGAGCGACCCAGAGCACTGGGAGGATGATCAGCGCCGACAGCTCCGACCGACTCGCGCCGTCTGCATCGCGCAGCAGCGCCGCCACGGCGAGAAACGCCACGGGTATGACGACCTGTGCCCGTGCCGGCAGCGCTCTCCACGGCAGCGCCACGACCGCAATCGCCAACACGCAGGTCAGCACCACGGCTGCGGCCAGCGTTGACCCACGAAGCTCGTGGCCGGGCAGAGCGAGGGTGACGAACGCGACGAGGGTCGCGCCGGCAAAGGGCAGGATGCGCCGGGTGCGCCCCGGCCCGACCAGCGGACCTCGGGAGCCGGTGGGCGACGCGTGCGTCACGCTCGGCTGCTGCTCCATGTCGCGCGCCGAACCGCCGGTCCAGCCTCTCCGTGTTGCCCGGCTCGTCCCGCTCATCCGGCGTTCTGCGCGATCAGGGAGGTCAGCAGGTCCTCGAGTTCACGGCGGGTGAACGGCTTGGGCAGCACGGCGTCCGCCGTCGACGGATAGCGGTCGGTATCGAGCACCGAGGTGATCACGACGCGGCAGTGTGCCGTCTCGGGATCGGCACGCAACTCACGCATCACCTGCTCGCCGGGGATTCCGGGCAGCCGCAGGTCGACGATCGCGATGTCGGGTCGCTGCAGCCGCGCCGCGGGCATGGCTTCCTCCCCACTGCCCACGCCGACCACGCTGCAGCCCAGCCGGCGTAGGTGGGAGCTGAACAGGACGCGGGTGTCGACGTCGTCCTCGACGAGGAGCACACGTGGCTCGCCGACTGCGTTCGCCGCAGTCGACCGGGGGTCGTCCTGATCGTGCTGGGTCATGAACTTCCTACGAGATCTGCTTTCCGGAGGCGCTACAGCCCTGGCAGCGTCTTCACTACCCGGTTCCGAACGGCCCGACCCTGTTGTGAGCACTCAGGATAGGGGTCGGGAGGCGGCCAGAGCGCCTTTGTGCACCCCGAACCTATGACGGAATCCCGAGATGGCGGACAAGTTGCTGACCGGCACGCTGCCGTCGGCCAACCGGGCGTTCTAGCTGGAGCCGGGTGGGCGTAGGGATCGTCGGGCTTCCCGAGCGGCAAGATCGGTCGCCTCGCTTGCGGACCTCGCGGAAGGGCGTTGCGACCGCGGACACGAAAATCCCGGACCGCGTCATACGGTCCGGGATCAGCCGGTGGAGCCAAGGGGACTCGAACCCCTAACCCCCTGCTTGCAAAGCAGGTGCGCTACCAATTGCGCCATGGCCCCGAAGGGACGGCCACCCGAGGGCGGCCGAAGGTGTCAGTTGCCGGCGGGTTTGTCGGCGGCCTGCGCCCACAGGTCCTTGGTGTCCTTCTTCTGGGACAGCTTCTGCTTGGCCACGACGGCCAGGCCGGCGACGCCGAGCAGCAGGACGAGCTTCTTGAACATTGGCGGACTCCGATCGGCTCCGGGGGAGGGTGGTGGTGGGCCTAACAGGACTTGAACCTGTGACCTCTTCCTTATCAGGGAAGCGCTCTAACCGACTGAGCTATAGGCCCGTGCACCGTCCGGCGTCCCGCGGCTGCTTGCCCCGGGCGCCGGACGAGACTATCTCACCGAGGCGGGCAGCACCAAAACGAGGTCGTATGGCGCCCGCCCGCGGCCGCTAGTCGTCGGACAGCGTCATCTGCACGCCGCCGACCAGCGAGGCACAGATGTTGTAGAGGAACGCCACCAGGGTCGCGAAGGCCGTCATCAGCAGCACGTCGACCACGGCGATCACGACCGACAGCGACACGACGCGGCCGAAGCCGACGTAGTCCATGATGTCGAAGCTCTTGCCGTTGGTCTCCAGGGTGCGCAGCAGGGCGTTGATGTTGTCCCAGACGCCCATGCCCTTCAGCACGATCCAGAGCATCGCGATCATCACGACCATCGCGATGCCGATGGCCACGGACAGCAGGAACGCGATCTTCATGACCGACCACGGGTCGATCCGGGAGAGGGTCAGCCGCACCCTGCGGGGTGTCGTCCGGCCCGGTCGTCGTGGTGCGCCAGGGCGCTGCGGCGCGGCGCGACCGGGCGTCCTGGCGGCGGGTTTGCCGCCGCCGCCCTTGGCAGCGGGCCGCGGCGGGGTGGCGCGTGTGGTGCCGCCCGCGGCCGCGGCCGGCAGCTTCACCGCCCCGGTGTCGGTCGCCGTCGTCCCGGCGCCCTGGGCGTCGGATCCGTCAGTGCTGCTCACTCATCGTCTCCCGGCTCGTCCGGAGTCTGCTCGACGTCCGCCTCCGCCGACCCGTCGGTGACGGGGGCCTCGGCGACCGTGGCACCGTCCTGCGGCACCTCGGATGACGGTACGCCATCATCCTGGTCGTCTTCGACCTCCTGCTCGGCGTT
Organism: Flexivirga sp. YIM B11880; assembly: GCF_058148645.1. Lineage (NCBI taxonomy): Bacteria > Bacillati > Actinomycetota > Actinomycetes > Micrococcales > Dermacoccaceae > Flexivirga > Flexivirga sp. YIM B11880. The sequence continues at coordinate 604,947 of NZ_JBMAMH010000001.1, forward strand.
CCGGGCGACGGCGACGATCGAGTCGTTCTTGTCCGGGGTCGCGAACTGCACACCCTGGGTGGACCGGCCGGTCCGTCGGACCTCGACGACGGGGGAGCGGACGATCTTGCCCTTCTCCATGACGACGAGGACCTCGTCGGTCTCGTGGACGGTCAGCGCGCCCACCAGGTCACCCCCGCGATCGGAGATCGCCGCGACCTTCACCCCGAGCGTGGCCCGACCCTTGACCGGGTAGTCCGAGGCGGCGGTGCGCTTGGCCAGGCCGTTCTCGAAGACGACGAAGACGTCCGGGTCGGTGCCGGCATGGATGACGTTCATCGACAGCAACTCGTCGCCGGCGCGGAACTTCATGCCGGTCACGCCGGACGTGGACCGGCCCATCGGCCGCAGCGTGTCGTCGGTGGCGTGGAACCGCACCGACTGTCCCTTGCGGGACACCAGCAGCACGTCGTCCTCGGAGCTCGTCAGTCCGGCGCCGACGAGTTCGTCGCCGTCGCGCAGGTTGACCGCGATGAGACCGCCGGTGCGCGGCGAGTCGTAGTCGGTGAGCCGGGTCTTCTTGACCAGGCCCCGCTTGGTGGCCAGCAGCAGGTAGGGTGCCTGCTCGTAGTCGCGCAGCTGCATGACCTGGGCGATCTGCTCGCCCGGCTGGAAGGCCAGCAGGTTGGCGACGTGCTGACCCTTGGCGTCCCGGCTGCCCTCGGGCAGCTCGTAGGCCTTCGCACGGTAGACCCGACCGGCGTTGGTGAAGAACAGCAGCCACTGGTGGGTCGTCGTCGTGAAGAAGTGCTCCACCACGTCGTCACCGCGCAGGCTGGCGCCGCGGACACCCTTGCCGCCACGGCGCTGCGAGCGGTATTCGCTGGTCTTGGTCCGCTTGGCGTAACCGCCACGGGTGATCGTGACGACGACGTCCTCCTCGGGGATGAGGTCCTCCATCGACATGTCACCGTCGAAGGGCACGATCTGGGTGCGCCGGGCATCGCCATACCGGTTGACGATCTCGCCCAGCTCGTCGCTGACGATCTGCCGCTGCCGCTCCGGCTTGCCCAGGATGTCGCGGTAGTCTTCGATGGCGCGCTGCAGCTCGTCGTGCTGGTCGACGATCTTCTGCCGCTCCAACGCCGCCAGGCGGCGCAGCTGCATGTTGAGGATCGCGGTCGCCTGGACCTCGTCGACGTCCAGCAGCTGCATCAGGCCGGTCCGGGCCTCGTCGGCGGACGGGCTCCGCCGGATCAGCGCGATGACCTCGTCGAGCGCGTCGAGCGCCTTGAGGTAGCCGCGCAGGATGTGGATCTCTTCCTCGGCCTTGCGCAGCAGGTATGCCGTCCGGCGGCGGATCACCTCGATCTGGTGCTCCACCCAGTAGCGCACGAAGGCCGAGATCGGCAGCGTGCGCGGTACACCGTCGACCAGCGCCAGCATGTTGGCGCCGAAGCTCTGCTGCAGCTGGGTGTGCTTGTAGAGGTTGTTCAGCACCACCTTGGCGACGGCGTCGCGCTTGAGCACGATCACCAGGCGCTGACCGGTTCGGCCGGAGGTCTCGTCGCGCAGGTCGGCGATGCCGCCGATGCGGCCGTCCCGGACCAGCGCGGCGATCTTCTCGGCGAGCGCGTCCGGGTTGACCTGGTAGGGCAGCTCGGTGACCACCAGGCACTGCCGGCCCTGGATCTCCTCGACGTTGACCACCGCGCGCATGACGATCGATCCGCGACCGGTGCGGTAGGCGTCCTCGATGCCCTTGTGGCCCATGATCAGCGCGCCGGTCGGGAAGTCCGGGCCGGGGATGATCTCCAACAGCTTGGCCAGGAACTCCTCGCGGCTGCACTCCGGGTGCGCCAGCAGCCACTGGGCGCCGGCGGCGACCTCGCGCAGGTTGTGCGGCGGGATCTGCGTCGCCATACCGACCGCGATGCCGGCGGCGCCGTTGACGAGCAGGTTGGGGAAGCGCGCCGGCAGCACCGTCGGCTGCATGGTCTTGCCGTCGTAGTTCGGCTCGAAGTCGACGGTGTCCTTCTCGATGTCGCGCACCAGCTCCATGGCCAGCGGCGCCATCCGGCACTCGGTGTATCGCGGCGCGGCGGCTCCGTCGTTGCCGGGCGAGCCGAAGTTGCCCTGCCCGTCGATCAGCGGGTAGCGCATCGACCACGGCTGCACCAGACGGACCAGCGCGTCGTAGATCGCGCTGTCACCGTGCGGGTGGTACTGACCCATCACGTCGCCGACCACGCGGCTGCACTTGTTGTAGCCGCGGTCCGGGCGGTAGCCGCCGTCGAACATCGCGTAGACGATGCGGCGGTGCACCGGCTTCATCCCGTCGCGCACATCGGGCAAGGCGCGGCTGACGATGACCGCCATAGCGTAGTCGATGTAGCTGCGCTGCATCTCGGTGTTGAGATCGATGGGGTCAATCCCGGTGCGGGTGATCGCCTCGTCACCCACCTGGTCCGAGCTGCCCACGATCTCGTCCGCGTTGTCGTCCGGCGGAGTCTGGCCGTCGTCGTCGCTCATCGATCTCCCTCAGTTCCCAATGCAATTCGAAGTTGTTGTATGGCGCTTCACGTCGGTCGAGCGTTGTCCTGAGTAGCCGGCGAGGTACGAGCCGGCGTATCGAAGGGTGCCCGGGGGAGCCAAGCGGAGGAGGTGTATCGAGACCACGTGCCGCCTCGGGTCTCGATACGGGCTCCGCTGGCGCTCCGCCCTACTCGACCAGCGAGGCGTCAGATGTCAAGCCCTTACGACATCTTCCTCGTACTCCGCTACGGCCGGACACTCGCTGCGCTCGCGTCCAACCTCCGCTGCGTCCTTCGTCAGATGTCAAGCCCTTACGACATCTTCCTCGTACTCCGCTACGGCCGGACACTCGCTGCGCTCGCGTCCAACCTCCGCTGCGTCCTTCGTCAGATGTCAAGGAACCGCACGTCCTTGGCGTTGCGCTGGATGAACCCACGCCGGCTCTCGACATCCTCACCCATCAGCACCGCGAAGATCTCGTCGGCGGCGGCCGCATCGTCCAGGGTGACCTGCAGCAGCGTCCGGTGCTCGGGGTCCATGGTGGTTTCCCACAGCTCCTGATAGTTCATCTCGCCGAGACCCTTGTAGCGCTGCACGGCGTTGTCCTTCGGCAGCCGCCAGCCGTTGCTCTCACCGATCTTGATCAGCCCGTCGCGTTCCTTGTCGGAGAACGCGAACTCGTGCTCGTGGTTGCTCCACTTGATCCGGTAGAGCGGCGGCTGCGCCAGGTAGACGTAGCCGGCCTCGATCAGCGGCCGCATGAAGCGGAACAGCAGGGTCAGCAGCAGCGTGCGGATGTGCATGCCGTCGACGTCGGCATCGGCCATCAGCACGATCTTGTGATAGCGCGCCTTCCCGATGTCGAACTCTTCGCCGATGCCGGTGCCGAACGCCGAGATCAGCGATTGCACCTCGTTGTTGGCCAGCACCTTGTCGATGCGGGCCTTCTCGACGTTGAGGATCTTGCCGCGGATCGGCAGGATCGCCTGGTTGAAGGGGTTGCGGCCCTGCACCGCCGAACCACCGGCCGAGTCGCCCTCGACGATGAACACCTCGGAGATCGTCGGGTCGTTGCTCTGGCAGTCCTTCAGCTTGCCGGGCATCGCCGCGGTGTCCAGCAGGCCCTTGCGCCGGGTGGCCTCGCGCGCCTTGCGCGCCGCCATCCGGGCCGCCGCGGACTGGATCGCCTTGCGGACGATGCCTTGACCCTCGCGCGGGTGCTGCTGCAGCCAGTGGTCGAACTCGTCACGCACCGCCGACTGCACGAAGCCCTTGACCTCCGAGTTGCCCAGCTTGGTCTTGGTCTGCCCCTCGAACTGCGGCTCGCCGAGCTTGACCGACACGACGGCCGTGAGGCCCTCGCGGATGTCGTCGCCGGTGAGGTTCTCGTCCTTGTCCTTCAGCAGCTTCTGGTTGCGGGCGAAGGTGTTGACCAGCGACGTCATCGCCGCCCGGAAACCCTCCTCGTGGGTGCCGCCCTCGTGGGTGTTGATCGCGTTGGCGTAGGTGTGCACCGACTCGCTGTATGCCGTGGTCCACTGCATCGCGATCTCCACGGACAGCAGCCGATCCGGGTCCTCGTGCTCGAAGGCGATGATGTCCTCGTGCACCGGCTCACTCTTCTTGGAGGAGTTGAGGTGCTTGACGTAGTCGATCAGGCCGTCGTCGTAGCGGTAGGTGACGGTGCGCGGCTTGCCCGACTCGTCCTCCACCTCGTCCTTGGCCGTGGCACCCGCGAGCGCCTCCTCCTCGGCACCCTCGTCGACCTGCTGCACCCGCTCGTCGGTCAGCGTGATCGCCAGGCCCTTGTTGAGGAAGGCGTACTGCTGGAAGCGGGCCCGGATCGTCTCGAAGTCGTAGTCGACCGTCTCGAAGATGGCCGGGTCGGCCCAGAACGTGATGGTCGTGCCGTGGTCGGACGGATCGGTCTCGCCGATCACCTCCAGCGGTGCCTTGGGCACGCCGTGGTCGAACTCCATGTAGTAGATCTGGCCGTTGCGCCGGACGTCGGCGGTCAGCCTGGTGGACAGCGCGTTGACGACCGACGAGCCGACGCCGTGCAGTCCGCCGGAGACCTTGTAGCCGCCGCCGCCGAACTTCCCGCCGGCGTGCAACTGGGTCAGCACCAGCTCGACGGTCGAGACGCCGTAGGCCTCGTTGATCGCCACCGGTATGCCGCGAGCGTGGTCACGCACGCGCACACCGCCGTCGGCCAGGATGGTGACCTCGATGTGGTCGCCATACCCCGCCATCGCCTCGTCGACGGAGTTGTCGACGATCTCGGTGACCAGGTGGTGCAGGCCGCGGATACCGGTGGACCCGATGTACATGCCGGGGCGCTTGCGGACCGCCTCGAGGCCCTCCAGCACCTGGATGTCCTCGGCGCCGTAGGTGGAAGCACCACCGTCGTCTGCTGCTGCCGGCCGGGTTTCCGGCTCATTCGTGGACGAATCGTGCGCAGGCGTGTCGGTCACAGTGCTCCTTCGAGGCGATGCGAGACGAATCCGAGCCGGGCACACGTGCGGCTCGCCGAGTGGCGAGCCGCAGGAGGGGGCGACAATGCTCAGATTTCGTCTTCCAGCATACCTTGCTGGGCACGCAGAACGGCACGTGAGGTGTCGTCAATGGCATTTTGCGGGCCGGACGGACCACTTCTCGACTCCCCACACATGACCGGGGGCGGCAGTGCGCTCACGCCGCGTTCAGCGGTGGCTCACTGGTGCAGCACGTAAACGATCGCTCCGGTCTCCGTCGTGCAGGTGACGTAGGAGTCCTCGTGGCAGGTCACGGCGTACTTGTCGTGCGTCTCCGGTGACTTCGCGCGGAACGACGCGTCGCCCGCGCTGTTCTTGTTGGCGTTGTAGAGCGTCGCCACGACCGCGGCGAAACTGCACGACGTCTTGGGCCCCGTCCCGTAGGTGCTGGATCCGGGACAGGGGGACGCCGAACCGGGCAGTGTGGTCGCGTAGCTCGGACTGGAACTCGAACTGCTCGACGCGTGCGAGGACGACGACGAGGACGGCGCGGACGACGACGGGGCCGACGACTGCGACGGTGTCTGCGTCCTCGTCTTCGTCACGGTGGCCGTCGGCGTGAACGCGCCCTCGGTCATCCGGCCGGTCGAGTTGTTGAGAATGATCGCGATGACCACCGCGACGATCGCGAGGGAAACCACGATGACCGCCACCGGCGCCCACACGGCACCCTTGCGCTGCGGCGGCTCCTCGTAGAAGGCCGCCGGCTGGTAGTGGGTCTGGTCGGCCGGTTGGTACTCGTCATACGGCTGCCGCCCCGGCTGCGGAGCCGGGCGGGCGTAGGTCGCGTGCTCGCTCGAGCGCGTCCGGTCGCTGTCGTATGGCGGGCCGGCCCACGCCGTGGCATCCGGGTCGTGCGCGCTTGTCGAAGTGCTCTGATCGCTGAAAAAGTGGTCGAACTCATCCCGGCCCCCGCCCGGGTTGCTGCCCTGACCTTCGTGGTCATGACTCACGTCGAAACTGCTTCCTGCCGCTAGGGGTCGGTGTGCACAAACTCGACCCACTGTACGTGGCGGTCCCCTGCAGCGGCCAAATGCGAGCTGCGAGCTGAATCACCCGTAGGTGTCTCGCGGCCCCCGCCCGTCCCGCACCACCCGTGGTCCCTTCTTCCAGCTGGGGGCGTTGGGACCGACGATCCGCAGCGACCGCACCACGTCCGCACCGACGGCCTGCTCGATGGTGCCGAGCAGCGTGGAGGTCAGCAGGCGCAGCTGGGTCGCCCAGGCCGTGGAGTCGGCCCGGACGGTGAGTTCGCCACCTTCGAACGACACCGCCTTGGAGTGCGCCGCGACGGCCTCGCCGGCGATGTGCGGCCACCGGTCCATCACCGAACCGGCCGCGACGTCCACCTGCCAGCCCCGGTCGACGAGCAACCGGTCGAGCTGGTCGCCGATCGGCGCCGGGTCGCGTCCGTCGTCCCGCGCGCGGCCGGTGCCGAGGTCGGCAGCCGTCCGGCGGCGGCGCGGTGCCGGTGAGCCCGGCCGAAAACCCTTCTCCCGGGCGGCAATCCGAGCGCGGCGGAGCGCTTCACGCACCGCGTCCAGTGGGTCGGGTGCGTCGGTCTCGTCGGGTGGCCGCTCCGTCATACCCTCTGCACCGAGCCCAGTGTCACGCTGAACTGGCTGCCGGTCAGCGACTCGGGCACGTCGTCGTCGACGGCGGCCGTGATGAGCACCTGCTCGCAGTCGGCGACCATCAGCGCGAGCCGGCGGCGCCGGCCCACGTCGAGTTCGGCGAAGACGTCGTCGAGCACGAGCACCGGATCGGTGCCGATGTCGTGCCGCAGCAGCTGAAAGGCCGCGATCCGCAGGGCGAGCGCGAACGACCACGACTCACCGTGGCTGGCGTAACCCTTGGCCGGCAGGTTGCCGAGACGAAGCACCACGTCGTCGCGGTGCGGTCCCACGAGCGTCTGCCCCCGCTCCACCTCGGCGCGATGCTGCTGCTCGAAGCTCTTGGCGAAGCCGGCCTCGAGTTCGGCCACCTCGGGCACTTCGCCGGCGGCGAGCTGGGCGGCGAGTTCGTCGTACAACGAACTCTTGTATGTCGTGCGTGCCTCCGACTGCCCCGCGCTGACCTCGTCATACGCCAGCTGGAGGTAGGGGTGCAGGTCGCGCAGCAGCCGCAGCCGGGCGTAGACCAGGTTGGCGCCGACCGACGCGAGATGGCTGTCCCAGACCGGCAGCGTCGCGAGCGCACCGGCGCGGTCGGGGGCGGTGCGTGCGGTCTTCAGCAGCGCGTTGCGCTGCTTGAGGATCTTGTCGTAGTCGCTGCGCGCGCCGGCCCACCGCGGCTGGCGCGCCACCAGCAGGTCGTCCAGAAACCGGCGGCGCTCGCCGGGGTCGCCCTTGACGAGGGCGAGGTCCTCCGGCGCGAACAGCACCGTTCGCAGTGCCCCGAGGATGTCACGAGGCCGGGTCACCGGCGACTTGCCCAGCCTGGCCCGGTTGGCGCGGCCGGGGTTGATCTCGAGTTCCACCTGTTGCTCGCGACCGTCCCGGACCACGGCACCCCGGACGATCGCCTGCTCCGCTCCGGCCCGGACCAGCGGCGCGTCCTGTGCGACCCGGTGCGACGACAGGGACGCGAGATAGCCGATCGCCTCGACGATGTTGGTCTTGCCCTGACCGTTCAGTCCGACGAAAGTGCTGACGCCGTCGGTGAGTTCGAGGTCAGCGGACTCGTAGGACCGGAAGTCCCGAAGAGTCAGATGCCGCACGAACACACAGCTGAGTCTAGGTTGCCCAGCACCACCGGACGCCCGCGCGACGACGACCAGGTCAGCCGGCGGCGCGAGCGAGCCGCGCCGCCGGCTGACCTGCGAGGAGTCGAAGCAGAGGAATCAGTGGTCGGTGACGATGCCCTTCTCGCCCTTCTTGGTGACGGCGTGGCCACCGAACTCGTTGCGCATTGCCGCGACGGCCTTCATGGCGGGGGAGTCGGTGCCCTGCCGGGAGAAGAAGCGCTGGAAGAGTGAGGCGGAGATGACCGGCATCGGCACGCCGTACTCCACACCTTCCTGGACGGTCCACCGGCCCTCGCCGGAGTCGTTCACGAAGCCCTCGATCCCTTCCAGGCCCGGGTCCTTCTCGAGCGCTGCCGAGATGAGTTCCTGCAGCCAGGAGCGCACGACGGTGCCCCGGGTCCAGGCCTTGAACGCCGCCGGGACGTCCTTGACGATCTCCTTGGCCTCGAGAAGCTCGTAGCCCTCGGCATAGGCCTGCATCATGCCGTACTCGATGCCGTTGTGGACCATCTTCACGTAGTGGCCGGCGCCGACGTCCCCGGCGTGGCAGAAGCTCTCGTCGCGAGGACCCTCGGGACGCAGCGCGTCGAAGATCGGCATCAGCCGCTCGATGTTCGTGTCTGAACCGCCGGCCATCAGCGCGTAGCCGTTTTCCTTGCCCCACACGCCGCCGGAGACACCGCAATCGGCGAATTCGATGCCCTTCTCCGCGAGTTCGGCCTCGTGCCTGGCGTCGTCGGAGAACTTGCTGTTGCCCCCGTCGATGACCAGGTCGCCCTCGTCGAGCAGGCCCTTCAACTCGTCGATGACCGATTGGGTGATCTTGCCTGCGGGCACCATCACCCACACGTTGCGGGGGGCGTCGAGCTTGCTGACGAGCTCCTTGAGGTCCTTGACGTCCGAGACCTGGGGGTTGGTGTCGTAGCCGACCACCTCGTGCCCGGCCGCCTCGATGCGGCCGCGCATGTTGCCGCCCATCTTGCCCAGGCCGATCAAACCGAGTTGCATGCCGCGCCTTTCGTCGATGTATGTCGTACGTCGTGCCCGACGCTACTCCGGAAGCGTGTTGCGGGCTGGCGCCCGCCCCAAGCTTCCTCCGCCTGTGTCGGAAAACTTCAGCGCGCACCTCACGACGCGAAGCGCACCGGCATCAACACGTAGCGGTAGGACTCATCGGCGTCGCCGTCCGCCTCGGCCTGCCCGGACAGCACCGCCGGACTCTTGGGCTGGGTGAACGACATCCGGGCGAACTGCGTGCCGAGCGCACCGAGGCCGTCCAGCAGGAACTGCGGGTTGAACGCGATCTCGATCTCCGGGCCGGTGAGGGTCGACTCCACGGCTTCGGACGCCTGCGCGTCGTCGCCCTGGCCCGCCTCGATGGCCACCTGGCCGTCCGAGAAACGAAGCCGCACAGGGGTGTTGCGCTCGGCGACCAGCGAGACACGCTTGACGGCCTCGCTCAGTGCCGCCGTCTCGATGACCGCGACCGAGTCGACGCTGCTGGGGAAGATGGAGGAGACCTTGGGGTATTCACCGTCCAGCAAGCGGGTGGTCGCCCGGCGCTGGCCGGCCTCGAATCCGACCAGCCCGTCGCCGCCGGCAGCGTTGCCGAGCGCGACCTGCACCGAGCCGGAGGCGCCCAGAGCCTTGGCAGTGTCCAGCAGCGTGCGCGCCGGGATCAGCGCCGTCTGCTCCGCGTCGGCGTCGGTGGGATTCCAGGACAGCTCCCGCAGCGCCAGCCGGTAGCGGTCGGTCGCCAGGAGGCTCAGCTTGTCGCCTTCGATCTGCAGCTTGACGCCGGTGAGGATCGGCAGCGTGTCGCTGCGATCGGCCGCAATGGCGACCTGCGACACGGCCTGCGTGAAGACGTCACCGGGCACCGATCCGGTCGGGTCCGGCGAGGTCGGCAGCGTCGGGTAGTCGGCGGTCGGCATCTGCTGCAAGGAGAAGCGGCTGGACCCGCAGGTGAGCTCGACCTTGTGCTCGTCGGCGGTGATGGTGACCGGCTTGTTCGGCATCGACCGGGAGATCTCGGCGAGCAGCCGGCCGAGCACCAGCACCTGGCCGGGCTCGTCGACCTGCGCGTCGACGGTGACCTTCGCCGACACCTCGTAGTCGAACGCGCTGAGGGTCAGCCCCTCGTTGGTGGCGTCGAGCAGCACGCCGGCCAGCACCGGCACCGGCGGCCGGTTGGACAGGCCGCGGACGGCCCAGGTCACGGCCTCGGCCAGGACATCGCGATCGACGATGAGCTTCACGTACAAACCATCCTTGTTCCTCAAGGCTGCCGTCGGGTATGACGAGGCGCCTTCCGTGGCGGTGCTTCACGCTCGACCTGCGTCCCCCCGCGAGCTGCACGGGACGGTCCGGGCGCACGATGACCCTAGTCGCCGTGTCTCACCGGCCGCTACCGCGGTCTGATGTCTCGGGTCAGCCGTCCGGCTTCGTCCGGTTGGCGGCCACCATGGCGTCATACACCTCGACGAGCGCGCGCCGCTGTGCCGCCGTGAGTGACCGGTCGGCCTTGATCGCTGCGCGCAGGTCCGGCTCGATCGGCTCCTCGTCCTCCACGCGCAGGTCCTCCGGTGACAGCCCGAGCGAGCGGGCGATGTTGTCGAGCACCTGCTCACTGGGCGCACGCAGGCCGTTCTCGATCTGGGACAGATAGGGATTGGAGATGCCGACCATGCTCGCGAGCTGGCGCATCGGGAGCTCGGCCAGCTGTCGCTGCTTGCGGATGAGCTCGCCGAGACTGGACGGGAGATCGTCGATCGGGTCCTTGCCGGGCACGGTCCCAATCTAGTCGCAGCTTCCCGGACCCTTGGCATGCTGCCGTTTTCAGCGCACGATCGTTCTCATCACTGACATCCGAGGAACGAGGGGACCGGCATGACGACCGACAGACGCGAACCGGATCTGATCACCAGGGTGCAGGCCAAGCTCGACCCGCTCGGCTGGACGACCGCCACGGCGACCGCCTTCGGTCACGCCGTGCGCAACCCGGCGCCGATGGCCGTGGCCGGGGTCCGGCTGATGACCGGTCTGGCCACCTTGCCGTTCGCCGCAGCCGGGAAGGCGCTGGCCATGCCGGTGGCGCCACCCGTCGCACCCAACCCGAAGGACCGGCGCTTCGCGGACCCGGCGTGGGAGGAGAACGCCTACTACTTCGCGGTGCGGCAGTTCTACGACCTGGTCTGCCGGTATGTCGACGAGGTGCTCGCGGCCGGCAGCACCGACGACCTCACGGACCTCAAGGCCGCGCTCACCACGCACCTGCTCACCGACGCCGCATCACCGACCAATTTCCTGCCGACCAACCCGGTGGCGCTGCGGACTGTCCTGGAGACCGGCGGCAGGTCGCTGCTCGACGGTGCCAGACTCGCCCTGGCCGACCTGATGGAGCGCAAGGGTATGCCGGAGAAGGTGGACGCCTCCGGTTTCCGGCTCGGCGAGGATCTGGCCGCCACCAAGGGGTCGGTGATCTTCCGCAACGACCTGATCGAGCTCATCCAGTACGCCGCGCAGACGGGGCAGGTGCACGCCATACCGCTGCTCGGCAGCCCGCCGTGGATCAACAAGTACTACGTCATGGACCTGGCGCCCGGACGCAGCCTGGTGGAGTGGGCGGTGCAGCACGGCCGGACGGTTTTCATGATCAGCTATCGCAACCCCGACCGGTCGATGGCCGACGTCACCATGGACCACTATCTCGAGCAGGGCGTGCTGCAGGCGATGGACGTCGTCCAGGAGATCACCGGCAGCGACACGATCGACGTGGTCTCGCTCTGCCTGGGCGGTGCCATGGCGTCGATGGCGGCCGCGCACCTCGCCGCCCGCAACGATCCGCGGCTCGGCTCACTGACCCTGCTCAACACCATGCTCGACTACTCCGAACCGGGCGAGCTGGCGGCCTTCGTCGATCCCGAGTCGCTGGACCGCATCGACGTGCGGATGGGTGAGACCGGCTTCCTGGACGAGGGCGACATGGCGCTGGCGTTCGACCTGCTGCGCGCACGGGACCTGATCTTCCGTTACATCCCCGAGCGCTGGCTGCTCGGCAAGGCGTCGCAGCCGTTCGACATCCTCGCGTGGAACGGTGACGCGACCCGGATGCCGGCCGCGATGCACTCGTCATACCTGCGGTTCTTGTATGGCGAGAACCGGCTGGCCCGCGACGAGATGGAGCTCGCCGGCGAGCGGCTGCACCTCGGGGACGTGCACTCCGACGTCTATGTGGTCGGTGCTGTCAACGACCACATCGTGCCGTGGATGGCGTCATACCAAGCCACCCGGCTGTTCGGCGGCGACGTGCGTTACGTGCTGTCCTCCGGGGGCCACATCGCCGGCGTCGTCAACCCACCGACGCCCAGGGCGTGGTTCGAGGTGCTGCCGGAGGCTACCGGCAATCCGAGCGGCCCCTTGCAGTGGCGCGAGGAGGCGATCCGGCACGAAGGCTCCTGGTGGGAGGACTGGATCGGCTGGTCGGTGGCCCGCGCCGGCGCGCTGGTCGCGGCTCCCAAGAAACCGGGAAATCGGAAGTATCGTCCGCTGGAGGACGCGCCAGGCACCTACGTGCGCCGCTAGTTAGCAAGATGTTGCGATGTTAGCCAATACTTGCTAACCTATGGCCAAGAGGTTCCGGCGCAGCGCCGGCGCCGCAACGAGAGGAATCACCGAGATCATGGCCGCTTCCAAGAACGACCCCGCCGACGCGTTCACTCCCGACTTCGAGGCCGCGGCCGAGCGGGTCCGCGAACTGAACGAGAAGATGATCGATGCCGCCAAGAAGAGTGGCAACCTGACGCTCGACGCCTACGAGAAGACCCTGCAGGGTCTCGTCGAGTTCGAGGAGAAGGCCGCCGGGGCGTCCCAGCTGGACTTCGTCAACGCGCTCGCCAAGGCGCACGCGTCCTTCGTCACCGAGGTCAGCAAGGCGTTCACCTCCGCGGCGCGCGACGCCCTGAAGTGACCGATCACGAGCGGGCTCGCTCTCAGCCCGAACGCTGGATGCAGGCTCCGGTCGATGCAGCGTTCGCGGTCTGGGGCGGCTGGCTCGACTACGCGTCCTCCGCACTGGCGCACTCGCGGCTGACACCGCTGGGCGTCGCGGAGGACGCGTTGCGTTGGTGGGAGGTCGTCGCCGACCGGCGGGAGCCGTCGTGGGCGACCCGGCACCGCATCATGCGCCGCTGGCCCCAGGCGCGACTGCTCGACTTCTCGACGGCCGACCAGGGCACGCCGACGCTCCTCCTGCCGCCGCAGGCCGGGCACGCTTCGACCATCGTGGATTACTCCGCGGCCCAGAGCCAGGTGCGCACCGCACGCCGGGCGGGCTTGGAACACGTCTACGTGCTGTCCTGGAATCCCGCGACGCCGGAGACATCATCGTCCTCCATCGAGGACTACATTGCCATCCTCGACGAGACGGTGCAGCACCTCGGCGGGCGGATTCACCTGGTGGGCGACTGTCAGGGCGGCTGGCTGGCGACGATCTATGCGGCCCTGCGTCCGCACGCTGTCGCGTCGCTCACCGCCGCCGGCGCGCCGATCGACTTCCACGCCGGGCACTCGGCCATCCAGGAGTGGGTGCGCAACCTCAGCGCGCGCGGGGAGATGCGCTTCTACGAAAAGCTTGTCGAGTTCGGCCGGGGCAACCAAATGGGCACCAGCCAGATCATCTGCTTCAAGATGCTCGAGCCGGCCGAGGAGCCGGCCCGGCTCGCGGGGCTCTGGGGGCACATCCACGACGACGCCTACGTGCAGCGCTACACCGACTTCGAGAACTGGTTCGCCTGGGGCCAGGATCTCCCCGGCGCCTTCTACCTGTGGATCGTCCAGCACCTCTTCATCCGCAACGAGCTGGTGCAGCGAAAGTTGCGCGTCGGCGCCGAGATCGTCGACCTCGGCGCGATCTCCTGTCCGGTGTTCATGCTCGCCGGGACGACGGACCACATCACGCCGGTGGAGCAGATGTTCGCGCTCGCGGATCACGTGGCGACACCGCAGGCCGACCAGCAACAGCACCTGGTCGGGGCCGGACATCTGGGCCTCTTCATGGGCCACGCGGCGCTGGACGGTGCCTGGACGGACGTGTTCCGCACGATTGCCGCACTGGACCATCCCCAGCCGTCAATGGCGAAAACGCCATCTTTGTCTCGTCAGTAGTCGTAGTAGCAGGTGTGGAAACTGTGGACAACCAGCGCGTGGCGCACGATTCTCGACATCGGGCCTGTGGACAACCTGCTCGTTTCCGCTGTGGACAGCTGCCGAGGCTGGGGGGCGGACGGCGTTGTCCACAGGTCGTCCGCAGCCCCGGTGTGCGGCCGGGGGAGGTTATCCACAGAATGACGACCCTTGTCAGCAAGGGCTGTGGAGGGCGCCTCGTCGTCGGCGCGCGCAGCCGCTCCCGGCTACCCACACGTTTATCCACAGGATGTGGACGACGCGACGGGCAGCACCGGGTGTGGGCCGGCGGGGGCAGAGTCAGGCTGCCGGTCCCGCGACGGTCCGGACCCGCGCTCGGCATACCGGAGAGAGGTTGTCCACAGATGGTGTGGACAACGTCGTGAGGGGTGGCTTGATCAGGCGGTGGCGCGTCGGATCTGGGTGGTGAGTTCGCTGATCTGTTCGTAGAGGTGCGCCCGCTCGCCCATCAACTGCCGGATCTTGCGGTCGGCGTGCATCACCGTGGTGTGGTCCCGACCCCCGAACTGCTGACCGATCTTGGGCAGCGACAGGTCGGTCAGCTCGCGGCACAGGTACATCGCGATCTGCCGGGCATTGACCAATGTCCGGGATCGCGAGGAGCCGCACAGCTCCTCGACGGACAAACCGAAATACTTGGCGGTCTGCCGCATGATCGCCATCGCGCTGATCTGACCGGAGCCCGAGCTGGGCATCAGATCCTTGAGCACCCGGCCGGCCAGCTCCTCGGTGACCCGTTGGTTGGAGACGGACGCGTAGGCGGTGACCCGGATCAGAGCGCCCTCGAGCTCGCGGATGTTGCTCGGCACCTTGCTGGCGATGAGGCTGAGCACCTCGTCCGGCAGTTTCATCGAGTCGGCGACCGCCTTCTTGCGCAGAATGGCGATGCGCGTCTCCAGGTCCGGCGGTTTGACATCGGTGGTCAGGCCCCACTCGAAGCGCGACCGCATCCGATCCTCCAGCCCGGACAACATCTTCGGCGGCTGGTCCGAGGTGAGCACGATCTGCTTCTCGCTGTTGTGCAGCGCGTTGAAGGTGTGGAAGAACTCCTCCTGGGTGCCGTCCTTGCCCTGCAGGAACTGCACGTCGTCGATGAGCAGCACGTCGACGTTGTCGCGGTAGCGCTTCTGGAAGCTGGACGCCTTGTCGTCACGGATGGAGTTGATGAAGTCGTTGGTGAACTCCTCGGAGTTCACGTAGCGCACGCGCATGTGCGGGTAGTAGTTGCGCACGTAATGACCGATGGCGTGCAGCAGATGCGTCTTGCCCAGACCGCTGTCGCCATACACGAACAACGGGTTGTAGGACCGGGCCGGCGTCTCGGCGACCGCCTGCGCGGCCGCACAAGCGAAGCGGTTGCCGGCACCGATGACGAAGGTCTCGAAGGTGTATTTCGGATTGAGCCGGGCGTCCTGCACCGGTTCGGTGGTCGCCGGTGCCCGATCGCGCGCGGCGGCTGCGGTGAAGAGATCCTCCTCGGCATCGGACAACTCCGGAACGGCCGGACGCTGCGGCTCGTGGACGTCGTCCTCGGCCGGCCGCAGGCTTTCGTCGACGGTGACGGCGAGCCGTATGTCGGCGCCCAGTTGCGCACCGAGGGCGTTGCAGATGGGGTCCTTCAGCGTCGTCTCGACGAACAGTTTCGTGTGATCGAACGGGACCGCCAGCAGCGCCGTGTCCCCGACCAGACCGGCCAGTCTGGCCAGCCGCAGGTAGGCCCGGTCGCGGGCGGGTATGCCGGAGTCCTCGATGCCGAGCATCGCGCCGTGCCACACGTGAGCGAGATCGATGTCCGGTTCGCTCACGACTACTGCGTCCTCCCTGGCAGATGGCGATGGTCACGGTGCGGTGAAAGCAGGCTTTCGACGGACATGCTACGCCGTCGTCCACATGGTTATCCACAGGCTGTGAATGAACGAGGGTACGGCAGCCGTGCAGGGTGCGAACCGACCGGGAAGACGCCGACGCTAACAAGGTGGACGGCTGTCCGGCAAGCGGGTGACGAAGATTTATTTCACTCCTCGGCGTGTCGCGTGGAAATGTCTCGGAAAGGACGGTTTCATGTCCGGTTCGCCATCTGCGGCACCTGGAGGGCTCGGTTTGACCCTGTCTGCCGCGGCCCCGTATCGTGGATCGGAACCATCTTCGCTCGTGCCTGCCTCGACCATTTCGGTTACTTCCGGCAGGTGGGCCTGACCTGTCCTGCCCAGGCGAAGACCCATGACCGAAGCACGACCGGGCCGCCATCGGCTCGCACATTCCGACGGAGACGACAGTGAGCAAGCGCACCTTCCAGCCGAACAACCGCCACCGCGCCAAGACGCACGGATTCCGCCTCCGGATGCGCACCCGCGCCGGCCGCGCCATTCTGTCCGCCCGACGCGGCAAGGGCCGCGCCAAGATCTCGGCCTGAGGGACACCCCGGGGGCCTGGCTGGTCGGGCACGTGTTGCCGACGAAGCATCGACTGCGCGACAGTGCGGATTTCACCGCAGTGTTGCGCAGTCGTCGTTCCGGCCGGGCCGCGGGCAGCCAGCTGGTCGTCACGGTCGCCGCACCCCAGGGCGCTTGCAGTCGGGTCGGCCTGGTTGTGTCGAAGGCCGTGGGCAACTCGGTGGTCCGCAACCGCACCAAGCGCGTGCTGCGTCACGAGATGGCGGCGTTGTTGCCGTCGCTGCCCGGTGACCTCGACATCGTGGTCAGGGCGACTCCCGCGGCCGGCGCGGCGTCCTCCGTCGTTCTGCGGTCCGAGCTGAACCGCGTGCTCGACGTCGCCGTCCAGCGCTGGCGGCGGTGACCCATCGTGTCGCCACGTCACCTGCTCGCCCGCCCGTTGATCTGGCTGGTCCGCCTCTACCAGCTGCTGATCTCCCCGCTTCTCCCGCCGAGCTGCCGGTTCACGCCGTGTTGCTCGACCTACGCGATCACCGCGCTGACCCGCTTCGGGCTCTTTCGAGGTAGCTGGCTGACCGTTCGCCGGTTGGCCCGGTGCCACCCCTGGAACCCTGGCGGCGTCGACCACGTTCCGCCTCTTGTCACCGCGGACGACTCCGGCGCACCTGCGCCGGCGCCGCTCAACTGAAGGACCCGCCATCTACGACTTCTTCGACACGATCCTGTACCCACTCGAATGGTTCGTCGCCTTCGTCATGGTGGGTTTCCACAGGATCTTCACCGCCATCGGCATGCCCGCCGCCAACGGCTGGACCTGGGCGCTGTCCATCGTCGGCCTGGTCATCCTGCTGCGCATCCTGCTGATCCCGCTGTTCGTCAAGCAGATCAAGTCCTCGCGGCGGATGCAGCTGATCCAGCCGGAGATCCAGAAGATCCAGAAGAAGTACAAGGGCAAGAAGGACGCCGAGTCTCGTCAGAAGATGACTGAGGAGACGATGGAGCTCTACAAGAAGAC
Source organism: Flexivirga sp. YIM B11880 (assembly GCF_058148645.1). Classification (NCBI taxonomy): domain Bacteria; kingdom Bacillati; phylum Actinomycetota; class Actinomycetes; order Micrococcales; family Dermacoccaceae; genus Flexivirga; species Flexivirga sp. YIM B11880. The sequence goes on from NZ_JBMAMH010000001.1 coordinate 622,353, forward strand.
GGGGACCAACCCCTTCTCGTCCTGTATGCCGATCCTGCTGCAGTCACCGTTCTTCTTCGCGCTCTTCCGGGTGCTGGACCGGCTCAAGGACATCGGTCACGGCACGCATCACCCGATCGGTGTGATGACGAAGAGTCTCGCCGCGCAGGCGGAGAGTTCCACGCTCTTCGGCGTGAAGCTGTCGTCGGCATTCCTGCACCCCGCGGATTCGCCGGTGGGCGCGACTCGCATCCTGACGATCCTGTTGATCGTCATCATGTCGGTGACGGTTTTCACCACCCAGCATCAGTTGATGCGCAAGAACATGCCGGCATCCGCGCTGGACAATCCGCTGGCCAAGCAGCAGAAGTACATCATGTACATCATGCCGGTGTTCTTCGCGATCTCCGGCGTGAACTTCCCCATCGGTGTGCTTCTCTACTGGGTGACCACCAACCTGTGGACGATGGGCCAGCAGTTCTACACCATCCGTCGGATGCCGGCTCCCGGCTCGGCCGCCGAGAAGGCGCTGGAGGAGCGCCGGAAGGCCAAGGGCAAGGCGATCACCAAGCTGAGCATCCCGGGGCTGCACACCGCCGAAGACGAGACCGCCGACTCGGCCGCCGTGGAGCTGGCCAAGTCGAAGACACCACCTGGCAGTCCGGGCCTCGTGACCGCGGAGGGCGGCACGGCCGGCAAATCCGGCGGCCAACGCGTGCAGCCCAAACGCAACAAGAAGCGCAAGCGGTAGCGCAGCGCGCGCACGGCACCGGACGGGTTGTTCGGCGCTGCCGGCAGGTCGTCCCGCACGGGATGCCGCCAATTCGATCACTGAGACCAACCGCACCGGGAGTGAAGAATGACTGACGTGACCACCCAGGACGCGCCATCCGAGGACGAGTCGTCCGTCGGGCAGCCGAGCAAGACCGTAGACCTCGACCGTGAGGGCGAGGTGGCCGCCGACTTCCTGGAGACCCTGTTGGACATCGTCGACATGGATGGGGACATCGACGTGGACGTCGACGGAGACCGTGCCTCGGTGTCCATCGTGGACTCCGAAGAGGGCCGCGTGCCACGTCGGCTGGTCGGTCCCAATGGCAAGGTGCTCGACGCGCTGCAGGAGCTGACCAGGCTTGCCGTCCAGGCGGAGACCGGCAACCGCAGCCGGCTCATGCTCGATATCGCCGGCTTTCGCGCCGACCGCCGCGCCGAGCTGGTGAAGCTGGCCGAGGAGGCCGTCGCGTCGGTGAAGGCGAACGGCGAACGCGTCTCGTTGCAGCCGATGTCGGCGTTCGAGCGCAAGGTGGTCCACGACGCGGTGCTGGCCGGTGGGCTCCGATCGGAGTCGGAGGGTGCGGAGCCGCGGCGTTTCGTGGTTGTTCTGCCGGCGGACGACTGAGGCGTTCCACGTGAAACTTGATTCCGGGCAGCACTCCGAGGAGCTGGAGACCGCCGACGTCCCGCCGCCTCCCGCAGCTGCAGACGGAATCTTCGACGGGCGACTGCCCGTCGCGCAGCGGTATGCCGAGATCCTCGCGGGCTCCGGTGTGATTCGGGGCCTGCTCGGCCCGCGGGAAGCGCCGCGACTCTGGGAGCGGCACATCCTCAACTGTGCGGTCATCACCGAGCTGATCGAGGAGAACAGCACCGTCATCGACGTCGGGAGCGGAGCCGGACTGCCCGGACTGGTGATCGCCATCCGGCGGCCGGACCTTCGGGTCACGCTGATCGAGCCGCTGTTGCGGCGTACCCGCTGGCTCGACGAGGTCGTCGAGGAGCTCGAGTTGTCGAACGTCACCGTGTGCCGGGGTCGCGCGGAAGCGTTGTGGGACGAGTTGCCGCCGACGGACGTCGTCACCTCTCGAGCGGTTTCGGCGCTGGAGAATCTGGCAGTGTGGTCCGTCCCGCTGGTGCGCCCGGGCGGCTGGTGGCTGCCGATGAAGGGCGCGTCGGTGGCGGACGAGATCAACGGCTGCCGGGATCTGCTCACCGACGTCGGCATCACCTCGATCGAAATCATCGAATGCGGCGCCGAACTGCTCGACGAGCCGACCACCGTGGCGCGCCTGGGAGTCGGCACGCCCCGACGGCTCCGCCGTTCCAGTGCGAAGAAGGCAGGCGGCGCGAAGCTCGCCCGCCGGACGAAGAGAGGCGAACGGTGACCACCAGCTCATTGCCCACGGGGTGGCTCGGCGCAACCGAGCAGGTAGCCTCGCCGGAGCCGGTGGGCTGGCGCAACGCGGCCCGACTGCACCCCACCGTGCAGCTCGGCCCGCTGCATCCGGTGCCCGCCGGCGCCGCGGAACGACCGAATGTTTCACGGGAAACCACAGCAGCCGCTTCCCGTGAAACAAGCGAGCCGAGCGCCCCGCCTATGCCCTCGTCGCCGCTTGCCGATGAGCTGGTCGACCAGGCCCGGCGCCGAGCCGCCCTGAAGGACGGCACCGTGCCGAAACCGACCGAGCCGCGTGTCCTCACGATTTCGAACCAAAAAGGCGGTGTCGGAAAGACCACGACGACGGTCAATGTCGCAGCGGCACTTGCGCAGTTCGGGATGCGCGTCCTCGTCATCGACATCGACCCGCAAGGCAATGCGAGCACGGCGCTCGGCATTCCCCACCATGCCGAGGTCCCGAGCATCTACGACGTCGTGGTCGATGACCAGGAGCTGGCCGCCGTGCTGCAGCAATGCCCTGACGTCCCCGGCCTCTGGTGCGCACCGGCGACGATCGACCTCGCCGGCGCCGAACTCGAGTTGGTGTCCTTGGTCGCTCGCGAATCCCGGCTGAAGCGGGCCATTGATCACTACCAGGACCATCCCGGAGCCGCCGGCGTCTTCGACTTCATCCTGATCGATTGTCCGCCCAGCCTGGGGCTGCTCACGGTGAATGCCTTCGTGGCGGCGCGCGAGGTGTTCATCCCGATCCAGTGCGAGTACTACGCACTGGAAGGGCTCAGCCAGTTGCTCAAGAACATCGAACTCATCCGGGCGCACCTGAACCCCGAACTGCACGTCTCGACCATCCTGTTGACCATGTATGACGCCCGGACCCGCCTGTCCGCGCAAGTCGCCGACGAGGTCCGCACCCACTTCAGCGATCAGGTGCTCAAGGCGACGATTCCGCGCTCGGTCCGCATCTCCGAAGCACCGAGCCATGGCCAGACGGTCCTGACATACGACCCCTCGAGCAGCGGCGCGCTGTCGTACGCAGAGGCTGCCAAAGAGCTGACCGCGCGTAGCACTACGATGACGCGGTGAGTGAAAAGCGACGCGGACTGGGGCGCGGCCTCGGTGCCCTCATCCCGACAGCACCAGCCCCGTCGACAGGCGCATCCCGTCCGTCCGATGTGTTCTTCCCCGGCGCCACCAGCCCGACGGCGGCTACTGAGGCTTACGGCGACACGCTGCGCGATGGTTTCACGGGAAACACTCACCGCGCCGATCAGGACGGCCCGCACGACGGGAAGTCGGCAGAGGCTTCGGTTCCGGAGCCTCTGGACACCGACGCGTCAGCTGCTGAGGAGTTGCAGGAGGTTCCGGGCGCAACCTTCGCCGAGCTGCCGGTGGACACGATCCGGCCGAACCCGCGCCAGCCGCGCACCGTGTTCGACGAGGACGAGCTGGCCGAGCTGATCCACAGCGTCCGCGAGATCGGCGTGTTGCAGCCGATCGTCGTTCGTCGATTGCCCGCGGAGGACGCGGCGTCTGCGGGCGTCGACTACGAACTCATCATGGGCGAACGCCGTCTGCGCGCGAGCAAGGGCGCGGGCAAGGAGACGATCCCCGCGATCATCCGCAGCACGGACGACGACGCCATGCTGCGCGACGCTCTGCTGGAAAATCTGCACCGTGCGCAGTTGAACCCGCTCGAGGAGGCTGCGGCCTACGGTCAGCTGCTGGACGACTTCCAGTGCACCCACGAGGACCTCGCCGCACGGATCGGCCGGTCCCGTCCCCAGATCAGCAACACGCTGCGCCTGCTCAAGCTGCCGGCCCTGGTCCAGCGGCGCGTCGCGGCCGGCGTCCTCTCGGCCGGCCACGCCCGAGCACTGCTCGGCCTGCCCGACGCCGCCGCCATGGAGCGACTCGCCCAGCGCATCGTCGCCGAAGGGCTGTCGGTCCGCACCACCGAGGAGATTGTCGCGCTCGGCGGAGACCAGGAGAAAGCCACGCGCCGCTCCCCCCGAACTGGCCAGCACCACCCGCAACTGGACACCCTCGCCGCGAGCCTCTCGGACCGACTCGACACCCGCGTGAAGATCGCCCTCGGCAAGACCCGCGGCAAGCTCACCGTCGAGTTCGCCAGCGTCGAGGACCTCAACCGCATCATGGACCAGCTCGGCGTCCACCACGCGGTGGACTGAGTAGCGAAGCTTTGCAGGCGGATTGACTAGCGAACCAGGGAGAAATAGAAACCCGCTGCGCTGCAACGCATTTCGCGCCATCGTGGTTACGATGGCGGGTGGTTGCCTTGTGGGGTGCTGAGTCCGCCGCGTGGCCGGACTCACTCCGCTGCGTTCCGCTAACGCTCCACTTCGCTGCATAGGCCCGGCCCCACGACGAACTCAGCACCCTCGGTGCGCACCTCGTCGTGTGAGCGGATCTGCTGTGGCTCGCAACGTTCAGTTCTCGTCCTGCTCGGCGAGCTGGCACGCACCAACGACAACTGGCACCGCGCGGCACTCACTCGATGCACCACGCGAACATGCCAATGCACGCGATCGCGCCGGCACCAAGCAACAAAGGCGAGGTGAGCGCGAGGCGAGTAGCGAAGGCGACGGGTGTGTCGTCGGGCCCGGCCTATGCAGTGGAACGGAGCGCTAGCGGAGTGCAACGGAGTGAGTCGGGCACGGCGGCACAGCCGCCGCCCCACCAAGGTGACCAGACGACGGCGACAACCAGGCATGGGGAACGAAAAGCGGTGCCCCCGAAAGCGATTCGGGGACACCGCTAGTCAAGCAGTGGCCGTCAGCCGATGAAGGGCTCGAGCTCCTTGACGAGCTTCGGCTTCGGCATGACGCCGACGATGCTCTTGACGACCTCGCCGTTCTGGTAGACGTTGAGCGTCGGGATGCCGGTGATGCCGTACTTCGCGGAGGTGGCCGGGTTGTCGTCGGTGTTGAGCTTCACGACGGTGAGCTTCTCCGCGTTGGCCTCGGCGATCTCGTCGATGATCGGGGCGATCATCTTGCACGGCCCGCACCAGGGCGCCCAGAAGTCCACGAGCACCGGCTTGTCGCTCTTCAGGACGTCTGCCTCGAAGGTGGCGTCGGACGTTTCCTTGGTGTGTGCACCCATGGTGTGTGGGTCCTTTCGTGTTATCGGTTACCGCTGAATTACGTTGTTAATTAAGGAAATTAGCGCACTCAGACGCTGACCGCAGCAGCGGTCTTCGGGTCGTTCGCCGACTCGTGATCGGCCAGGAAGCGCTCGGCGTCGAGTGCCGCCGCGCAGCCGGAGCCGGCGGCGGTGATGGCCTGGCGGTAGGTGTGGTCGACCAAGTCGCCACAGGCGAACACGCCCGGCAGGTTGGTGGCCGTGGTGCCCTGGCCGACGAGCACGTAACCCTCGGCGTCGGTGTCGACCTGGCCGATGATCAGTTCGTTGCGGGGCAGGTGCCCGATGGCGACGAAGACGGCGGACGTGTCGACGTCGCGGGTCGCACCGGTCTGGGTGTCCTCGAGCGTGATGGAGCTGACCTTCGGGTTGCCGTGGATGCCGACCACCTGGCTGTTCCAGGCGAAGTCGATCTTGTCGTTGGCGAGTGCGCGATCGGCCATGATCTTGGAGGCGCGCAGCTCGTCGCGGCGGTGGACGATGGTGACCTTCTTGGCGAAGCGCGTGAGGAACGTCGCCTCCTCGATCGCGGAGTCGCCGCCGCCGACGACCATGATGTCCTGGTCGCGGAAGAACGCTCCGTCGCACGTCGCGCACCAGGAGACCCCGTGCCCGGAGAGGCGCTTTTCGTCCTCCAGGCCGAGTTCGCGGTATGCCGACCCCATCGCCAGGATGACCGCGGTCGCCTCGTGGACGTTGCCCTCGCCGTCGGTGACCCGCTTGACCGGACCGGTCAGGTCAACCGCGGTGACGTCGTCACGGACCAGGTCTGCGCCGAAGCGCTCGGCCTGCTCGCGCATCTGCATCATCAGCGCCGGGCCCATGATGCCGTCGGCGAAGCCCGGGTAGTTCTCCACCTCGGTGGTGTTCATCAGCGCGCCACCCGCGGTGACCGAACCCTCGAAGACCAGCGGATGCAGGTTCGCGCGGGCGGCATACACGGCGGCGGTGTATCCGGCCGGACCAGAGCCGATGATGATCAGGTTGCGCTCGCTCACGGCAACTCCCTCCTTCGTCGGGAGTGGCCGTTCGCCCTGAATTCGATTGGTCGCTCGCTGCGCTCGCTCACGGAATCTTCCTTGGGGTCGGGTGACAACTGCCCTGCCGGCATGCAGCAGCGCACGCCTTGCACAACAGATCGTAGGCGGCGGATGTTCCGCGTCCCGAAGAGACTCTCAGACGGTGCGCGGGGCGGCATAGGGCTGGTCGCCCTTGCTGCAGGTCGCGGAGACCGCGAAGGCCGTCTGCTTGCCCGCGTTGGTCACCACGACGATCACTGCCGGTTTGCCCTCGAAGGTGGCCAGGTCGACCTTGATGCTCGAGGGGTTGTCGAGCAGCGTGCCGCCGATCGAGCGGGCGCAGGCGAGCAGTGCGCGCGGCTTGGTGATCGACCCGAACTCGGTCACCACCGAGGGATTCGGGCTGCTGCTGGCGGACCTGGTCGCCATACTGGCGGCCTGCGCGTTGAACGACGCCGGTGTGTAGTTGGTGCCGGTCGTCTCGACCTGCATGCGGCCGGCCAACTGGTCTCCGCTGACCGAGGTGTGCGCGGTCACCGAGGGCAGCGCCGACGTGGGGGCGTTGTTCTGGGTCAGCGACCGGACGCCGACGACCGCGACCGCGGCGACCGCCGCCGCTGCGACCAGGCCGCCGACCGCCTGCATCCAGCGGCGCCCGGCCGGCTTGCCGACGCCGGGGCGTCCGGTGCGGGTGAGCGGTGTGACGGTGCTGTGCTCGTTCCCCGACCTGCCGCGCTGCTCCTCTGCCAGAGCAGCGGTGATCCGGTCGGTCACGTTCTGCGGCATCGGACCCGGATCGGGCAACGACCGCAGCAGGTCACGCATGCCTGTCGGGTCGTTCTCGAAAGCATCGCTCTCGACGTCCTCGGGAGGTGTCGTCACGGCTTTCCTCCAATCGGTTCAGCAGCTGAGACGACGAATGCACGGTCGGGGTTCCGGCTCTCCGAGCGGAAAGTCGGTTGTGGGGACACCAACATCAGTCGCGGGTATGACGAGTCACGGACGCAGCCGGTTCCATGGGCCATCAGGTGCCGCCGACGTAACCGTCACCGTGCTTGTCGCGCAGCAGTGCGGCGAGCGCGGACCGGCCTCGAGCGCACCGCGACTTGATGGTGCCCTCGGCGACACCGAGCACCTCCGCCGCCTCGGCGACGGGCAGACCCTGCATGTCGACCAGGGTCAGTGCCAGCCGCTGACCCTCCGGGATCTTCCCGAGCGCCTCCTGCACGTCCAGCCGGACGACCGTGCTGGAATGCGCGTCGTGCCGATCGGCGAGGTCGTACTCGGGAAGCTCCGAGGTCGGCTTGATCCGGCGCAACCGGTCCAGGCAGGCATTGACGATGATGCGGTGCAGCCAGGTCGTCACCTGGGCGTCACCGCGGAACGAGTCGGCCCGGCGGAACGCCGAGATGAAGCCGTCCTGCACCGCGTCGGCCGCGATCTCCGGGTCGCGGGTGGTGCGCAGCGCGACCGCCCACATCCGGTCCTTGTGCCGCCGGAACAGCTCACCGAACGCGTCCGGATCGCCGGCACAGTGCGCCGAGAGCAGCTCACGGTCGGTGTATTGGGCGAGCTGGGTCACGGGAACACCTTGACCTCGTTGATGCGCTCCTGGAACGACCCGTCGGACTGCTTGCTCAGCGAGGTCACCCACAGGGTGATGTAGCGCGCCTGCACCCCGTGCAGGTCGGCGGTCTGTGCGCCGCTGCCCTTCAGGGTGGTCTCCGGTTGCCGGGTGCTCACCGGCTGGATGGTGTCACTGACGAAGAACTCGATGTTCGATGCGCCGCCCGAGGTCGTGATCTTCAGGTCTTTCACCGTCTTCACGCTGCCGAGGTCGATCAGCAGGCCGGTGCCGCCGCCGCGTCCGCCCAGGTCGGCGGAGGCGTACTGGGCGGTGTTCCAGTAGGTGTCCGGGTTGCCGTCGGTGGCGTTCTTGGCCAGCGCGTTGTTCTCACCGCCGTTGATCCCGTATGACGTGATGCGGTTGATCGTGAGCGGCGTCGCTGTCGGCCGCGGTCGTGCGGAGGTGCTGGTGCCCGACGCCGACGAGGAAGCCGTCGACCGGGTCGGCGACGCAGCGGTCGTGGACTGCGGCGAGCCGGACGACCGGCCGATGCCGCGCAGCCCGATGCCGGCGAAGATCACCGCGATGATCACGAGCAGCACCACCAGGGCCAGCGCCAGCCGGCTGCTGCGGTGGTCCGGCTCGAAGTGGCCGCCGAGGCCCGGCACGGGTGGCTCCAGCTCGGTGAACGTCGGGTCGTAGTCGTCGTCGAGATCGTCCGGCGGCGGCGCGGCCGCGGTGCGCTCGCGCGCCTTGATCAGGTCCGAGTGGGAGATCTGCGCGGTCTCGTCGCCGTCCGGGATGGTGCTGGTGGCGGCCCGCGGCAGGGCCGTCTTCGCCGGCAGTTCCGTGGTGGGGTCCGCCGACCCCGTGCCGGGCGCATCGGCCTTCGACGGCCGCACGACCTGCGTGCGGTCGCCACCCGGGACGGCCCGCAGTGTCGCGCCCGACCGACCGTCGGCGGCGGTGTTGCGCCGGGCCCCGCCGGTCACCCGCTCGGAGGACCACGGTGCCAACTGACGCGCGAGTTCGCCCGGCGTGCGCGGCCCTTCGCCGGCGTTCAGCGTGGTGCGGCACAACGCGTCGAGGTCGCCCGGCACGCCGGACACGAGTTCGCTCGGCGCCGGCAACTCACCGTCGGCGCGTCGAGCCACGTCCCGCAGCCCCGGCACCGCCTGGTCGCCGGGCCAGAACCCGGTCAGTCCGGCATACACGATCTGGACCAGGGCAACGGTGTCGGCGCGCGAGGCGTCCTCGGAGGACAGCTCGTCGGCGCCGGCCAGCGCGGCGTCCGTGGGCAGGCCGAGCACCGAGACGGCTCCGTCCGGCGAGCAGACGATGTCGTGCGGGGTGAGCTGCAGATGGTGCAGACCGCGGGCGGCGGCCGCCCCGAGGCCGCTCGCCGATTCACCGACCAGCCGGCGGACCTCCTCAGCGGGTAACGGGTCGAACTGCAGCATCGCGGCGATGGACTCCGCGCCGTGCAGCGCCTCGGAGATGACGTATGCCGTGCCGTTCTCGGTGCCGACGTCCAGCACGCGGGGCAGGTGGTGGTCCTCCACGCCGGCGGCGCGCCGGGCGCTGTCGAGGGCCGCCTCGGCATGGACGAAGTCGGCCGGGAAGATGGTCGCGGTGACCTCGCGGTCCAGGGTGGCGTCGGTCGCGATCCACAGCTCCTGATCGGGCCGCCCCGCGAGCTTGCGGGTCAGCGTGTAGCGCTGTGCCAGCACGGTGTTCTCGCCGATGGCTTGCACTGACTCGGTGCTCCCTGTTCGCCGTGACGGTCACCGCTGCTGCGCGGCACCGATGGTCGAGGACGGTGCAGCAGGCACCGACACACCGCCACATACTAGGAGGCTGCGGCTGGTCACTCCGCGCGGACACGCGCCAGGTCGGCCGATCAGCGGCCCACTAGCCGTCGGGCACCGCCCAGTTTGCTGCCCACGGCGTCCATGAGCTCCTCGACTTCCTTGACGTGCAGGCGCCGAGAGAAGACGACATACAAGGCCGCGAAGACCACCGCGGTCGGGACGAGGATGATCAGGTTCGTCGCTCGCGAGTCGGTGCCGACCGCCGCGCTGAGCAGGAAACGAACGACGAGCGCAACGACCACCGCGAAGATCGAGGCGACGATCAGCCGGGCCCACGTCTGCATGACGCCGACCATCCGCAGCTGCGGCAGCCGCTTCCGGCGCAGCGACCGGAAGCCGATGGTGGCTTCGACGAAGTAGGCGATCGAGCCGGCCAGGCAGACCCCGAATCCGATCCAAGCATTCGGCAACAGCAGACAAGGCAACGCGAGAGCGGCGGTGATGATCGTGCACCACACCTGCATGACGAACGGTGTGCGCGCGTCCTCGTAGGCGAAGAACGCGCGCTGCACGACGACACAGACCGTGAACGGCACGAGCCCGAGGAGCAGTGCGATGCTCTGCCGCTCGACCGCCGTTGCGAACGGCGGGTAGAAGAAGCCGGCCAGCGGACCGGCGATCGCCAGCATGCCGATCGTCGCCGGAATCGTGGCCACCGCGGACAGCCGCAGGGAGAGGGCGGAGTCATCGGTGACGGCCTGTGTCCGTCCTTCGTGTGCCGCGCGCGACATCCTGGTGAACAGCACGGTGATCAGACTGAGCGTCACCAGCGAGTGCGGCAGCATGAAGAAGAGGAAGGCGTTGGTCTGGGCCTGGCTGGCCGACGGCACCTTGTTGAGGATGTTGCTCGTGACCAACAGGCCGGCCTGCTGCACGATGACCGCGGCGAAGGCCCAGCCCGCCACTGTCGAGGTACTGCGCAGGCCCACGCCCCGGAAGGAGAAGTTCGGTCGCCAGGTGTATCCGGAGCGACGCAACGGAATGATCAGCACCACAGCCTGGGCGACAATGCCAAGTGTCGTGGAGCCGCCGAGCACCAGGATCATCGGGGTGGTCCAACGGGCTGGCTCGGTGAGGTGATGTGGATAGGCCGCCAGCAGCCAGATGAGTCCCGCGATCGCGAACACGTTCGCGAGGACCGGTGACCACATCGGAGCACCGAATCTGCTCCGGGCATTGAGAATCTCGCCGAGCATCGTGTAGAGGCCGTAGAAGAACAGCTGCGGCATGCACAACAGGCTGAAGATGATGCCGAGCCGCCAGGTGGCCCCCGTGGCATCGAGGAAGAACACCTTGAAGATCAGCGGCGACGCCGCGGTCAGAATCAGCGTGGCGCCGAGCAGGATCGACATCGCCAACGTCAGGACTCGGTCGGTATAGGCCTGCCCCCCGTCCTCGTGTTTGAGGGCCCGAGTGATCTGCGGGACGAGTACCGCGTTGATGACGCCGCCGGCGAGCAGCAGATAGATCATGTTGGGCAGCTTGTTCGCGGTGTCCCAGACGTTGCCGGCCACGTCGTAAATGACCACGCCGAGCAAGATCGTGCGGACGAAACCCAGAGCTCGTGAGGTGAGCGTGCCGAGAGCGAGTATGGCGCTCGCCCGGCCGATGCCGCCCTCTGCGGCGACCACCGGCTCCGCCGCCGGAGCGGCATACGGGATCGCCTCGGGGTCCTCGCCGCGCGCGATCGCGTCCTTGCGCGCCCGCACGACGTCGGCGTCCGGCAACGGCAGGTAACCGGAGTCCTCGCCGATCCATGACGAGTACAGCGCCCCCAGACTGGCGCCGCCGTCCGCTGCACCCTGGGGGACGAGCGGCCGGGCACCGGACTCGGCATACAGCTGCCCCAGGCTGGGCCGGCTCTCGTCAGTCATCGGTCTCCCGCGGTCTTGTCGTCGGTCGGCTGCTGAGTGGTCGGGCCGGCGTCGACGATGGCTTCGTTCGGCGTCGGTTGCCCGGCCGGCGCGGGCCCCGAGGCGGTCCGGGGGCCACGGCGTACGGCGCGCCACAGGCCGATCACCAGGATCAGCGCCGCGAGAGCGCCCAGAACCCACATGATCCACCCGGACGTGGGATGAACGTTGATCTTCAGCTGCGACGGCGCGCCGAGCGGCCCGAGGGGGGCGCCGTTCGGCGCGTGCAGCATGGCGTCGACCGGCACGGTGCCGCCGCCCACGGCCTTGATGTGGAACCGTGCGGTGGCGTGGGCGCCGGCCTCGATGTCGATCGTCTTCTCGTCGTCGGTGACCTGGACCAGATATTTGCGCGGCTGCAGGTGCAGCAGGACGCCGTGCACCGGCCGCGCCAGCTGGTTGGAGATCGTGACGCTGATGTCTCCGGAATCGGCGAAGAAGTTGATGGTGGACGACCGGATCGACAGCTTCGCCAGCATCGCCGACACCGCCGCGTCGTCCCGGTCCGCGACCGACTCCAGCTTGGCGGCGGCACCGCGCCACCGGGCGGAGCCGATGATGTCCAGCGCCCGGACGCGTTGCGGCAGCACCTCGTCACCGCCGACCATCACGCTCTGCAGCGCGGCCAGCCGGTCGCGGGACAGGTCCAGGTCGCGCAGTTCGCCGGTGCTGACCGCCTTGCCGGCGGCCGTCGGGTAGGGAGCGCCCGCGCGTGGCGTGCCGAGCACCGTGGTCGCCGTCGCCTTGGTGAGCGCAGTCCCGGTCTGGGCGCCGGTCCGCAACGTGACCCAGGCGGCGGCCTGCAGGGCAGTGACCTGGGCGGCCAGCTGGGTCGGGTCGGCGGCACCGGTCCGCGGAGCGACCAGGGCCAGGGACCGTGGTGTGCCGGGTGACTGCTGGTAGACGGCGAGCAGTTGGGTGAGCAGCCGGCCCGCCTGGGTCCCCGGCGAGGTGGACGGAGCGCTGAAGATCCGGGAGAGGCGCTCGTCATACGTGAGGACACCGGAGGTGCTCGACAACCGGTGCGTCGCGCCCGAGGCGGACACCGGGAGGCCGCGATCGGGCAGCAGGGCGATCGCGCGGTTGCCGTGAGCCGCCAGTTGCGTTGCCGAGGAAGTGACGACCGACCCCGGTGCGTCACCGATCGGCCAGACGACTCGGACGGCGCCCGCCTTGCGCACCGCCTGGGGAAGCGGACGGGTGAGGTCGCGGGCCAGCAGCGCCCGGCCCCGTGGGCCGGCCGCCTGCAGGGCAGCGAGGTCCGGGTCGTCGGCCGGGAGCCACCACACCGAGTGAGCGCGCTGGAGATTGGCGATCCGATCGGTCAGGCTGTCGACGGCGGCGGTGATCCGGCCGGACGGTGTGGTCGGCGGGGCGGTGCTGCTGCTCGTGGACGACGACGGCTCCGAGGCGCCGGACGACTCCGGCGAGGTCGAGCCGCCGGTGCCGGTGCCACCGCTGGTGGCGCCGCTCGTGGTCGAGTCCGGGGCCGTGGTGGCCGGCGCAGCAGCGCCGGTGCTCGTCGGCGTGGGCGAGGACGGAGTGCCGGAACCGGTGCTGCCGCTCGCCGAGCCGGTGCCGGGGCTGCCCGACGACGAGGTCGGGCTGGGTGTGGGCGCCGGCACGTTGTCGTCCGCGGCCGCGGGTGGGTCGATCAACTCCGGATCGACGGCGAAGACGACCGGCATACCGGCGAAGGCGTCGAGCGTCTGCTGCACGGTCGACTCCGGCCCGACCGCACGCTCCCACGCTGCCGCGCGCGCGGCACCCGCCGGACCGAAGAGGTCCGGGTCGGCCGGCAGGGTCAGCGGTATGACGACGCTCAGCTGCAGCGGTGACCGGACGGTGGTGTTCTGCTGGTGCAGCGTGCTGCGCGCCGTCCCGCGGATGGCCGACGCTGCCGCCGACCGTCCGTCGGTGACGGTGATCGAGAGGGGCAGCGAGGCCAGGCCGTAGGAGAATTTCAGCTTCGTGCCGGGAATGGTGACGGCGAAGGACGTCGTGCTGCCCGGGGCGACCGGAGCCGTGCTGCCGGTGGCGACCTGGGTGACCGGCACGTCGAGCTTGCCCGACATCCAGTCCTCCGCGGTGGATCGCGTGTCGAGCAGCTGGGTGCTGTTGAGCAGGACGTGCACCACCGGGTCGTTGATCGTGGCCGAACCGGTGTTGGTGATGGTGCCGGAGACGACGACCGGCTGACCGGAAGCGGAGACCTCGGGGACGTTGGCGTCCAGGGAGATGCGCGCCGAGGTCGAGTTGTCGGCGGCCACCGCGCGGGACGTGCCGAAGGGCAGGAGGCAGAGCGCCAGGGTGAGCAGCGCCGTGCACGCGGCTGCGAGATGCCTACGCCGACGGCGCCAGGTGCTGCCAGGCGGTCTGGACGATGCGTCGCTCATTGGGAAAGGTCAGCTTCCGCTGCACCCGGTCCAGGCGGAACCAGCGTGCGTCGACGGCCTCGTGGTCGGGGTCGCCGTCGATGCTGATCTCGCCACCGAGTGCCTCCAACATGTAGTGATGGACCCGCTTGTGGATGCGTAGTTGCGGGGTGCTGAACCAATAGTCGATCGTGCCGAGGGTGAGCAGGGCACGTCCGATGATGCCTGTTTCCTCCCTGACTTCGCGAACCGCGGTCTCGACGAGCGTCTCGCCCGGCTCGACGTGGCCCTTGGGCAGACACCACTCCAGCCGGCCGGCGCGGTTGTGCCGGGCGATGAGCGCGATCCACGCGAAGCCACCGGCCACGTCGATGATGACGCCGCCGGCCGAGGTCTCCTCCACCGCAGGCAGCCGCCGCAGGGGGCGGTCGGCGCGCGGCGGATAGAGCGTCATCTCAACACTGTAAACCGCCTCCGCGCGGGCACCGGGCCGATCTGTCGATTCATCGGCGGGCGGGCGGCCGGTTCATGGCCGTGGTCGGTGGGTGTCGCTGCTCGCCATACCCTGTGATGGTGCGAGAAGCCCCGCGAACCGACGATTCCTTGTCCCTCGGCGAGCTGCAACGGCGCGCCGTCGGGCAGCTGGCGCCGGCGCTGCCGCTGCTCCGTGAACTCGGCGACCTGTTCGCCGGCGCGGGGCACGAGCTGTCCCTGGTCGGTGGGCCGGTCCGGGACGCGTTCCTCGGGCGGACCTCGCAGGATCTGGACCTCACGACGTCCGCCCGCCCGGACCGGATCGAGGCGCTGCTGAAGCCGTGGGCCGACACCACCTGGGACATCGGGCGCGACTTCGGCACGATCGGTGCCCGCAAGGGCGACACGATCGTCGAGGTGACGACGTACCGTGCGGACGCCTACGACCGGCAGACCCGCAAGCCGGTGGTGAGCTTCGGCGACTCGCTGACCGACGACCTGGTGCGTCGCGACTTCACGGTCAACGCGATGGCATTGCGACTGCCCGAGCTGGAGTTCGTCGACCCGTATGACGGCATGGCCGCTCTCGCCGGGCGGACACTGATGACCCCGTCGGCACCGGAGGTCTCCTTCGGCGACGACCCGCTGCGGATGATGCGGGCGGCGCGGTTCGCGGCGCAGCTGGGGTTCACCGTCGACCCGCGGGTGCGTGCCGCGATGACCGAGCTGGCCGCGTCGATCCAGATGATCTCCGCCGAGCGGGTGCACGACGAGCTGGTGAAGCTCATCCTGGCGCCCGACCCCCGGGCGGGGCTGACGCTGCTGGTCGACACCGGCATCGCCGACCACGTCCTGCCCGAGCTGCCCGCGCTGCGGCTGGAGGTGGACGAGCACCACCGGCACAAGGACGTCTACGAGCACTCGCTCACTGTGCTGGAGCAGGCGATGGCACTGGAGGGGAGACGAGTGGTGCCCGGTCTGGAGTCGCCCGAGCTGGTGCCGGGCCCGGACCTGGTGCTCCGGCTGGCCGCGCTGCTGCACGACATCGGCAAGCCGGCGACCCGCCGCTTCGAGAAGGGCGGCGGTGTCTCCTTCCACCACCACGAGATGGTCGGCGCCAAGCTGGTCCGCAAGCGACTGCGCGCGCTGCGCTTCGACAAGGAGACGATCAAGCAGGTCGCGCGGCTGACCGAGCTGCACCTGCGGTTCCACGGGTATGGCGGACCGGGTGTCCCGTCGCCGGAGGCTGCGGGCGGTGTCGACTCGCAGTGGACCGACTCGGCGGTGCGTCGCTACATCACCGACGCGGGCCCGCTGCTGTCCCGGCTGCACCTGCTGACCCGGTCCGACTGCACCACCCGCAACCGGCGGAAGGCAGCGGCGCTGTCGGCGGCATACGACAGCCTCGAGGTGCGGATCGCGGCGCTGCGCGAGCAGGAGGAGCTGGACGCGGTCCGCCCCGAACTCAACGGCAATCAGATCGCCGAGGCGCTCGGCATCAAGCCGGGTCCGGTGCTCGGCAACGCCTACAAGCACCTGCTGGCGTTCCGGTTGGACAACGGGCCGGTCGGCGAGGACGCGGCACGCGAGGAGCTGCTGCGGTGGTGGGCCGACCAGCCGGAGGCGCAGTGATCCCACCCCGAAGGGGTAAGGACGGTCAGGTGCCGGCCAGCGAGACGGGGGCCGGCTTGTTGCTGCGCCGCCAGCGGGAGGAGAGGACGGCGTCGACGACGTGGTCGGCGTCCAGGCCGTATGCCGCGAGCAGGTCTGGCCGGTTGCCCACCGGCACGAACTCCACCGGCAACCCCATCGGGATGACGCGCGTCGCGAGGCCGGCGCGGTGCGCCGCCATCGACAGCGCCGCACCGAGTCCGCCGCCGATCGCGTTGTCCTCGAGGGTGAGCACGACCTGGTGGTCGGCGACCAGGGTCATCAGCTCCGGTGAAACCGGGTGGATCCAGCGCGGGTCGGCCACCGTGGCTGAGACACCCATGCCGGCCAGCCGGCGCGCGGCTTCCACCGCCACCGCAGCCATCGGTCCGCTCGGCACCATGAGCACCTGACCGCTGGACTGAAGTGGCGTGAGCAGGTCGACCGAGCCGATCCGGTTGTACACGCAGATCGGCGCGGGCGCCGTCCCCTTGGGATAGCGCAGGACGGTCGGGCCGGACTCGTGCGCCAGTGCTTCTCGCAGCAATTCGCGCAGCCGGACCGCGTCGCGTGGCGCGGCGATGCGGATCGCCGGGACACCGCTGAGCATCGAGACATCCCACATGCCGTGGTGCGA
This sequence comes from Flexivirga sp. YIM B11880, assembly GCF_058148645.1. NCBI lineage: Bacteria > Bacillati > Actinomycetota > Actinomycetes > Micrococcales > Dermacoccaceae > Flexivirga > Flexivirga sp. YIM B11880. Next base: position 639,176 of record NZ_JBMAMH010000001.1, read on the forward strand.
GGGGCCGTCGGGGCCGGTGATGCCGGCCCGGTCGAGCACGAAAGTCACCGGCAGGCGGTGCAATCCGACGTCCATGAGGATCTGGTCGAACGCGCGCCCGAGGAACGTGGAGTAGATCGCGACGACCGGGTGGAGACCGGCCGTCGCCAGCCCGGCGGCACAGGTGACGGCATGTTGTTCGGCGATGCCGACGTCGACGATCCGGTGCGGAAAGCGCTCACCGAAGGGTCCGAGCCCGGTTGGCAGTCGCATCGCGGCCGTGAGCGCGACCACGTCCGCTCGCTCCTCCCCGATGGCAGCCAGCTCACGGCCGAAAACCGTTGTCCACGCTTCCGTTCGGGGCTGGCGCGTCGTGTCGGCGACGACTGCGGCCGGTGGTGCGGCCGGGCTGATCGAGTGCATCCGGTCGTTCTCGTCCTGCTCGGCCGGCGCATAGCCGCAGCCCTTGCGGGTCGCCACGTGCACCACGACCGGCCCGGTGTGTTTCCGGGCGGCTCTCAGCGCCTTGTGCAGCGCCCGGAAATCGTGCCCGTCGACCGGGCCGATGTAGCCGAATCCCATCGATTCCAGAAGGTTCGACGTGGCGGTTCCCGCGCGCAGCTCGGCCAGATGCCGGGAGAAGGCGCCGACCGTCGGGTCGTAGGACCGGCCGTTGTCGTTGAGCACGACGATCACGGGGCGGTTGCTCGCGCCGATGTTGTTGAGGGCCTCCCACGCCATACCACCGGTGAGCGAGCCGTCACCGACGACCGCGACGACCCGGCGGTGCCGGCCGGTCAGCTCGAAGCCCCGGGACAGTCCGTCGGCGTAGGACAAGGCCGTTGAGGCGTGGGAGTTCTCGACGATGTCACAGTCGCTCTCGGACCGAGAGGGATAGCCGGTGATGCCGCCGGCGGTGCGCAACTGTTCCAGCCGGTCGTCGCGGCCGGTGAGCATCTTGTGCACGTAACTCTGGTGACCGGTGTCCCAGACGATCGCGTCCTTGGGAGCCTCGAACTCCCGGTGGATCGCGATGGTGAGCTCGACGACGCCGAGGTTGGGGCCGAGGTGGCCGCCGGTGCGGGTCACGACGTCGACGAGGCGGCGCCGGATCTGTGCGGCCAGCTCGGGAAGTGCTTCTCCTGGCAGGACTTTCAGGTCACCGGGGGAGGTGACGTGATGCAGCAGCTCCGGCGCGGACATCACGCCACCGCCGCCCGGATGGTCTCCTTGAGGGACCCCATCGTCGCGATCACGGCGGTCGGCTCGTAGCCGCAGTGCGCCATACAGTTGGCGCAGCGCTCGTCCTTGCCGCGACCGAACGCCTCCCAGTCGGTGTCCTCGATCAGCTCCTGGTAGGTCGACACGTAGCCGTCGTCGAGCAGGTAGCAGGGCCGCTGCCAGCCCTTGAGGCTGTATGACGGGATCGCCCACGGAGTGCACTCGTAGTCGACCTTGCCCTCCAGGAAGTCGAGGAAGAGCGGCGAGTGGTTGAGCCGCCACTTCTTGCGCCGGCCCTCGCCGAACGCCTTGGCGAACAACGTGCGTGTCTCCTCGACGCCGAGGAAGCCCTCCTGGTCCGGCGCCTTCCAGTAGGCGTAGCCGGGCGCGATCTGCATGTTGTCGACCTTGACCTCGTCGTTGAGGTAGTTGAGCACGTCGATCACGTCCTGCGGCGAGTCGCTGTTGAACACAGTGGTGTTCGTCATCACGCGGAAACCGCGGGACTGGACCAGTTTGATCGCGTCGATGGCCGCCTCGAAGCCGCCCTCGTGGCTGACCGACGCGTCGTGGCGCTCCTTCATGCCGTCGACGTGCACCATCCAGGAGAAGTTGCGGTGCGGCGTGAACTTGTCGATGTGCCGTGCCATGAGCAGCGCGTTGGTGCACAGGAAGACGATCTTCTTACGGTCCAGGAGTTCCTGGACGATCTCGTGGATCTGCGGGTGCATGAGCGGCTCGCCGCCCGCGATCGAGACCATCGGCGCACCGCATTCCTCGATGGCGGCGACGGCTTGTTCGACCGGCATACGTTGTTTCAGCATCGCGGCCGGTTCCTGGATCTTGCCGCAGCCGACGCACTTGAGGTTGCAGGCGAAGAGCGGTTCGAGCTCGACGAGCAGTGGGAACTTGTCGCGCCGGGCGAGCTTCTGCTTCATGAGGTACTGCCCGAGGCGAACGGACTGGCGGAACGGCATGTGTGGCATCAGACAACCTCTCGGGGCAGGGTGAATTGGATGGTCTCGGTGACGCCGCCGACGCGGGTGACCTCGAGGTCGCCGAACGCGGAGAGCGCGTCGATCAGCTCGGTGACGAGCGATGGTGGTGCCGATGCGCCGGCGCTCACGCCGATGCGGCGCACGCCGTGCAGCCAGCGCAGCCGGAGGTCGGCCGCGTCCTCGATGAGGTGGGCGCGGGTGCCTGCGGCACGGGCGACTTCGGTGAGCCGCATCGAGTTGGAGGAGTTGGGCGATCCGACGACGAGAACGAGGTCCGTCACCGCCGCAACTTCCCGGATCGCCTGTTGCCGGTTGCTGGTGGCGTAGCAGATGTCGTCGCGGCGCGGCGCCTGCAGGGCCGGGAAGCGCTCGCGCAGCACCGCCGCGATCTCGTCGGCCTCCTCGACGGACAGCGTCGTCTGCATGACGTAGGAGACCTGCTCGGGGTCGCGCACCGCTACGGTGCGTGCGTCGTCGACCGACTCGACGAGCACGACGTGGTCGGGCGCCTCGCCCTGGGTGCCCACGACCTCCTCGTGTCCGGCGTGGCCGATGAGGAACACCGTGCGGCCGCCGCCGGTGAAGCGGCGTACCTCCTGGTGCACCTTCGCGACCAGGGGGCAGGTCGCGTCGATCACCTGCAGGCGACGCTCGGTCGCCTGGACCCGCACCGACGGCGCGACCCCGTGCGCGGCGAGCACGGCGACCGCGCCCTCGGGCACCTCGTCGAGCTCCTGCACGAAGACCGCGCCACGGCGTTCCAGCTCCGCGACGACGTGGGTGTTGTGGACGATCTGCCGCCGGACGTAGACCGGTGCACCGTGCCGGGCGAGGGCGCGCTCGACGATCTCGATGGCGCGCTCGACGCCGGCGCAGAAGGACTGCGGCTCGGCCCGGACGATGGTGCGGTCGCCGCAGGCGTCCAGCCAGTCCTGCACGACCGGGCCGGCGTGCCGCAGACTGCGCAGTGCGGCGACACCGCGTTTGAGCGTGCCCGGGTGCACGAGCGGGTCCTCGCCGGTGTCGACGACGGCGCGGATCACGGCGAGGTGCTTCGGGTCGAGTTGGGTTGCCAGGTAACCGGATTCGGTGTCCACGGCCAGCGCGCCCCGCTCGGCGAGGTGACGCCGCTCCGCACCGGTCACGACGTGGTCGGTGGTCTCGATGGTGCCCACGTGCACGGTGAGCCCCGCCCGGCGCAGTTCGCCGGCGAGCACGGGTGCGGAGGGCAGCACGACCTCGGCGGAGTCGGTGCGCACCCGGTCGGCGACGACCAGGTCGGCGGGGCGAACGTCGGGCGACAGCGCTCCCGCGACCCCTGCGACCACGGTCGGCAGGTCCGTCTGCGGCGCGCGCCCTGCTGGACCGCGGCCCGAAACGTATGGCGCTCGGCGCATTCCGTGCTCGAGCGCCAGTCGCTCGATGCGCAGCGGGGTGAGGACCTGTCCACTCATGCAGAACCCCTCCTTCGTCGGGCTTCTGCCTTCGTCTGAACCGTTGTTCGCTCGCTGCGCTCGCTCATACTGACCCCCTGGCCGCGAGTCTCAGGCTGGGCCGGTCACCCTGCTCGCCGCCGTGCAAGGCGCGTACGGCGCGGCCGAGTGCCCAGACCGGGAAAATGATCCGGTAGAGGTGATAGGCGATGTAGAAGTCACCGGGGAAGCCGGTGCCGGTGAACTTCTCCTCGTCCCAACCACCGTCCGACCGTTGGGTTTCCGCGAGATGCACGATGCCTCGTTGCAGCGGCTCTCGGAGCTCACCGGCCGCGACCAGCGCCATGAGGGCCCAGGCGGTTTGGGATGGGGTGGAGTCACCGCGGCCGATCCACGCCGGGTCGGCATACGACCGCAGGTCCTCCCCCCACCCGCCGTCGGCGTTCTGGTGCGCGATCAGCCAGCGGACGGCGGCACGGATCGGCGGGGAGTCGGCCGGGACACCTGCGGCGACGAGCGCGGGCACGACAGCGCCGGTGCCGTAGACGTGGTTGGCGCCCCAGCGGCCGAACCAGGAACCGTCGCGCTCCTGATGGTCCAGCAGCCACTGCACGCCGCGCTTGCAGCGCGCACCGCGGGAACGCCCCACTGCGGCAAGCATTTCCACCACGTGTGCGGTCACATCAGCGGACGGTGGGTCCGTCACGGCTCCGAAGTCGCAGAACGGCAGCCGTGCGGGCCAGCGACTGGTGTTGTCGGCGTCGAAGGCACCCCAGCCGCCGTCCGCGGACTGCATGCCCGCCGTCCAGGCGATGCCGCGCGACACGGACTGCTCCTGCAACGGACCTTTCGTCGTCATCACTCGGTTGAGCGCCATGACGATGATGGCGCTGTCGTCGGTGTCCGGGTAGGTGTCGTTGGCGTATTCGAAGGCCCATCCGCCGGACGGCAGCTTCGGGCGGCGCACCGTCCAGTCACCCTGTACGGTGATCTGCTCGTCCATCAGCCACTCGGCGGCCTTGCGCAACGCCGGATCGCGAGCGTCCACGCCGGCGTCCAGCAGTGCGTTGAGCGCGAGCCCGGTGTCCCACACGGGCGACTGACAGGCCTCGAGACGACGTAGTGGGCCGTCCGGGGTGTCCTCGGTGATGGTGAATCCGTCGAGCCCGTCGATGGCCGCCTTGAGGACCGGATGGTCGAGCGGGTAGCCGAGCGTGCGCAGCGCGAGAATGGAGTAGACCCAGGGCGGTTGGATGCCGCCCCACCCGCCGTCGGCCTCCTGACGGGCGACGATCCACTCCGCCGCGCGACGCAGGGCGTTGCGGCGGACCGGCCCGATGGCGTGCTGGTGGTAGGCGTGCAAGCCGGTGTCGAGGCGGTCGAAGAAGCCGCGACGGCGATCGAGTATGCCGGCCACCTTCCGTCCTCGCCGGGTCGAGCCCTCGCCGCCGCCGACGCGAATCTCGTCGAGCTTCCATGTCATCCGGCGCTTCGGCCGTAGGGTGCAGACGACGGTGAGTGGCACGACCGTCTGGCGTGCCCAGCAGCCCCAGTCGTAGATGTTCAGCGGGATCCGCTTGCCGAGGTAGATCAGCTCGGGCGGCATGGCCGGCAGGTCCTGCCAGTCCCACCAGCCGAACAGCGCGCACCAGACGCGCGTGAAGACCCGCGTCCCTTCCAGACCACCGGCGCCCAGGATGAATTCGCGGGCACGCACCATGTGCTCGGCGCTCGGCTTGTCGCCCGCCATCCGCAGCGCGATCCAGGCCTCGACCGTCGTCGACAGGTCGCCGGGGCCGCCGGCGAACGTGGCCCACGTGCCGTCGGCGCGCTGCTGGCTGCGGATCCACCGGGCGGTCTGGTCACGCGTTTCCGCGGTGTCGATGCCGAGGAAGACACGCAGCATCATGTCCTCGGCGTCCATGGTCACGTTGGTCTGCAGCTCGCCCTTCCAGGCTCCGGACGGCAGCTGCAGATCGCGCAGTCGTCGGACCGCGCGATCGAGCGTTGCGCGGGCGATGTCCGCGATGCTGTCCGTGGCTGTCTCAGCCAGCACTTCTGCCATGTGTCAGACGTCCCTTCCGGCGACGTAGTGCGCCACCTCGGTGAGTGCGACGATCGCGTCGCTGTCCAGGTCGGCGTCCCGCAGTGCCGAGATCGCTTCGTCGACCGCCTGGTCCGCGCTGGTGCGGCACCAGCGGCGCGCGCCGATTGTGTCGAGTTCTGCTGCTGTTCGGGCCAGCTCGTGCTCCGACGTCTCACCCCTCGCGAACCAGTCGCGCAGCGACTCCGTGCCCGGTTGTTCGAGCGCCCAACTGACCGGCAGCGAGTGCTTCTTGGCTCGCAGGTCCGAGTGATTCGACTTGCCGGTCACCTCTGGATCTCCCCAGATGCCGAGCAGGTCGTCCACGAGTTGGAATGCCACACCGAGCGACCGCCCGTATGCCGCCAGCGCGCTGCGCTGCTCGCGGTCGGCCCCGGCGAGTACTGCGGGCAACTCGGTGCTGCAGGCCAGCAGCACACCCGTTTTGGCGGCGGCCATCGCCCGGCAGTCGGCCAGGGAGACCTGAGCGCGCCGCTCGAACTCCATGTCGAGCATCTGCCCGTGGATGAGTTCCTGCGTGGTGGCGGCGAGTAGGTGAGCGGCGCTCGCCGCGTGCGGGCTCGGATCGGCGAGCAGCGTCTCGAAACCGAGCGTTTGCAACGCATCTCCGGCGAGTATGGCGGTCGCCTCGTCCCACACCGACCACACGGTCTCCCGGTGCCGCCGGGTGCGGTCGCGGTCCATGATGTCGTCGTGGACGAGCGAGAAGTTGTGCACCAGCTCGACGGCCACGGCCGCGCTGACCGCCTGGGCGGGGTCGACGCCGACCGCGGCGGCGCTGAGCAGCGCGAGGGTCGGCCGCAGCTTCTTGCCGCCGTCCTCCTCGACCGGATTGCCTTGGGTGTCCACGAAACCCAGGTGGTAGGCAACCACCAGACGCTCCTGCCCGGTCAGGGTGTCGACCGCCTTGTGCAGCGCGGGCGTGACGAGGGTGCGGGTGAGTTCCTGTGCCTTGGCGAACGTGGTCATGGCGAGGTCCTCCGTTTCGTGTCGCCGGTGGCGCCGGCCGAGTGGCTCCTGCCGGAGATCGGCGGAACCCTGCCCCGCCAGCACCACGGCAGCGGCCGAATGCCCGCTCAGCACAGCGCCTTCCATGGTTGCGGGCCAGCCGGTCGCGGTCCACGCTCCGGCCAGCACGATCCGCGGCTGAGTGGTCCGTGCGGCCGGCCGCAGCCGCGCGCTGCCCGGCGCCGCGCGGAACGTCGCCTCCGGCTCGCGCGTGACGAAGAAGTCCCGGATCTCCGCATCGTCGATGCGGGGCAACAGGTTTCGCAGATGCGGCAGCCCCCACTCGCGCAACTCGGCGTTGGTGAGTCCGATCAGCTGGTCCGCCGCGGAGAGCGACACCGCGAGGTATTGCCCGTCCGACAGTCCCGCGGCCGTCGTGCGGTCGAAGACCCACTGCAACGGACTGTCGATGGCGGCAACGAATTCGGTGTCGAGCACCGGGCGGTCCAGCACGACGTGCAGATTGATGATCGGCGAAAGACCCAGCCGTCCGGCGATGTCGGCGGGCAGGCCGAGCACGGTGGGATCGAGCACTCGCGCAAGCGCTCCGGGAGGTATGGCGAGCACGATCGCGTCATACAGCTCGTCCGTGGTGCCGGTGACGACGCGGACTCCGCGCTCCTCCGGGAGGACTGCACTCACCTTGGCCCGCAGCCGCACCTCGCAGCCGACCTCCGCGAGCGCGCGCGCCGCGGCATCACCGTGCAACTGCTGCAACGGAACTCGCGCCCAGCCGAGGTCGGACGCGCCCTTGTCCTGCAGCATGCCCAGCTGGAAGACCGTTGCGGCGAGGGCCAGCGAGCACGCGTCGGCGTCGGCATTGAGGGTGGCCTTCCCGATCAGCTCCCACAGCACCTCGATCGACCGGTCGTCGGCGCCCTGGGAGCGCAGCCAGCCGCCGAAGGACTGCGCGTCGACGCTCGGATCGTCCGGGTCGAGGCGACCAAGCGCGAGGGCGATCCGGCCGACGAGCAACCGCTGCCGCAGCGGCATCCAGCGGTGCCGCAGCAGGGAGCCGGTCAGGTGCAGCGGGGCCGGTAAGTCGTTGCGACGCAGGTGGGTCCGCTGCGCCGACGCCTCACTGGCGATCGGGACGTCGAGCCGGTCCTGCAGGTAGGTGAGGTGGCGGACACCCAGCCGGTCGAGCAGCCCGAGGTATGCCGTGCAGCAGCGCAGGAATGCGTGCTGGCCGCCGTCCACCCAGAGCTCACCGCGCCGGAAGGAATGGGTCAGCCCGCCGAGCCGGGCGCGCGACTCCAGCAGAGTCACGTCCAGGCCCTGGTCGGCCAGGTCGAGGGCGGCCGTGATCCCGGCGAGGCCGCCGCCGACCACGCAGACCGAGGTGCGCACGGTGCCCGTCATACCGGCAGCACCGCCCGGGTCAGGGCGGTGAGCGCGACACGGCCCTTTTCGTGCGCTGGCAACGACATCCGTCGCTCGTAGACGACGGTCGGGTTCTGCTGGATGCGCAGCAGCAGGTGGTGGTAGATGCCCGACATCGCCGCGCAGCAGGCCGCGCTGCGGTGGTCGAGCTGCGGCAACAGGCGCAGCCCGAGTTCGTACCAGTGCTGCGCGCGGTCGGCGGCGAACCCGATGTATGCCGCCAGTCGCGCGTCCGGGTCGTGCAGCGTGCCCTGGTCGTCCAGCTGCAGCCGCACACCGAACTCGTCCAGCTCGGCCGTCGGCAGGTAGACCCGGCCGAGCAGCAGGTCCTCGCGGATGTCGCGCAGGATGTTGGTCTGTTGCAACGCGATTCCGAGTTGGTCGGCGAAAAGTGGCGCCCGCGGGTCGGTGCCCTTGCCGAAGATCGACAGGCACAGTCGGCCGATCGACCCGGCGACGCAGCGGCAGTAGAGCCGCAGGTCGTCGAAGGTCTCGTAGGTGCTGCCGTCGAGGTCCATCTCGACGCCGTCGATGAGCTCCTCGAACGCTTCGAGCGGCACCGGGAAGCGGCGTGCCGTCTCCGCGACGGCGACCAGCACCGGGTCGGTGGCCGAGTCGATGTCGGACAGCTGCTTGCGGACCAGGGCCAGCGCGGCACGCTTCTGCGGCAGCGGTGCTTCCTCGTCACCGATGTCATCGATGCGCCGGGCGAGCGCGTAGAGAGCGCACAGTCCCTGGCGTTTGCGCGAGGGAAGGAGACGGATGCCGTAATAGAAGTTGCGTGCTTCGGTGCGGGTCACCGTCTCGGCCGCGAGGAACGCCTGATCGATGGTCATCTCTCATGCCCTCCTGGTCAGCAGCAGCCGAATCCCGTGTCGCAGCATGGTGATCCGTGAAGGTTTCACGGGTGCGTGCGTGACGACGTCCCCTCGTGCGCGTTCGATCGCATCGGCGGTGGCGAGCCCGCCTGCGACGTAACCCGCGACCGCGAGTCGCCCCCAGCCGCGCAACTGCGCAACGAGCGGCGTGCCGGCCCGCAACATGTCGCGTGCCGACCTCACCTCTCGCAGCACTACCCGGCGCAGCGCCGGCGCATTCGCCGGCCGCAGGAGGGTGGCGTCGGTGAGCCCTTCGTCGGCCAGGTGGTCCTGCGGCAGGTAGACCCGTCCGGCGGCTCGATCCTCGGCGACGTCCTGACAGTGCTCGAGCACCTGCAGCGCGGCGCACACCGAGTCACTCCAGCCAGCGCGTGCGGGCGTGGACTGCCCGAACACCGCGAGGACGAGCCTGCCCACCGGATGCGCCGAGAGCGCGCAGTAGCCGAGCAACGCGTCGAACGTGGCATAGCGGGTCACCCGCTGATCCATCACGTTGGCTTCGATCAGATCGTCAAAAGACTGCAATGGCAAGGCAAATCGGAACGCGTATGGCGCCAGATCGCGCAGCACCTGCTCTGACGGTTGCTGCCCGTCACGCAACCGGCGCAGGTCTGCTCGGAACGCCGTGAGCGCCGCCACCCGGTCGCCCGGTGCGGCATCGCCGAGTTGGTCGATGGCGCGTGCGACCTCGTAGATCGCGAAAAGTGCTCCCCGGTAGCGAACAGGCAGGATGCGCAGCGCAACCGGGAAGTTCTCGGTCGCTGCCGTGGGCGCGCCGTCCGCGTTGACGACGCCGGATGAGCAGGCTGCGTCGATCATTTGATCTCAGGATCTCTCGGATGAATCTCCGGGCGCTGCACCGGAAGGTGTGGCGTCGGGGCAGATTGTTTGTCACCAAGTGATAGATCTGACGAATCTATGGGAGCCTTGACCTGATGGGGCAGACGCTGCAGGTTGCCGGGACACCAGGGCCGCCACCCGAGTTGCGGATCCTGCAGACACGCCTGCAGACGCGGTTCGCCGAGATCATGGCCGCGGTCGCCGAAGAGCTCGAGGTGCTGTGGCCGGCGTGCCTCGCGTTCGCGTCGGAGCGCGGCACGACGCTCGCCGAGGCTGCGGATCAGGTGATTCCGCGACTGCTCGCGACGATCAACGGAGCGGCGCTGGAGCGTCCGGTCGTGGCACCAGAACTCGATCCGTTGCTGGTGGCGATGTTCGATCAGCTGGGACGTGCGCAGTTCCAGCAGGGACGCGACCTGAACGGCATTCTCACGGCATACCAGGCGGGCGCCCGCGTCGCGTGGGCGCACATCTCGCGGGAGGCGATGGAGGTAGGGCTCGACACTCGCAGGCTGTCGCGGCTTGCCGAGACGCTCTTCATGCTGACCCACGACATCTCGGCACGCACCACCGACGGCTACGTGCGCGAGCAGTCCGAGCGCGGGCTGGTGTCACACCGGGCGCGTGGCGAGTTGTCCGGTCTGCTGATGTCGACGATTCCGGACCGCAACGCCGTGCTGCTCGCGGCCGATCAGGCCGGCTGGGTGGTCCCGGACGAGCTGGCGTTCGTCCTGCTGCGCGATCAGGACGACCCGCCGCTCACGACCCGCCCGCGGCTGGACCCGGAGTGGCTGGTCGTGCACGTGGGCGACGTGGTCGGCTGGCTGGTCCCCTGGGTCGCGGGGATCGGGCCCCGCCTCCAGCGCGCGCTGGGGGAGGTGCCGGCCGTGGTCGGCCCGCCGGTCCCGGTCACCGAGGCGCGTCGCAGCATGCGCGTCGCGCGCAGCGCACGCCGTCTGCAGGGCGCCGGCGTGCTGCCGGCACGGGTGATCTTCGTGCCGGAGCACATCGACACGATGCTGGTCCACCGCAACCCGGAACTCTTGGCAGCGTTGCGTTCTCGGGTGCTGACCCCGCTCGACCGGCTGCCCGGCGGAAGCCAGGAACGGCTGGTCGAGACCCTCACCTCGTGGCTGCGGCACTTCGGCTCCCGGGCCGCCGTGGCCGAGGAACTGCACATCCACCCGCAGACGGTGCGCTATCGCCTCGACCAGCTCCGCGGAGTGTTCGGCGACGCCCTCGACGACCCCGAGCAACGCGCCCAGCTGTTTCTCGCACTCGTGTGGGGCGCGCCCGCGGAGTGAGGCCAGCCGGGGCTCAGTGCAGCGCCATCTCCGCACCCTCGTCGCCGTCGAGCAGCGGTGACTGCAGCACCCGTTCCTGCAGGACCTGCGCGAACGCGCGCGCATCGAGCACGTCCGCGTCGGTGACGACGGTGATGCCGAGCGAGCCGTTCCAGCTGAGTGCTCCGACGGTCAGTGGTATGCCGGGGGCCGGCGGCAGGATCGGGTGCACGCGCACGAGCGGGCAGCCGACCATGGTGAACTCCTGGTCCGGGCCCGGCATGTTGGAGACGATCGCCTGAAAGAACTTGCGCCCGTAGACTGTTCGGGCGAACAGCCGGCGGCCGCGGTGCGGCACCGCGCGCAGCGCCGAGGCCATCACCCACCGGGCGGCCAGTGCCCGGGTCGGCGTGCGCAGGGCGGATCCGGCACGGCATACCTCGTCGTGCACGGCGTCGATCGACGCTTTCCGGGCCGGTGTGTCGACGATCACCGCGCCGGTCAGATTGCCACCGTCGTCCGACCCCGCGCCGGGCGCCCGCAGCATGACGGGCACCGACACGCGCAGCCGGTGGTCGCACGCGCCGGCCAGCCCCGGGTCGACCTCGGCGAGGGCGATGCCGGTCGCGGCGAGCAGTAACTCGGTCACCCGCATCCGGTGACCACGCGCGACCTCCTGCACCGCCGGGAGCGGCACCTCGACGGTCGCGAAACCGCGCCGCGGCCCACCCGGTGGCAGCAGCGCGGCCGGCTTGCCGTCCGTCGCCAACTGCGCCAACCCCTGTATGACGCCGCCGCCGCGTTGCAGCAACGTCGGACCCGGACGGTCCGGGATGGGCAGTGCATGGTGGGGCTGCAGCAGATTCAGCAGCTTCGCGACCGCACCGATGCCGTCCGCCATGCAGTGGTGCATCACGATGCAGAACGCCACCTGGTCACCGGCCCCGCGGATCAGCCAGACCCGCCAGAGCGGCCGGTCCCGCGGCAGCTCTTGTCCGGTGAGTTCACCGACCAGCGCGTCGAGATCGGCGCCGGCCGGCAGCGTTCGCTCCACCAGGTGGTACGACCAGTCGATCGGCCCGGCCGGCACCCAGCGGTAGGTGGTCGGTGCGACCAGCCGGTCGGTGAAGTGCGGCAACGCCCGCAATTGCGCGGCCAGGTTGTCGCGGATCGCCGCGTAGTCGGGTGTGCCCTGCAGCATCGCGAGTCCGCCGACGTTCTGCGCGTGGCCGGGCGACTCGACGTCCAGGAAGAAGGCGTCCGACGTCGGCATCGGCTCCTCCCCGGGTCGCCGACGGTCCCACCACTCGGTCGCCGCCACGGCGACCACTACGACGGCCGCCGCCCCGACGGCGTCCAGCAGGTAGTGGTTGGCGGTCGCGAGCACGACATACAGGGTGACACCCACGTGGACGGCGCTGGTGACCTGGAGCCACGCGCTGCGCGACATCCGGGCCAGCATGACGCTCACCCAGAGCGCCCAGGCCATGTGCAGCGATGGCATCGCGGCGAGCTGATTGGCCCCCGCGACCAGCGGCGAGCCCCATGAACCTACCGTGCCGCCCGTCGCGACCGTGTCGACGAAGTCGGGCAGCATCCGGGGAGGCATCAGCGGCAGCGCCGCGAAGCACACGAACGCGATGAGGTTGAGCACGATGAACGAGTTGCGGGCCTGCCGGTAGAGCGGCGGCGCCCACACATAGGTGATCACCAGCAGCAGCGCTGCTGACACGAGGTAGGTCGTCGCGTATTCGTAGTTGGCGGCGGTCATCAGCGCCGGGTGCCCCGCGAGCCAGCTGTTCAGGCCGCGCTCGAGGTCGAGGTGCAGCCATTGCTCCAGCCGGAGCAGCTGCTCCCCATGGGAGCGGGCGGCGGCCGTGCGGGCGGGTGTGTGGAACGAGTCGACGAAGAGGTATGCCGCGAAGAGTGCGGCGCCCAGCGCGAGTTCCCCGAGGAGACGCGGTCGCCGCGCCTGGGGCACGGGCGGTCGATGTGGATGCGGCAGGCGGGTGTGCGTCGCGCTCACGCGGACTCACCGCCGCGAAGAGCTCGATGCCTCCGTAACTTCGTGGGGCTCAGGCGAAGGCGATGGTGAAATCGGGCATCCGGCGCAGCCGGCTCCAACCCCAGGCGATGCACACCGCGATGGTGAGGACAGTCAGCGACGTGCTGAACAGTCCACGCGACAGCAGGGCATTGCGTGCTCCGAGGTGCAGGAAACCCATGCTCATGCCGACGTCGATGAGCCGTGAGGCGCCCCACAGGATGCAGACCTGGCTGAACATCCGGTGCGCCCGCTTGTCGTGGAAGAGCATCTGCGGCAGCGCGACGAAGTCGCGGCACAGGTGCTTCGTGATCGGTTTGCCGATGGCCGCACTGCCGAGGAAGATCACTGCCATCATCAGCGATCCGGCGATCGGCTGCAGCAGGTAGATGTAGATGCTGGACAGGGCGAGCGACAGCGATGTGCGGCCGACCAGCATCAGCACCGCGATGAGCAGGGTGCGGGGCACGGTGGACTGGCTGCGCACGCGGACCGCCACGATGAGGCCGGACCAGACCAGCACCGAGATCAGCCCCCAGAGCTGTCCGACGGTGGCGAGGGCGGCATACAGCAGCAGGGAGGGGATCACTGCTGCTTCGAGCGCCAGGCGGCCCGCTCGGAGCACGGAAGCGCGCACGAACGCCCTGTCGATGATCAGCTGACAGGCCGGCGAAGCCGCGGCTGGTGGCAAAGGCATAGTCCACTATGGCACCGCCACCTGTGAAGGAGCCTCGCTCCGGCTGCGCGTGAGCGGCGAATGGGCCAGTCCGCTGATCCCGATCCCGATCAGGACTGCGGTGACCGACACTGCGGCGAGCGCTCCCGGCGAGTGCGGTGCGGTGACGTGGAAGCCGAAGATGCCGGCCAGGTAGCTGATGACCGGGTTGGTGATGCTCATCGCGGCGACCGCCCACGGCAGCGAGCCGTGTGCGAAGGCCGCCTGCTCGATGAGCAGCCCCGACGCCGTGGCGACCGCCAGGCTGTAACCCGGCCAGTCCAGCGCGGTGTGCAGCACGCCGGGCCCGAAGAGGTCCTCGGTGGTCAGCTTGATCAGCACCGCGTTGCCGGCGAAGCAGATGCCCGCCGCGATGGCCAGCAGCAGGCTGGCGGCACGCGCACCGGCCTGCCCCCGGGCGGACGCGACGAGCACGACCACGCACGCGGCCATCGCGAGCAACACCCAGATGACCCGCTCCCGGTCGGGCGCGCCGTGCAGCGGCGCCGCGCCGCCCACGGAGAGCAGCACGACAAGGCCGACGCAGATGCACAGCACGTAGAACCAGTCCTTGGCCGTCGGGCGCAGCCGGCTGCCGAGGCCGGTCAGCAGCAGTGCGAAGAGCACCTGGCTGACCATGACCGGTTGCACCACCGCGACGCTGCCCACGTGCAGGGCGGCGGCCTGGATGAGGAAGCCGACGTTGTTGATCACGAAGCCGGTCAGCCACAGCTTGCGGCGGACCAGTGCCCGCACGAAGGCCGAGAAGCCGTGCACGGTGTCGAGCGAGTGTGAACTGTTGGCCTGGGAGGCGGCGCGCTGCTCCAGCATGGCGGAGAGTGCGAACGCGAACGCGGCCGCGCACGCGAGCAGCAACACCAGCCAGAGCATGCTCAGCCGTCCCCTTTCAGCCTCGTCTCCTCACCCCAACGCCCGGCCAGTCGGTTGTATGCCGTGGGCCACATCGCGCGGATGACGGGGGCGACCCGGAGTGCTGGATCACTCCATCGCTCGATACCACCGGATGCGATGAGCGAAACGACTTGCCGGGCAACGCGTTCCGGGTCGCGGGGCTTCGGAGAACGGCGCTCGTACGGCGCACCGCGGTGGGTGAAGAACTCGGTGTCGACCACGGCGGGGACGAACGTGCTGACCTCGACACCGCTCCCGGCCGCTTCCAGCCGCAGCGAGTCGGCGAACGTGTCGAGGCCGGCCTTGCCGGCGGCATACACCGCCTCTCCGGCGACACCGGAGCGGCCCGCGATGCTGCTGATGAAGCACAGATGGCCGCAGCTGCGCTGGAGCATTCCCGGCAAGACTGCGCGGGTCAGCAGGATCGGCGCGGTGAGATCGGTTGCGACGAGTTCGGTGACGCGCTGCGGTGGCATGGTGTCGAAGCTGCCCTGCCAGCCGATGCCGGCGTTGTGGACGACCAGGTCGAGCCGGCCGTGGGCCGCGGTCGCCTCCTCGGCGATGCGCTGCACTTGCGCGGGATCGGTGAGGTCGCCGACGACCTGCGCCGCATCGAGTTGTTGTGCAACGCTTTTGGTGCGTTCGGCGTCTCGGCCGTGCACGACGACGCGCACTCCGTGCCGGGCGAGCTCGCGTGCGACGGCCGCGCCGAGGCCGCCGCTGCTGCCGGTCACCAGAGCGAAACTGCCGCGCAATCTCATTGGTGCACAAGACCTTTCCGCTCGTCGATGGCTGAGGGTGGACGGTGACCGCTCGAGCGGTGACGTCAATCCTCCACGGACCCAACCATATTGGAGGGGGCACGCCGGATCGACGGATTTGCTCAGGCCTTCACGCCGACGATGCGCGCCCAGGCGGCCAAGGTCGGCTCGGCGGCCAGGTCGGCGAAGCGCACGACGCGACCGGTCAGCCGCGACCAGCGCTCGGCCAGCTGGATGACCCGCAGTGAATCGATGCCGTGTTCGATGAGGTTCGCCTGGTCGGAGAGTCGCTCGATCGGCACGTCCACCAGACCGGCGATGGCAGCACGCAGATCGGCGGCCCGCAGCAGGGCTCTCCTCGACGTATCAGCGGTCGACATGCGACTGAGGTTACCCTTACTTCCTGAGCGTTTGCAGCCAATCGTCCGACACGGTGCTCAGCAGCGCGGCACCGGCGCGCTGTAGCCGGTGCTGCTCCGGTCGACGACGTAGTAGTCGCTCACCCAGCGGCCGTTGTCGAGCTGGTCCCAGATCTTCGTCGTCGCGACCTGCTGACTGCTGCGCTGGCACCAGACCCGAGCCAGCCCGCCGTTCGGGATCGTCCCGACCACCCCGTATGCCGTCGACGGCCCGGACCGCACGTTGAGCGTGTCGGCGACCGCCACCTGGTAACTGTGCGCGCACCGCGGCGCCCCGGACCAGGTGGTCCGGGACGGGGTGCTCACCCAGTAGTCGCTGACGTAGGTGCCGTCGGTGAGCCGGTCCCAGATCCGCGTGGTGGCGACCAGTTCCCCGCTGACCTGACAGAGCACCTGCAGGCTGCTGCGCGGTTGATGGGTGCGCACGACCGGGTATGTCGTGGCCGGTCCGGACCGGGCGTTGAGCGGCACGCTCGAGGTGACCGTCCATGCGCCGGCGACCGATGCGACCGGCGCGTCCCACTGGTCGGTGTCGATGTTGATCGTGACACCGCCGTAGGTCGCGTCGTGGCCGCCGAGATACTGCTTGCCGCGTTGGTGGAAGGCCCAGTAGGTGCTGCTGATCCCCGACCAGCCGGTGGTCGAGCCGACTCCGTCATACCGGGCCACCCACAGCGCATCCGGCCGCGCGTAACCCGTCGAGTTGTAGACCGCCGCGAGGTCCGTGGCACCCAGGGTGAGGTTCAGATACACCCCGGCCAGGTAGCCGCGGGCGTGCAGCCGCGTCGTCCACCCAGAGATGAAGGACAGCACCGCGGTGCGACAGGTGGTGTTGTTTCGCGCGTAGTTCTCGATGTCCAGGTAGAACGCGCTGCCGGCTCGCAGGCCGAGCGTGCCGGCCTTGCTCACGGCGTCGTCCGCGCTGGCACTGCCCTGCGCGAGCGCGGTGGACGGGTTGATCTTCGGGTCGGTCGTCCGCCCACCGCACGGTGGTTGCAGGCCCTTGTAGATCGGGATCAGCCGCCAACCCATCCGGCTGGCCTGACTGACCCATGATGCGGTCAGGTTCGGCTGGCTGCAGGTGCGGCTCACGCCACCGAAGTAGATGCCGATGCCGCGATAGGGAGACGCGAGCCAGGCCCGCATGGCGGTGATGGACGGCGCCGCGCACGCGTCGAACGCCTTGCCGGCGAACCTGTTGGTGGTGGACGCGGCCGGGTAGCCGATGGAGGTGGCCGGGTCGGCCACGGCCGCCGGCGCCCAGATGAGCGCTGCGGACGTGGCCAAGCCTGAGCCGATGACTAGGGTGCCGAGCCGGCCGACGCGCGAGGACAACAGCATGGCCGCCTCCTCTCGGACGGTGACGGGGATATTCATTGAACTCCCAGTCGTCTCACAGCACCAGAGGCTGGTTTCAGCCGATCTCCAGGGCAATCTCCTCCGTGTCCCGCAGCTGTTCGACCGGCTGGGCGGCGTCCCGCGCCGCCGCACCCCGCGCCGGCCGCCGCATGACGAGCAGCACGAGCGCGAAGGCCCCGAACAGCATCAGCCCACCGACCTGGAAACCGCGGTCGACGCCGGCCACGAAGGTGTGTATGGCGTGCTCGCTCGCCCCTGGCGCGACGGCCGGATCCTTGCCCGCCGTGGCGAACACCGTGACCAGCACCGCGAGCCCGAGCGCGCCGCCCAGTTGCTGGGTGACGTTGACCAGGCCCGAGGCGACCGAGGTGTCCGACGGCTCGACCCGGGACAGCCCGGCGGTGGTCAGCGGCACGAAGGCGATGCCGTTGCCGAGGGCGAAGACGACGAACCCCGGCAGCATCTGCAGGTAGGTCGTGTGTGCGGTCAGCGTGGTCAGCATCAGCATGCCGACGGTCGACAACAGGGTGCCCACGGCGGCGATCGCCTTCGTCGAGTAGTGATTGGAGATCACCCGGGCGACCAGTTGCGAGCTGACGAAGATGGTCACCGGGAAGGGCAGGAACGCCACCCCCGACTGCCACGGCGTCCAGCCGAGGACGATCTGCATGTACTGGCTCATGAAGAAGAACGAGCCGAGCGAACCCGCGACGAGCATCAGCCGGGCGAGGTATGCCGTGGCGCGATCGCGGTCGGCGAAGAGTCGCAGCGGCATCACCGGTGCGGTGGCCCGCAGCTCGACACCGAGGAAGACGGCGAGCAGTGCGATGCCGGCGCCGAAGGCAGCGAGCGTGCCGCCGTCCGTCCAGCCGTCGGAGGCTGCACGGATGAATCCGTAAACCACGGAGGTCATTCCGACGGTGACGAGCAACGCACCCGCCACGTCGACGGAGCCGCGCACACCCTTGTCGCGCGAGAGCGAACGCCAGCCGGCGGCCAGCACCGCGATGCCGATCGGAACGTTGACGAAGAAGACCCAGCGCCAGGAGGCGACCGAGGTGAGGATGCCACCGGCGAGCAGGCCGGTCGCGGCGCCCGACGCCGAGACGACGGTGTACCAGCCGATGGCGCGGGTCTGCTCCGCGCCGGGCTTGTAGAGCGACATCAGGATCGCGAGCGCGGAGGGTGCGGCGAACGCGGCACCGGCTCCCTGGAGTGCCCGGGCGGCGAGCAGGAGCCCCTCACCCTGGGACACGCCCCCGGCGAACGACGCGGCGACGAAGACCGCCATACCGGCCAGGAAGGTGGTGCGCCGGCCGAGGATGTCACCGGCACGGGCGCCGAGCAGCAGCAGGCCGCCGAAGGCGAGCGTGTAGGCGTTGACGATCCAGGACAGCGAGGCCGACGTCATGTGCAGCTGGCTGCCGATGTCCGGCAGCGCGATGTTCACGATCGCGGCGTCCAGCACCAGCATCAGCTGGGTCACGAGCACAGCGGTCAGCACCAGCCCTGTGCGGTGGGGGCGCTCCCGGTCGCCGAGCCCTGTCGTCGCTGGTCGAGTAAGGCGAGCCGCTAGGCGAGCCTGTATCGAGACCCGACGTCGGTGGCGCCTGTTATCGGATTCCCCGTTTGTGGGACGAGACTTGGTAGTAATGGTCACGAGTGATGTCCTTCGCGAGAGCGAGGCGTACCATGAATATGGAAGCGGAGAGGATCTCCGCTTAGAACTATACGGAGGCATCCTCCGGTTTTGCAACCGGGTATGCCGTTGAGGTGTGAGGACGATGGCCCGAAGCGGCACGGCAACGACGCCCAGAGCGACGGCGAAGAACGCGCGCGAAACCCCGGAAAGCGCTGATAAGGCAACGGATTCGGCCTGCGGTGGCAAGCCGCTACGGGCCGACGCGGCGCGCAACCGGCAGAAGCTCATCGATATCGCGACGAAGGCCTTCACCGAGGACGTCGACACCCCGCTGGACGAGATCGCCAAGCGTGCAGGGGTGGGCATCGGGACCCTCTACCGGCACTTCCCGACCCGCTGCGAGTTGGTGCTGGCGGTCTACGGCGATCAAGTGGCCGGTCTGGAGCAGCGGTCCTACGACCTGCCCAAGGAGCTGGAGCCCGGCGAGGCGCTGCACGAGTGGATGCGCGGCTTCGTCGAGTACTACGCGGTGAAGATGGGCCTCATCAATCTGCTGCGGTCGATGACGCAGGGCAATCCGGAGACCTTCGAGTCGGCGCGTCGGGTGATGCGGGAGTCTGCCGAGCGGGTGTTGCAACCGGCGATCGCAGCCGGTGTGGTGCGCCCGGACGCCACGGCGGAGAAGCTCACCCGGGCACTCGGCGGCATCTGTCTGGCGTCCACCACCCCGGAGGGCCAGCAGACCTCGCTCGCCGTCGTGGACCTCGTCTACGACGGCCTCCGCTTCGGCGCCCCGAACGCCGTCCCCGCCGACTAAGCACAACACGCCGCTCGTCCCCCTTGCCGAGAGGCTCAGAAAGGGATCGAGAGGCTCAGCAAAGCCGGCACTTCGGCGCGCTCGTTCTGGGCCTCTCGGCATTTACTGAGCCTGTCGGTCACGGGGGCCTCAGGGGGTCGACCGGTCCACCACCTGTACTTCGGCCATGGCGTTGAGCGCGGACTGCGCCTTGTCGAGCGTTTCCTGCCACTCCGCTTCGGGTTCGGACAGCTGGGTGATCGCGCCGCCTACTCCGAGCACGAACCGGTCGCCGGTCAGTTGGAGCGTGCGGATGGCGACGTTGAGGGTGGCGGTGCCGTCCAGCCCGAGCAGCCCGATGCTGCCGGAGTAGACGCCGCGGCGCTCGCCTTCGAGTTCGCCGAGGATCCGCACCGAGCGTTCCTTGGGTGCGCCGGTCATCGAGCCGGGCGGGAAGGTGGCGCGCAGCAGCTCGACCACACCGGTGCCGGCCGGCAGGTCGCACTCGATCGTGCTGACCAGCTGCAGCACGGTGGGGAAGCGGCGGACGTCATACAAGGCGGTGACGGTGGTCGACCCCGGCACGGCGACGCGGTGGAAGTCGTTGCGCATCAGGTCGACGATCATCAGGTTCTCGGCGCGGTCCTTGCGTGAGCCGGCCAGTTCGGCCGCGGTCGCCCGGTCGGTGCCCGCGTCGACGGTCGCAGGACGAGTGCCCTTGATCGGCTCGGTGCGGGCGTGGCCGGCGGAGTCGACCGCGAGGAAGAGTTCCGGTGAGCCGGACACCACGACGTGCTCGTCGTCGAGGCGGAGGTATGCCGCCCGCGGCACCCGGCCGCCCGCCCGGAGCGCGCGGAACAGCCGCACCGCGTCTCCGCCGAAGGTGCCGTGCAACCGGTTGGTGAGGCACAGCTCGTAGGACTCACCGCGGGCAATGGCGTCCTGGCACGCGCCGATCAGCCGCAGGTATTCGTCGTGCTGCCAGCGGAATTCGACGGCCGGCGGCGTATCGGTCCTCGACTGACCGGCCGGCACGCGCGCAGCGGACAACCGGTCACCGGTTGCGTGCAGCCAGGTGTCCAGCGCGGCAACCGACGCCGCGTTGTCCGGGTCGTCCAGTCCCGCTACCCAACAGGTGTCTTCCGGTCCGACGACGACCGCCCGGGTCACCAGGGTCCACCAGGCGTCCGGCCAGTGCGGATCCGAAGCACGCGGGACGTCGAGCCCGAGCAGCTCGAATCCCATTTCGTACCCGAGGAATCCGGCATACCCGAGCGCGATGGCTCCCGCGCCGTCCTCGATCACGCCGGGCCGCAGCCGGCGTTGCAGCTCGTCGAGCACCGACGAGGAGACCATGGTTGCGGTGCCGTCCGGGTAACTTGCGCGCGTCCCGCCGCCGGCCACTCCGGACAGCTCATG
The DNA here is from genome assembly GCF_058148645.1 of Flexivirga sp. YIM B11880. Lineage (NCBI taxonomy): Bacteria > Bacillati > Actinomycetota > Actinomycetes > Micrococcales > Dermacoccaceae > Flexivirga > Flexivirga sp. YIM B11880. The sequence goes on from NZ_JBMAMH010000001.1 coordinate 660,370, forward strand.
CGACCAGGGCGAGTCCCAGCCGAGGACGGTGACCGGCCCGGCGGCACTCTCGATGCCGTCCAGCACGATGCGCGGCCGTTCGCCGATCCGGTCCAGTACCTGCTCCACCGAGCAGCGTCCCGGCAGCGGAACGGAGCGCTGCCGCGACGGCATCGGGGCGGCCGGACCGCGTGCAGCGGTCGCGGCCGCGGCGAGGAAGTTGCCGATCAGGGTGGCGCCGTGGTCGCTCCCGATCGACTCCGGATGGAACTGCACGCCCCAGCGCGGCCGGTCGCGCAGCCGCAGCGCCATGAGGGTGCCGTCGTCGGCATACGCGAGGGGGACGATCTGCTCGGTGAGTGTCCGCACGTCCAGGCTGTGGTAGCGCACCGCGGTGAATTCCGTTGGTATGCCGTCGAACAGCGCATCACCACGGTGTATGACGGTCGACGTCTCGCCGTGCCTCGGATGCGGTGACCGGTCGACCACCCCGCCGGCGAGCAACGCCAGCAACTGGTGCCCGAGGCACACGCCGAGCACGGGCAGGTCGCTGTGCTCGAGCACCACGCGCGAGATCCCGACGTCGCCGTCGACCGCCGGATGACCCGGTCCGGGCGAGATGACGACCGCGCCATAGCGCGTCGACCAGTCGGCCGGCAGTGGGGCATCGTTGCGCAGCACGTCGACGGTGACACCGGGCACCGCACTCACCAGCTGCACCAGGTTGTGCGTGAAGCTGTCGTGGTTGTCGATCAGCAGGACCCGCACGAGGCGCTCCTCACGACCGGTCGCCGGGCCGACTCGAGCGCCGCCTGCAGCGACTTTCGCAGCTCATGATCCGGACGCAGCGTCCGCGGCCCGAGACGCTGGACGACCCGCACCCCGTGCAACGCCGAGAGGAGCAGCAACGTGTCGGCTGCGCTGACCGCCGCCATCGTCACCTCTTCGTCGCGGACGGACCAGCCGAGTGCCGGCGCCTGCTCGCGCAGCACTGCCAGCGTGACGCTCGGCAGTCGTGGAGCGTTCGGCACCACCAGCTCACGGCCCCGTATGACGACCAGTGTCGCGAAGACCGCCTCGCTGACCAAGTCCTCGGCGGTGACGAACAGCCGGTCGTCGTACCCCTCGGCGACGGAGTCGCGGCGCCGGCCGAGCTGCCACAGGTGGTCGATTCCCTTGACACGAGGCTGTTCTCGCTCGTCTGCCACCGGCTCCGCCGCCAGTGTCGCGGCGGTGCGCAACTGTTCCACGGGAAACGGCCGGACGCAGCACCGAAGGCCGGCGTTCGTCCAGACGAGCGCCGGGAACCACGAGCCGGTCCGCGGCAGGTGAGTCAGGGCGTGGTCGTATGCCGCGCGCGCTGCCTCGCGTCCCACACCGAAGATGGCGGCCGCGTCGGCGGTGAAACGCTCCCGATGGCGGTCCACCGCGACAGCCGCGCCGTCATACAGCTGCCACGAGTCGAGCACGATCGGCGACTCGCGGGCCAGCTCTTCGACGGTGCGGTCGGTGAGTACCGCGCATGCCGAGCCGCGCGTGCACGCCATCGCGGATGTCATGCCTGATGAGTAGCACACCGCGTGTGACGTCGGGCGGGACGGCCGAGGTTCGGCATACTCGCGAGGAGTGCCCTGGTCAGGGGCGAGGTGAAGGTGAGGAAGACGTGAGCATTCAAGGCAGGCGAGGACGCATCGCGGTGGTCGCGCTGGTCGGCGCGATGGCGATGGCCGGGTGCAGCAGCACTGGCGGCAAGAAGGCGACGGAGCAGCAGAGCGGCAGCGGCGGGCACGCCAACACGCCACGCTTCACCGCGGCGCTGATCACGCACTCGGCGCCGGGCGACACCTTCTGGGACATGGTGCGGAAGGGCGCGCAGGCGGCCGCCGACAAGGACAACGTCGACCTGCAGTACTACTCCGACCCGGACGCGTCCAAGCAGGCCAGTCTCGTGCAGGCAGCGGTGGACAAGAAGGTCGGCGGCATCGCGGTGACGCTGGCCAAGCCGGATGCGTTGAAGAGCGCGATCAAGAACGCCGAGGCCGCCGGCATTCCGGTCGACGGGCTCAACTCCGGCACCGACCAGATGGGGCCGATGGGGCTGATCGGCTTCTTCGGGCAGGACGAGAAGGTTGCCGGCGAGGCGGCCGGCACCCGGCTGAAGGAGGCCGGCGCGAAGCACCCGATCTGCATCATCCACGAGCAGGGCAACATCGGGCTGAACGACCGCTGCAACGGCGTGAAGGAGAAGGTGCCGGGCACCCAGATCGTCTACGTCAACGGCGCCGACCTGCCGTCGGTCCGGTCGACGATCACCGCAAAACTGCAGCAGGACAAGCAGATCGACTGGATCATGGCGTTGCAGGGCGACGTCGCGCTGAACGCCGTCCAGGCCGTCAGCAGCACCGGATCCAAGGCGAAGGTGGGCACCTTCGACACCAACGCCGGCATCGTCAAGGCGATCACGGCGGGCAGCGTGCAGTTCGCGGTCGACCAGCAGCCGTGGCTGCAGGGCTACCTCGCGATCGACGCGCTCTGGCTCTACCGCACCAACGGCGACACGATCGGTGGCGGCAAGCCCACCCTGACCGGGCCGGCATTCGTCGACAAGTCCAACGTCGATGCCGTCGCCGCGTATGCCGAGAAGGGCACCCGCTGATGGCGAGCATTGCGACGGCCACCGACACCCGCACCGCGCCGCGCTCGCCGATCGCGACGCTGCTCGGCAAGCCGGAGATCGGGGCACTGCTCGGCGCCATCGCGATCTGCGTGCTGTTCCTGTCAGTCGCTCCGGCGTTCCGCGGGCTGGCCAACGTCGGCACGATCCTCTACCAGGCGTCGGCGATCGGGATCATGGCGGTGCCCGTGGCGCTGCTGATGATCGGCGGCGAGTTCGACCTCTCCGCGGGCGTCGCAGTGACGAGTTCGGCGCTCGCCGCCTCGATGCTGGCGTGGGAGTTCAACTTCAACATCTGGGTCGGCGTGTTCCTCGCGCTGGTGGTGTCGCTGCTCGTGGGTTTCGCGAACGGCTGGTTACTCCACCGCACGAAGCTGCCGAGCTTCCTGGTGACCCTGGGCACCTACTTCGTGCTGCAGGGCGCCAACCTCGCGGTGCCGCGGCTGATCGACGACAACGTGACATCCCCGAAGATCGATGACATGGCCGGATTCGGCTCGGCGCACGCCGTTTTCGCGTCCAGCCACACGTTCTTCAAGTCCGGCTCGTTCGAGGGCGTCACCATCAACATCTCGGTGCTCTTCTGGCTGCTGCTGACCGTCGTCGCGGGCATCGTGCTCGCGCGGTCGCGCACCGGCAACTGGATCTTCGCGGCCGGCGGCGATGCCGAGGCGGCGCGCGCGAGCGGCGTGCCGGTGGTCGCGACCAAGATCGGGCTGTTCCTCTTCGTCGGGTTCTGCGCCTGGCTGCTGGGGATGCACACGCTCTTCAACTTCGCGACGGTGCAGTCCAATCAGGGCGTCGGCAACGAGTTCATCTACATCATCGCGGCAGTGGTCGGCGGCTGCCTGCTCACCGGCGGCTTCGGCTCGGTCATCGGCGCCTCGATCGGCGCGCTGATCTACGGCATGACCAACCTCGGCATCACCTATGCCGGCTGGAACGTCGACTGGCTCAAGACGTTCCTCGGGATCATGCTGGTGCTCGCCACGCTGATCAATCTGTGGGTGCGACGACAGGCGGAGCGGCGATGAGCGCCGACCGAGCCGAGGACACGAACGGTCGGGGTCCCCGCGAAGTATCGGAGGAGCGCAGCGGGGGAGAACTTCGTGGGGTGGCTGAAGTGAGGCCCGGAGGCGAGGGAGAAGAGATGAGCGCCGAAAGGTCGGTCGGTCGAGTGCCGGAGGAGCGCAGCGGGGGAGGTGTATCGAGACCAGGTGTATCGAAAGCCGCTCCCGTCATACGCATGGACGGCGTGGGCAAGTCCTACGGCACCGTGCGCGCCCTGTCCGGCGTCGACCTGCAGGTGCGCGCCGGGGAGGTGACCTGCGTCCTCGGCGACAACGGCGCCGGCAAGTCGACGCTGATCAAGATCATGGCCGGGCTGCACGACTACACCGCCGGGACGATGGAGATCGACGGCACTGCGCGGCATTTCGGCAGCCCCCGGGACGCGGTGGACGCCGGCATCGCGACGGTCTACCAGGACCTCGCGCTGGCCCCCTTGATGTCGGTATGGCGCAACTTCTTCCTCGCGCACGAGCTCCGCAAGGGCCCGCTCCGGCTGCTGGACTCGGCCGCGATGCGCCGGATCACCCAGGACGAACTGGCGAGGATGGGCATCGACCTGCCGGACGTCGACCGCCCGGTGGGCTCCCTCAGCGGCGGTCAGCGGCAGTGCGTCGCCATCGCCCGCGCCATCTACTTCGGCGCCAAGGTGCTGATCCTGGACGAGCCGACCGCCGCGCTGGGCGTGAAGCAGTCGGGCGTCGTGCTGAAATACATCGCCAAGGCTGCAGATTCGGGCCTGGCGGTCGTGTTCATCACGCACAACCCGCACCACGCCTACCTCGTGGGCAACCACTTCGTCATCCTCAAGCTCGGGCAGATGGTGCTCGACCGGCCGCGGGACCAGATCACGGTCGAGGAGCTCGCCGCCCAGATGGCCGGCGGGGACGAGCTGGCCGAGCTGGAGCACGAGCTGCGCGACGCCTGACCCGCGACGCGGACTGCGATCCGCGGTCGCGGTCAGTCCACCGGTGACACCCGGATCAGGTTGCCGTCCGGGTCGGCGGCGACGAAGGTGCGCCCGAAGACCTCGTCATACGGCGGCTCGACCACGGTGACGCCCTTCGCCGCCCAGTTCCGGTGGACGGCGTCGATCGCCTCGGGTCCGCCGGGGATCATCAGCCCGACTTCGCAGGTCCGCGGCAGCTCGCGGCTGACCTGCTCGCTCCGGCCGGTCCAGACGGCGAACGTGTCATGTTTCCCGACCGAACCGGTGGGGGGAAGGCGTCCGGCATACGGCTCAGCCATGACCGACGCCAGGCTCGAGTCATGACATTCGGCACAGGTGCATCGGCCGATCGCTGTCTAGCGTGGAGACCAGTTGCGGAGGACTGACTCGACAAGGAGCGAACACGATGGCACCGATCCGGTTGCACCGGTCGCAGTTGTGGCTGCTGATTCCACTCGGCTGGATGCTCGTCTCCGCCGTCGGATCGTGGCTGGTCTGGCCGATGGTGATCCTCACGGTCGTCCTCGGCAGCGGTGGTCTGTCCCGGTGCGGTGGCCGCACCTCCCGACTCGAACGACGGCAGCAGCAATGGCGGTGGGACGAGGAGCACCTGGCTGAGCACCGCGCTCGCTGGGAGGGGTTCGATGCAGCCGAACCACATGTCCCGGCACCGCGGGTCGACCTGACCAAGCGGCTGCCGGCCGACACGCTGGTGGGTCTCAGCGGCGTGGCGCGGATGCCGGCCGACATCCGCGAGCGTGCCCAGCGGCTCGACCGGGAATGCGTCAGCATCCTCACCTACCTGCGTGAGCACGGCGCACCCACCGAGCAAGTCTTCGAGGTCGAGCAGATCCAGACCGACTTCGGGCCGCAGGCGCTGCGCTCCTATCTCGCGCTGGCACCGGGCACCGAGGACACCGATCCGGTGCTCGACGGCAAGACCGGACACCAGCTGATCGTCGAGCAACTCGACCTGCTGCTCGACCAGGTCGCGGCCCAGCTGCACCGGGCGTCCCGGCTCGGCAGCGACGAACTGCTGGCGAACCACCGCTTCCTCACCGAGAAGTTCGGCCATCGGGGCGACTCGGAGCTGACCATCTGACCGACGCCGGAGACCTGCGTATGGCGCTGCACCTCGGGGGTGCGGCGCCATACGTATGCCGTGGCCGCGCGGCGTCAGCGCAGGCGGACGGCGAGCTGCCCGTTGTCCAGGAGTTTGGTCTCCAGCAGGTCGTCGTGGCTCTCCACGAACGCCCGGAACGACGAGAACCCGAGCGATTTCTCCTTGAACGTCGAGTCCAGCCGCTGCATCTGACTCTTCAGGCTGGAGGAGTGTTGCCAGCCGTCCTCGCTCTTCTCGGCGCCGATCTGCAACGCCCGCCGCAACAGTGAAGTCGCCTGTGCTTCAGCGGTTTTCGGTGTCTTCCGAGCCGACGATGACTTGGTCTTCTTCGCCGCGGGCTTCGTGGCGGCCCTGGCCGGCGCTTCGTGGGTCGCGTCGGTGACGCCCGGGAGATCGCCATACGAGCTGAAGTCGTCGCACGCCGCGACCAGCGCGCGGCTCGTCGACCCGGCGACCCCGATGCCGACCACGAACCGGCCCATCCGCTTGCACCGTTGGGCGAGCGCGATGTAGTCGGAGTCCCCGCCGACGACGACCACGTGCGTGAGGTCGGCGTGCTGGAAGAGGTCGTCGACCGCGTCGATGGACAGCCGTATGTCGGCACCGTTCTTCGTCCCGGACGTCGCGAAGAGCTGAACGAGGTCGACCGCACGATCGGTCAACTGCCGCTTGTATGCCGCATTCGCCGGAACCGACCAGTCGGCATACGCGCGCGTCAGCGCAACTGTCCCGAACGACGACGCGTAGTCGATGATCGCGCCGAGGTCGACCTCGGCCTCGATGAGCCGCCGGGACACCTCGTTGTCCCCCTCGTCCGGCGCGTGGTGCCACGCGTCGTCCTTGCGCCAGCGGCCCGACCCGTGCAGGGCGTCGTAGCGGGAGATCACCATGTTGTCGAAGTCGATGTAGACCGCGACGCGGGCTCCGTCACTCATGAGCCGACCCTAATGCGCAGGTCGGAAGTATGGCGTCGCGTGACGCGCTGCCCGGTCCGGCGCAACCTGGAAACGAGGTGCTCGAAAACCCTCCGGAGAGGGTTGCACAGGTCTTCAATGTGATGTGGCACACACCTCGCCACACTCTAGGAGCTCCCATGTCCCGTGCTTCGCTCTCCCTCAAAGTCGGTGTCACCTCCGCCGCGCTCGCACTCGGTTTCGTCCCGGCGCTCGCCGCACACGCTGCGGGCATCAACTATGTCGCCCTCGGTGACTCCTATTCCTCCGGCGTCGGAGCCGGCAGCTACATCAGCAGCAGCGGCAGCTGTGACCGCAGCACCAAGGCCTATCCCGCGCTCTGGGCTGCGGCGAATCACCCCACGTCATACACCTCGGTCGCCTGCTCGGGCGCGAAAACCACTGACGTGATTGCAAATCAGCTGCCTGCGCTGTCCAGCAGCACGACACTGGTGAGCATCACCGTGGGCGGCAACGACGAGAATTTCAGCACGATCATGGAGGACTGCGTCATCTACGGCACGTCCACCTGCGTGAGCGAGGTCGACGCCGCCGAGGCGGACGCCCGCGCGAACCTGCCCGGCAAGCTTGCGAACGTCTACAGCGGCATCAGGGCCAAGGCGCCGAACGCGCACGTCGTCGTCCTGGGCTATCCGGACTTCTACGACCTCACCAAGAACTGCATCGGCATCAGCCAGACGTCCCGCACCGCGATCGACGGCGGCATCAACCTGCTCGACTCGATCACTCAGACGGCAGCCCAGTCGGCCGGCTTCACGTATGCCGACGTGCGTCCCGCCTTCACCGGCCACGAGATCTGTGACAGCAGCAGCTGGCTGCACTCGGTTGACTGGTGGGACATCAGCGAGTCCTACCACCCGACCGCGACCGGCCAGGCGAGCGGCTACCTGCCGACGTTCGCGGCCAAGGCCTGATTCGCCGAGAGGCTCAGAAACGCACTGAGAGGCTCAGTAATCCGGGCGAAATCCGCTCCGATTACTGAGCCTCTCGGCGTTTGGTGAGCCTCTCGGCGGGAGGGTCAGCGCGGTTCGTCGCCCTTGATGAACGCCTCGAGCTTGGCGCGGCCCTCGGTGTCCTCACGCTGCTCCGGCGGGGACTTCATCAGGTAGGCGGCCGGCGACAGCAGGGGGCCGCCGATGCCGCGGTCCTTGCCGATCTTGGCGGCGCGGATGGCGTCGATGATGATGCCGGCCGAGTTGGGCGAGTCCCAGACCTCGAGCTTGTACTCCAGGTTCAGCGGCACGTCACCGAACGCGCGACCCTCGAGGCGGACGTAGGCCCACTTGCGGTCGTCCAGCCAGGCGACGTAGTCGGACGGGCCGATGTGCACATTGCGGTCGTCGACCTTGCCGCCGAGCGGGCCGGTCAGGTTGGAGGTGACGGCCTGGGTCTTGGAGACCTTCTTGGACTCCAGGCGCTCGCGCTCGAGCATGTTCTTGAAGTCCATGTTGCCGCCGACGTTCAGCTGGTAGGTGCGGTCCAGCGTGACGCCGCGGTCCTCGAACAGCTTCGACATGACGCGGTGGGTGATGGTGGCACCCACCTGGCTCTTGATGTCGTCGCCGATGATCGGCACACCGGCGGCCTCGAACTTCGCCGCCCACTCGGGGTCGGAGGCGATGAAGACCGGCAGCGCGTTGACGAAGGCGACGCCGGCGTCGATGGCGCACTGCGCGTAGAACTTGTCCGCCTGCTCGGAGCCGACCGGCAGGTAGGAGACGAGCACGTCGACCTTGGCGTCCTTGAGCGCCTGGACGACGTCGACCGGCTCGCTGTCGGACTCGGTGATCGTCTGGGCGTAGTACTTGCCGATGCCGTCCAGCGTGGTGCCGCGCTGCACGGTCACACCGGTCGGCGGCACGTCCGCGATCTTGATGGTGCAGTTCTCCGAGGCGTTGATCGCCTCGGCGAGGTCGAAGCCGACCTTCTTCGCGTCGACGTCGAACGCCGCCACGAACTCCACGTCGCTGACGTGGTAGTCACCGAACTTCACGTGCATCAGGCCGGGCACGGTCTCGTCGGGCGACGCGTCCTTGTAGTACTCAACACCCTGCACGAGGGAGCTCGCGCAGTTGCCGACGCCGACGATGGCGACGCGAATGGAACCCATTTCTTACTCCTTGTCGGATTTTTCGCGGGGTCCGGAAGGCTGCTCCGGGAGATCCCCATCGACCGGCTGCTCGGCTGGCGCCGTGCTGCCGGGGTTGGTGGTGCGGTATGCCGAGCGTTCGGTCTCGATCAACTCGCTCAACCACCGAACCTCACGCTCGGTGGACTCGAGGCCGTGGCGGTGCAGCTCGGCCGTGTATTTGTCGGTGCGCTCACGGCGCTCGCGGGACTGCTCCCGCGAGGCGTCGAGGCGCTCCTCCAGCCGACTGCGGCGACCCTCCAGGATGCGCAGCCGCACATCACTGGAGGCCCGGCCGAAGAAGGCGAAGTGGACGTCGAAGTTCTCGTCCTCCCACGACGCCGGGCCGGTCTGGGACATGAGCGTCTGGAACTGCTCCTTGCCCTCCGCGGTCAGCTCGTAGGTGATCCTGCTGCGCTTGCCGGTCAGGGCCGCGGTCATCCGGTCGTCCTGGTCGGACGCGGTGCGCTCGGTGATCCAGCCGCGCTCGACGAGTCCGCGCAAGGCGGGGTAGAGCGAGCCGAACGAGACCGCGCGGAAGGCGCCGAGCACGCCGGACAGCTGCTTGCGCAGCTCGTAGCCGTGCAACGGCTGATCGTGCAGCAGGCCGAGAATCGCCAGCTCGAGTATGGCGCCGCGACGTGACATGCGAAGCCCTCCTCGAGGTGTCGGTGTCCCGGTGGATGTGCGACCACCATACAGCACTCGATGTATCGGTTCGATACATCCGACATACATAGCGTGGTGCCACACGAAGGATTCCCGCTTCCAAGCCGCGGCGGTTACTCTGCACCGGTGACGGATGAGCCTGATGTGCCCTCGCCGGGCCGGAACACGCCGCGTGGCGCGCCGCGGCCGCAGCGACCGAAGAAGCAGCACGGCCTCTTCTTCAAGGTCTTCTGGCGAACCGTCCTCGGCTTCCTCGTCCTGGGGGTGCTCTGCTTCGTCGCGCTGGTGATCATCTACCTGCGCACGCCGATCCCGCAGCCGCAGGCCGACGCCGGCAACCAGGTGTCGATCATCTACTACAGCGACGGGCACACCAAGCTCGGCTCGTTCGGCGCGATCAACCGGCAGGACGTCAAGCTGGACCAGATCCCCAAGACGGTGCAGCGGGAGTTCCTGGCGGCCGAGGACCGCAAGTTCTACAGCGAGCCGGGCGTCTCGGTCACCGGCACGCTGCGCGCGGCGTGGAGCACGCTGTCCGGCGGGCAGGAACAAGGCGGCTCGACCATCACCCAGCAGTACGTCAAGAACTACTTCCTGACGCAGGACCGCTCGGTGAAGCGCAAGGTCAAAGAGATCATGATCGCGCTGAAGATCGACCAGAAGTACTCCAAGGACCAGATCCTGCAGGACTACCTCAACAACATCTACTTCGGCCGCGGCGCCTACGGCATCGAGGCCGCCTCGCAGGCCTACTTCGGCGTGGACGTCGAGAAACTCGACCCGAGCCAGGGTGCGTTCCTGGCGTCGGTGATCAACGCACCCGGTCTCTACGACCCGCAGTACGGCGCGGCGGCAGCGGCCCGCGCGAACGCCCGCATGGCCTACGTCCTGGACGGCATGGTCAAGGAGGGCTGGATGACCCAGGCCGAGCGCAACAAGCAGCAGATGCCGGTCTTCAAGAAGTACAACCCCAACTCAGCCGTCGTCTCCGGCCCGAACGGCTACATCGTCGCCGCGGTGCGTCACGAGCTGCAGAGCAAGCTGAAGCTGACGCCGGAGGACATCGACCGCGGCGGCCTGCGGATCACCACCACCATCGACAAGAAGTCGCAGCAGGCCGCGGTCAAGGCCGTCGCGCAGAACGTGCCGAGTCAGACCGCCCGGCTGGACGCGCTGCACACCGGCCTCATCGCCGAGCAGCCGGACGGCGCCATCGTGGCGATGTATGGCGGGCAGGATGCCGCCAAGGACATCAGCGCGGCGAACGACGCACAACTGCAAGGTGGTTCGAGCTTCAAGGCGTTCGCGCTGGCGGCCGCGTTGCAGGACGGCATGACGATGCAGACGCAGTTCAGCGGCGCGTCGCCACTGCGGCTGAGCATCAAGGACCGGAACGGCAAGCCGGTCACCGTCACCAACGACAACGGCGAGCAGTTCGGCATGCTCACCCTGAAGCGCGCCTTCGCGGTCTCGTCCAACACGGCGTTCGTCCGGCTCAACGAGGCGCTCGGCACCGGCAAGACGCTGGCCGCTGCGCAGCAGCTCGGCATACCGGCGAAGTCACCCGGCATGAACGACCCGGTGCCGACCGACGTGCTCGGCAGCGCCGCCGTCCGGGTGATCGACATGGCCAACGCCTACAACACGATCAGCGCGAAGGGGAAGAAGGCCGACCCCTACTTCATCCACAAGGTGAGCAGCGTGGTCGGCGACTACGGCTACGACGCGCACCCGGCGACCACGCAGGCGATCTCGAAGGACATCGCGGCCAACCTGGTCAACGGCATGACGGGGCCGCTGCGCGACCCCGAGGGCACGGCGTACCACACGGCCGGGCAGTTCAACCGTCCCGCGGCCGGCAAGACCGGCACGTCGAGCCACTACGTCTCCGCGTGGTTCACCGGTTTCACGCCCGACCAGCTGACCGTTTCGGTCGGCATGTATGCCGGCACCGGCAAGAAGGCCGGCACCGTCGGCCTGGACAAGGCCACACACAACGCGTCGTTCTACGGCGGCGACACCCCGGCGACCATCTGGCTGGACTTCATGCGGGCCGCGCTCCAGGGCAAGCCGGTCGCCAAGCTGCCGGCGACCAAGCAGGTGACGTCGAGCACGACCTACACGCCGAGTTCGCAGCCGACCAGCACCTCGAGCGCCCCGCCGACCACGCCGTCCAGCACGCCGTCCAGCACACCGTCCGGCACGTCCTCGACGACGTCGACGACGTCCTCGACCTCTCCGACGCCCACGACCACCACCAGCAGCACGACGACCACGACGACCTCGCAGCCGCCGAGCCCGACGTCGTCGCCGACGACCACCCGGTCGAGCCTCCCGATCACCCCGCCCCCGATCAACCCGGGCGGGCAGCCGTCGTCCCGGGAGCCGCAGCCGACCCCGTGACAGCCGGCGCCCGGCACGGGATCGCGGGTTAGGCTCGCGATCGTGTCTTCGCCCACTCGCCTGACCGCGCCCAGCCGCGGCGAGGAGCCGGCGGCGCTCGCGACCGGCATCATCGGCGGCCCGGTCGGCCGCTTCGCCGCCGTCGGCCGCCGCGGCTGGATGTTCGTCGCGGCGATGCTCTCCGCGCTCGCGTCGGTGCTCGTCGCGCTCGGCGTACTGCAGAAGGGCCACTGCGTCGAGGACGGCTGGGGATCGCCCGGAGCGCTGTGGCGGGCGTGTTATTCCGATCTGCCGGTCGCCTCCGGCGGCTCGCACGGCGGCACTCCGTGGGCGATCGGCGGTCCCGGGCACACCCAGCCGGTGCTGACCGCGATCCTGACCTGGATCGTCAAGCAGCTCACGCCGACCGGTAGCGGCCTCGCAGCCCAGCAGATCTACTTCGCGATCGGGGCGGCGGTCATCGTGCTGCTGGTCGCTCTCGCCACGGTCGCGACGGCGTCGATGATGCCCACGACCCCGTGGCTCGCGGCGCACGTCGCGCTCAGCCCGGTGCTCATCACGGCTGCGCTGGTGTCCTTCGACGTGCTCGGTGTGGCGCTCGCGGCGGTCGGTATGGCGCTGTGGGCGCGCAAGCAACCGCTCGCCGCGGGCATCCTCCTCGGCGCAGCGGTGATGGCGCGCACCTATCCGCTGGTCGTCCTCGGGGCGATCGTGCTGATCGCGCTGCGGGACGGCGCACGGGACGCGCTGGGTCGATTGCTCGGCGGTGCCGCGGCGGCGATCGCGGTCTGCATCGCCCTCGCCTACCTGTGGGGCGGTGACTCGCTCGATCCCTATCGCGCGTGGTGGCAGCAGGATCCGGGCTACGGCTCGCTGTCCTACCTGCTCACCGTGGCGCACCACGCGCTGCCGGCCACGTCGGCGTCGATCATCGCGGTGCTCGGCTGGGCGATCGCGTTCCTGCTCGGGCTCTACCTCACCGGCCGGCCCGCCGAACGCACCCAGCTCGCGCCGCTCGCCCTGACGATGCTGGTGATCGTGCTGCTCACCGGCAAGTCGATGCCGGTGCAGACCTGCCTGTGGGTGCTGCCGCTGATGGCGCTGTCCGCGCTGCGCTGGCGCGAGCACCTGATGTGGGCGGGCGCCGAGATCGTCTACTTCGTGATGGCCTGGATGTACATCGCCAGTCCGACCAACCCGGCCAAAGGTATGCCGGGCGCGGCATACAGCTTCTTCGTGCTGATCCGCGCGATTGCGTATGTCGGCATCGCGTGGGCCTCGTGGGAGTCGGCGCAGGACCTGCCGCGCGACCCGGCCGAACCGTACAGCGCGCCGGTGGCGGACGGCTGGGCGCGGGTCGACGCCGCCGCTGCCACGGATCGACCGGCATCCGCGGCCGATTAACGCCGGCGACCCGCCAGCGGATAAACTCGCGCCTGGCCCATTGCCATCGACCCTGTCGGTCGAGGGCGGCATACTCCCGGGAAACACCGGAAGCGGTGACGACCCGGGGATGCGGGGCCACGCTGCAACCCTCCTGTCACGGAGAGACCGTGACCGCTTGAGACCGAAGGAGGTGGGTTAACGCATGCGTCAGTACGAATTGATGATCATCATCGACCCCGAGCTCGACGAGCGCACCGTCCAGCCCACGCTGGACAAGTTGCTCAAGGTCGTGACCGCCGAAGGCGGCAAGATCGACAGCACCGACATCTGGGGCCGTCGTCGTCTTGCCTACGACATCAAGAAGAAGTCCGAGGGCATCTACGCCGTTGTGACGATGACCGCCGAGTCGGCTACCGCCAAGGAGCTCGACCGTCAGCTGTCGCTCAACGAGCAGATCATGCGCACCAAGCTGCTGCGCGTGGACGCCTGAGACTCGCAACGACACCCGAGGGAGCTCACGCATGGCCGCAGGCGACACGCAGATCACAGTCATCGGCAACCTGACCCAGGACCCGGAGCTGCGGTTCACCCCGTCAGGGGCGGCCGTGGCCAACTTCACCGTTGCGTCCACGCCGCGTTACATGGACCGGCAGACCAATGAGTGGAAGGACGGCGAAACGCTGTTCATGCGCTGCTCGGTCTGGCGGGAGGCGGCGGAGAACGTCGCCGAGTCGCTGGTCCGTGGATCGCGCGTGATCGTGTCGGGCCGGCTGAAGTCCCGCTCGTGGGACGACAAGGAAACCGGTCAGAAGCGCACCACCATGGAGCTGGAGGTCGACGAGGTCGGCCCGTCCCTGCGCTATGCCACCGCGAAGGTCAACAAGACCCAGCGGGGCGGCGGCCAGGGCGGTTTCGGCGGCGGTGGCCAGCAGGGCGGTTTCGGTGGTCAGCAGGGCGGTGGCTTCGGTGGCGGACAGCAGTCCGACCCGTGGGCGACCGGCGGTCAGGGCGGCCAGCAGGGCGGGGGCCAGCAGGCTCCGCAGTCCGGCGGCGGCCAGGGCGGCTGGAGCACCGGCCCGTCATACGACGAGCCCCCTTTCTAAAACGACGAGCCCCCTTTCTAAAACACAGTTCAACCCCATCCCGAGTGAAGGCTCGGGCTCTCGGAAACGAAGGAGAGCACCACGATGGCTAAGCCCGTCATTCGCAAGCCCAAGAAGAAGGCCAACCCGCTGAAGCTGGCCAAGGTCGAGCAGATCGACTACAAGGACGTCGCGCTGCTGCGCAAGTTCATCAGCGACCGTGGCAAGATCCGCGCCCGTCGGGTCACCGGCGTCTCCGTCCAGGAGCAGCGGCTCATCGCCACGGCGGTCAAGAACGCCCGCGAGATGGCCCTGCTGCCCTACTCCTCGTCGGCACGCTGAGACCGCCGAATCGCTGAAGGAAGACAGATATGAAGATCATTCTGACCCACGAGGTCGCCGGTCTCGGCGCTCCGGGTGACGTCGTCGACGTGAAGGACGGCTACGCCCGCAACTACCTGCTGCCGCGCAAACTGGCCACGCCGTGGACCAAGGGCGGCCAGAAGCAGGTCGACGCGATCACCAAGGCACGGGCCACCCGTGCGGTGAAGTCGCTGGAGCAGGCGCAGTCGCTCAAGGGCAACCTCGAGTCGTCGGTCGTGACCCTGGCGGCGCGTGCCGGCCAGTCTGGCCGCCTCTTCGGTGCCGTCACCACCGCCGAGATCGCCGACGCGGTCAAGGCTGCCGGTGCCGGCGAGATCGACCGTCGCACCGTCCAGGTCGCGCAGCCGATCCGTTCCGTCGGCAGCCACGAGGTGCGCGTCAAGCTGCACCCCGAGGTCGAGGCCACGGTGAAGCTGGCGGTCGTCGCCGCGAAGTGACGTCCCGAGCCGAGAGCCGGTCACCCCTGTCGGGGTGGCCGGCTCTTCGGCATGGTTTCCGGTTGGCTCACGTTCGCGGCTATGCCCATCGCGCGGTATGGCGCGCGCTCGGCATAGCCGAGACGTTCTTGGTGCGCGTCAGACGCCGGTCACCAGCCACCGGTCCGACCGGGCGCGTAGCCCGAGCGCGACGAGCCGCAGCACCATGAAGCCGGTGAACGCCCACCACAGCATCATCAGCGCGTGTGCCGGGCCGGCTGCGCGCAGTGCGGTGGCGTGCACGTGCACCAGCCAGATCAACGGCAGGTATGCCGCCAGCACCACGACCTGGAGCCAGGCCAGCGCCGTGCCGTCCCCGGCACCGATGAGCACGCCGTCCAGCACGAAGACGACGCCTGCGATCGGCTGGCCGACCGCGACGATGAGCAGGGCGACGCCGAGCGTGTGCCGCACGTCGCCGTCGGCGGTGAAGACGATCGGCAGCACCGTGTGGGTGGCCGCGACAAGTACGCCCAGCACGATGCCCATCCACCACCCCCACCAGAGCATCAGCCGGGTCGCGGCCCGGGTGCCGTCGACGTCCCGGGCGCCGAGGGTGTGGCCGGTGATCGCTTGCGCCGCGATCGCGAGCGCGTCGAGGGCGAACGCGAGGAAGCCGAAGACCGTCATCGCGACCTGGTGCGCGGCCAGCGGGACGTCGCCGAGCTCGGTCGCGACCCAGGTGCTGGCCAGTATGGCGCCGCGCAGCGCCAGGGTCCGCACCAGCAGCGGCACACCGAAGCGCGCCGCGGCCAGCACACGCCCCGGATGCGGCCGCAGGCTGGTGCCCAGCCGGTGGGCGCGTCGCAGCACCACGAGCAGCAGTCCGGCGGCGAGCCCGGTCTGGGCGAGGACGGTGCCGAGTGCGGAGCCGGCGATGCCCATGCCCACGCCATACACCAGCAGGACGTTGAACAGCAGGTTGACGCCGAACCCCGTGGTCGCCCCGATCAGCGGTGTCCGGGTGTCCTGGAAGCCGCGCAGCACGCCGGTGGCGGCGAGCACCGCGAGCATCCCCGGGATGCCGAACGCGCTGGTCCGCAGGTAGATCGTCGCCTCGTCGGCGACCGCCGGAGATGCACCGAAGAGGTTGCAGATCGGTCCGGCGAAGACCGCGACCACGACCGTCGTCGCCGCCCCCAGCACCACCGACAACCAGATGCCGTCCACGCCCGCACCGACGGCCGCCGACTCCTGCCCGGCACCGAGCCGCCGCGCGACGAGGGCGGTGGTGCCGTAGGCGAGGAAGACGTAGATGTTGGCGGCGGTGAGCAGCGCGGCGCTGGCGACACCGAGGCCGGCGAGCTGGTCGGTGCCCAGGTGCCCGACGATCGCGGAGTCCCCGAGCAGGAAGAGGGGCTCGGCGACGAGGGCGAGGAAGGCCGGGACGGCGAGGGCGAGGATCTGCCGGTGGATCGACGTGCTGGCTGCCGCGTCGGGCGCCGCGGGAGTGACGGGCACCCGAGCAGCCTATGGTGCGGGACCGACGTCGCAGGCGCGCGGTCTCCCGGTGTCGTCGCCCGCCAGCGTCTCGGCATACGAACTGTGGATATCTCATATCGCAGACAACGCGAAAAGTGCTTCCGAGCGGTCGCGAGCGTTGGCCGCGAAAGCCGTCAGCTCCCAGCATTCCGCGGAAAATCACGGAATGATCACGGCCGCCGCATGCCGCCGAACGCCGCGGCTGCATCCGACGCCATGAACGGTTGTCCACAGATATCCGGGAACGACTTTGGTATGCCGCGCGGGTGCGTCATAGTCGTTGACCGTGCCACCGGCGATTCGGGGAGTCGGCTGCACAGCGTGGGTGGGGTGAACGATCCCGGGGCGACGACGCCCGCACCCGTTGCTTGTCAATGCAGTCCATCTGAAGGGTCCCTGATTCATGCGTTCGTACTCCCCGCGCCACCTGCAGCGTGAGTCGAAAGTTCTCAGCAAGATCGGGCGGCGCGGTGCGGCGATCGCCGCCGCCGGTGCCGTCGTCGTCCCCCTCGCGGGCATGGAGAGCGCCTCAGCTGCGCCCGCCACTGGTTTGGCACAGACCGCCTCGCAGACCGCGGCCGTGAGCCACGTGTCGGCCGTCAGCTACCTCGCCGCCTCGGTGCGGATCGGCCCCACGGTGCGCTACGGATCCCGCGGTTACGCGGTGAAGGTCGTGCAGCGCAAGCTCGGCGGTCTGACCGTCGACGGTGTCTTCGGTGCGCGCACCCGAGCGAAGGTGCGCGCGTTCCAGCGCCGCCACCACCTGGCTGCGGACGGCATCGTCGGACCGCACACCTGGGCGGCGCTCGGCGGTTACCCGGGGTCGACCCCGGCTCCGGCGCCGACATCGCACTCGTCGGTCGTCAGCATCGCGATGAGCCTGCGCGGGACGCCCTACCGGTATGGCGGTGCCTCGCCCGCCGGCTTCGACTGCTCGGGCTTCACGTCATACGTCTTCCGGCGCGCCGGCGTCAGCATCCCGCGCACCGCGTCGGGCCAAGCGGCCCGTGCCACGCGCGTCTCCTCGCCGCGTCCGGGCGATCTGGTGTTCTGGGGCTACCCGGCCTACCACGTGGCGATCTACATCGGCGGGGGCAAGATCATCGCCGCCCGGCGCCCGGGCACCGTCGTCGGTGTGCAGAACCTCTGGGGGAGCCACTACTTCGGCCGCATCTGAGGCGGCCGCTTCGAGCCTTCCGTCCTGACCGCGATCCGCACGGGTATGTGCCGAGGACAACTTCATCGTCGGTCACGATGTGCGGCGGCGATCGAGGCCGCCTGCGGCACGATGCCGCTGCGCCGGGGCACCGATACCTTTGCCCACCGGAGGTTGCGGCTCTGGTGGTATGACGGGCGCCATGACATGAGGCGGCCGGACTCCCGTTGATCGGGGTCCGGCCGCCTTTCGCGTCCCGCTGCGATGGCACTGGCTGCCGCCATACCACCTCGTCTGTCTCACATTGTGAGATGTGTGTAGAAAGATTTCACTTCGGCGTGTCGTTCGAACAATTTCGCGGTCGAGGCTGCTAAAGGGCCGGTTTTTCGTCATAGATCGTTGAAATTGCAATGCACCGCCACTTTGACGCCTCGAGAACCCACCAAATCCCATCAGTCACAGCAGCAACACCTGTCACGACGGCCCATTTGCCCTCATATTTCGCGCCTTTCACAGCTTCGGGGACCCCGGCATAGTGCTTCTTCGTGCAGCGCCTTCTTCGGGGAAGGAGTAGGCGACATCGGGGGATGACACGGCACGCGCGTCATCCCCTTGCGCGCGTTGACGGACCGGACGAGGACCGAGAGGGTCACATGACCACGATTACTACTCCCAAACATCGCAAACCACGGCCTGGCTTATCCGCCAAGGTCGCCCCGGCGATCACGTCCCGCAAGGGCCTGGTGGTGACCGGAACGCTGCTCAGCGTCCCGGCCACCGCCGCCAGCCTGGTGCAGGCCGCACCGTCGTTTGCTGATCCCAGCGGCGGCGCGACCAGCAGCAGCACGGGACACACCACGGCGGCCACGGGCAGCGGGCGGACGACGGCGGCCACGGTGACCATCGTCTACCTGCGCTACGGCTCGACCGGCAGCCTGGTGAAGACGGCTCAGCAGCGGCTCGGGGGGCTGCAGGCGGACGGCGTCTTCGGCTCGCTGACGCTGGCCAAGGTAAAGGCGTTCCAGCGCAGCAAAGGGCTGGTGGCCGACGGCGTGATCGGACCGATGACCTGGAACGCCCTCGGTGGCTTCCCGGGCAACACCACGCCGCCGCCGGCAACCAATCCGACGCCGACGCCGACGCCGCCCACGCCGCCACCGGCACCTACGCCGCCGCCGTCGTGCAGCGTCCAGGTGTTGCGCTACGGCTCGACCGGCAGCAACGTCAAGGTCGCCCAGCAGCGGCTGGGCGGGCTGGTTGCCGACGGGGTCTTCGGGGCCGCCACGCTGTCGAAGGTGAAGTCGTTCCAGGCCAGCAAGGGGCTGTCGGTGGACGGCATCATCGGCCCGGCCACCTGGACCGCGCTGGGGGGCTTCCCGTGCGGCACCGGTGGCACGAATCCGACGCCGACACCCCCGACGCCGACACCGCCGCCGCCTCCGTCGACCAACCAGGGCGTCGACGCGGTCGTCTCGATCGCGAAGAAGTACCTCGGCATCCCGTATGTCTGGGGTGGTTCGTCGCCGTCGCAGGGCTTCGACTGTTCGGGCCTGACGTCATACGTCTACAAGCAGGCCGGGCTCTACATCCCGCGGACGGCCAGCCAGCAGCAGGCGTTCATGAAGAAGACCACGAACCCGCAGCCGGGTGACCTGGTGTTCTTCGGCTACCCGGCGTATCACGTCGGCATCTACGTCAGCCCCGGCATGATGATCGCCGCGCCGGTCCCCGGCGACGTGGTCAAGTTGCAGACGATCTGGATGACGCCGACCAACTACGGCACGTTGCGCTGACCCCCGGACTCCGGTCCACGCGGCCACGGTCACCTCTCGAGGTGCCCGTGGCCGCGGTCGTGTTCCCCGCTGACGGTTGTGTCCGCCGCTGACGGCTGAACCCGCCGTTGACGCCGCAGCTGCATCGTCAGCGGCCGGTTCGGGCGTCAATCGCGCGACGGGGAGGCCCAGCGGTGTCGAAGTCTCCGGTGGTGGCCGCGTAGTTGGGGCAGCGCCGGCGTCAGGGCCGTCCAGTAGGCCCGGGGAGCGCAGCCGAGGAGGCCGTATCGAAACCAGCGCCACCACCCATTCAGAATCACTGTGGATAACTTCTGCGCCGAATCGTCTCGAAAGCGCATGATGCCGAGATGTCGTATGACGAGCCGCCCGCGGCTCTTGACCGAAACTTTAAGGAGCGGCCTTCCAGTGGAGGGCGCTGCTCGCGGATAATCACGGGGCATTCAGGTTTCGCTCAGGGAGGGACACACCGATGCGAACGAGACGACTCATGGGTCTAACCGCGCCGCTGGTCGCCGTGTTCGCGACTGCCGGCTGCAGTAGCGGCTCCGGCGACAAAGCCGCGACGTCCCAGTCCACCACGGCGACGCACAGCGCCTCCTCGACGACTTCAGTGAGGCCGACCAGGAGCTCGACGTCGCCCAGCCCCACTTCGAGCGGGACAGCTGCTGGCGCACCTGGTGTGCCTGGGCCCGCTCGTCAGCACACCAAAGCTGGCGCAAAGGCGTTCACAAATTACTATCTAGACAGATCAAATAAACTCTTCCGGAATCCACAATTGGGAACAACCGAGGACCTGGAGCTGCCCAGTTGCCAGGCCTGTGCTACCAATACCGCCGCCTTGAAGGACATGGCTGCCAAACACCAGCACTTCGATCGGGATCAGGTGGCATTCAAGACGACTCGGGTGTTGAGCGTCGATACTGATTGGACCAATGTCTTCGTCGACATGAAGCAGAATCGCGCGCGCCTCCTCGACGCGACCGGGAAAGTGGTCAGCGTTACTCCAACGCCTCACGTCAAAGCTGTCGTGTTGTTGACTTGGATTGATCAAAAGGGTTGGCGGATCAGGGACCTCGGTCATGAATGACCGGCGAGCTAGGCTCGGCGACTGGCACCTTCGCTTGACCGGTCTAGTGGTTGCCTCCTTGATGCTCCTCATACCATTCCCAGCAAAGGCTAATGCTGCGGAAGGATCAGGCGCTCCATGCTTTGCATGCGGATTTCAGGGAAGCGATGCATACGTGGGACTTTCTGAGGAGATGACGAGACAGCTGCCGAGGCAGGGGAGAACAACCGTCACGGAGAAGGGAAAGACCGTCGTCAAGGTCGTGTCTTATGAATACCGAACACCGCTTGCTTGTCCGTCCAATGACGCTGAAACTGAAAACGAGGTCGGCTGCGAGAAGGCATATAAGACCTGTGTGGACGTGAAGAATGCGGTTGGTCCACTGGTGTCCGTCTTCCAGCGTCTGGCGATGCCTAAGGGGCAAGAGAAGCCATGGACCAAAGTCGGCGAGACGTGTTGGCCGAATCTCGTCCCGAACGCCAAGCAGCGGCCACAGCTGACGGTGGCGATGATTACCGCAGCCTTCGCGCAGACCCCGTTCGTGAAACCCCGGGTTTCCGTGGAGCCGGTCGGCAACAAGACCCTCGTGAACCTGCCGACGTACTTCGCTGCCGACTTCTCAGGTCCGGGTTATGGGCCTGACGAAGTACGCACGGTGACGCTGCTCGGCCACAAGGTGCAGATCAAGCCGGTGTTGAAGTCCAACACGTTCCACTTCGGCGACGGCAGCAGCTTCGGCCCGACGACATCGCGTGGCGGCACGTACCCAGACGGCGACGTGAAGCACACCTACCTCAAGCGCGGAACGGTCGCGACCTCGATCACGACGGTCTATGGCGGGCAGTTCGCGGTGGACGGTGGCGACTTCACCGATCTGCCAGGAACAGCCACCGTGACCGGCCCGGTGCAACAACTCCAGATCCTCGAGGCGACCGATCACCTCATCCGGTAGGCGGCTCAGCGAGGATGGCCGCTGCGCGATCCGGCTGTCCCCGGGGCTCCGTCGAAGCATCCGATCGTCCTCTCTGTCAGCACTCGAGCGCCATCGCAGCATCGCTCAAGGGTCAAAGTGGACCATTCGCGCGCCCGCCTAACTGACCGATCCATCGATCCGCTCAAATGAGCTGTTTTGTGACCGCTGTACCGGCCCGATGCAGCTGCGTCCTGTGGGTAACTCCCAGCCGGCAAGATTGCGAAAACCAATTCTTGTGCACAGCCGATGGATGACGTTTCCGCAGGTCACAGTCCTGCAGTCCCGTCAAGTGTGAGGATATCCACAACGTTTCCCACAGGACGTGCACCGGCATACCGGCGATATCCACAACTTGTCCGCAAGTGCTCCACAGGGCCGGTGGACGGGGGGTTTGCCGGGAAGCGGTGAGGGGTTCTAGCGTGGCGTTTTCGCGTGTCGCAAGCACCCTGTCAGTGTTGTCGGAGGTCGGTGGTGCAATCGACGCATGTTCGAAAACAGCTTCGAGGAGTGCCTGCGTGGCGATTGCTGAACTGCCCCCTGACTACACGCATGAGGGGGCGCAGGGGGGCGGCATGGTGCCGCCGCAGGATGTTCCGGCCGAGCAGTCGGTGCTGGGCAGCATGCTGCTGTCCAAGGACGCGATCGCTGACGCGGCCGAATGCGTCGACGGGCGCGACTTCTACCGGCCGGCGCACGAGGCGATCTACGAAGCGATCATCGACCTCTACGGCCGCGGCGAGCCGGCCGACGCCATCACCGTCGCCGACGAGCTGACCAAGCGCGGCGAGCTGAGCCGCATCGGTGGCCAGGCCTACCTGCACGAGCTCATCCAAGGCGTCCCGACCGCCGCCAACGCCGGCTACTACGCCGAGATCGTCGCCGAGCGCGCGGTGCTGCGCCGCCTGGTCGCGGCCGGCACCCGCATCGTGCAGATGGGGTATGCCGACGGCGGCGGCGACGTCGTCGACGTCATCAACGCCGCCCAGGCCGAGGTCTTCGGCGTCACCGCCGGCAAGGAGGCCGAGGACTACGTGCGGCTCGGCGAGATCATCGCCGAGACCGCCGACGAGATCGACGCCGCTTCGAGCACCGGGGGTCAGATGACCGGTGTGCCCACTGGTTTCACCGATCTCGACGCGCTCACCAACGGATTGCACCCGGGGCAGATGATCGTGCTCGCCGCACGTCCCGCAGTCGGCAAAGCCCTCGCACTCGACACGCCGCTTCCCACGCCGACTGGCTGGACCACCATGGGTGAAGTCCAGGTTGGCGATCAGCTGATCGCGGCCGACGGCACGCCGACGAAGGTCGTCGCAGCGACCGAGGTGATGACCGAACGTCCGTGCTACGAGGTCGAGTTCTCCGACGGCACAGTGATCGTCGCGGACGAGCAGCACCAGTGGCTCACGGACACGAGGGCCAGCCGCAAGTCCGAGCAGGCCGCACGGGACCACCGCAATCGGACAGTCAACCAGCGCACTCTTCCGCAGGTTCGCACCACGATTGAGATCGCCGGAAGCGTTCGAACCAGGACTGCGGATGCTCGGTTGAATCACAGCGTGCGACTCGCAAAGCCGCTCGAGCTGTCGGACGCGGAGCTGCTCGTGCCGCCCTACGTCCTGGGTGCCTGGCTCGGGGACGGCACGACGGCGGCGGCTGCCATCACGACCGCCGATGATCAAATGGTCACCCTGCTCGAGGCTCAGGGCCTGCACCTCGTCAAGACCTCAGCGCCGATGCGCTACTCCATGCGACTGCCCGTTCCGGAGATCGAGACTCGGGAATGCGTAGTGTGCGGCGCGGTGTTCGTGCCGCACACCAGCGACGTGCGCACCTGCGGCCGAAGCTGTGGCGGCAAGGCGAAGGGCATCGGTCGGCGGGTCTTGCCCACCTGCCCGGACTGCGGCAGTCCATCGAGTGGTTTGCGGCTGTGCCAGGTATGCCGGGACGATCACGGCACTCTCCACGCTCGACTGCGGAAGCTTGGCGTTCTTGGAAACAAGCACCTGCCGGCGGCATACCTCCGCGCGAGTGCCTCGCAGCGGTGGGACCTCCTGGCCGGCCTGTT
This sequence comes from Flexivirga sp. YIM B11880, assembly GCF_058148645.1. NCBI lineage: Bacteria > Bacillati > Actinomycetota > Actinomycetes > Micrococcales > Dermacoccaceae > Flexivirga > Flexivirga sp. YIM B11880. Next base: position 684,203 of record NZ_JBMAMH010000001.1, read on the forward strand.
GGACACCGACGGCACCGTGACGGCGTCGGGCTGCGTGCAGTTCACGACGACCGATCGCCGGTTGCGTGACGGTGTGGCGGAGTTGCTTCACACACTGGGGCTGCGGTTCGGGATTTCGGAGAAGAGGGTGCGCGGCCGTTCGGCACAGACGTCGACGGCGTTCACGTTCACGTTCTCCACCGACGAGGACGTCTTCCGGTTAGATCGCAAAAAGCTGCTGCACAAGGAGCGGCGCGCCCGCACCTTTCAGCGACGAAACTCTGTCTTCATCGTCGATGTTCGGCCCATCGCGTCGGTGCCCGTGCGATGCGTGGAGATCGACCATCCAGATCACCTCTACCTCGCCAGCGAGGCGATGATCCCCACGCACAACTCGACGCTGGGTCTGGACATCGCTCGTGCGTGCTCGATCAAGGCCGGCCTGACGTCAGCGATCTTCTCGCTCGAAATGAGCAAGACCGAGATCTCCATGCGTCTATTGTCTGCCGAGGGCGGTATCCAGCTCCAGCACATGCGCAAAGGCACGATGCGCGACGAGGACTGGACGCGCCTCGCGACGACCATGGGCAAGGTCGCGGATGCCCCTTTGTTCATTGACGATTCGCCGAACATGTCGCTCATGGAGATCCGCTCGAAGTGCCGGCGGCTCAAGGAGCGCAACGATCTGAAGCTCGTGGTCATTGACTACTTGCAGCTGATGACGTCCGGAAAGCGCGTCGAGTCGCGCCAGCAAGAAGTGTCGGAATTCTCCCGTGCGCTGAAGCTCCTAGCCAAGGAGCTCAATGTGCCGGTCATCGCGATATCGCAGCTCAACCGTGGTCCCGAGCAGCGCACAGACAAGCGGCCGCAGATGTCCGATCTTCGCGAATCGGGCTCGATCGAGCAAGATGCGGACATGGTGATCTTGCTCCATCGCGAGGATTCCTACGACAAGGAGTCCGAGCGAGCAGGTGAGGCCGATCTGATCGTGGCCAAGCACCGCAACGGCCCGACCGACACGATCACCGTTGCCTTCCAGGGGCACTACTCGCGTTTCACGAACATGGCGCAGAACTTCTGAGTCGTCTGTCGAGATGCAGCCAAGATTGACCAACTGGTCGCTGTAGTTAATCATTACTAACTGTTATTGATATGAATCCAAGTGTTATATCAGGCAGTGTCGGTGCGTTGGTTCGCGCTACTGCAAGCCGCGGTGCGACTGCCCATAACCGACCGACGGCAGCGGGGCTGCCACAAGTCGGGTCAAGCAGCGGGGCCCGCCGCGCTCATCGTGCCAACGACGAACGCATCAACCGATTCCAGCTTGACCCGCATCAGCACCCCGCCATTGCCGGGTGCGAGCTGTCCATTGCTCGCCATCCATTTCGCGTTCGCGAGGTTGACGAAATAGGGTCCGCTGTTTTCGAGAAACTCCCTGTCGTCATCCGTCGTCGGGATGTTGTCTTCGCGGCTGAGTAGTTCGCGGACGCGCTGCTCGTCGGCCTTGGCCTGCTCGGCGCAAAGCGCAAACGGACCCCGATCGTCCGTGCCTTGGTCCTTCCCTTTGCCGAAGTCTTCGAGCATCTGCCAGGCCGGTATCAGATTGCCTGTGATGACGTGTCCGTTCACGAACAGCGTCACGTCGACCCCCTTAGATGGCTCGATGCGCTCAGTCTTCGCGTTCATGATGTTCACGTAGGTGGTGAGGGTGATGTCGTTTGGCATGCCCTCAACGTACGCGACGGCTCCGACATCCGGCCGTCGCTCCCTGAACACCGACATTTGTAACGTTTCGAGTGTCGCTTATCGGCGGATTGCCTTGACGTTTTCATGGACAAGTTCTGCCAGAAGCCTGACTAGCTGGACCTTGACCCTCTCGTCAGTGAAGAAGTAGTCGACCATCTTGTTGTGGCTGGTCTGGTTGCCAGCGACCGCGTCGGTGACGGCGTCGGTCAGGTCTGGTGACTCGACGAATTGGCGGACACTGTTGGCGCGCGCCTGGGTGGTGACGGTCTCGTTGTCGAGCAGGACGGTAACGATGCCCTCGACCCACGATTGCTGCTCGCCGGGGGTGAAGTCCTCCCCGGCAAACAGGTCATTGACCTTTGCCAGCACCTCAGCCAAGCGCACCATTCGTGGATCCCGCGCGGCTCCCGTCCCCGTTGCGGCGACCGGTTGCAGGTGACGCGTCTCGCCACCGGCGAGGTCCAGGTCGTGGTCTCCAGAGCGAGCTTGTTTGATGTGGGTGAGTTCGACCGTGCTGAAGTCGACTGCGTCCGCTCCTGTCCGCCCTGTCAGTCGCCGCTGCAGGAACCGCAAAAACAGTGAACGTTTCTCCAGGTCGGTGTCCTGGTAGTTGATGATCTGCGACAGGAAGTCATAGAGCCTCACGAATGAGCCGACATCCTTGCGGAACAGATCCAGCTGCTCCGCCGCGGTCTTGTCTTGGGATGCGAGAGCTGCCGCGTATTGGTCGTTGAATCGATCAGCGGCCGACTTCAGCGGCGCGCTGATGGCACCGTGCTTCCCGCTGAGGTAAGCGGTAGTGAACCTCGACTTCGCCGTCGGTGTAGATCCCGGCTGCGTCGAGTTTGGCCTGCAGGTCATGGACGATGTCGGGGTCCGTGACGTCTTCGAGGCTGGCCTGCCGGTAGTACGGTTTGAACGACTCAAGGATCTCGTCGGGGTCGTTGACGAAGTCTAGGACGTATGTCGTGTCCTTGCCGCCGGCCGAATAGGTGCGGTTGAGCCGGGAGAGCGTCTGTACGGCGGTCACGCCGGACAGACGCTTGTCGACATACATCGCGCTCAGCAGCGGCTGGTCGAACCCAGTCTGGTACTTGTTCGCGACGATCAGGATCTGAAAGTCATCGGTCCCGAACGCGACGGGCAAGGTTCGGCCTCGTAGTCCGCTGTTGAGGTTGGTCTCGGTGTAGGGCTGCTCGACTCCGGCAAAGGTGACGTCATCGAGTTCGATCGATCCGGAGAACGCGACCAGCGTCGCGAGCGGGTAGCCGCGTTCGGCAATGTACGCGTCGATCGCTTCCTTGTAGCGCACGGCGTGCTCGCGAGACGAGGTGACCACCATCGCCTTGGCGTGCCCGTCGAGCAGGTGCCGCACGTTCGCGCGGTAGTGCTCGACGATGATCTGCACCTTCTGGGCGATGTTCGTCGGGTGCAGCGACACCCACCGCATCAGCCCCTTGGTCGCTTCGGTCTCATCGACCAGCCTCACCTCCTCCAGGTGCCGCTTGGACTTCTCCGCGATCTGGAAGGCGGTGTTGTATGTCGTGTAGTTGCGCAGCACGTCGAGGATGTAGCCCTCCTCGATCGCCTGCTGCATCGTGTAGGTGTGGAACGGCTCCGGTCGCCCGTCTGCGCCTGGCCGACCGAACAACTCCAATGTCTTGTTCTTCGGGGTCGCGGTGAACGCGAAGAACGACAAGTTGGGTGACTCCGCCCGCGACTCCATGTCTGCGGCGAGGATTGCCTCGGTGTCGATCTCGCCACCATCGGCCAGCGCCTCCAGCTCCTCCGACGAGAGGACTGCCCGCAGCTTCTTCGATGCCTGCCCGGTCTGGGACGAGTGCGCCTCGTCGGCGATGATCGCGAATCGTTTGCCCTGCAGGCCCTTGTTCTCCCGGATCGTTTGCAACGCGAACGGGAACGTCTGCATGGTCACGATCACGATCAGCCGGCCGGCGAGAAGTTCCGCAGCAAGCAGCCCGGACTTGGACTTGATGTCGTCGCTGCCGGCGTTGCGGACCTCGTCGGCGTTGATCTGCGCGACGGTACCGTCGACCCCTTCGATCTGCTTGATCGCTTTCTGCAACTGGTCGTCCAGCACGGTCCGGTCGGTGACGACGATGACGGTGTCGAAAACCCGCTGGTTCTGCTCGTCGTGCAGGGTTGCCAGCCCATGTGCGGTCCAGGCGATCGAGTTTGTCTTGCCCGACCCGGCCGAGTGCATCGCCAGGTAGCGGTGTCCAGTGCCTTCTGCTCGGACGGTCCCCAGCAGTTTGGTGACCAGCTCCCATTGGTGGAATCGCGGGAACAGCAGTGTCGTCTTGCGGGTCGCCTCGCCCGTGATCGGGTCGATGTCGGTCCGCGTTTCGAGGTGCAGCAGACGCCCGATGATGTGCAACCAGGCGTCTCGCTGCAGCACGCGCTCCCACAGGTATGACGTCGCCGCGCCGCCCGGGTTCACCGGGTTCCCCGCGCCACCGTCGTGACCAATGTTGAACGGCAGGAAGTGCGTCGCAGTTCCGGCGAGGCGGGTGGTCATTGCGACTTCGTCGTTGGAAACGGCGAAGTGCACCAGGCAACGGTTCGCGAACCCCAGCAACGGCTCCCCCCGCGGGTTGCGGTCCAGCCGGTACTGCGTCGTCGCGTCCTCGATCGACTGCGTATTGTCTGTCTTCAGCTCGATCGTCGCGACCGGCAGACCGTTGACGAAGAGAACCAGGTCGATGCTGTTTGCGGTCGTCGTGGAGTAGTGCACCTGCCGCATCACTCGGATTCGAACTGCCGAATACCGTTCCAACGCAGAGGCGTTCAGCGTTGTAGCCGGTTTGAACTGGCACATCGAGAACCGTGCTGGGGTCTTCTTGAACCCACCCCGCAGCACGTTCAACGTGCCGCCGCCCGCATCGAGAGGAGCGTCCAACGTCTTGACCAGTCGGTCAAGTAGTTGGTCGCATGCCCGTGCCAGCTCTTGCGCAGACATCGTCGGTTTGACGACCTTCGCTAGCGCGTCCGGTTGCGTCTCCTCCAACCAGGCGAACACGTCCTGCGGAAAGAGCGCGCGCTGCTTGTCGTAGCCGTCGTCGTTCGCGGAGTACAGCCAGCCGTTCGCCGCGAGGTGCGCGCAGATCTCGTCCTCGAACGCTTTCTCGTGCTCGACTGCCATCAGGCCACCTCCCCCTGAACGTCGAGCTGCCCGGTCACCGCGGCCGTGATCAGGGCGGAGCGCCGTTCCTTTGACAACTCGATGAACTGTTCGGCCTTCTCGATCAGCGCATTCGATCTTCCCAACTTCGGCTCGACCAGTTTGAAGACCGTCGCGTGGCGCACCGCTTCCACCAACAGGGTTGGTCGCAGCGCGACATCGCGGCACTCCTACACCTCACGCAGCCGCGCGTGCATCGAATGCTGGCTTACGTTGAAGAGTTCGGCGACGAGGTGACTCCCGAAGAAGTGATCCTTCGCGCCGCCGTCGATGGCACCGACCGCGACGAGCTGGTGAGCGTGTTGTCGGAGATGAGCTACACGTTCACCGAGCACCCGCCGGGGTTGCTGGCAGACGGGTCGAAGCCGGGCACATGGACTGACCTGAGCGTCGCTGTGGCGGGCGGATACCTGAGCCATGAAGAGTTCGCACGTGTCTGCAATGCAGTGCAACCGCCGACCTCATGACAGACCGATCACGCTCCAAGTGGTCCCGGTCGGCCGAGTTCGCTGAGGAATCGATCAGCGCAACGGCCCCTCGTCGCGCCGGACGCGAGTCTGCCTCATGACCCATACGAGGTTGTTGTCACCGGATGCCATCGCTCTAGAGGTCACGCCGGACGGTCGGCCACGATGCCGCCCAGCCCACAGATCATGCGAGCGGCAACCGGTCTCATCTCCGCCCAGCGGTAGTCGTCGAGAGCGTTTCGAACCGTCGAGGAGACGGCTTCACTCCACTGAGGTTCGGTTGTCGCAAATACCACCTCATCGGCCCGGAGCAGTTCGGCGACGAGCAGTCGCTTGTCGATCGCCTTCGTCAGAGATGCTCCCCTTCCAAGGTCGCTGTTGCTCTTGGCTTCGGCGACCACGAGCCTGTCGTCGATGAGGGCGATCAGATCGATCTCTACACGCGAGGTGCCGTCCTTCTTAAACTCCAGTTCACCGATATCGGCATATCGGGTCGTCGGCCTCGTGAGGTGGTTGGCGAGGAGGAATGGCACGTCGCTGTGGCTGGTCAGCAAATTGGACGCGAGAGGGTGGGCGTCATAGAACCATTTCGGTTCAGCCGTCGGCATTCTCCAGCTGGTCCGAGCTAGGGGGATGTCTGCGAGGCATCGGGTACACCTGCTCAGCTGGCCAAGGTCATCGATTGCGATGAAGTCCAGGCGGGTGCAACCGGGGCATCGCAGAAGAAGTCCTCGCCGGAAGATCCCTTTGATGGTCAACTCGTCGATGAGATCGCGGACCGTCTCCTCCGCGGTTCCTTCTGGCCAGCAGGCATGCATTCCCTGGAAAGTCATGACACCGCGATTCGCGTCCAGACGAACGGCTTGGCCTTTCAGGTAGGAGTCGCCTTTGCCTCGTGGCGGTGTCGCCAGCTGCCGTAACACCTCACGCAGGGGCCCGTCGAGCGCGGCGGTCATGGCCGTCCGCCCGCCCCATAGCTCCGCGAGGAGTTCGCTCTTGCGGCCGGCGTCGGACAAGGACACTTCGTACCCGGCCTGGTGGGCCATCTGGTCGACCCAGGCACGAAGACTAGGCAGCTGCAGTTGCGGCGTGGCCAGTTGCCCGTGATTCGTTGCTCCAGCAGCAACGAAGTCGAAACGATGCGCCTGGTAAGAGACGGCGTCGCGTCCACTGCGCACCCAGGTGTGCCAATCGTCGCGCACGAGCATCACATGGCCGTCGAAGCCGCGCCCGGTCGGGAAGAGGGGGTCATCGAGTCCCAGATCTACCTGGTACGGCAGCAGCGCGGCCTGGCCGGTCGTGGTGTTAGGCAGCGGAAGGGTTGCCGCGATCGTGACACTGCTGTCGGCCCTGGTAACAACGGGGAGGGGTATCTGCTGGTCAAACTGGTCACTGGCGGCCAGGTGAAGGTTGCGTTCTCGGTCGGGCCACGGCCCTCCGATGCTTACCTGCCGGATCTCGTTCGCAGGAGGTCGCAGGGTTCCGCCATCGAGTTCCCACGCACGCCTTCCGAGGCCTCGCAGCACGTCAGCCCACGGTCGCAGTTGTTCGGCGGTCCTTGAGGTCGACAAGATGCTCAGCGAAGTCCAGCGCGTTGACGGGGCGTGAAACCAGTTGCTGGTGGCTTCCTCGACTACGCGGGCGACTTTGGTTTCGCTGCCGGGTAGCCAGTCTGGGTGCATCCAGAAGGTGTTGGCGCTGATCCGGTTCAGGATCATTGCCAGCGAAAAGTCGTCGGCGCTGTCCCCGACGACATACCGGAACGGGTGGGGTAGCCGGCGAGAGCGGCCTACCCAGGTGAGGCCCACCTGTGTTGTGTCTAGGGCCCGTGGCACGAGCGCAGTGTCAAATCCGAGATCAAGACCGGACGCGGAATGGACGAGTCCGGCTGGTAGACCGTGGAGCCACTTCACTCCCCAGGAGTGAGCGAGAACGTCCGCTACGTCATCGTCGCCCAGCTCGATCGTGTCTTCGGCAGGCTCGTCGATTACCCCGAGTGCAACGGCCGCTGCGAGGGCGGCTGGTCCGCGCCAGTTGGCGGGTACCGCTAGGCGTGGTGAACCGTCAAATGTGACGGCAGTCGACGGGATGCTGGTTGTCGATGCCAAGGCAAACGACCCGTAGTCCCGGCTCTCGCCTTCTCGACGCAGATACGGGCTGCACCAAGCAGCGAGACTCTCCGCAGCGTGGTGTGCCGGCGCGTCCTGACGGATGTGGTCGCCGCTGGTGCGCAGCAGTTCGGCAGCCTGTTCCTCCGTGCAGTCAGTCACCATCGAACGAATGGACCCTGCCCTGAGCGCCTCGAATTGTCGCAGCCTGCGCTGCGCAGGGACGACGAAGTCCGGGTCGTACGCGCGTACCGCTTCCGCGAGAGTTGGGTTCACGACGCCGTTGTTGTGTGGCACGAGCACGAAGCCTGCTCCGCCCCAGGTGTTCGTAACATCGCGCATAGCGGTCAATGCCCAGAACTGCCAATCGTCCCCGCCATCGAAGACGACTGCCACCCGCGGTGCACGCAACGTGAAGTGGGCAGACTCGTAACTCATGGCACTGGACGCTGCAATCTCACCTGTCGTCACAATGGCGATTCTGCACGGTAACCCGGACAGGCATACCCCCTGTCTGAGGATCCAGCAGCGGCACACGAGCTCGCGGAAGAACGATGCTGAACATGCAACGCGAACGCATGTGTTGCGGTCGGACGGCGCGTCCGACGCCCTCGGGCGTTCTAGTTCCGATCCGCTTCGTCCTCCGTTTCTCGGGCCGTGTCGAACTCCGCGGGCTTGTCGCCGTCGCGCGGATGTGCGAGCGGGGGCGGCGCGAACATCGGCGTGCCATCGAAGTCCATGTCGGCGAGGCCACCACTCGCATGGATGTTGATCAGGTCTGGGTCGGGCAGGTTCTGTGGGACGAATCGTTCATCGTCCGGGTGGAGGTACACGTATTCCCTCGCCGACTGCACGGTGTGCTCGTTGAACAGCTTCTCCATCGCGGTCGTGCCGACCTCGGGATGGTCGACTTCCCCCGCGAGCACGCGGGCGTGAACCTGACCCAGGAGCGGGCCATCGGCTGTGATACCCGGCAACGCAGCCAGTACGTCGGTCATCAGGAGCCCCAGCTTGCGGGTGAGCGGGAACGTCACGCCCCACGCCGTTCCGAACCCGACCCCATCCCAGGGCAGGCCGTCCTGCCCGCGCACCAGGCCGACAGGAGCGTCCGACGTGATGAGGGAGCGCCTGTCGAAGCGCACGAGGGTCCACGGCCGGCCCAGGAGGTACGGCGTCAGGGCCTCTGCGGTCTGGACGGCGTTCCGGATGTGGGCCAGGTTGGAGTAGGTGATGGGCGGACCACCAGGCCGTGTGGCTTCCTCCCAGATGCGAGCCTCCTGCTCTGGAGACGGGTCGAACCCGAGGCGGGAGCGGATCCAGGCACCGACATTTTCTCGCCCGCCCACCCCCACTTCGATCCGGACCATGCGCGCGCTGACGTACTCCGACATTGTGCGCGTGTCCGGCCCGCGCGCGATCTGCATCGCGACGTAGAAGGACAAGATCCACCTGTCATGCTCGGACGGGGGAAATTCGCCCCGCTCGAACCGCCTTAATGACGCCCAGTGCGTTGCTCTCCAGCTCGCTTAGCGCCTTCTCGAACGTGTCCGGCTCCTCCAACTCATTGACGGTGTAGAAGTGGTTCTGAGCCGCGATGTTCTTCACACCGGGCGTGAATGGCTTTCGGGAGCGGTCGAGCGGCACAACCCGGATGCACTCCTCCGGAGTGGCGAAGCCGCGGAGGTATGCCTGGGGCACGTAGTGGTGGAGCTTCGCCGTGGTCTTCTTGCCGGTCACGCGTGCTGTCCTTCCCGCCAAAGTGCCGCTGCTTCCTACGATATGAGTCGGTCGTTCATCGACAGCAGGGGCACCTCCCCGCGTATCCGTGGGGAGGTGCAGGTGCGTGTATAAATTCGTTGCGAACGCAAGCCAGGAGGCGCTGACCACGAATACAGTCCGCCATGAAAGATGCGCACACGTCATCCAGCAGCCCCAACGGGCAGGCACCCTTCCGAGTAGTCGACGGACCCGGACGGTCACGGTGGTGCTCGGCGCAATCACCCAAGCCACCAATATCGACCGAGTTGCAGTCCTACTCGCCGGCAAACCCACGCAGCTCGCTCGAAAAGTCGTGAAAGAGAACGGAATCGACGCAGACGTCATCTGGTGGAACGGCATCATGTTCCAGCACGAAGCCTTCGCGTGACGACGTATCGGGTCCGCGGAAGCATCAAGCCGCAGGAACCGAGACCGATCTATCGATCGCTGGCATCGCCTAGTCTTGCTGCCCTCAGTTCTTGGTGCCGTGGTGTCGGACCTCGCCGCCATCACCACGACACTCAGCGACCTGCGGTGGCCGAGTACGCGGCAGCCAAACCAAGCAGGCGAGGTCTGCGGTCACCACCACGCCTGAGCGCGCGTTCGTAAGACCGTAGCGAGCTGGTCGAGTTCCCGCACGCTACTCAGTTGTATCGGACCGGAGCGGGTCAGGAGAGCGCGGTGGAGCGTCTTTAGCGCTCGGTCGACGTCACTCGAATGCTCGGCACGGGTCGGGCTGTCGCCCACTCGCTTGTGTAGCTCGTCCCACCGTCGCCGGTCCGCCCGGGTCAGGCAGTGGCGGTCGTTTGAGTGCACGGTGTCGCGAGCGAACTCCAGCGCAGACGCGGAGTAGCCCCGGCGGTCCAACGCCCAGACGAGCAACTCGGCGGACTCCAGCATCGACCACTCTCCGAGGAAGCTGTCCTCGCGAGCCGACAGCCAGTAACCGACGAGGGCGTCAGGCACTGGAGTTGTGTCCTTCTGCAGCTGACGGAGCCACATGACTTCTCTGCCCCCGGTGATCTCGTCGTCGGTGAGCATCTCGTGAGCCTTGCTCAAAGCCTCGTCGACCACGCTGCGATGTTGTCCGGTCACCATGAGCATGCGCACAACGCGTGCCGTCGCCGCAAACCATTCGTCGTCGACGTCATCGAGTGTCTCCTTCTGGTAGATCTCGACAGCCTCTGACGGGCGGTCCAGCTCTAGCAGCGCGCCGATGCCGGCGTGATACGCCGCTCCACGAGCGAACTTCAGTCGGCGGCGCTGCAACTCAGTGTGCGTCGCGGTCATGGCCGCGTCGAAGCTCTTGCCCGCCACAAGGGAGAGGCGGAGCAGCAGCCGGGTCTGCGACTCGACTTTGCCTTGTTCGCCTGCCAGTTGCGAGGCCCGGCCCGTCGCGCCTGGCGAACCGGATGCCGGGTGCTCGGCACCCAGGGGTGGCCCGAGCAACAGATCCGTCAGGTCGACGTCGTTGACGCCTGCGCGGTAAGCGGAGTCCGCGATCGATTGCAGCAAGCGCGGAGTTACCGCTCGCAGCCCGCCGTTGACTGTTGGATTCTGCACTATCGCGGCAGCGATGATCTCGCGGACAGCCGGACCGTTCTCAACGCCGATCTGTCCTAGGCCGCGGAGGCGTTGGGATAACTTCAGCAAGTCCTTGTGCGGGGCCGTTTCGATGTCCTCTGCCAAGCGCCAGAGGGCGCGGTCCCACTGGTCGAGCGCTACGTCTTCCGCGACGTAGTCGCCGAGTTCGTCGCTGCGCCAGAGGGCCTCAGTAAACATTCGTTCGACCACTTCGTGGCCTCTCGATCCGGAGTCTGTCGGCGCTCCCCAGTACTTACGGAAGGTCTTCTGGTTGTGCGCGGGGTCCGGCTTACGAACTGTGTACTCGCCGACATCTCGATCAGGTATCCGTTGGATCGCCCGCGCCGCGACCGTCAACCCGTCGTTGACCTGGAGGGAACCGTGCGTGTAGGCGATCAGCGCGCGCCGCAGGATGCTGAGATGTCCAGTTCGTGCCGGACCCGGCATGGCTCAGACCTCCGCCATTGCGAGTGGATGAGCATGGGCAGAACCGCCCGAGAGGTGCTCCATGACTTCGATCACGAGCGCCACAGCACATTCAGCGACTCGATACGGGACTCCGATCGCCTCAAGAAGCACGGCCAGGCCCGACGCGAGCAGCCCGGGTATCTGCAAGGAGCGGTCTCCGTCCGACCGCTCCGTCTTGCCACCATCGGCTCGTACGAGGGCGTTGCCCCGACGTGCTGAGCCAACTTCGACTCGGCTCAGAATGTCCCTGATTCTGAGGTAGGCACGCTTCAGGAGCTCAATCACGGCATCTCTCCTTCGAGCTGGTGGAGCCGCGTGTCGGCTCCACGAACTCCTACTGTCCTGCCACCAACCAGGGCCAAACAAGGACAGGATTTTGGGATCTGTTCGTCCAGTCGTATCTGTAATAGGCGGGTCGGGGACCCGCGCGGCTAGCGACGCAGCCGTACGCGCCGGTCCGCGGGCACCTGCAAAACGTCAGATTCCTGATCATGGTGCGCGAGCAGGACACCGAGATGTGGGATATGTGGGCTTCTCAGGCGAACGAACACCTGCAAGCAGGATCTTTCCGCGCGGGTGACCGAGTCTGCCGCGTAGAAGGCAGAGCGATCGAGCTCAGCCACCACGAGTCCCGCTGCGCCGCCGGTCGTGCAGCTTCTCGGCGGCGCATAATGCCGACGCTACGGCCGACGATGCTGTGCTGACCCACCCTGGAACCGTGGTCTGCCGGAGAGGACTTAACGGCCACTGTCCAGAACGCAACACCATTTGAAGGAGGATCCAGCGCCACCATCCGCCCGCGTAGCGAGCCGTGACGCTGCTCGGCCTTGGTCGATGGTTGGGCCTGCGCGAAAGTTCTCGTTCCACGAACCTTTCGCGGAGTTTTCAGGCGCGGGACAGCAAGTGTGATGTACGCGACACTCTGATCTCGATGTGCAGATCACAGGCACCTTGCCGGTTCTTAGCTGCAGGGGGACGGGATCTCGGCAGCCTCGGTTCGCGTCAGACTGGCAGGCGGATCGTTGAGGTCGACATCTTGCGTTTCGCTGCTTTGGCTGCTCCGACCTCAGCCCGTCGGCGCCTCTATGAGTGAATGCGACCGTCCGAGCGGCACTCGTCGAGGGCGTCTGGCAGCATGACGGCATGGCGAGTAGAACGTGCTGGCACTGCGACAAAACAGCCCTGATGACGCCGCAAGAGAAGGGTGCGTACCGGTTCACCGACGACGACCCGTGGGCACCCCGGGGGCCAAAGCAGGCCACGTTCTACGCCTGCCCGGGCTGCGGGTACCCGAGCATTGGCCTCCTGGACGTCGATCCCGCAGAGTCTCGGCGGGTGGTGGATTTCGCTCGGACGAAACAGGACGCGTGGCTGCCCTTTGCGCCCGGAGGAAAAGACTTCCCGGACGTGCCGCCCGCGATCGCCGCAGCCGCCGACGAGGCGCACCGCTGCCACTCGATCGACGCGCACCGGGGCACCCTGATCCTTGCCCGCGCCGTCATCGAAACGACCTGTAAGGACCAAGGCGTGAACGGGAGCAACCTGGAGACGCGCGTCGATAAGCTCCACGAGCTCGGAAAGATCAGCGAGGACGTGCGCGATGAGGCGCACGAGATCCGCCACATCGGCAACGATATGGCGCACGGCGACTTCGAGGTGGGGGCGACCGAGGAGGACGCTGCCGAAATGCTGGAGTTCATGGCTGACATCCTCGAAGCGGTCTACCAGCGGCCAGAGCGGGTCAAGCGCCGCAAGGGCGCGCGAGAGGCGGCGAAGGAAGCACGGGCGGGCGACGCCGCGGGCTGACGCACGCGGTGCCGTCCGGTGCTTGACGGGACTGTTAACCACTGTCAGTCGGTGTCGGCTAACGGTCAGCTCGAACCACCCTCAGCACCAACGGTGTTCGCGGCCGCCTCGCACCTTCGTTCCCTCCCAACGAGACCGGCGAAAGCGTCGAACCGCGTTGCCCCTCAACGAAGCCTGAGGCAGCGTCTTTGCCTCAGGCCTCGCGCTGGGGCGCTCGGGGGCCACAACTTTCACGCACAACCTGACGGGCCCTGCGGGCTGGGACGTAAACCTCGACTGAGCTCGCGAACACCTCGTCGGTTCGACTTTGCCCTGCTTCTTGCAGGCGACCGATCGCAACGTCCGATCCCACGCCTCCCGACTCGTGTCAAGAGGACACGCCACCTTCGGGACAGATTGGCCAAGTTTCTACTTGGCGCGATCTGGTCAGTCTTCAGGGCGTGTCGTGGTCAATCTTGGTTGCATCTCGACAGTCGTCGTCGTGGTGTGCAGCGCTCGCGCAGCGCCGGACTCGAGTGCTGAGCGTCGGAGAACCTCTCTGTGGATTTGCACACACCGTTTCGCGGGCTCGTTCGGGTGTCCGCCGTGGTTGCTGCGTCCTACCGCCCAGAATGACGTGCCTCCGCCAACCGTGGTCTCACGGGGATAGGTTCTGGTTGTGTGGATCCGCGATGTAGATGTCCCAGGTGAGTTGGTCGAAGCAGCCCGCGCCGGGCGGCTCGTCGTCTTCGTCGGCGCCGGCGCGTCCGTGGACCCACCGGCCAACCTTCCGGACTTTAAGGGCCTCGTGAAAGAAGTTGGTGCCCGTGCCGCTACCCCGCCGACGGAGGCCGAACTCAAGCGCCTCGACAAGTTCCTTGGCGAGCTGGAGGACCGCGGCATCAGGGTCCACGACCTCGTCGCCAAGGCGATCGACATGCCGAACTCACGACCGAACCGCCTGCACCAGGCGATCATCGATCTCTCGCGCGCGCATCCACCCGTACGGATAGTAACGACCAACTACGACCAGCACTTGACCACTGCTGCAGCAGCGGTCGGACTCGATGTCGAGGTTTTCCGCGGACCGGCGCTACCGGTGGGTGACGACTTCAAGGGCATCGTTCATCTCCATGGGGCACTGCACCAAGAGCCCCGCCGCCTTGTGGTCACCGATACCGACTTTGGGCACGCGTATATCCGCGAAGCATGGGCAGCTCGATTTCTCGACCGGATGTTCTCGGCCTTCACGGTCCTGTTCATCGGCTACAGCTACGGCGACCTGGTCATGCAGTACTTGGGTCGCTCGCTGGGACGCGTTGGCAAACGGTTCGTGTTCACCCATCGCGAGGACTTGCCCGAGTGGAAGTCGTACGGCCTCACTCCGGTCGTGTACCGGGCGCCTGAAAACTCGCACATTGCGCTGTCCGAGACGCTGGAGGCATGGGCTCAATCCGCAACGCGCGGACGGGCGGAGCACCGCCGCCTGATCGCCGACCTCGTCACCACAGGCCCCCCAGTCAACCCCGCTAACGACGACGACCTTGTCGAAGCGGCTAGCGTCCTCCCACCCGAACGCGTCCTCACGCCTGAGGAGAGCTCCTACCTCGAGGAGAGCCTCGGCGACCCCGAACGAGTCCAGTACTTCGTAGAGAAGGCGCGGGGGCATGACTGGCTCTCGTGGGTCGCTTCGCGTCCCGAGTTCACTCGGCTGTTCGCAAACGCGGAGCCGAAAGACGAACGGGCCTTGGCCGTCACTCAAGCCATCATCGCATGGGTCGTGAACCACTACGTGATCGTGGAGGGCGAGTCACCGGCCGCACTACGGGTCATGCGCGATCGGGAGTGGTCGCAGTTCACCCTTGCGAGCATCACGCGGCGGCTGTGTGCTCAAGACGGGGTCGTACCGGTCTGGCAAACACCATGGCTCCTGCTCGCCTTGCAGCAGGCGCGCCTAGGCCGCAACGACGCGCTCGACATGCTTCTCACCAAGGAGGGCTGGAGAGAGAGGCTGGACCTCGCTCTGCTGCTTTTTGAGCACCGCACCCGCCCGATCCTCGCCTCCGGTATCGACTGGGGCGATACAACGACCCAGCCGAGCTTCGACATCGACCTCGTCGGCACGGAGTACTGCCTGACCTCCGCCTGGACCAAGGTGTTCGTGCCGATCCTCGATGAGCACGCCCACGCGCTCCTCGACCTGGTGACCGGCCACCTGTGGACTGCCCACCGAATGCTGCGATCTATTCGTCCAGATGCCATATCCGACATCATCAGCTTGGGTCGGTCAGCCATCGAGCCGCACCAGCAGGATGAGATCCGCGAGTCTATGGATGTCCTCATCGACGCCGCACGCGACTGCATCGAACGGATGCTCGTCAGCGATCCACTCGCGGCCACAGCCTATCTCGATGGATGGGCGAGGGCGGCCAATGCGCTCTTTCGCCGGCTGGCGGTCCATGGCTGGAGAATGCGCACAGACCGCGGCGCCGACGAGAAGCTCAGCTGGATCTGCCAGCAGAACATGCTCTACGACCTCGACGTACAGCACGAGGCGTTCCTACTCCTAAAGCAGGCGGTCCCTAGCGCCACACCTGATGCGGTGCAATCCCTTGTAGAGCGGGTCATTGACGGGCCTCCCACGGGTGACGACGGGGACCCGTCTCCGTACCGCAAGTACAACCTCCTCGCGTGGCTTGCCCGAGTCGCTCCTCAGATCTCTGCCGTCACGGACGCCTTCGACAAGGAACAGGAGGAACACCGTGAGTACGCGCCGCGGGCGGACCCCGACCTCAACATGGTCATGACGGCAGGCATTGTCGAGGATGCCGAACCATTCACAGTCGATGAACTTCACGCCAAGATTCAGAACGCCCCCGAGGCAGCGATGACCGAGATACATACCTTCCAGTCCGTCGACGAATTCCAGCTAACTGGACCAACCTGGCATGGAGCGGTCGGCACCGTCCGCGGCTGCGTCAAGAAGTACCCTGCCGACGGCTTGCTCGTAGCAAGTCACCTCGACGAAGATGATCGGGACCTGCGCTGGGCGCTGATCGACGGTTGGGCTGAGGCCGAACTGGACGACCGACAGATCACGGCCGTGATCGATACGACCAGTGCTTGGCCGACCGGACAGATCCGAGGGAACGCGGCACGGATGCTCGCGAACGGCGGCCGCGACGGGCGCCCCACCGCATGGCATCAGTACGAGTCAGCGCGCGAACTGGCGACCCGCCTCTGGCCTGTCGAGGAGGTCACCGCGAACCTTTCTGGCGGCGACGACCGCGTCCTCGAGGCCATTAACCATCCGGCCGGCAACCTCGCCCAGTTTTGGACGAAGGTGGTCAAGTTCGAGTGGGGTTCAGATCAAGGCGACTGGTCTGGACTGCCAGATGAGCTAAAAGGTCAGTTGGACCTCCTGGTCGAGGCCGAACGTCGTAATGGCCTTCTCGCTCGCACAGTTCTCGGGTCAAACCTGCGCTTCTTCTTCGCGGCCGACCCGGAGTGGACAAGCGCAAACCTGCTGCCTCTCTTCGATTGGAGTACCGACCGGACCGACACGCCAGCTGTTTGGCAGGGGTTCCTGGCCAGAGGACGTCCCGACGACGGTCTCCTAGAGGCTGGCCTGCTCGACCTTTACCTGCAGTCGTGCCAACATACCGAGGACCTTGGACGAGAACAGTCCCGAACCCAGCTCGCAGACCACTTCGCCTTGATCGCGATGTTCACGTCGGTCGATGCCGACACTTGGCTTCTACGCTTTGTGACAACTGCCTCACCAGAGCTGAGGACAGCTTGGGCCAGCCGCGTTGCCGCCCGCCTGTCAGACCTCAATGACGACGACGCCACGCAGCAGTGGACCCGATGGATTCGCAAGTACTGGACGGGCCGCGCCGAGTCCGTCCCGCTACCGCTCACAGTCGAAGAGGCGTCGGTAATGGCTCGGTGGGTGCTCGAACTCCGGAGCGAACGGGCTGCAGCGGTCGGCTTGATCAAGCAGTCAGACGCCAGATTCGTGAACCACGACCTGCTGCTGCACCGTCTCGCCGAGGAGGACCTAGTCGCCGAAGCCGAGACCTGGACGGACTTCATCACACAGCTTCTCAGCGGCACTACCGAACAGCTCTGGCAGCTCGGGCACTATCTGCCCCAGATCGTGGAGGCCCTCAAGAACGGAGACCCGCGTCCCGATCTGTCGGCGCTGATCGACGAGGCGATGCGCCTCGGCTGCACCGACGCAGCAGAGTGGTGAGCCGTATCGCCTCTGCCCGATGTATGTAGAAACTCGATTTGGGCCCGCCGGGGTGCCTGCGAATGAGGCGTAAACGACGTTCCTGGTCGACGCAATGCAGTCCGAACCAAATGGATCGGCAGACCTCCCACCATGAGCCGCTTTGCTATCTAGGTGCCGCGACCCGTTGCCCCGGCGACATCCTTCACGATCGCCAGGCGGTCTGCAGCGAAACCGTGATCACTCAAAGTGCCGGTTTCGACACCTGCGACGCTGCCGCAGTTCCACCCGGCGACGCTCGACGGGTGTGTGCTTCCTGGTGGTTCTCTGCGCCCCCGGTGCCACGCCGGAAGCGCGGCATACCGCCGCCAGGTTCGTGGGTGCGTCACCGGTCTGAGGAACGTAGCGTCGTTGGTGTCCGAGTGCCCGACCCGCGCTGGCGGCGAGCGGGTTTCGGACGTCATCTTCTGCGCCGCAGGGTGACCTCATGTCCGCAACCACCATCGTTTCGCCGTTCCAACCGGCGACAATGTCGGCCGCCCACTTGGCGGCAGTCTCCTTCCTCGCCCGATACTCCGGCCGAACCCACACCCTCTACGCCTTCCAACTACGAGAATGGTTTACCTGGTGCGAGACCAACGGCCTGGAGCCGTTGACCGGCATCCAACGTGCCCACGTCGAGCTCTACATCCGCAGCCTCGGAGAACGCGGCCTGATGGACTCCTCGATCAACACGATGATGCACGCCGTGCGCGGATACTTTCGCTTCGCGCACATTGACGGTCTCATCGGCTCCGACCCAGCCGTGTACGCGCGATTGCCCAAGATCCACCGCGACGAAACCCGCACCCAAGGGTTGGACCGGCTCGAGCTAATCCGCTTCCTGCAGGTCGCCCAAACCATTACCGTGCACCACGGCGCCCTCGCGTATCTACTGGGCATCAACGCGTTACGCGCCTCTGAAGCGGCCGCCGTACGGATCGAGGACTACACCGACACTCTGCGCGGGTACCGGGTGCTGCACCTGGTCGGCAAGGGCAACAAGCCAGCGACCATGCCACTGACCGTCCCGGTACTACGGGTGCTGGAAACCTGCCGCGGCCAGCGCACCACCGGCCCCCTGATCCTGCGACCACTCTCCGGGAAACCCATCGACCGTCGCGACGTATACCGGATGGTCACCCGCATCGCTCATGCCGCCGCGATCCCACGACACATCAGCCCACATTCGCTGCGCCACGCCGCGATCACCAACGCCCTGGACGCCGGAGTCCCGTTACGAGACGCGCAGATCCTGGCCCGGCACGCCGACCCACGCACCACCGAACACTACGACCGCGCCCGCGGCAACCTCGACCGCCACGGCGTCCACTTCCTCACCGCCTACGTCGCCGGCGTCTGAGCAACCACTCGGCGACGCCGGATCCGCCCAGATAGACCAGTAGGCGAAGCGTTGCGTGGCACACAAGTACTGAAAGTCCACATATGGTAGGGTGTATGTATGGATAGTGACTCGGAACTGCTCAGCGTCCGCGAGACCGCCCGTCGGCTTGAGGTGCACGAGAACACCGTGCGGGCGTACGCCAGGCAGGGACTGCTCCCGGACGCGCGGGTGCCGGGGACGTCGTTTTACAAGTTCCGCGCGAGCGACGTAGAGCGTCTCAAAGCGCAGCGTGGAGCGCCGGCCGTGAGTCTCACCGCCGAACGACGAACTGCCAGTCCCGAACTTGCGACAGCAAGCCAGCTCGCGCTGTGGCCCCAGACCAATGCTCGCCAAGCTCAGGATCGGCTTCCAGAGTTGGTGCGCAGGCTGTTGTTCGAGACGCCCGGGGCTGGCCAGATATCGATTCGGACTAGGGATGGAGTCGCCCTGGCCGGTAAGGACGGCGTAGCGACCCTCGAGGGGCAGACGCAACTGTTGCCGGCCGGACAGATTTGGTTCGAGTTCGGCACCGACAAGGACCCTAAGCGCAAAGCCACCAAGGACTACGACGAACGAAAGGGCGAGGCATCGCAAGATGTGACCTTCGTCTTCGTGACAGTCCGTCGTTGGCAAGGCAAGGACACGTGGGCCGCCGAGCGACGAGCCGAGCAACTCTTCAGGCACGTCCTCGTCCTCGATGCGGATGACCTCGAAACCTGGCTGCAGGTTGCGCCCGCCGCGCACCTGTGGATCTCGGAAACTCTCGGTCTTCGACCCCGGGACGCGCTGACTCTGGAGGCTTGGTGGGCCCGCTCTTCCGCTGCGACCGAACCGGCTCTTCCGCTGAAGCTCTTCATCGCCGGGCGAGCTAAGGAGGCCCAGCAATTGCGCTCACTGCTTGGCGAGGAGCCGAGGATTACGTCGATCCAGACCGAGTGGGTAGACGACGCCTTGGGGTTTCTGCACGCGTGCCTCACGCCCGACGACGATTATTCGAGTGAGCCCGCCGCCGTCACAATCGTCCGGTCGACGGACGTCTGGGATCGAATGGTGGCACTCCCCGGGCCCGGCATCTTGGTGCCCGACTTCGACAATGCAGAGGTGACCCGCGCCCTCGCTAGCGGTAGGCATGTCGTGTCCATCGTCGATAGCGGCTCTGCCGTGCGCCGCAGCGTCGACATTCGCCTGCCGAGGGTTGGCCGAAACGAGGCGGCCGAGGCCTTCCGAGCAGGCGACGTCGAATGGCGCCAAGCCGATCGCCTCGCGGTACTTGCTCGTCGGAGTATGCCCGCATTGGCGCGCCGCCTTTCGCGCTCACCCCGCGTGCAGCAGCCCGCGTGGTCTCAGCCGCCGCTGGCCGACACGCTCGCCGCACTGATGCTAGCCAGTCGTTGGACCGATCTACCCGAGGACCTGCACCTCCTAAGCGAACTGGCCACCGCCCCCCTGGTCGAACTGCAGCGCGCCATCGCCGACGCCAGCCGCGGATCCGATCCGGCGATCCGGAATGTGCGGAACGTCTTTGTATTCACCTCCTTGGAGGAGGCGTTCCTCGAGTTCGGCAACCGGGTGTCATCAGATCTGGCGTCGCGATGGGCAGAGATCGCAACCAGCGTTCTTCTGGACCCAAATCCCTATGAAGGCCTCACTTCACACGAGCGGATCGCGGCTCAAATGAAGGGACAGCGCCGAACCTACTCGCCTGCCCTGCGGCGCGGCATCGCCGACAGTCTCGCCCTGGCAGGAGCGATCGAATCAGTCCCCGGTGGCACCAACCACGCTTCCTCAGTGGCCGAACGCGTCGTACGCGACGTGCTGCGTCAGGTCGTTGCCGGCTCCGAGGGCCACACCTGGGGAGCGATCGCCGACGTGCTTCCCCTTCTTGCCGAGGCCGCTCCTGACACCTTCCTCTCGGCGCTCGAAGATGACCTTGCAACCAGCGAGCCGACCGTCGGCCGCATGTTCCAGGCTATTGACGATCCGCTGGCACTGGGGCCGTCGGGTCAACAGCATCACCTGTTGTGGGCCTTGGAAGTGCTCTGCTGGTCGCCGGGCCACCTCGTTCGCGCAACACAAATCCTGACCGCACTCTGCCGCTACGACCTGCCGAAGAACTCCGGCAACACTCCCCTCGCAAGCATGTCGACCGTCCTTTGCGGTTGGATTCGGAACACCGGCGCAGATCTTGCGACCCGGCTCCAAGCGCTCGATGCGTGCCGGGTCGTGAGCGCGACGACAGGTTGGGCTTTGCTCAAGGCGCTGTGGCCCGACAGCAATGCCTGGGTCTCGCCGCCCAATGAGCCGCGCTATCAACTCTGGAAGCCCCCCAGCGACCGGATGCCGAACAGCGAATGGTTCGCGTTCGCGACGAGCCTGGTCGACCGAGCACTCGAATGGGTCAAGGCCGACCGCACCGCCCTGCCCTGGCTTGTGGAAGCGCTCTCCACGGTTGGCCCAGACGAAGCGAATCGGATCATCGAGTTCCTCGAGGAGGAAGCATCGCGGAGCGACTTGGATGAAGACGTTCGACTAGCCCTGTTCGAACAGGCCCGAGAGACCGCAGCGCGGCACGAGCGATTCCAAGACGCCGACTGGGCGATGCCAGCGGAGCGACGCGCCCGCTTACACAACCTGGCCGAATTGCTCCAACCCGCTGATGACCTACGCCAGTTCGCATATCTCTTCAATTGGCACCCCGACCTGCCGGATGCAGACCTGAATGACTACGAGCACTACCGGACAGCGCTGGAAGCCAAACGGCGCGAAGCACTTGACCTCCTGTTTGCCCGCCCCGACGCTTGGGAACAACTCGCCGCAGTGACGGCCCGGACTGAGGCTCCGACACAGGTCGGTTGGGCGCTGTCAACCTACGAGCCGGTTGATGCTCTCGGCACCATGCTGGAATGGCTGGCATCGGAGAGCGCAGCGCTCCAGGGAGCCGCCGCGACGTGGGTCCGTAGCCACCTCGCGGTCGATGGGCCAGCGGATCTCAGGCGAGCGCTCGAGCGGGGCGACGCGGGGAGCGAGGCCCTGAAACGATTCGTGCTCAATGTCCCGACGGCGAGCCGGTTTTGGGAGATTCTCCGCGAGTTCCCAGATGCTGAAGCCCTCTTCTGGTCCGAGGCGCCTTTCGAGGTCGTTCCCCATGAAGATCTCATTGGAGCTATCGAGTTGCTCCTTGAGCGAGCACGAGCTTGGTCAGCGATTGCGATCGCAAGCCACGGCATCTTCAACCCGACAGCAGACCAAAAAAAGCATCTCCCGAGCGCCACGCTGGTCCTATCCGTCTTGCGCGCGGCGATCACCCAGGACCCGGGTGGGGCGGGGATATCACAGATGACCGGCCACTACGTGGGGACATTGCTGGACTACCTAGCCGCAGCCGACGTGTCGGTTGCCGACTTGGCATCTCTGGAGTTCGGCTATTTCAGGATCCTCGAGCACAACCGCGAGCCACGCGCCCTCAACCGGGCACTTGCCTCGGACCCCGCCCTGTTCGTAGATCTCGTTCAACGAACGTTCCGGGGTGCAAACGAGCCTCGCCGTCAGAGCAAGAGCGCGGATCCGCTAACTGAGCACGCTTGGTGGGTCCTTCGCGGTTGGCACGGCTTCCCGGGACGACAGGAGGACGGCACACTTAGTGAAGCCGCGATGCAGGAGTGGATCAGGCAGGCTCGTCTGCAACTATCCGACCTCGACCGAGCGGACATCGGTGACGAACTGATCGGCCAAACCTTTGCCCACGCGCCGGTCGACGCCGACGGAATCTGGCCACCAGTTCCAGTTCGAGATCTCATCGAGTCGATCGGGAGTCGCAACCTAGAGAATGGCGCAATCACCGGCCGACTGAACAACCGTGGTATTACCTGGCGTGGTGCCTACGACGGCGGCAGCCGGGAGCGAACACTGACTGAGCAGTACAAGCAATGGAGTCTGGCGGTCCAGGTGCAGTGGCCACGAACTGCACGAATTCTGCGCGCCATAGCAGAGTCGTACGAACGGGACGCCATCCGTGAGGACCTACGAGCCCAACTGGACCAAGACTTGGACTGACCTAGCTGGCAACCTAGCGATGAGCGCCATGGCCGTCGCTGCAGTCGTCGCCGATTTCCGGCACGCCCGAGGTCCGCCTCTGCCATGAACGATCGTTCTCCGACCTGCGTCACACCGCCGCGAGGGACGCGCTTTACTGGCAAGTGCCGACTTCGTCATCGACGACGCCCAAGGCCATTCGGACGAGTGACTCCAGGAGTGGTTCACCGTGCCAACGGGTGGCGGTCAGGTCGTGACCCCACATCGCCGTCGGTTGGATTAGCGGCCGCTTAGCTGTCACGCGGGCACCGAGTCACCCGGGAAGCTGACGCAGGCGAACACCTCGCAGCTCATCATGCCGGCCTGGACGCACGGGTCGTCGGCCACGATCTCCTCGGCTCGCTCCGGCGGCACGGTCAGTATCGCCATCCCGGCCAGCGTGTCGGACAGGACCGGGCAGAGGATCGCGATCACTCCGTCCGCGCGCAAGCCCACCATGCGTCGCTGGTGTTCCAGCTCGATGGCGTCGGTCCCGTCGCGGTGGCGGTCCGGCGTCCACCGCAGCTGCACGAGACTGAACGGTTTGGCCGACGCCGCCACCTCCTGGATCCGTTCATCGGTGACTTTCGCGCTCATCGGCTCACATTCCGATCTGCTCGTGGTCGACCTCGATCAGGCCGACGACGCGCTCGACCTCCCGGCCATACGGACCGCCGATGTACTTGGTGGCGATCTCGTCCACCAGCTGCCAACCCTGTTCGCCGGCCAACCATCCGACGAGCCGCCCGCGGAGTATGACGGGCGAGAACGGCTGGTCCGGCGGGGTGAGCGAGATCGCGACCCTGGGATCGCGGCGCAGATTGCGCGCCTTCCGGGAATCCGGCCCGGTCATGATCGCGACCCGGTCACCGACGGTGGCGATCCAGACGGGGACCGAGTGCGGCGATCCGTCGGGCAGTGTTGTCGCCAGGTGGGCGATCGGGGTGCCGTCGAGCACCGAGCGAAGGTCGTTGCTGAGCATCGTTGTTCCTTACTTGTCGATCCGGTAGTGCAGGTGTGTGACACCGCGGCCGGCCACCACGTCGATGAGCGTGAGCGGGATCTGCTGGGAGAGTTGCCCGAAGAACGGCCGGCCTTGGCCGAGCAGGACGGGCACCTGGTGCAGGATCAATTCGTCGACCAGGCCGGCCTCCAGCGCGGCGGTCACGGTGACGCCGCCCTGGATGCCCACGTCCTTGCCCTTTGCGAGTTCCGTGCCGCGCGCGATGCCCTCCTCGATCGAGCCGGTGAAGACCTGGCGCGGCGACTCGGCATACTCGCTCGGCTGCGGGCGGTGGCTGACCACGACCATCGGGGCGGTCGGGTGCGGGCTGCCGCCGGCGAAGCCCTCGCAGTCGTCGTAGGTCGTGCGCCCGGTGACGACGGCCCCCACCCGATCGGCGAGTTGCTGGTAGACGGCGGCGTTGCCGGCCTCGCCATACCAATCGAACAGCACGCTGCCTTCGCCGAGCTCGTGGCCGGGCCGAGGGTTCCTGCCGGTGATGTAGCCGTCGACCGAGACCGCCAGCGCCGCGAAGACCGTGCTCATGCCGTTCCTTTCAAAGTTCCTTGAAGAGACGCTCAGCACGCTATCGCATCAAGTTCCTTGAGGGAACCCCAAATGCTAGATTGAGGGTATGCAGCGCACCCAGTTCGGCGAGATGGCCTGCTCGATCGCGCGGACATGGGACGTGATCGGCGAGCCCTGGTCGGCACTGATCGTGCGCGACGTCTGGGTCGGCATCCGCCGGTTCGATCAACTGCAGGCCGACCTGGGCATCTCCCGGAAGGTCCTCACCGAACGCCTGAACCACCTGATCGACCGCGGTGTGCTCGAGCGACGACCGTATGGCGCCCGCCCGCGCTTCGAATATCACCTCACCGAGAAGGGGACCGAGCTGCTCGACGTGCTCATGGTCATGGTGCGCTGGGGCGATCACTGGCTGGCCGGCGAAGCCGGACCGCCGGTGCTGTACCGGCACCACGCCTGCGGCCAGATCGCCGACGTCGACACGCGCTGCAGCAACTGCGGCGCCCGGATGCACGCCGACGACGTCGACGTCCTCCCCGGGCCGGGATCGGCCCGGTGACCTCGACAAGCATGACCGCCAACGGGACGGCGGTCGTCATCGAGCAGCAGCCCTGAGTGCTACGCGCCGCCCGCGGAGACGATGGCGTCGGTGAGGAAGCCGGCGAGCAGCCCGATGAGCAGGCCGTAGGCGACCAGGTCGGCGCGCTTCGCACGGGCGGCGACGCCCAGCAGTTGGGCGATGACGTAGACGATGGAGCCCGCGGCCAGGGTCAGGAAGACGACGCTGACCGGCTCGGAGGTGAAGTTGTAACCGACGGCGGTGCCGACGAAGGTAGGGCCGCCGCCGATGGCGGCCATCGCCAGCAGGAAGCCCCAACCGGGCCGATCCGCGTCACCGTCCCGGTTGGCCGTCATCGGCGCCACGATGCCGAACCCCTCGGTGGCGTTGTGCAGCGCAAAACCGATCACCAGGACGGTGGCCAGCGCGATCGCGTTGCTGGCCGCCGCCTGCCCGATCGCCAGACCCTCGGCGAAGTTGTGCAGCCCGATCCCGACCGCGATGAGCAGCGCCATCCGACGTGCAGCTGACCAGCCGGCCGGGCCGCGCCCCGGCGCCGGCTTCTCGGTGATCGCCATGGCGCCCGGGCCGGCGTGGGCGGTGGTGCGGGTCGCTCTGAACATGTAGCGGTCGTATGCCACCAGGCCGAGCAGCCCGACGCCGAGCCCGCCCGCGAAGAGCGCGCCATACCCGACCGCCCGGCCCACACCCCCGTGTCCGGCATGTATGTCGCCCAGCGCGGCAACGATCGGTTCCCACGCGGCGGACAGCACGTCCCAGAACAGGAACATCAGCACGCCGACCGCGACCGCGTTGAGCACAGTGCGCAAGGACGGCGCGGGCCGACGCAACCGGCCGATGGGCAGGCCGAGCAGGATGGTCACCCCGGCGATGAAGCCGAGGAGCAGGGTCGCCGGGAAGCTCATATGCAGCATCGTACCTGCCGATTAGGTATGCCAAACCTAACGAAAGCTGAACGCCGGTCACGGTGCCGCGCACGACCAGGCATCCCGTCAATATCCGCACCGTCCGCGTTAAGAACGCGTCAAGATCCTGGTCGGCCGGATCATCGTCGACCGACGCTGAGGACATGAGACGAAATGCTCCGGATGCCATGGCGACTCGGCCCGCGAGGTCGCGATGACCTCGGGCACGGCGGATGCCCTGAAGCGACTGGTGGTCGGCCGGGCGCTGGCCAGTCACCGGCTCGGTGACACCCTGCTGCCGAAACGCCTGGCGCTGCCGGTGTTCTGCTCGGACCCGATCTCGTCGGTTGCGTACGCGACCGAGCAGATCCTGCTGGTGCTGGGCACGGGCGGCGCCGCGTCGCTGCTCGGCCTGTCGATCCCCGTCGCGGCCGCGGTCGCGCTGTTGCTGGTCATCGTCGTCGCGTCATACCGGCAGACCTGCTTCGCCTACCCGTCCGGTGGCGGCGCGTATGTCGTCAGCCGGGAGAACCTCGGCACCCGGCCGGCGCTGGTCGCCGCGTCCGCGCTGCTCGTGGATTACGTGATGACCGTTGCGGTCTCGGTCGTCGCCGGGGTCGTCGCGATCACCTCGGCGGTGACCTCGCTGGCGCCATACGCCGTCGAGCTGTCGGTGGGTTTCGTGATCCTGCTGGCCGTCATCAACCTGCGCGGAGTGAAGGAGTCGGGGACCGCGTTCGCGCTGCCGACCTACGCGTTCGTCGCGCTGACCCTGCTGTTGCTCGGCTCGGCCACGGTTCGCGCCCTCGTCAGCGGCATCCCGCAGGCCCCGAGCGCCCAGCTGACCCTGGTGCGTACCGAGCACGTCGGCGGTGTGTTCACGCTGTTGTTGTGCCTGCGGGCGTTCTCGTCCGGCTGTACGGCGCTGACCGGCGTGGAGGCGGTGAGCAACGGTGTCCCGTCGTTCCGCAAGCCCAAGAGCCGGAATGCCGCGATGACGCTGACCATCATGGGCGGTCTCGCGGTGATCATGTTCGTCGGCATCACGGCGCTCGCGCTGGCGACCCACGTGCGCGCCTACCCGACCGGAAACCCCTCGGTCATCAGCCAGATCGCGCAGACCGTATGGGGCCGCGGGCTGCTCTATTACGCCTTCCAGACGGCGACCGCCACGATCCTGGTGCTGGCGGCCAACACGGCGTTCAACGGGTTTCCGACCCTTGCCTCGATCCTGGCGCAGGACGGGTTCCTGCCCCGGCAACTGCACAATCGCGGCGACCGGCTCGCCTTCAGCAACGGCATCCTCCTGCTCGCCGCGGTCTCCGTCGCTCTCATCGTCGGGTTCGGCGCGAACATCGACGCACTGATCCACCTCTACATCATCGGTGTCTTCACCTCCTTCACCCTGTCCCAGGTGGGCATGGTCCGGCACTGGAACGGCGAGCTGGCCGGCGTCACCGCCGGGGCCGCCCGCCGCCGGATGCGGCGCGCGCAGATCGTCAACGCCGTCGGTGCGGCCGCGACCGCGCTGGTGCTCGTCCTGGTGGTCGTCTACAAGTTCGCCGGCGGTGCCTACCTGGCGATCGCGGCCATGCTGGTGCTGTTCTTCGTCATGCGCGCGATCCGCCGGCACTACGAGCGGATCCGGGCCGAGCTGGTCCCCGGGCCGGCCGGTGTGCTGCTGCCGAGCCGGAACCACGCGGTGGTCCTGGTCTCCAAGATCCACGCGCCCACGCTGCGCGCGCTCGCCTACGCCCAAGCCACCCGGCCGAGCGACCTGACCGCGCTCACCGTCGCGGTCGACCCGCACGAGGTCGAGACGCTGCGTGCCGAGTGGGACGCGCGGGAGATCCCGGTCCCGCTGACGGTCGTGGCCTCGCCGTTCCGCGAGGTCACCCGGCCGGTGCTGGACTACGTCAGCCGGATCCGCCGGGACAGCCCGCGGGACGTGGTCACGGTGTTCATCCCCGAGTGTGTCGTCGGCCACTGGTGGGAGAACCTCCTGCACAACCAGAGCGCGCTGCGGCTCAAGGGGCGGCTGCTCTACCAGCGCGGCGTCATGGTGACGTCGGTGCCGTTCCAGTTGCAGTCGTCCGGTTCGCTCGTCCGGCCGACCGCCCGCAAGGACGACGCCGCCCCAGCCGGAAGGTGAGATCCTGGGACCGTGTCGACTCCGCAGCGAGTGGCGTCTCCCGAGCACGGTGTCCGCGCTCTCCCCGAGGCGACCGGTGGCCTGTCTCGCACCCGTCGGGCGCTCGCGGGCGGGGTGCTTGTCGTCGGGCTGCCCGCCCTGACGGCGCTGATGGTGCCGCACCGCGACTCGGTGTCCTACGCGACCCCGATGCTGCTGGTGCTGATCCTCGTGGTGACGGTTGCGCTCATCGGCGGCATCTGGACCGCTCTGCCCGCCGCGGTCGCCGGCGGCTTGGTCCTCAATTGGTTCTTCACGCCACCGTTCGGCACCCTCGCCGTCGACCGCTCCGATCAAGGGCTGGCCCTCGTGGTCTACCTCGGTGTCGCGGTCGCGGTCAGCGTGATCGTCGATCTGGCGGCGCGGCGGACGGCCGAAGCAGCCCGCGCCCGGGCCGAGGCACGCGAGCTCAGCTCGCTGGCCGGTTCGTCCCTCGTGGGCGCAGACTCGTTGCCGGACCTGCTCGAGCGGGTGCGCACGACGTTCGGGATGCAGCGCATCAGCTTGCTCGAACGAAGCGGCGAAAACGCTTCGGATCATTGGGTGGTCGTCGAGTCGATCGCCGCCGGCACACCCGATCCGCAGCACGTCGAACTCCGGGTGCCGGCCGGCAGCGAACTCGTCCTCGTGGCACACGGTCCCGAGCTCTTCGCCGAGGACAAGCGAGTGCTGCGCGCGTTCGCCGACGCGGCGGCGACCGCACTGGAGGGTCGCCGACTCGCCGCCCGCGCCCAGCAGAGCGCGCAACTCGAGGCGGTCAACCGGCTGCGCAGCGCGTTGCTCGCGGCCGTCGGGCATGACCTGCGGACACCGCTCGCGGGCATCAAGGCGGCGGTCAGCAGCCTGCGCCAGACGGACGTCGAGTTCACCGCTGCCGAACGCGACGAACTGCTGGAGACGGTCGACCTGGCCACCGACCGGCTGCAGCAGCTGCTGGCCAACCTGGTCGACGCGTCGCGCGTGCAGGCCGACGCCGTGCCCGTCCAACTGGAACCGACCGGCGTGGCCGATGTCGTCGGGGGAGTGATCCGCACGCTCAACCCCGCAGACCGGCAGCGGCTCGACGTCGAGCTGCCGGCCGAGTTGCCGGACGCCGCCGCCGACCCGGGACTGTTCGAGCGGGTCGTGGCGAACCTGCTCAGCAACGCGTTGCTCCACACGTCGGCGGACCGACGGGTCGCGATCGTCGCTCGGGCCGGCCGGACGAGTGTGGTGTGCGACATCGTGGACCACGGCCCGGGCGTTCCGGCGGGCGACCGTGAGGCGATGTTCGCGCCGTTCCAGCGGTTCAGCGATCGCGCACCGGGCGGGATCGGGCTCGGCCTCGCGGTGGCGCGCGGTTTCACCGAAGCGATGTCCGGGACGCTGGAGCCACTCGAGACGGACGGTGGGGGATTGACGATGCGGATCACGCTGCCGCAGGTGCGCTTCGCTGTCGCGCCGGACCGGCATACATCGGCACCGACGGTGCAGGCGCCGTGACCAGGATCCTGGTCGTCGACGACGACGAAGCGCTCGCCCGCGCGCTCCGGATCAACCTACGCGCCCGCAAGTATGACGTCGACGTCGCGACGACCGGTGCGGGCGCGTTGCGCGCCGCCGCCCAGCGACCGCCCGACCTGGTGATCCTCGACCTCGGTCTGCCCGACCTCGACGGGACCGAGGTGATCGCCGGCCTCACCGGCTGGAGCACCGCTCCCATCCTCGTGCTGTCCGCGCGGGAGACCCAGGCGGACAAGGTCGCAGCTCTGGATGCGGGGGCTGTCGATTTCGTCGTGAAGCCGTTCGGGATGGACGAACTGCTGGCTCGCGTCCGGGCCGGCCTGCGACGCTCCCCGTCGCCCGGCACCCCGGTCCTGCGCACCGCCGCGTTCACCATCGACCTGGACGCGAAGATCGCGACGCGCGACGGTGCGACCGTGCACCTCACCCCGACCGAATGGCGGCTGCTCGAAGTGCTCGCCCGCCATCCGGGCCGGCTCGTCGGGCACCAGAAACTGCTGCAGGAGGTGTGGGGCCCGGCATACGACGAGCAGACCAACTACCTCCGGGTCCACATCGCCGCGCTGCGCCGCAAGCTCGAACCCGATCCCGCGGCACCCGCGCACCTGCTCACCGAGCCGGGCATTGGCTACCGCCTCGAGCCGGGCCCGGGAGGCGGGGCTTAACCCCTGGTCCGCGTGCGCTGTAGACGGAGCGCGGCCGCATCCGCTGCGTCAGTGGAAGACGACCGTCCGGCCGTTCCCGAGCAGCACGCGGTGCTCGCTGTGCCAGGCGATCGCCCGGGCGAGCACCTGAATCTCCACGTCGCGGCCCCGCGCGATCAGGTCGTCCGGCCCGAGTGAGTGCTCGGCCCGCGCCACGTCCTGCTCGATGATCGGGCCCTCGTCCAGGTCCGAGGTGACGTAGTGCGCGGTCGCGCCGATCAGCTTGACCCCGCGCGCATACGCCTGGTGATAGGGCTTGGCGCCCTTGAAGCTCGGCAGACAGGAGTGGTGGATGTTGATCGCGCGCCCGGACAGCCGCTCACACAGCCCGTCGGACAAGACCTGCATGTAGCGCGCCAGCACGACCAGGTCGATCGACAGGTCGTCGACCAGCGCCAGCAGCTGCGCCTCCGCGTCGGCCTTGGTGTCGGCGGTCACCGGGATGTGGTGGAACGGAATGCCGTATGACGTGACGAGGTCCTCGAACTCGCGATGGTTCGACACCACGGCCGGGATCTCGATGTTCAGCGCGCCGATCCGGTTGCGGTAGAGCAGGTCGTTGAGGCAGTGCCCGAACTTGCTCACCATCAGCAGGGTCCGCGTCGGCTCGGACGAGGCGTAGAGGTGCCAGTCCATCTGGAAGGGCTGGGCGATCCGGCCGAAGTCGGCGCTCAGTGCCTCTGCGTCGTCGCGGAGCAGGCTGAACTGCACCCGCATGAAGAACAGACCGGAGTGGGGGTCGTCGTACTGCTGGCTCTGCCGGATGTCGGCCGAGTGCTGGACCAGGAAACTGCTCACGGCGAAGACGATGCCCGGAGTGTCCTTGCAGGTCAGCGTGAGGACGTATTCCGACAGCTGCGGGGTGTTGTCCATTGCGCTCCTTCAAACTGTGCGACATGCGCAACACGATGTACCATGCGCAACAGTGTCAGACCGGTTGTCGCCCTGTCAACGCTTCGTTCGGCGCACGAGGTCCCGGCAATGTGACCCTTGACACATCGCCGAAGCCCCGTCATGGTTGCATATCGAGCAATCATTCTCGCGATAAGCAACACCGCACTGCGATGTCCTACGACGGGAGAACCGATCCGTGGCAACCCTCTTCATCGACGGCGAGTGGCGTAGCGCCGTCGCCGGCGGGACCCGCCAGATCTGCTGTCCCGCCGATGGCCGTCCGGTGGTCGTTGTCGACGAGGCCGGCCGCGACGACACGGTCGCCGCGATCCAGGCCGCCCGGGCCGCGT
This sequence comes from Flexivirga sp. YIM B11880, assembly GCF_058148645.1. Taxonomy (NCBI): domain Bacteria; kingdom Bacillati; phylum Actinomycetota; class Actinomycetes; order Micrococcales; family Dermacoccaceae; genus Flexivirga; species Flexivirga sp. YIM B11880. Next base: position 715,686 of record NZ_JBMAMH010000001.1, read on the forward strand.
TCGATCACGGGCCGTGGCCCCGCCTCCCGGAGCGCGAGCGCGGCCGCATCCTGTCGACCGCCGCCGACCTGCTGGTGGCGCGCAAGGACGAGTTCGCCCGCGCCGAGTCGCTGGACACCGGCAAGCGACTTGTCGAGGCCGAGTACGACATGGACGACATCGTCAGCTGCATGCGGCACTACGCGGGCATCGCCGGCACTCAGGCAGGACGTGTCATCGACACCGGACGCACCGATGCGATCAGCCGGGTCGTTTACGAGCCGGTCGGCGTCTGCGGACTCATCACGCCGTGGAACTACCCTCTGCTGCAAGCGATCTGGAAGGTCGCGCCGGCGCTGGTGGCGGGCAACACCTTCGTACTGAAGCCCAGCGAGCTGACGCCCTCGACGTCCGTGCTGCTGATGGAGATCCTCGCCGAAGCCGGTATGCCGGCCGGCGTCGGCAACCTGGTCCTCGGCGCCGGCGCCGACACCGGTGGCGTGCTCGCCGAGCACCCGGACGTCGACCTGGTCTCCTTCACCGGCGGGCTGCACACCGGGCGCACGGTGATGGCGGCCGCGGCGGCGACCGTCAAGAAGGTCGCGCTCGAGTTGGGCGGCAAGAATCCCAACGTGGTGTTCGCCGACGCGGACCTCGACCTCGCGACCGACATGGCGCTCACCGCGATCTTCCTGCACTCCGGACAGGTGTGCTCGGCCGGTTCTCGGCTCATCGTCGAGGAGTCGCTGCACGACATACTCCTCGAGCGGCTGGTTGAGGGCGCCGGGCAGATCCGGCTGGGCGGCCCGTTCGACGCGGACGCGCAGACCGGCCCGCTGATCTCCGCAGCACACCTGGCCAAGGTCGAGCAGTATGTCGCGGACGGCATCCGCGAGGGCGCCCAGCTGCGCTGCGGCGGCCGGCGACCCACCGACCCCCGGCTGGCCGACGGATTCTTTTACCCGCCAACGATTCTCGACGGCTGCGACACCAAGATGCGCGTGGTCCAGGAGGAGTCGTTCGGACCGGTGCTGACGGTCGAGACGTTCCGGACCGAGGACGAGGCGGTCACGATCGCCAACGACACGAAGTACGGGCTCGCCGGCGCGGTGTTCACCGCTGATGTGAGCCGGGCGCAGCGAGTCGCTCACGGGCTGCGGCACGGAACGATCTGGATCAACGACTACCACCCGTATGTGCCGCAGGCGGAGTGGGGCGGTTTCAAACAAAGCGGCATCGGCCGCGAACTCGGCGAAGCGGGCTTGGACGAGTACCGCGAGGCCAAACACATCTGGCAGAACATCGATCCCCAGCCGCAGCACTGGTTCCCGACCGCGGACACCGATCCGCAGCCGGCCCCCTGAGCGCGGACAGAAGGTGAGCTTTTCATGAGTTCGACATCGAACGAGTCCGTCGTCGACCTGGCTCCTCCCACGGCCGGCGACGAGCAGGACACCGGCACGCTGTTGTGCGTCCGCAAGCTGTGGAAGGTGTTCGGGAAGCGTGCCGCCGAGGTGCCCGGCTCCGAGGAGTTGCGCAGCCTGTCCCGGCGGGAGCTGATCGAGACCACCGGGTGCACGGCAGCGGTCCGGGACGTCAGCTTCGACGTCGCCCGCGGCGAGGTCTTCGTCATCATGGGCCTCTCCGGCTCCGGCAAGTCCACCCTGATCCGATGTCTGACCCGGCTGATCGAGCCGACCGGCGGCGAGATCGACTTCGACACCCAGGATCTGCTGCGCGCCGACGCCAAGCAGCTGCGCGACCTGCGCCGCCGCCAGGTCTCCATGGTCTTCCAGCACTTCGGGCTGCTGCCGCACCGGTCGGTGCTGGACAACGTGGCCTACGGACTGGAGATCCGCGGCGCGGGCAAGGCCGAGCGGCTGGCGCGCGCCGCCGAGATGGTCGACCTGGTCGGCCTCACCGGCTACGAGAAGTCCTTCCCGCACCAGCTGTCCGGCGGCATGCAGCAGCGGGTGGGGCTGGCGCGGGCGCTCGCCGTCGACCCGCAACTGCTGCTCTTCGACGAGCCGTTCTCCGCGCTCGACCCGTTGATCCGGCGGGACATGCAGGCCGAGGTCATCCGGCTGCACCACGACATGGGCAAGACGATGGTCTTCGTCACCCACGACCTGTCCGAGGCGCTGAAGCTCGGCGACCGGATCCTCATCATGCGCGACGGCGCCGCCATCCAACTCGGCACCGGCGACGAACTGGTCGCCAACCCGGCGGACGACTACGTGCGCGACTTCGTCCGCGACGTGCCCCGGCAGGACGTGCTGACGCTGCGCTGGGTGTCGACGCCCGCCATACCCGGTGAGGACCTGTCCGGCCCGGCGCTGCCCGTGCACACGCTGCTCAAGGACGCCATCCGGCCGGTGTTCGAGTCCACCGCCCGAGTGCGGGTCATGGACGGCGACCAGCTCCTCGGCCTGGTCGGTCCCGACGAGTTGCTGCCCGTGCTGACCTCGGATCCGGCATGACGACGGTGACCGCCACCGCCCGCTCGGTGCTGCACCGCACGCGGTCCCGGTGGGCGTGGCCGATCCTGATCGCGGGCTGGCTGCTCGGGCTGGCGGCGTTCCACGACACCCTTACCCTGCCGCTCGGCGCGACCTCGACGACGACGCTGCACGACAAGCTGAACGCCTTCAACAACAACATCTCCGGCGGTCGCAACTCCAACCCGATCTTCCTCTACGGGATCAACTACCTGCAGGTCGGGATGACGCACTTCGTCGACTTCCTGCAGTCCCTGATCTCCCAGCCCGGCTTCGGCCGGCCGGCGCCGCTCATCGGCTGGTTCGGTGTGCTGGCCATCGTCGGGTTCGTCACCTGGCTGACCGCCGGATGGAAGTATGCCGTGCTCGGCGTCGCCGGGTTCTACTTCCTCGGCCTGCAGGGTCTGTGGCAGGAGAGCATGGACACGCTGGCGCTCACGCTGGCCGCGGTGCTGATCGCGGTGGTGCTCGGCATCCCGCTGGGCATCTGGATCGGCACCCATGACCGGCCGCGCCGATTCGTGCTGCCGATCCTCGACTTCATGCAGACGATGCCGAGCTTCGTCTACCTGGCGCCGCTCACCCTGCTCTTCCTCATCGGCAATGCCTCGGCGACCATCGCGACCCTCATCTTCGCGATTCCGCCGGTCATCCGGCTCACCGATCACGGGATCCGCAGCGTCTCGGAGTCGACGATCGAGGCCAGCGAGTCGCTCGGGTCCACACCCTGGCAGCGGCTGACCAAGGTGCTGCTGCCCATGTCGCGGCGGACCATCGTGCTCGGCATCAACCAGACGATGATGGCCGCCCTGTCGATGGTCACCATCGCGGCACTGATCTCCGCGCCCGGACTGGGCCAGGTGGTGATCAACGCGCTGCAGACCCTCGACGTCGGCACCGCCTTCAACGGCGGCCTGGCCATCGTGGTGCTGGCCGTCGTACTGGACCGGATCACCACCGCGGTGGGCGAACGCGCCGGCCAGCCGGCGGTCGAGCACCGGCTGTCCCGGACGCAGCGCCGGGTCGTCGAGGCGGCCGCGCTCGCGGTCACCGGGTGGGCGGTCGTCGAGTCGGCGATCTTCGTGTGGGCCAACAGCTTCCCGTCCTCACCCGACATCGGTCCGAACATCGTGAGCGCCGCGACCAACACGTCGAACTGGGTGCAGAACACCTTCTCCGGGCTCACCCAGGGCCTGCGCTCGGCGGTGACCGACGGCCTGCTGAACCCGTTGCAGGAGCTGCTCACCCGCTCGCCGTTCTGGCTGGTCATCGTGGTGCTCTGCCTCATCGCCGCCGTGATCGCCGACCGGTGGGCCGTCCTCGCGACGCTGGTCTGCCTGTTGCTGATCGTCGCGCTCGGCGTCTGGCAGGACGCCATGCAGACCCTCGCCATGACCCTGGTCGCCACGGTGCTGACGATGGTGCTCGGGCTGGTGTTCGGCGTCTGGATGGGCCGGCGACGATCGGTCGAACGCGTCCTGCGGCCGATCCTCGACGCCTTCCAGGTGATGCCCGCGTTCGTCTACCTGGTGCCGTTCCTCGCGCTCTTCGGCGCGTCCCGCTTCACCGCGATCGTCGCCGCCATGGCCTTCGCCGTGCCGGTCGCTGTCAAGGTGGTCGCCGACGGCATCCGGGGTGTGCCGGAGACCGTCGTCGAGGCCGCGACCGCCGCCGGGTCCAACACCTGGCAGCTGATCACCCAGGTCCAGTTGCCGATGGCCATGCGCTCGATCGCGCTGGCGACCAACCAGGGCCTCATCTACGTCCTCTCGATGGTCGTCGTCGGCGGCATGGTCGGCGCCGGCGCCCTCGGATACGACGTCTACAGCGGCTTCGTGCAAGCCCCCTTGTTCGGGAAGGGACTGGCCGCCGGTATGGCGATCGTCCTGCTCGGGGTGCTGCTCGACCGCATCAGCCAGGCGGCCGCCGGCCGTCTCGACCCGAGTCGCAGATGACCGGAAACCACAGCAGGGAGACAGTCATGAAGATCAGTCGGTTCCGGTTCGTCCCGGTGGCTGCGGCCGCGGCCGCGATCGCGCTGGGCGTCGCCGGGTGCGGTGGCGCCCGGGTCGGCGGGGTGAGCGGTGGCGGCGGCGGTGCCGTCGCGGGCAACTTCCGCTGCGGCCAGGTGAACCTCGCGATGAACGACTGGGTCGGTTACACCGCGGACGCCGCCGTCTACACGTATGTCGCCGAGCACGGCCTCGGCTGCTCGGTGAAGCAGACGCCGCTCGCGGAACAGGTGGCCTGGCAGGGCTTCTCGACCGGGCAGATCGACCTGGTCCTGGAGAACTGGGGCCACCCGGACCTGGTGAAGAAGTACATCACCCAGCAGAAGATCGCGGTCGACCTCGGGCCGACGGGCAACATCGGGCAGATCGGCTGGTACGTCCCGCCGTGGATGGTGAAGGCCTACCCCGGGATCCTGGACTGGCACAACCTCAACAAGTACGCGTCGATGTTCCGGACCTCCGAGTCCGGTGGCAAGGGTCAGCTGATGGACGGCGACCCGTCATACGTCACCAACGACGCGGCCCTGGTGAAGAACAACCACCTCAACTTCAAGGTGGTGTATGCCGGCAGCGAAGCGGCCCTGATCACGTCGTTCCGCCAGGCGCAGGCGCAGCACAAGCCGATGATCGGCTACTTCTACAGCCCGCAGTGGTTCCTCTCCGAGGTCGCGTTGCGCAAGGTCAGCCTGCCGCCGTACAAGACCGGCTGCGACAGCAACCCGCAGACCATCACGTGCGACTACCCGACCTACGACCTGAACAAGGTGGCGGCCGCCCGGTTCGCCAAGCAGAACCCGGCCGGGTTCCTGCTCGCCAAGGCGTTCCGCTGGACCAACAACGACCAGAACACCGTCGCGAAGTACATCGCCCAGGACAAGATGTCGCCGGCCGCGGCCGCCGAGAAGTGGGTCAAGGCCCACCCGGACATCGTGAACAGCTGGCTGCTCGGCATACCCGGCGCCAAGCAGCTCTGACCAGCTCGACCCCACAGACCAGGCGAAGGAGCCTACGCATATGCCACACCCCAAGGTTGTCGTCATCGGCGCCGGAGTCGTCGGAGCCGCACTCGCGGACGAGCTGACGGCGAAGGGCTGGACCGACGTCACCGTCGTCGACCAGGGCGACGTGCCCGCGACCGGCGGATCGTCCTCGCACGCACCCGGTCTGGTCTTCCAGGCCAGCGGCGCCAAGACCCTCACCGACCTGGCCCGCTACACCGTGGAGAAGTTCTGCGCGCTGGAGCTGGACGGCGAATCCTGCTTCTACCAGGTGGGCGGTCTGGAGGTCGCCACGACGCCGGAACGGCTGCGCGAGATCCAGCGGCGGCACGGCTGGCTGCAGTCCTGGGGCATCGAGGCCGAGCTGCTCGACGCCGAGCAGACCGCGAAGCGGCACCCGCTGCTCGACCCCGCACTCGTGTTGGGCGGCCTGTTCGTCGCCACCGACGGCCTCGCCCGTGCGGTCAACGCCGTGCAGGCGCAGCTCGAGCGGGCGACGAGCCGCGGCGCGACCGTGCTGCCCCGGCACGAGGTGCTCGACGTGCGCGTCGAGGACGGTGCGGTCCGCGCGGTGGTGACCGACCAGGGTGAGCTGCCGGCCGACATCGTGGTGTGCTGCGCCGGCATCTGGGGTCCGAAGGTGGCGGCGCTGGTCGGTCTCGACCTGCCGCTCACCCCGCTCGCGCACCAGCTGGCCTGGACCGGCCCGGTGCCCGCGCTCGCCGGCGCGACCGCCGAGGCCACCCTGCCGATCCTGCGGCACCAGGGACAGGACCTCTACTACCGGGAGAAGTTCGACCGGATCGGCATCGGCTACTACGGCCACCGGGCGATGCCGATCGACGCCCGGAAGATCGCCGCGATCGACGCGGCACCGGTGATGCCCTCGGTCCTCGAGTTCACGCCTGAGGACTTCGCGCCGGCGTGGCAGGCCACCCAGGAGCTGCTGCCGGCCATGCGGGAGGCCGAGATCGAGTCCGGCATCAACGGGCTGTTCTCCTTCACCACCGACAACATGCCGCTGATCGGCGAGTCGCCGGACGTGTCCGGGTTCTGGGTCGCCGAGGCGGTCTGGGTCACCCACTCGGCCGGTGTCGGCCGGGCCGTCGCGGAGGTGCTGGTCGACGGCTGCAGCACCAGCTTCGACCTGCACGGCTGCGAGCTGTCGCGCTTCGAACCGCACCAGCTGGCCCCGGACTACGTGCTGGCTCGGGACTGCCGCAACTTCGACGAGGTCTACGACATACTGCACCCGCTGCAGCCGCCGACCGACCTGCGGCCGATCCGGGTGTCGCCCTTCTACCGCCGGCAGGTCGAGCTCGGTGCCGAGTTCCTGGAAGCCGTCGGCTGGGAACGACCGCAGTGGTATGACGCCAACAAGGACCTGCTCGAGGACCACGAGGCACCGCAGCTGGACGACTGGGCCGGCGCGTTCTGGTCGCCCATCGTCGCGGCCGAGGCGCAGGTGACCCGCGAGCGGGTCGCGATGTACGACATGACCGCGCTGAAACGGCTGGAGGTGTCCGGCCCGGGTGCGACCGAGTTCCTGCAGGGCATGGTCACGGCGAACATCGCCAAGTCGGTGGGTGGCGTGACCTACTGCCTGATGCTCAACCCGGACGGCGGCATCCGCAGCGACGTCACCGTGGCGCGGCTCGGCCGGGAGCACTACCAGGTCGGCGCCAACGGGAACGCCGACCTGGACTGGCTGCGCCGGCACCTGCCCGCCGACAGCGCGGTCCAGGTCCGCGACATCACCGCCGGCACCTGCTGCATCGGCCTCTGGGGACCGGCGGCGCGCGACGTGCTGCAACCGCTCACCTCGGCCGACCTCGGCAAGGACGGGCTGAAGTACTTCCGCGGTGCCTCCTTCTACGTCGGCACCGTGCCGGTCACCGCGCTCCGGCTGTCGTATGTCGGTGAGCTGGGCTGGGAGCTCTACACCACCGCCGATCACGGCGAACGGCTCTGGGACCTGCTCTGGGAGGCGGGCCGCGAGCACGGCATCATCGCCGCCGGACGGGGCGCGTTCAACGGGCTCCGGCTGGAGAAGGGCTACCGCTCGTACGGCGCCGACATGACCGCCGAGCACGACCCGTTCGAGGCCGGAGTCGGTTTCGCCGTGAAACTGGACAGGGACTTCATCGGCCGGGACGCGTTGGTGCGCCGCCAGCAGAACGTGACCCGCAAGCTGGTCTGCCTGGTGCTCGACGAGCCGGGCACCGTCGCGATGGGCAGCGAGCCGGTGCTCTCCGGCGGGCGCCCGGTGGGCTATGTGACGAGTGCGTCATACGGCTACACCGTCGGTGCCGGGGTCGCGTACGCCTGGGTCCCGGCCGAGCTCGCCGAGGTCGGCACCCAGCTGGAGATCGGCTATTTCGATCGCCGGCTCCCGGCCACCGTGGCGGCCGAACCGCTCGTCGACCCCGGCATGGAGCGGCTACGGGGCTGACCGGACGTGCCGCCGGCGGGCGGGACGGGTCAGGGCCGCAGGTAGCCCAATCGGGCGCTCGCGGCCCGGCCCGCCTCCTGGACGGTCTCGATGATCTCCGGCAGCCGGTCGTCCTCGAACCGGTAGGAGGGCCCGGACACCGAGATCGCCGCGACGACGTCCCCGGTGTGGTCGCGCACCGGGACGGCAACGGCGCGCAGGCCGAGCTCGTATTCGTCCTCGGTCTGCGCCCAGCCGCGTTCGGCGGCCTCCTTCAGCTGCGCCTCCAGCACCGCGCCGTCGGTGATCGTGTGGTCGGTGTATGCCGTGAGGTCGCGCAGCAGCGGCGCACGCTCCTCGGGTGCCAGCGCCGCCAGCAGCACCTTGCCGCTGGACGTCGCGTGCGCGGGGGTCAGTTCACCGATCCAGTTGTGCGCCGCGACGGCCGAGCCACCGATGGACTGTCCGACGTTGACGACGATGTGGTCGCGCAGGACGGCGACGTTGACGGTTTCGCCGAGCCGCTCGGCGAGGTCGTCCATCACCGGCCGGGCCTGCCGCACCAGGTCCATCTGACCGGTGACGGCGCTCGCCAGCCGCTGGATGCCGAACCCGAGCTCGTAGTGGCCCCGCGATTCGGCCTGGCGGACCAGGTCGTGCTCCTCGAGCGCGGCGAGCAGGCGGAAGGCGGTCGACTTGTGCACGCCGATCTGTTCGGCGACCTCGCTGACGCCGGCACCCCCTGTAGCGGCCAGGATCTTCATGGCGCGGATGGCGCGATCCACGGACTGCACGCCCCCGAGGGTGCTGCGGGCCTTGCCGCCGCGAGCCGCCGTGCCGGTGTCCGGTCGATCATCGTTGTTGGACGGCCGTTCGTTGCTCATGACGCAACCGTACCTGATACTGCGCTGAACGCCCTGGGGATGCTCGATAAGTTGCGTATTACGAAGACTAGTGCACATGACGCAATTGCTGTTACCGTGAGGTGCAGCAGGTGACGCAGACCACATCGATGGCGTTGGGAGTACACATGGACGAGCGGTTCGACTACGTGATCGTTGGCGGCGGCTCGGCGGGCTGTGTCCTGGCCAACCGGCTCTCCGCCGACCCGGAGAACCGCGTGCTGGTCCTCGAGGCAGGTCGTCCCGACTCGCTCTGGGACGTGTTCATCCACATGCCGGCGGCGCTGACCTTCCCGATCGGCAGCCGCTTCTACGACTGGAAGTACGAGTCGGAGCCGGAGCCGCACATGGGCGGCCGGCGCGTCTACCACGCCCGGGGCAAGGTGCTGGGCGGCAGCAGCAGCATCAACGGGATGATCTTCCAGCGCGGCAACCCCATGGACTACGAGCGCTGGGCAACGGTGCCGGGCCTGGAGGAGTGGGACTACGCGCACTGTCTGCCCTACTTCAAGCGGATGGAGAACGCCACCGCCGCTGCCCCGGACGACCCGTGGCGCGGCCACGACGGACCGCTGGTGCTGGAGCGCGGACCGGCGAAGAACCCGCTCTTCGAGGCGTTCTTCGCCGCGGCGGAGCAGGCCGGCTATCCGCGGACCGAGGACGTGAACGGCTACCGGCAGGAGGGGTTCGGCAAGTTCGACCGCAACATCAGCCGCGGCCGCCGGCTGTCCGCGGCGCGTGCCTACCTGCACCCGGTCGAGAGCCGACCCAACCTGGAGGTCCGCACCGGCGCCCTGACGACGGGCATCCGGTTCGAGGGCAAGCGGGCCGTCGGGGTGACCTACGACCAGGGCCGCAAGCGCGGTCAGTCGGTGGACGCGGGCACGGTGATCCTCTGCGGCGGCGCGATCAACTCGCCGCAGCTGCTGCAGCTGTCCGGCGTGGGTCGGGCCGAGGAGTTGCGGACGCTCGGCATACCGGTGGTCCATGACCTGCCGGGCGTCGGCGAGAACCTCCAGGACCACCTCGAGGTCTACATCCAGCACGCCGCCAAGCAGCCGGTCACCATGCAGCGCTACCTCAAGCACCGCTACAAGCCGTGGATCGGCGCCCAGTGGCTCTTCGGCCGGCGCGGTCCCGGCGCGACCAACCACTTCGAGGGCGGCGGCTTCGCCCGCAGCAACGACGACGTCGCCTACCCCAACCTGATGTTCCACTTCCTGCCGATCGCGGTGCGGTATGACGGGTCGTCGCCCGAGGGCGGCGAGGGCTACCAGGTGCACATCGGGCCGATGTACTCCGACGCGGTCGGCTCGGTGAAGATCACCTCCCGCGACCCGCGGCGCAAGCCGGCGCTGCGGTTCAACTACCTGTCGACCGAGCAGGACCGGCGCGAGTGGGTGGAGGCCGTTCGGGTCGCCCGGGACATCCTGGGCCGGCCGGCGCTCGCGCCATACAGTGCCGGCGAGATCTCGCCGGGGCCCGAGGTCGAGACCGACGAGCAGATTCTCGACTGGGTCGCCAAGGACGCCGAGACCGCCCTGCACCCGTCCTGCTCGCTGCGGATGGGCACCGACGAGAACGCCGTGGTCGACCCGGCCACGATGGCGGTCCACGGCCTCGACGGCATCCACGTCGTCGACGCCTCCGTGATGCCCTACGTCACCAACGGCAACATCTACGCCCCGGTGATGATGCTCGCCGAGAAGGCCGCCGATCTCATCCTCGGCAACGAGCCGCTGGCCGCCGAGCACCTCCCGTTCTACCGGCACGGCGCCGGCATGGACCTCAACCCGCCATCCACTCTGACTTCTGTGAGGTGATCCAGATGCTCTCCGTCTGTCCGCTGTCCGAGCTCGCTCCCGGCGACGCTGTCCGTGTGCCGGTCAACCCGCCCATCGCGGTCTTCCACACCGAGGAGGGCGAGCTCTACGCGATCGACGACACCTGCACGCACCAGGATGCCTCGCTGGCCGACGGCTGGGTCGAGGGCTGCGAGGTCGAATGCCCTTTGCACGCATCCCGATTCGACCTTCGCACCGGTGCCGTCGACGCGCCCCCCGCGAAGCACCCGGTCCGCGCCCACCGGGTCGAGGTGTCCGACGGGATGATCCAGGTGGAGCTGTCCACCGCCGTCCCCGTGCTGCCTCCCGGCGTCCCCGGATACGACGCTCATGCGTGACATCACGATCGTCGGTGCCTCGCTCGCCGGCCTGTCCACCGCGCGGGCGCTCCGCGCCGAGGGGTATGACGGGCGCATCACGCTGATCGGCGACGAGCCGCACCGCCCCTACGACCGGCCGCCGCTGTCCAAGGCGTTCCTCGCCGGCACCTGCACCGAGGCGGACCTCGCGCTGGAGGAGGCCGACGAACGACTCGACCTGGTGGAGCTGCTCGGCCGGCGAGCCGTTGCGCTGCGCCCGGACCGGGTCGTCGAGCTGGACGACGGGACCCGGGTGCCCGGCGACGCGGTCGTCCTCGCCACCGGGGCGCGGGCGCGCCGGCTGCCGTGGGGCGAACACCTCGCCGGTGTGCACGTGCTGCGGACCCTGGACGACTCCCGCGCGCTGCGCGCGGAGCTGCTGCCGGGAGCTCGGCTCGTGGTGGTCGGCGCCGGATTCATCGGCGCCGAGGTTGCCTCGACGGCCAGCACGCTCGGCCTCGACGTCACCGTCCTGGAGGCGGCACCCACCCCGCTCGCCGGACCGCTCGGCGCGCAGCTCGGCGCGGTGCTGGCCGGCCTGCACCAACGCGCCGGTGTCACCCTGCGGACCGGCGTCGCGCCGGTCGGCTTCGAGGGGGAGCAGCGCGTCTCGGCGGTGCGACTCGCGGACGGCACTTCGGTGGCCGCGGATGTGGTGGTCGTCGGTGTCGGCGCGGCGCCGAATGTCGAGTGGCTCGAGGACTCGCCGCTGACCCTGGCGAACGGCGTCGCCTGCGACGAACACGGCGCGACGAGCGTGCCGGGGGTTTTCGCGGTCGGCGACTGCGCCGCCTGGCACGACCCGTCCTCGGGCAGCCCGCGCCGGGTCGAGCACTGGACCGGCGCGCTGGAACGCCCGACGATCGTGGCGCAACGGCTGTTGCACGGCCGGGCGCACGGCTCGCCGCGGCCGGTCTACTTCTGGTCCGACCAGTACGGCGCTCGCATCCAGTTCGCCGGTTCGATCGCCGGCCACGACGCCGTGACGGTCGAGGACGGCGACCTCGAGGAGCTGCGGTTTCTCGCGACATACCGGCGCGACGGCGAGGTGATCGGCGTCCTCGGTGTCGACAGCGTGCGGCAGTTCACCCGCTGGCGCCGGCAGCTGACCCCCTTGGCCCAGCCAGCCTGAGCGAGCGCAGCGAGCGACCAACACGACTCAGGGCGAATGCCGCAGCCCGACGAAGGAGGGCAACGGCATGAGCGCCTCCGACGAAGCATCCAGCCATTTCCCGTCGACGACAGTTCGTCGACCCAACTCACCTAGGAGCGACGTGACCACGACGACCCAGCCCGGATCGACCCCGGACCTCACCGACGGCACGCAGGGGAGCCTGCTGCGGACGCTGCCCGGCAGCACCTATGTCGACCCCGAGTTCTTCGCCACCGAGCAGGAGCGCATCTTCGAGCAGCTGTGGTTCTGCGCGGCACGCGGGGCCGACCTCACCGGCCCCGGCTCCTTCCGGACCGTGCAGATCGGCCGGGAGAGCGTGCTGCTGACCCGCAACCGCAAGGGCGAGGCCAAGGCGTTCTTCAACATCTGCCGGCACCGCGGTGCGAAGCTGTGCACCGAGGACTCCGGCGAGGTGAAGCGGGCCTTCCAGTGCCCCTACCACGCGTGGACCTACGACCTCGACGGCAAGCTGATCGCCGCGCCCAACCTGACCAAGATGCCCGACATCGACCGGGTCGAGTACGGCCTGCGCCGGATCGCGGTGCGCGAGTGGCTCGGGTACGTCTGGGTCTGCCTGGCCGACGAACCGCCGTCGTTCGAGGAGACCGCCATGCAAGAGGTGATCGACCGGCTCGGCGACCTGGAGTCGATCGAGCACTACGGCCTGGAGAACCTGCAACTCGGCCGGCGTATCACCTACGACGTGCGCGCCAACTGGAAGCTCATCATCGAGAACTTCCTGGAGTGCTACCACTGCGCGACCATCCACCCGGAGCTCACCGAGGTGCTGCCGGAGTTCGCGGACGGGTATGCCGCCCAGTACTTCGTGGGTCACGGCGCCGAGTTCGGTTCGGACGTCCAGGGTTTCACCGTCGACGGGTCCAGCGGCGTGGAGCGGATCGCCGGTATCGGGGAGGACCAGGACCGTCGCTACTACGCGATCACCATCCGGCCGCAGGTCTTCGTCAACCTGGTGCCCGACCACGTGATCTTCCACCGGATGTACCCCCTGTCCGCCGACCACACGATCGTGGAGTGCGACTGGCTGTTCATGCCGGGCGTGGTCGAGTCGGGCGTCGACACCGACGCCTCCGTGGAGCTCTTCCACCGGGTCAACCAGCAGGACTTCGAGGCGTGTGAGCGCTGCCAGCCGGCGATGTCGTCGCGCCAGTATGCCGAGGGCGGCGTGCTGGTGCCGAGCGAGCACCACATCCGCGCCTTCCACGACTGGGTGCTCGACAAGGTCGGCGACCCGCAGTGACCCTGGAGCTCGCCGAGCCGCCGGTCCGCGCCGTCCGGATCGACGGCCAGGCGGTCGCCGCCCAGATCAAGCAGGACCTCGCCGAGCGGGTGGCCCTGCTGCACATCCAGGACGTCCGTCCCGGGCTGGGCACCATCCTGGTCGGTGACGACCCGGCCAGTCACAGCTACGTCGCGGCCAAGCACCGCGACTGCCGGCAGCTCGGCATCGCCTCGTTGCGGGTCGAGCTGCCGGCGACGGCCACCCAGGACGAGCTCGAGGACGCGATCCAGGGGCTCAACGACGATCCGGCGTGCACCGGGTTCATCGTCCAGCTGCCGCTGCCGGACCACCTGGACATGCACCGCGCTCTCTCGCTGGTCGACCCGGCCAAGGACGCGGACGGCCTGCACCCGAGCAACCTCGGCAAGCTGGTGCTGGGGATGCCGGCGCCGCAGCCGTGCACCCCGCGCGGCATCGTGGAGCTGTTGCGCCGGGACGGGGTCGTGCTGGAGGGTGCGCGTGTCTGCATCGTCGGCTGCGGGCTGACCGTCGGCCGGCCGCTGGCGATGATGCTGACCAGCCCGGCGGTCAACGCCACGGTCTACTCGTGCAACGAGGCGACCGCCGATCTGCCGGCGCACACAGTGAGCGCGGACATCGTGGTGGCCGCCGCCGGCGTCGCGCACCTGGTCCGGCCGGACTGGATCCGGCCGGGCGCGACCGTCCTGTCGGTGGGACTGACCCGGACGGTCGAAGGCGTGCTCGGTGACGTCCACCCGGATGTGGCGTCGGTGGCCGGGCGGCTCACGCCCACGACCGGCGGCGTCGGCCCGATGACCCGGGCGATGCTGCTGTCCAACGTCGTGGAGATCGCCGAGTCGAGCGGCGCGGCAGCGTCCTGACCGCGCTCGTCCGGACTTGTATTTCATTCACTCACAAAGGAGTTCGTCGTATGCCGTCAACCGTCAAGGGTGTCATCGCTCGCGCCAAGGGTGCGCCGGTCGAGCTGGTGGACATCGTCGTCCCGGACCCGGGACCTGGTGAGGTCATCGTCCGGGTCGAGGCCTGCGGGGTCTGCCACACCGACCTGCACTACCGAGAGGGCGGGATCAACGACGAGTTCCCGTTCCTGCTCGGCCACGAGGCAGCCGGCACGGTGGCGACCGTCGGCGAGGGAGTCACCGACGTAGCCCCCGGCGACTTCGTCATCCTCAACTGGCGGGCGGTCTGCGGTCAGTGCCGCGCCTGTGCGAAGGGCAAGCCGTGGTACTGCTTCGCCACGCACAACGCCGCGCAGAAGATGACGCTCACCGACGGCACGGAGCTGAGCCCGGCGCTCGGCATCGGTGCCTTCGCCGAGAAGACGCTGGTCGCCGCCGGCCAGTGCACCAAGGTCGACCGGGACGCATCGGCGGCCGCGGTCGGCCTGCTCGGCTGCGGGGTGATGGCCGGCTTCGGGGCGGCCGTCAACACCGGTGGCGTCGGGCGCGGTGACAGCATCGCCGTGATCGGCTGTGGCGGAGTCGGCGACGCGGCGATCGCCGGGGCGGTCGTCGCCGGCGCCACGACGATCATCGCGGTCGACGTGGACGACCGGAAGCTGGACACGGCGCGGGAGTTCGGCGCCACGCACACGATCAACTCCCGGTCGACCGACCCGGTCGAGGAGATCCGCCGGCTGACCGGAGGACACGGCGCGGACGTCGTCGTCGACGCCGTCGGCCGGCCGGAGACCTACCGGCAGGCGTTCTACGCGCGGGATCTGGCCGGCACCGTCGTGTTGGTCGGCGTGCCCGACCCGGTCGCGACGGTGGAGCTGCCGTTGATCGAGCTGTTCGGCCGGGGCGGCGCGCTCAAGTCCAGCTGGTATGGCGACTGCCTCCCGTCGCGCGACTTCCCGATGCTCGTCGACCTCTACCGCCAGGGCCGGTTCGACCTGGACCGGTTCGTCACCGAGCGGATCGGCATCGGCGACGTGGAAGCGGCGTTCGACAAGATGCACTCGGGGGACGTGCTGCGTTCGGTCGTCATCCTCGACGAGGCGACGGCGGACTGAGCGGGCGCGGCGTCAGACGCGGGCGTAGCGCACTCGCAGCAGCATGTAGACACCGAAGGTCGCGATGCCGAGGCCCATCAGGGTGAGCAGCACCTGCCCGCCGACCGCGTGCCGGAGGGTCAGCAGTGCACCGTCCAGGCCGCTGGCGTCGGAGGACCGGTGCTGCACAGCGGCGATCACGAACAGGACGCCGACGATGCCGAGCGCGACGCCCTTGGCGACATACCCGATCCGGCCGATCCAGGTGACCGGCCGGCCCGGGTCCTCGCGCAGGTCCTTCAGGAAGCGCTCCCGCACGCCCTTGTAGGCGTGGTAGATGCCGATCGCGAGGATCACCAGGCCGACGATCGCGATCAGCCAGCGGCCGCCGGGGTGCTTCATCACCGTGGCGCTCAGGTCGGTGGACCGGTGCGCGCTCGACTTGCCCTTGTTCCGGGCGAACGAGAACGCCGTCCACGCCATCACCAGGTAGACGACGGCCAGCGCCACGCACTTGAAGCGGTCGACGATGCCGTCCTGACGGCCCTCCCCGAGGACCGCCAGGGACAGCTGCCACAGGGCGAGGGCGACGAAGCCGATGACGAACACGATGAGCAGCGCCTTGCCGGCCGGGTGCTGCGCGAGCGTCGCCAACGCGCCGGACTGGTCGGTTTCCTTGCTCGCCTTGCCGAAGGCGACGCGCACCGCCAGGTAACCGATCAACAGGTGGAGCACTCCGCTCGCGGCGAATCCGGCCCGAGCTCCGACGTCGAGCGCGGTGCTGTGCCTGATCTGCCGGGCGCCGTCCCGTGCCTCGTCAATGCTCACGATGGGGGCAAACGTACCCCGCCGCGGGGCGCGGCACACCCTTGTTGCGCTCGGTCAGTGGCCGGTGAGGAGCGACAGCGCTTTTCCGAGTTTCGCCGGCCGGCCGGTCAGCCGTTCCTCGCGGTCGGCCCACGCCGCCACCTGCAGGCCGGCGTTGATCCCGAGCCAGCGGAACGGCTCCGGCTCCCACTGCTTGGAGCGGTGCTGCACCCAGGGAAGTGCGGAGATCGTGGTGCGTTGCCCGGTGACCAGCTCGGCAATGGTGCGGCCGGCGAGGTTCGTCAGGGCGACGCCGTCGCCGACGTAGCCGCCGGCCCAGCCGAGCCCGGATGCCGGGTCGAACCCCACGCTCGGTTGCCAGTCGCGCGGTATGCCGAGCGCGCCGCCCCACGCGTGGGTGAACCGAACCCCGTCGAGCACCGGGAACATCTGCCGCAGCGAGGATTTCAGCGTTGCGAAGACCTTGGGGTCCTCGTCGAACTCCGGCCGGATCCCCGACCGGAAGTGGTATGGCGCCCCGCGCCCGCCGAAGACCAGCCGGTCGTCGACGCTGCGTTGTCCGTAGACGATGACGTGCCGGTGCTCGCTGAACGTCTCGGCATCCGCGAGCCCGATCTGCGCCCATTGGTCGGCGTTCAGCGGCTCCGTCGCCACGATCAGCGAATAGACCGGTGCGACAGCGCGACTCGAGCCCGGCAGGTGCGAGGCCCAGGCCTCCGTCGCCCGAATGACGTTGGGGGCGTGGATGACCGGACCGGCCACCGTGCGCGCCATACCGCTCTCGATCGAGGCCACCGCCGTGTGCTCGACGATCCGGCCGCCCAGCCGCTCCACGGCGGCGGCGAGACCGTCCACCAGGCGGCGCGGCTGCACCCGTGCGCAGTGCGGGTTGTAGGTGGCGCCCGACGTGCCTGTCGCAGAAAGCCGTTCGGTCGCCTCCTCGCGGTCGAGCAGGACCGTTCCGAGCCCCCACTGGTCCGAGTGGGCGACCTCCTCCTCGGCACGGACGAGCTGTGCGCGGCTGCGCGCGACCACGACCGTGCCGCCCTGGCGGAACCCGCAGTCGATCCCTTCCGCCTCGACCACCCGGCCGACCTCGGCGACGCTCTCGCGGAGCGCGGCGTACTGGTCACGCGCCGCGGCCGCACCGTGCGCGACGGCGAGCACCTCGGGCGACGTCGGATAGAGCGCGGACACCCAGCCGCCGTTGCGGCCGCTCGCGCCGAAGCCGGCGTGCTCGGCCTCGACCACCAGCACGGACAGCGACGGATCAGTCCGCAGCAGATAGTAGGCCGACCAGAGGCCGGTGAAGCCGGCGCCGACGATGCACACGTCGACGGTGGTGTCGTCGGTCAGCGAGGGACGGTGGGTCGGCGGGGTGTCCTGCCACCAGAGAGGTCGGGCCGTCATACCGGTGATCCTCCCGGAGGGCACCCGTGGCTGACAAGCCGATTTGCAACGAAATCCGAAGTGAAAACCGGCATCTGAGACATACATCAGCAATTTTTGCCGCATCTCTTCACGAGAACCGTTGTCGCAGGCTAGTGTGACTGCCCACACAACCCCTGTGCCCAACCCCCCCCATGACGTGATGGGAGCCGACGGATGACCAGTCAGGCCGATGAGCAGCAACACGAGACTGCGTCGGAGGTCGACACCGCAGCGATCGATCTGCGTGGTGTCGAGAAGACGTTCTTCTCGAAGAACGAGACCTTCCGGGCCGTGCAACACCTCGACCTCTCGATCGGCGAGGGCGAGTTCTTCAGCCTGCTCGGGCCGTCCGGGTGCGGCAAGACCACGACGCTGCGGATGATCGCGGGCTTCGAGGAGCCGACCGCCGGGGAGATCCTGCTGCACGGCCGCAACATGGTCGGCGTGCCGCCGTACAAGCGGGACGTGAACACGGTCTTCCAGAGCTATGCGCTCTTTCCGCACATGACGGTCGCGGAGAACGTCGCGTTCGGTCTGGAGCGCAAGCGGATCGACAAGGCGGAGGTACGCGCCCGGGTCGCCGAGATGCTCGAGATCGTCGGCCTCGGTGAGCGCGGCAACCGGCGCCCGCAGCAGCTGTCCGGCGGTCAGCAACAGCGGGTCGCCCTCGCTCGCGCGCTGGTCAACCGGCCCAGCGCCCTGCTGCTCGACGAGCCGCTCGCGGCACTCGACCTCAAACTGCGGCAGGCCATGCAGGTGGAGCTGAAACGCATCCAGCGCGAGGTCGGCATCACCTTCGTCTTCGTCACGCACGACCAGGGCGAGGCGCTGACGATGAGCGACCGGATCGTGGTGATGAACGCCGGCCTGATCGAGCAGGTCGGCACGCCGCAGGAGCTCTACGAACGACCGAGAACCCGCTTCGTCGCGGGGTTCCTCGGCACCTCGAACATCATGGAGGGCACCGTCACGGCGTATGACGGCGGCGTCGCCCTCATCGACGCCGGCGCCGACGGCCGGGTGCTGGTGCCGACCGACAGCGCGTCCGTCGGTGAGCGGATCACGGTCAGCGTCCGGCCCGAGAAGATCGTCCTGTCGCACGCGGAGCCGCCGGCCGGCGACCGGCGGTGCAGCGTGCAGGGCACCGTCACCGAGATGGTCTACCTCGGCACGTCCAACACCTACGAGGTGCGCCTCAACGGCGGCGAGACGATCACCGTGCTGGAGCAGAACGGCTCGACCGCCGACGCGACCGCCCGCCGCGGCGACACGGTGTGGCTCAGCTGGCGGCCGCAGCACTCGCTGCACCTGGTCGGTGCGCCGGCGGCCGACGGAGGTGCGCTCGATGATGCCGGTTGAGCCGACTCCGGACCGGTCGGCGGACCTGCGCGGCCGCACCCAGCGGCGCTTCAGCCGCCGCGACCTGCTGCAGGCGGCGGCGTTGCTGGCCGGTGGCGGTCTCCTCGCGGGCTGTTCGGTGCCGGGAGCGCGGGCGAGCGCCATACCCGGCGACTACTGGGACGGCAAGCAGCCGAGCAAGTACCTGGAATGGGCCAACTGGCCGCTCTACATCGACGTGGGCAAGTCCGGCGGCAAGACGGTCCACCCCTCGCTGGTCGAATTCACCAAGCGGACGGGCATCAAGGTCAAGTACGAGGAAGTCATCCAGGACATGGACTCCTTCGTCGGCACCATCCGGCCGGTGCTGGCCTCCCACCAGCCCACCGGCTACGACCTGATGGTGCTCACCAACGGCATCTACCTGACCCAGATGCGCGAACTGAATTACCTGATCCCCTTGGACCACGCGCGCATGCCGAATTTCTTCAAGTACGCCGACAAGACGTCCAAGGACCCGACCTACGATCCGGGCAACAAATACACGGTGCCCTGGCAGTCCGGCATGACCGGCATCGCGTACAACCCGAAGTACGTCAAGCGGCCGATCACCAGTTTCGACGATCTCTTCGACCCGGCGTTCAAGGGCAAGGTCGGCATGTTCGCCGACAATCAGGACCTGCCCAACTTCGCACTCGTCGGCATCGGCGTGGATCCGGCCAAATCCACCGAGGCGGACTGGCGGCGGGCCGCCAAGAAGCTCACCCAGCAGCGGGACGAGGGTTTCGTCCGGGCCTATTACCAGCAGGACTACATTTCGCCACTGTCCAAGGGTGACCTGTGGATCACCATGGCGTGGTCCGGTGACATCTTCCAGGCCAACGCCTCCACTCCCGGACTGGACCTCAAATTCGTGGTCCCCGAGCAGGGTGCGGTCGTATGGACCGACAACCTGTGCATTCCTCGCTATTCCAGCAATCCGGTCGCGGCCATGGAGCTGATCAACTTCGTCTACCAGCCGCAGATCGCCGCGATGATCGCCGAATACGTCAACTACTTCACGCCGGTGCCGTCGGCCAAGAAATACATCCTGGCCGACGCGAAGGCGGCGACGGCAAAGGCCGACCGGGAGTCGCTGCTGGAGATCGCCGACAGTCCCCTCGTCTTCCCGACCGCGGCGATGGAGTCCAAGCTCTACCGCTATGCCACCTTGACGCCGGAGGAGGTGCCGGTATGGAACCAGATCTTCGAGCCGGTGTACGAGTCGTGAGCGACGCAATGAGCACCGACGACGTCCGGTTCAGCCCGCTGCGGGCGCGCCTCGGGCGGCTCACGGCATACTGGCTGGCGCTGCCGGGCGGACTGTGGCTGGCGATCTTCTTCGTCATACCGATGATCTATCTGCTGTCGCTGTCGCTGATGACCGGCGACTTCATCCACGGCTTCACCCAGACGTTCCACGTTTCCACCTATTGGCACACGATCAGCCTCTATCACGACCAGTTCATCCGGTCGATCATCTATGCGGTCATCGTGACGCTGCTCACCATTGCGCTGGCCTATCCGATGGCCTACTGGATCGCGATGCGCGGCGGCCGGCACAAGTCGACCTATCTGCTGATCATCCTGCTGCCGTTCTTCGTGTCCTTCGTGATCCGGACTCTGCAGTGGCAGTTCATCCTGGCCGACAACGGATTCGTGCTCGGGACCTTGAAGGACCTGCACCTGGTCGGTTCCGACTTTCACCTGCTGGCCACCCCGGTCGCGGTGATCTGCGGGCTCACCTACAACTATCTGCCGTTCATGGTGTTGCCGCTCTACGTCTCGATCGAACGGCTGGATCCGCGATTGATGGAGGCCGCGAACGACCTGTATGCCAGCAAGCTGCAGGCGCTCCTGCGGGTCGTGTTCCCACTGACGGTGCCGGGCATCTTCGCCGGCGTGCTGATGACGTTCGTGCCGGTGGCCTCCGACTTCGTCAATGCGCAACTGCTGGGTGGCGCCAGGACGACGATGATCGGCAACGTCATCTACACGCTCTATCTCACCAATAACGACTATGCCGCCGCGTCGGCGCTGTCGTTCACCCTGATGGGTGCGTTGTTGATCGGCATCTTCGCCTATGCGCGGGCGCTCGGCACCAAGGACGTGATGGAGGCGGCGGCGCTGTGACGATGACCAAGCCTGCTGCGGCCACACCGGGTGCTGTGCGGCGCAAGCCGAAACACAAGTGGACCCACTACATCCTGCCCGTCTACACCTGGGCGGTCCTGCTCTACCTGTGCCTGCCCATCTTCGTGATGATCCTGTTCGGCTTCAACGACACCAAGGGCCGCTACAACATCACCTTCCAGGGCTTCACGCTCAAGTGGTACAAGCAGCTCTTCGCGATCGACGGACTGACCAATGCGCTGATCAACTCGATCACCATCGCGGTCATCGCCACCATCGTGTCGGTGTCGATCGGCGGCGCGCTCGGGATGGCGCTCGGGCGCTATCGGTTCCGCGGCAAGGGGCCGCTGTCGCTGGTGGTTTTCGCCCAGATCGCCACGCCGGAACTGGTGCTCGGCACCTCGCTGCTCTCGCTCTTCCTGACGCTGAACATCCCGCGCGGGTACGTGACGATCCTGCTGGCGCACATCATGTTCTGCATCCCCTTCGTCGCGGTCACCGTGCAGGCACGGGTGGCGGGGCTGGACGGTTCGCTCAAGGAGGCGGCGCTCGACCTGGGCGCCACGCCGGCCGTGGCGTTCCGCAAGGTCACCCTGCCGATGATCATGCCCGGCATCCTGGCCGGTGCGCTGTTGTCCTTCGCGCTGTCGATCGACGACTTCGTGACGACCAGCTTCAACGCCGGGCAGACCGTGACCTTCCCGCTGTGGGTCTACGGTGCCTCCCGGCTCGGGATCCCGGCCCAGGTCAACGTGATGGGCACGTTGATCTTCCTGTTCGGGCTGATCCTCGCGGCATACAGCGTCCTGGCCGGGCGCCGCAAGAAGGACTGACCGGGCGCGTATGACGACGATCGACGCGCGCATCGGAGCGGCGCGCCGCGCACCGTTCTGGCTGGACACCCCTGACCGCCCGGCCGCGCGACCCCCGCTCGACGGGGACACCTCGTGCGAACTCGCCGTGGTGGGAGGCGGATTCAGCGGGCTGTGGACCGCCGTGCTGGCCAAGGAGGCCGACCCCGACCGGGACGTGGTGCTGCTCGAGGGCGGCCGGCTGGCGTGGGCAGCGACCGGCCGCAACGGTGGGTTCTGCGCCGCGAGCCTGACGCACGGCTACGACAACGGTGTCAGCCGGTTCGGCGAGACGGCGCAGGCCGAGCTGGACCGGTTGGGGCGGTCGAACCTCGACCAGATCGAGGAGGCGGTCGCGCGCTACGGCATCGACTGTCACTTCGAACGCACCGGTGAGGTGGACGTCGCGACCGAGCCCTACCAACTCGCCGACGCTGCAACGGCTTCCGACGGGGTCTATCTGGACCGGGCGGCGGTGCGGGCGGAGCTGGACTCACCCAGCTTCCTCGGCGGCGTGTGGGACAAGCAGGGCGTCGCGATGCTCGATCCGGCCCGGCTCGCGTGGGGTCTCGCCGATGTCGCCGAGCGGCTCGGGGTGCGGATCGTGGAGGGGACTGCGGTTCGCGAGCTGCGCAAGCACGATCGCGCGATCGAGTTGCGTACCGACCGCGGGACTGTGCGTGCGGAACGAGTCGCCTTGGCCACTAACGTCTTTCCGTCGTTGCTGCGCCGGCTGCGGCTGTTCTGCGTGCCCGTCTATGACCACGTGCTGGTCACCGAGCCGCTCACCGGGGAGCAACTGGCGGCCATCGGCTGGGAGCATCGGCAGGGTTTCGGGGACAGCGGCAACCAGTTCCACTACTACCGGCTGACCGCGGACAACCGGATCCTCTGGGGCGGGTATGACGCGGTCTATCACTTCGGGCGCCGGGTGAGGCCGGAGTATGACGACCGGCCCGCGACATACCGCACGCTCGCCGAGCACTTCGACGCGACGTTCCCGCAGCTGGCCGGCATCGGCTTCAGCCACCGCTGGGGCGGGGCGATCGACACGTGCACCCGGTTCTGCGCGTTCTTCGGGGCGGCACACGACCAGCGCGTGGCCTACGCGCTCGGTTACACCGGCCTGGGCGTGGGCGCCTCGCGCTTCGGTGCGCAGGTGATGCTCGACCTGCTGGACGGCGCCGACACCGAGCGCACCCGCACGCCGCTGGTGCGCACCCGGCCGCTGCCGTTCCCGCCGGAGCCATTGGCGTTCCTCGGGATCGAGGCAACGCGCCGGTCGCTGGCCCATGCCGACGCACATGCGGGCCGCCGCAACCTGTGGCTGCGCACGCTCGACCGGCTGGGCCTGGGTTTCGACTCCTGACCCGCGATCACACCATCGCCGAGGACAGCGCTTCCTCCGACGCGGCCACCGCGCGCTCACCGTGGCGCCGGCGTTCCCAGTGGGCGATGGCATCCGAGACCGATTGCAGCGCGATGTTCACCAGCATGAACAGCACGGCCCCGATCACCAGTGCCTGCAGCGAGGACTGGCTGTAATAGGCACCGATGACGGTCGTGGTGTGCAACAGCTCGAGGTATCCACCGAGCACGTACGCGAGCGCAGTTCCCTTGAAGATGATGACGAGTTGGCTGACCAGGGCGGGCAGCATCCGTCGGAACGCCTGCGGCAGCAGGAAGGTCACCATGGTGCGGCCCGGGGAGAAGCCGACCGCCGCCGCGGCCTCGGACTGGCCCCGGGGAAGTGCCTGTACGCCGGAGGCGACGAGGTCGCCGATCGACGCACCGCTGTACGCGGTCAGCGCGATGACCAGGAACCAGAAGTCGGGCAGGTCCAGGCCCCACGCCGGAAGGGTCAAGGAGGTGAAGAACAGCAACAACAGGACCGGGATGCTGTTGAAGACGGCGGTCAGTGATCCGCATGCGATGCGGATCGCTCCCGTCTGCGCGGTCAGCCCGAAGGAGAGGACGACGCCCACTCCCGTCGACAACACCATCGCCACGAGTGCAGCTGAGATGTTGTGCCAGAGGCCCGTTCCGATCAACCGCCAGACGCCCGACTGGCGGAGCGGTGCCCAGGACCGAGCGGCGAAGAAGCCCTCCGACGACAGCTTCGTCACCAGGCCCACCACGGCGGCGGCCACGATCAGGACGGCCACCCCCTCCAGGATGCGATGACGTCGCAGGGCGACCGGTCCTGGCTCGTCGAACAACTGCGGACCACTCATCGTGCGAACGCCACCTTCTTGTTGGTCAGGGTCACTCCACGCCGCAGCAGCAACCCGATCACCACATACGTGAGGGCGGCAGCGCCCAGGACGATGAACGGTTGCACCTCGGCGATCGCCACCTTGTTCGCCGTGAAGGTGAGTTCGCCGACGCCGACGACGGCTGCCACCGAGGTGTTCTTGAACGTCATGATCAGCAGATTGCCCATCGGGACCACCGTTGACGTGAACGCCTGCGGCAGCAACAGATAGCGGGTGGTCCCGATGGGTGAGAAGCCGAGTGCCCGGCTGGCCTCCAACTCGCCGGCGCTCACGTTGTTGACTCCGGACCGGAGCATTTCGGCGATGAACGGCGCGGTATAGACCATGAGCACCGCCAGCGCCGAGATGAACAACGAGAACTTGATCCCGATGAGTGGGAAGCCGAAGGCGAACGCCACCATCTGCACCGGTAGCGGAATGTTGCGGAAGACGAGGACGAATCCCGCCGCGATGAATCGTGCCGTGCGGATCGGACTGATCCGCATGGTGGCGATCAGCGCACCGAGCACCGTCGCGCCGATCCAGCCGGCGAAGATCAATTCGATCGTGAGCCACAAGCCATGGCGGAAATCCGCAAGGTGCGAGGTCAGATAATGCATGGCAAGCGCCTGTCCGTTCCTCTGCTGCGTTCTCAGTACAGGATTGCCGGTGGCTTCGGCGAATCCTTCGCAACGGTGCCGACGGTGCTGTCGTAGATCTTCTTCCAGCTGCCGTCGGCCTCGATCTGCTTGAGGAAACTGTCCAGGTAATCGTGGAAGGCCTTCTCGCCCTTCGGCAGGCCGATGGAGTCGTTGTCCGTCACGGTCTTGCCGTCGATGCGCAGGTCGGCACCCTTGGCGATCTCGAACTTTCCGGGGTTCTGGCTCATCAGGCCGAGCAGGATGGAGTTCGTCGTGACCACCCCGTCGACCCGACTCTGTTCGAGCGACTGCATGCACTCGGTGATCGAGCCGAGCGAGAGGAGTTTGGCCTTCGGCGCGACCTTCGGCACCTTGGTCTCCGCGCCGGAGCCGGTGGTCACACAGATCGGCTTGCCGTTCAGATCCGTCTGGGACTTGATGCCGGTGTAGCCCTTCCGGACCATCGTCGAGACGGGGCTCATCAGGTAGGGACCGGCGAAGTCGACGGCCTTCTGGCGCTCCGGGTTCGGTGGGTAGGTTGCGATCACGACGTCCACCTTGTGCTGCTGCAGGAACGCTTCGCGGTTTCCGCTGGTCACCGTCACGTACTGGACGTTGGCAGCGCTGCCGGTGATCGCCTTGGCGAGCAGCCCGGCGAGCTGAATGTCCATCCCCTCCAACTTGCCGCTGACCGGATTCTTCATGCCGAAGAGCGGAAAGTCGTCCTTCACGCCGACGATCAGCTTGCCGCGCTTCTGGATGGCGGCCATCGGAGTGCCCGCTGTAAAGGCGGTCGGCTTCACCGACGACGTGTCGGTGACCCCGCCGCCTCCGCCGCTCGCGTTGCCCAGCCCGGAGGAACCGGAGGCCCCACAGGCGGCGAGGCCTGCCGCGGTGGCGATGGCAAGCGTGACGGTGGCGAGTTTCTTCGAGCGGGACATGGATCGTTCCTCCTGGATTTGTGGGTTCAATACGTATGTTGGGAAAGGTGATTCAGTGGACTTTCGACAGGAATTCGGCCGCTCGCACCGATCTCGGCGCGCTGAAGAATTCATCCGGCTCGGAGTTCTCCAAGATTTCGCCGTCCGCCATGAAGACGATGCGGTCGGCCACGCTGCGGGCGAACGACATCTCGTGCGTCACCACGAGCATCGTCGTGCCCTGCTTCGCGAGGGTCCGCATGACACCGAGGACGTCCTGTGTCGCTTCCGGGTCGAGTGCCGACGTCGGTTCGTCGAAGAGAATGACCTTGGGGTCCATCGCGAGGGCGCGGGCGATCGCCACGCGCTGAGCTTGGCCTCCGGAGAGTTGGGACGGCAGTGAGTTCGCCTTCGACCGGATCCCGACCATGTCGAGCAGCTCGTGGGCGCGGTCGCGGGCCTCGTCCTTGTTCTTGCCGAGGATCTTGCGGGGCGCGATGGTCACGTTGTCCAGGGCCGTGCGGTGCGCGAAGAGGTTGAACGACTGGAAGACCATCCCGACCTCGGTCCGGAAGCGGTACAGCGCTTTGCCTTCGGCCGGTTGCACATGGCCGCCGACGAGGATCGTTCCGCTGTCGATGACCTCCATCCGGTTCACCGTGCGGCACATTGTCGACTTGCCTGAGCCGGACGGCCCGAGCACGACGACGACCTCGCCCTGACCGACGGTGAGGTTGACGTTGCGCAACGCCTCCACCTGGCCGAAGCGCTTGCAGACGTCACGCAGTTCGACGACTGGTGTAGCGGGGTCGGTCTTTTCGGGCATGGGGTATCTCCGTTGGTGGTGAGGTGCAGGAGCGTGGTGTGCGCGGTCGTCGTTACGCGGCCGAACTCACTGAGGGTTTGGGTAGCCGGCGAGTGATCCGGGCGTTGATCCGTTCCTGTTCGGTGAGGAATCTGGTGAATGCGTCTCCGGGCTTGAAGGCATCGGTCCAGCCGTTGACGGTCAGAGCCTTCTTCCACAAGGCGGACTGGTGAACCCGGCGCAGCAGTTCGACCCAGTGGTTTCGTGCAGCGGGTGAGATGCCCGGCGGCGCAAGGACGCCGTGCCAATTCATGAACGTGAGGTCGATGCCGGCCTGTTGCAGCGTGGGGGCTTCTCCCGATGGGTCCGGACGGGGCGAGGACACGGCAAGCACGCGCAGTTGTCCGGCGTGGATCTGCCCGCGGTACTCGGCCAGTCCGGCGACCCCGAACGTCACGCGGTGATCCAGCAGCGCCGGCAGGAGCTCGCCGTTGCCGGAATACCCCGTGTATTGCGCACCGGAAGCGATTCCGACCTGATGCGCGAGTTCTTGGGCGAACACGTAGTACGGCCCGCCTTCGCTCGAACCACCGCCGACCGCGAACCGGTAGGGATGCTGGCGCCATGCGGTGACCAGTTCACCGATGGAGCGGTATGGCGAATCCGCGGGGACCACCACGATGGCCGGCTGCTCGGTGAGCTCGGCGATCGGCGTCGCGTCGGACGGTCGGCAGGTGGCGCCTGAGGCATTACAGGAGCCGACCATGCCCAGACCCATCACCATCATCAGGTTGTCGTCGCCGGCTTCCTTCATCAGCCGGGCCATCGCGACCGTCTCGTTCGAACCGGTGACGTTGAAGACGTTCAGGTGGCCGACGATGCCATCGCGTTCCATGACGCTGGCGAGTGTGCGGCCCGTCGTGTCATACCCGCCGCCCTGTGCGTTGGGAATCATCAGGCTGGCCGGATGAATCGTCCCGTGGCCTGAGAAGGCCGAACATCCCGCGGTCAGTGCGCACGCCAGGACGAGGACACTCGCCCCGTGTGATCGACGCATCTGGACCTCCTCGTGATGTCGGCCGGGATTACTCTGCTTCCACGGAGGATCCTGATCGACGCCGTGACCGGTGTCACTATTTGTCAACCAAAGAAGGTTACGGTCTTTGTGGTCTCGCAACCCGGGGCGCCGGCGGCAGCCGGGTCGGCGTCGCCGTATGTCATTGTCCGGCAGGGTGTTCGGCCTGCAGATCGTGGTGATCACGGCGGTCCTGCTTGCCGTCACGTTCGTGTCCATCGCGCAGTCGCGCTCCGACTTCCACAACGCGCAGGGGCAGCGGATGCTGTCGAGCGCGGAGAGCTTCGCTTCGTCACCGCAGGTGGTCAGTGAGATCGGCCGGCCTCAGGCGGCATTCACTCTCGCACCGGGCATGGAGCGCACACGTGACCTGTCCAATGCATCCACCGTCGAGATCGTTGACCCGCACGGAAAGGTCGTCGCGTCCTCGGACCCGACGACGGTGGGAACCCGATCGGGGCTCGTGTCGCGGTCCGCGCTGACCGGCCGCTCGTGGGCAGGCGACGCCACGGACCACGGCCGGAAGTTCGTTGCTGCCGACGTCCCCGTCCTCACCTCGTCCGGAGACGTGGCGGGCATCATCGTCGTCGCGCAGGAGTACCCGCCGCTCGGGTCGGAACTCGCTGCGGCGGTGCCCAATTTGGCGCTCTTCCTCGGGATAGGGGCGGCGCTGGGCATCATCGGTTCGTGGGTCCTGTCTCGCTTGGTACGTCGAGGGACGCGCGGTTTGGAACCTCACGAGATCACCGAACTCGCCGACTACCGCGAGGCGCTGCTGTTCAGCATCCGCGAAGGAGTCGTCGGAGTCGACACCGCCGGACGAGTCACCGTCATCAACCAGAGCGCTCTGGAACTACTCGGCTTGCCGGAGTCCGTGTCCGGACAGCGCATTTCGACACTGCCCATCGATACGCACATTCGCGAGACCCTGCTGCAAGGTGCCGGGGAAGGTGACGTTGTCGCCAGCAACGACGCCCGCATCCTGGTGCTCAACCAACGCAGTGTCATCAGTCGCGGCAGCCACGTCGGAACGGTCACCACGCTGCGCGACCGCACCGAGCTCGCCGAGCTGCAGAGCCAGCTCGCGATGAATCGCAGCATCACCGAGACGATGCGTGCGCAGACGCACGAGTTCTCCAATCACCTGCACACGATTTCCGGGCTCGTGCAGTTGAAGAAGTACGACCAAGTGCACAAGTTCATCGGCGCCCTGTCGAGACGCAGCGCAGAGATCGTCGACGAAGTCGCCACGCGCATCGGTGATCCTGCAGTCGCTGCGTTGTTCGTTGCCAAGGCGAGTTTCGCTCGTGAGTCGAGGGTGACGCTGACCCTCGATCCCGAGAGCCGGTTGGGAGCCCTGGAACCCTCGTTGACCGCCGACGTGATCACCGTGGTCGGCAATCTCATCGACAACGCGATCGATGCCACGTCCGGGACGCCGGAGGGGGTCGTGTCGGTCAGGTTGACCCAGCACCGCGGGGACGTGTCGGTGACCGTTGTCGACAGTGGCCCCGGCATACCCGACGGTCTGATGGAGCAGATCTTCAATCGTGGATTCACCACCAAGCCCGCCGGTGTCGCGGGGCGCGGCGTCGGTCTGGTGCTCGTGCGGATGATCTGTACGCAGCGGGGTGGGAGTGTCTCGGTGGAGAAACGGATACCGCACGGAGCGTCCTTCTGCGCCAAACTGCCCTGTTCGGACGGAGTCTCATGATCCGTGTCCTCGTCGTGGATGATGATCCCAACATCGCCGACATCCACTGTGAGTTCGTCAACCGCACCGACGGCTTCTCCGTGGTTGCAGTCGCACACTCGGGTCAGGAGGCCGATCGAGCGCTGCGCGAGTCCACCCCGGATCTCGCGCTGCTCGACATCTACCTGCCGGATCGCACCGGCCTCGACGTGCTCCGTGACTGGCGGGCACATCGAGTGACCACAGGGGTCATCGTCATCACCGCCGCTCGGGACGCTGCAGCGGTGCGGACCGCGATGGCGGGCGGCGCGCTCCGCTACCTGATCAAGCCGTTCGATTACGAGGATCTCGCGCAGGCATTGCGCGACTTCAGGACGCAGCACGATTCGGTCAACGCCATGACTGTGGCATCCCAGGAAGACGTTGATCGGCTGTTCCGTGCACGGCACGGCCGACCCGAGCACGACGGGCGTCCTCTCCCCAAGGGAATCAGCGCCGAGACGGCCGCTCTGGTGCGCGAGGCGCTCACCGCCGATTCGGAACTGTCGGCCGCAGCGTGTTCGGAGAAGACCGGCGTCTCGCGCGTGAGCGTGCGGCGTTACCTGGAGTACTTCGTGAAGAACGGGATCGTGAGTGTCCGGCTGGAGTACGGCAAGGCCGGCCGTCCGACTCGGTATTACCGGTTGCGGTCCGAGGGCTGAATCTTCGGTTGCCGTAAAAGGCCCCGCAGGGTGTCTGTCAGGACGATACTTGTTTACGTCCGGGCTCACCCCCTGGAGCCCGGTGACGAGGAGGTCCACGAGATGGGTCAGCAATTTCCGATCAGCCGTCGCACTGTGCTTCGCGCGGGAGGGGTGATCGGCGGCAGCCTCGCACTCGGCGTCGCGGCGACGCCCGGCGCCCACGCCGACCCGCCGTGGTTCGTCGAACTGTCGCCGGAGCAGCAGGTCGGGCAGCGGGTGATCTTCTCGTACCCGGGGCCCGACCCGTCCGACGAGATGTTTCAGCTGATCAGGGACGGCCTGGTCGGCGGGCTGATCTTCTTCGGGGAGAACATCCCGAGCCTGTCGCACATCGCCGACGTGGTGAGTGAATTGAAGGCCGCACACGCGCAGAGCCCGACGAGTTCGTCGCCGCTGTTGCTCATGACCGACCAGGAGGGCGGCTACATCCGCCGGCTCCGGGGTCAGGAGCCGGTGCTCTCGGAGAAGCAGATCGGCGCGTCCGCCGATCCGCTGGCGGAGGCGACGAAGGCCGGGTCCGGTGCGGGCGCGGCACTCAAGGCGGTCGGCATGAATCTCAACCTCGCACCGGTCGAGGACGTCTACCGCGAGGAGGGCAACTTCGACGACCAGTGGGAGCGCTCCTACAGCTCCGACCCGGTCGTGTGCGGCGAGCTGGGCGCGGCATTCGTCCGGGCCCAGCAGGCGACCGGTGTCGCAGCCACGGCGAAGCACTATCCCGGGCTCGGGGCGGCGACCCGGGCCCAGAACACCGACCTCGGGGTCGTCACGCTGACCCAGTCCGCGGACGAGATCCGATCGGTCGACGAGCTCGCGTTCGCTCCTGTCATCGCGGCGGGGGTCGACCTGGTGATGACGTCGTGGGCGACGTACCCGGCGATCGACCCGACCTACCCGGCCGGTCTGTCGAAGATCTTCGTCGAGGGCGAGTTGCGCCGGCGGCAGCAGTTCCGCGGTGTGACGATCACCGACGCGCTGGAGGCCGGCGCGCTCGACCCGTTCGGCGACACCGGTCAGCGTTCCGTCCTCGCGGCGGACGCCGGCATGGACCTGCTGCTCTGCTCGGGTCGCGACGTCGGTCAGGGCCAGGCGGCCGTGAGCGCGGTGACAGCTGCCCTGCAGACCGGACGGCTGAACCCGGGCCACTTCAAGATCGCGCTGACCCGCGTCCGGCGGCTGCGGGACAGCCTGGGCTGACGGCCCGCAGATCTTGATCATTTCTTGAGCTTCGGTCGGACGGGACTTGAAACAGCAGCCGTTGACTGGATGCAGTCCCCAAGACCTACTGCATCAGGAGCTGCCGCATGTCTCGTTTCACCTTGTTCCGTAGCCGTTTCCGGCTCGTCATCGCGCTGCTGGCCGCATGGTGCGCCATCGGTGCCGGCAGCGTGATGTATGCCGGATCCGCTTCCGCGGCAACGACTCCCAGCCGGGCGATGTGGGTGTGGTCCAAGGCGAGCCCGACCGATGTGGTGTCCTTCGCGCAGAGTCACGGCGTGTCGCAGTTGTTCGTCGCGGTGCCGTGGAACGTCGCGAACTCCTCGGATCTGCCCCGCCTGCAGCAGCTCTCCGCGGCGGCCAGGGCGGCCGGGATCCGGGTGGATGCGCTCGGCGGTGACCCGACCTGGACCACCAATCCGTCGGCCGCGGTCACCTGGGAGCGTGGAGCCATCGCCACACGTCTGTTCACCGGTGTGCACGTCGACATCGAGCCCTATGCCCTCTCCGGCTGGAGCAATCCGTCCACGCAGGCCTCGCTCGTGACGTCATATCTGTCGACGTTGAGCAGCATGCGGTCGACGGCCGCGGCATCCGGCATGCCCCTCGAGGCCGACGTTCCTTTCTGGTACAACACGATCGCGACCGGCTCGACGACGCTCGCCGACGGAGTGCTGGCGCGGGTCGACGCGGTCACCGTGATGAGCTACCGCAACGTGGCGACCGGGCCCAACTCGATCACCGACATCGGTTCGGACATGATCGCCCGTGGCGCCGCGGCGGGCGTGCCGGTGCGCCTCGCGGCCGAGACGAACCCCCTGAGCGACTGTCCGACCTGCACCTTCGCCGGCACCTCGGCCGCCACGCTGAATGCGGCGCTCGCCGCGGTCGATGCGGCGGAGGCGGGCTCCTCGTCATACGTCGGTATGGCGGTCGAGGACTACGACGGATGGCGTGCGCTGCCTGCCACCTCGTGAGGAGGAGGGCTTACCGTGGCGACGATGCCTGAGACGAACAGCGCCGGACCGGCGTCCCTGCAAGGACGGGCGCTCGTGGTGGAGGACGACCAGGACATCCGTGAACTGCTCGCGATCGCGCTGACGTCAGCCGGACTCGAGGTGCAGTCCACCGGGTCCGGACGGGCCGCCGTCGGCCTGGTCCCGGACGGTCATTTCGACCTGATCACCCTCGACCTGTCACTCCCGGACCTCGACGGGATCGCGGTCTGTCGAGCCATCCGGCCGCTGACCAACGCCTACATCGTGATGTGCACGGCTCGGGGTGCTGAGGCCGACCGGGTGACCGGGCTCGACGTCGGTGCCGACGACTATCTGTTGAAGCCGTTCGCGATCAGTGAGTTGCGCGCTCGGATCGCCGCCATGCTGCGCCGACCACGCACCCTCCTGGACGGCTGACCGGCAACCTGCGAATGTCGAAAGCCGTTGTGACGGCGTGAGTTCCCTATCCTTGTGACGGTCTTGTCGAAGGAGGCGACCACGCTGAGTACGACGGCACCGCAGGCGACCACCCGCACCGCGCTGGTCATCGAGGACGACGCCGACACCCGCAGTCTCATCGAGTCGCTTCTGCGCAGCTCCGGGTTCGTCGTCTCCTCGACCGGCAGCGGTGCCGAAGGGCTGCGGTTGGCGCGGGACCTGGCACCCGACTTGGTGCTGCTCGACCTCGGCCTGCCGGACCTGCATGGCACTGAGGTATGCCGCGAGCTGCGCACCTTCACCGACACCTACATCGTGATCGTGAGCGGCCGGGGCGACGAGATCGACCGGCTTCTCGGACTTGAAGTGGGTGCCGACGACTATGTCGTCAAACCGTTCTCGCCGCGGGAGCTGCAGGCGCGGATCGCCGCAATGTTCCGCCGTCCCCGCCGGATCGGCGCCTCGTCCGACGGTCATCCGATGATGATCCCGGCGTTGCACGTCGGCGATCTGACGGTCGACATGGAGGCGCGCGAGGTGCGTGTCGCCGGTGAGAAGGTGCAGCTCACCCGGATCGAGTTCGAACTGCTCGCGGTGCTGGCGAGTCGGTCGCGCAGGGTCTGGGAGCGCGAGACGTTGGTGCGGCTGGTCTGGAAGACCGACTGGATGGCCGACACGCACACCGTGGACACCCATGTCGCCAATCTGCGCCGGAAGCTCGCTGCGAGCCGACCCGGTCCGTGGATCCAGGCCGTGCGAGGTGTCGGGTATCGGCTGGTCACACCGTCGTAGCCGCGGGACTGGTCAGCTGCCCTGCCAGGCATCGTCGACCGGGCGATAGCCGAGCGTGCGGCAGGTCTCGTCGAGGTCGGCAGCGCGAAACCGGTTCGCCGAAATTCCGTTGGCCACCAGGAAATCGAAGCTGCTCTCTGTTTCGACGGCGGCACGGACAAGTTCCGCCGCGTCCCGTGGGCTGAGCCACGCGGACAGTTCGTGGTCAGAGCTGGCTGGGTCGGGTCGGGTCTCGTGGAAGTAGCCGATGCGCAGGGCGACGACGGACACCGCGCTCGTGGCGGCGACCCATGAACCCAGCGCCTCTGCCCAGGCCTTCGTCGCGCCGTAGAGGTTCCGCGGACGGGGTGCGTCGCTCACGCGAGACTGCCTGTCGTCCGGCAGAGCGGCGACCGCTTGCACGCTACTGGCCAGCACCAGCCGGCGTACCTGGCAGTCGGCGGCGGCTTGGGCGACGTGGTGCGCGCCGACGACGTTCGCCGGCAGCAGGGATTCCCAGTCCGCGCTCGGGTCGGGGACTCCGGCCAGGTGAACGATTGCATCGGCCCCGGCGAACGTGCGCCGACAGGCTGCGAGGTCGGTGATGTCGAGTGCGTCGACGTCTTCGTCAGCGACCAGGTCGGTTCGGTGAAGCTGCCAGGTAGTGGGCAGTAGGGGAGCGATGGCTGTGCCGATCCGGCCCGCCGCGCCCGTGAGAACGACCTTGCGCGGTTCGGGTGTCATGCCGGCAGCGTAGCCGTGGCAACGGTCCTCGCCGGATCGGTCGTCACCGGATCGGTCGTCGCTGCAGCAGCACCGGTCGGTCAGAACGGCGGTTTGGTTTTGGGGAGTTGGACGTGTGGTCCGTTGCATCGTTGGATGCGCAGGTGGTAGCGGCGGGTGAGGTAGCGGCGTTCTCGTTCGTGTTCGCTGTCTTCGTCTGTGTCGTGCAGAAGGTGCAGGTCTTCCAGGTCGGTGAAGACGTGGGGTATCAGGTCGTGTTCGTGGTGGGCGGCCAGGAGGATGCCGATCTTTTGCTCGATCGGGCTGACCCAGGGTGGTGCCTGATCGTCCGGGAGGTGGTGGTCGAAGGCGGTGGTGCGGAACCGGCGGGTGAGGGTGTGCCAGCTGATGGAGGCGTCATCGTGTTGTCGGCTGGCCCAGAATCGGCCGGTTTTCGGGTCGTGGTGGCCGCGGTGCGCGGCGTGCAGGTTGTCCGGGTGGGTCGCCCCGTCTCCGGGGTGGGTGGCGCCGGGCTGGTAGGGGGTGTCGTGGTCCAGGTCCGCCTCGGCCGCGGGGACGGCGCAGTCGCCGGGTGCCCGGCAGGTGTGGTCGCGGGCGCGGACGAGCCGGTCCATTACTGCGGGTGCCCGGTAGGTGGCGGCGGCGTCGATGACGTGTCCGGTGACCGGGTCGGTGACCAGCCGCGCCCAGGTCGACCCGGCCTGTAACGCGACGGCCCGGACCTGGTCGGGGGCGAGGAATCCGAGGCCGGGGACTTCGGCCAGTCCGAACCCGGCACCGGTGACGCTGGGCGGCCCGTGCTGCGTCGCGCCGCCGTCAGCGGCAGCGCGGGCGGCATCCGTGACGAGGTCGTCGGGTAGTAGGGCGGCGAACGGGACGATCACCTGTAGCCGGCCGGCGGGTGCGTCGCCGAGGTGCTGGTGGTCGGGCACGACGCCACCGATGAGGAGGTCGAGGGCCAGGTCGGCGCGCAGCTGGGCCAGGGTCCGGGGGTCGCCGGAGGCTTTCGCGGCCCGGGCCAGGTCGGCGAGGCGTTGTTGGGCGGTGAACACGTTGGTGGCGTCCCCGGTGACACCGAGGGTGGCGGTGCCGTCCCGGCCGGGGAAGGTGCACGCGTCGCGGGCCTCCAACGCTTCGGCGTGTTTGCGGGCCCGGTCGGCCTTGACGCTGTCGATGAGGGCGAGTTGGCGGCGGATCCGCGCGCGGAACCCGGCGTGCGAGACCGCGATCCCCGGGTCTTCGCCGGCGGGGCCGGTGGTGCGCTGCGGGGGTGCGAGCAGCCGGTCGATGATCTGCCCGGACAGCACCGGGTCCAAGTGCGCTGTTTCGGCGTAGGCGATCCGGGCCCGGTCCCAGGTGCAACCACCGGCCCGCAGCAACGCGTGCGCGGCGCCGACGCGTTCGGGGAGGGCGGTGGTGAACCGGACCCGGTCGCGGGCCGCGGTCAGGGTGGAGCCGGTCAGCAGTTGCAGTTCGTGGACTACGGCCCGGCAGGCGGACTTGCGGTGCATGGCCACCTTGCGCGCATACCGGGGGTCGTCTCGCGGGATGCCGTGGTCGGCGGCGACGTCGGTGACCAGCGCGGCGATCGTGTCCAGCAGGCACGCTTCGCCGAATGATTTGACGGCGTCTCGGCGGCCTGGATCAGGTCGCCCAGGTGCGCCCGGAACGCCTCGGATCCGGCCGCACTCTTCCCAGTCCCGGCGGGCTCCGGGCCGTGCCGGTGCGGGCGGGTCTGTTGCTGGGTGACCAGGGCTGTGATCGCGTCCGCGACCGCCGGCGGCAAGGCCGACACATCGACCAGCCGTGCACCACCGCCGCCGTCGTTGACACTCATTGCCGCCTCACCTCACCCCGTGTGGTCGTTGTCCGATGCGTTGAGTCTAGGGGCGACCACCGACAACCCTCGCCGACGAAACCGCAATACTGCCAGCGGTTCCCGACGCGCTGCGGGGGTCTCGATACGGCTCGCCTGGCGGCTCGCCTACTCGACCGACGTGCTGCGCGGGTCTCGATACGGCTCGCCTAGCGGCTCGCCTACTCGACCGACGTGTTCGGCTGGCGCCTCGGGCTACTCAGGCGGTGCTCGACCGACGCGCAGCGCGGGTGACCTTGCGTGATCGACGCACGCTCGCGGGCGAGTACCGACCAGGTGCGTGGGTGGGTGGCGGGCCGGCACGCCGGCGGCGTCGCCGCCCCACGAGAACCGAGCCACGGTGAGACGAAGACGCAACCAGTGCCAGCGCCGCACGGGTCTCGATACGGCTCGCCTACCCTTCGATACGCGCGTCTAGCTGCCCAAGCGCTCTGCCAGCGGACCGAGGCCGGCAACCAGCTCGTCCAGTTCGTCCGCGGTCAGCAGGTCATACGCCGGAGCCGCAAGTTCATCGGTGAGCGCCTCGATCCGATCGCGGGTGCGCCGGCCGGCAGCGGTGAATCGGTCTGCCCCGTCGACAAGTCCGCGATCCCGCAACCCGTCGATCACCGCACGCAACCGCGCCCTGGGCAGGTGGTGGATCCGGCCGAACTCCTGCGGTCTCATGCCGAGCCGGAGTGCCATCAGCACGTGCGACTCGGTACCGCCGATGCCGTGGGCCACGAGTGCTGCGTTGTGCCCGTCGCCGCGATGCTCACGCAGCAGGGTCGCCGCGTGCCACAACTGCGCGACCGGGTCGACAGGAATGTCGAGGGCACGGAGCCCGGCATACAGGGGACGTCCTTCGGTCGGCGCGCTGAGTGCCGCACGGGTGGTGAGGTCGGCCAGCCGACCGAGACCGGGTGAGTCGGCCGGCGTGCCGATCTTCTGCCGCAAGGCGTTCGCGCTCCCACGTTCACGGATGGCGATCGCGTCCTGCGGGGTGATCTTGCCCCAGACCCACGGGATGTGGCGCGCCACCTCGCCGTCGGCGAAGTTGTAGAACACCGCATGCACCACGTCGGCGGGCGCCATACCGAGCGGTGCCGCGCGGCCGGCGAAGTAGCCGTCCCAGTAGTTGCGCATTCCGACCGCCCGGAACTCCGCGTCTGCCACTTCGGTGAACGTCATCGTGCCGATCGCCTCGACGATCTCGAACATCCGGTGGATCTTCGCCTGCGCGTGTCGCATTCCGTTCATCTCCCTGTGGTCGGGTGGCCACTTCGCGCGACCGTCTCACCCTGACGACGAACGAGACTGCCCGAATCCGACATCGCGTCCCACTCGGCGAACAACCCAGCTCAGCACCAGCCGCAGGTGAATACATTGAGAAAGTCGTCGAAAAGAGCGAGGAGCCTCACGTGTCAGCCAGCACGCACCGTGCGCCCGACCAGCTCGCTCCGGCAGGGGACTCCGGTGTGGTGGCGCGCGCCGCGGCCGACATCGAGGGCCTGGCGGTGCGAACTCCGTTGCAGGCCAACGATCGCCTCACCGAGCTGGTCGGCGCACGTGTCCTGCTGAAGCGCGAGGACCTGCAACCGGTCCGCTCCTACAAGATCCGCGGCGCCGTGAACCTCATCCGCGGTCTCAGCGAGCAGGAACGACAGCAGGGTGTCGTCTGCGCGAGCGCCGGCAATCACGCTCAAGGTGTCGCGCTCGCCTGCGCCGAGCTCGGCGTCCGGGCCCGAATCTACTTGCCACGCAACACTCCTCGACAGAAGCGGGACCGGGTCAGTCAGCTGGGCGGCGAACATGTCCGGCTGATTCTGCACGGTGATACGTATGACGACGCGGCCAAGGCCGCTGTCCTGGACGCCTCTCGGACGGGTGCGACGCTGGCCCCCGCGTTCGATGATCCGCGGGTGATCGCCGGGCAGGGCACCGTCACTCGGGAGATCCTGGAGGAGCTGGGCCGGGCGCCCGACATACTCCTCGTGCCGGTGGGCGGCGGTGGCCTGCTCGCCGGGGCGCTGCTGGCACTCGCCGAGGCGCCCGCCGGCTTCGCCGCCGACCGGTGCCGGGTGATCGCGGTCGAGCCGGTCGGTGCCGCCAGTCTGCAGGCGGCCCTCGCCGCGGACCGGCCGGTCGACATCGGTCAGATCGACACGTTCGCGGACGGGACCGCGGTTCGCAAGGTCGGGGAGCACACCTTCGGGATCATCCGGCGCGCCAGGGTGGACATCGCCACCGTCGAGACGGGTGCGATCTGCCAGGAGATGCTGCGGCTCTATCAGGTCGACGGCATCATCGCCGAGCCGTCCGGCGCCATGTCGATGGCCGACCTGGACCGGCGCGGGATTCCCGCGGGCGCGACGGCCGTCGCGATCCTCTCCGGTGGCAACAACGACGTCAGCCGGTATGCCGAGGTCATCGAGCGCGCGCTCGTGCACGAAGGCCGCAAGCACTACTTCCTGGTCGACTTCCCGCAGGAGCCGGGCGCCCTGCGCCGCTTCCTGCAGGACATCCTCGGACCGGACGACGACATCACGTTCTTCGAGTACGTCAAGCGCAACAACCGTGAGTTCGGTCCGGCACTCGTCGGCGTCGAGTTGGGTGACCCGTCGACGTTCGACGCGCTGCTGGCGCGCGCCAAGGCCTCACCCCTCGTGGTCGATCCGCTGCCGCCGGACAGCCCGATGCTGCGCTACCTGATCTGACCTGGTCCCCGGCTCACAACCGCGGCGTGCGGGGCGGCGCGGTGCGCCGTGAGCCCAGGGCCTCGAAGCCGGCGGCCATCCGGAGGAGTGCGTTGTCGTCATACGCCCGGCCGGCGAAGGTCAGGCCGACCGGCATCCCGATGTCGGCCATCACGCCCAAGGGCACGGTGACCGTCGGTATGCCGAGGTGGCGGATGACCAGGTTGCCGTTGGCCACCCAGGTGCCGTTGCGCCAGGCGAGGTCGGCCGAGGCCGGATTGACGTCGCTGTCCGCGGGTCCGACGTCGGCGACCGCGGGGAAGACCACCGCGTCCAGCGCCTGCGCGATCAGCCATTCCTCCAGGTCGACCTCGCGGGTGCGTTCGAGCCCGGGGAGGCCGTCCGGCAGCGTCCGGAAGTCCTTGAGGGTCGCGTCGGGGTGTTCGCGTACCCAGTCGGGATAGGTCGCGATGTCGTCCGGGAAACCGGTGTAGCGATCCAGCACGCCCGGCGGCTGCGGAAAGATCGTCGCACCGTCGACGGTGACCAGCGAGGACAGCGCCGGGTCGCCGTTGGCGGCCAGGAAGTCCTCCCACGCCCACGCAGACAGGCCGTTGATCTCCTCGGTGAGGAAGTCGGGGCTGACGAATCCCCGGCTGCGGATCGTCGGCGCACCGGCCCGGTCCCCCTCGTAGTTGGACACGACCGGGAAGTCCACCTCGACCACCTCGGCACCGGCCGCCTCCAGGTCCGCCCGGGCCGCCTCCCACAGGGCGATCACGGACGCACGGGTCTCGATGCGCTCGCCGGTCGGACCGCCGATCGTCGTCCCGGTGCCCGCGTCGGGGTCGGCGTTGATGTACATCCGCGGTATGCCGAGCCGTAGGCCGGAAAGCGAAAATCCCTCTGGTAGCGCGGGATAGGACATCGGACGGACCTCCGATGACGCAGGGATCGACACCCACGGCTGCACCCGCCAGAAGTCGCCGCGGGTCTCGGCGTCGTCGGCGACGATGACGTCCAGCACCTCGAGCAGGTCGGCCATGGTCCGCGTGTGCGGCACCACGACGTCCATCGTCGGCACCAGCGGCCAGTTGCCCCGCACCGAGATCACTCCACGTGAAGGCGTGTAGGCGCACAGGCCGTTGTTGGACGCCGGGCCTCGACCGCTGGACCACGTCTCCTCGCCCAGCCCGAAGGCGGCGAAACTGGCCGCGGTGGCGGTGCCGGAGCCGTTGGACGATCCGGAGGCGAAAGGTGCCGTCAGGAACTCGGCGTTGTAGGGACTCTCTGCCCGGCCGTAGAGGCCGCGCTGCATCCCGCCGTTCGCCATCGGCGGCATGTTGGTCAGCCCCAGACAGATCGCGCCGCCGGCCCGCAGCCGCTCGATGGTGAACGCATCACGTTGCGCCACCAGGTCCCCGAAGGCCGGGCTGCCGGCTGCCGCCGTCAGGCCCTTGACCAGGTAACTGTCCTTGGCCGTGTAGGGAATGCCGTCCAGTGGTCCCAGCAGTTCGCCGCGCTCGCGGCGCCGGTCCGACGCTTCCGCCTCGCCACGGGCGTCCGGGTTCGCCACGATCACGGCGTTCAGGGCGGTCGACGTGCCCGGTCCGTCGTATGCCGCGATCCGCGCGAGGTAGGCATCGACGAGTTCGACCGCCGTCGTCTCGCCCGCGTCGAGCGCGGCGCGAAGATCGCTGATGGAACGTTCGAGGACATCGATCACGAGGGCATTCTCCTACCGGTTGACGGGTCGAGGGGTTCGGCGCTGAACGAGTGCATCGCGTCCAGCACACTTCGGACCAGAGGGACTTCGTGCGTGCGGTAGATCCCGGTGCCGCCCAGATGAGCCAGGACCGCGAAAATCCCCTCAGCACTGCGGAACTGGTCCTCGAAGATGTCGAACGCGTGCGGCAGCGCGTGACAGACCGGCACACCGAGCTGCCGCAGCCGGAAGCTGTGCAGCAGCGCAGTCGCCTGATGCCGGGCGCGGGCCCGCTGGTCGTCCAGGCGAAAGCCGAAGCCCAGCCCCGGATCGATCGCCAGGCTCGTCACCCCGAGTTCCCGAGCCCGCTCGATCCGGGCACCGAACACCTCCAGCATGCCCGGCACCGGATCGGGATCGACGTCCTGACCGGTCAGCGCGCGAGCGTTCGGGCCGAGGACGTGGCAGAGCACGACGCCGGCGTCATACTTCGCCGCGAGCGCGAACATCCGGTCGTCGTCGTCCGACCCGGTGAGGTTGAGGACGCAGGCCCCGGCCGCCAGCCCGGCGCGGGCGACCGGCTCCGCGTAGGCCTCCACGGACACCGCGATGCCCTCGGCCGTGAGCTGCTCGATGACCGGCGCGAGCAGCCGCTGCTGGGCCGTGCTGTCGGCCCGTGCCGCGGTGGCGCGGCTGGACTCGGCGCCGATGTCGATCAGATCCGCCCCGGCCGCCGCCTGCACGCAGGCCTTGCGGACCGCGGATTCGCTGCTCACCGCGATGCTTTCGCGGTATGACGAGTCGCGCGACAGATTGACCACTCCCATCAGCACCGGGTGCGCGTCGGTGTCGATCGACCGGCCGGCGAGCTGCAGCGGCGCAACCGGAGCCTCCAGCTCGGCGGCGTGCTCGACGGCCAGCTTGGCTAATGCGGCAAGCGAGATCATCGGTCGGCCAGGTAGCGCATCATCAGCGCTCCGTCACCCTGCAGGACGTGCGCCAGGCGGAACCCGGAGACGTGCGCGAGCACCGGCGTCGTCGGTGAGCCTGCGGTGCCGGCGAAGACCGGACTGACCGTGATGTCGGCCTCGTCCACCAGCTCCGCCGCGACGAGCTCGTGCAGCAGCCGGGGACCGCCCTCGCACACGATCCGGGTGAGCTTCCGCTCCCCGAGCGCCGCGATGATCGCCGTCGGAGTGATGTCGTCCAGCGTGATCACTGCCGCGTGCTCGCGCGCCATCGCCAGCTGACTCGGGTCGGCGTGGGCCGAGGTGAGCACCAGGGGACGGTTGGCCGACTCCCGCCATACCGGAAGGTCCCAGGGGAGATTGAGCGAGCCGCTGACCACGGCGATCACGGGTGCCGGCAACTGCCCGGCCGCCGCACGCTGCGCCGTGTCGGCGGCCTTCGCCTTCATCGGGGTGTATTGCTCGGCGCGCAGCGTCCCCGCGCCGATCAGGACCGCGTCCGCGTGCCGGCGCACCGCGTTGAAGACCAGCTGGTCGGCCGGTGAGGAGACCGACCCGCTCAACCCGTCATGACCGACCGCCGCGCCGTCGAGCGTGGTCACCATCATGGCGCGCACCCACACCCCGGCGTCCGGCCACGGGTATGCCGCGGCCACCTCGTCGGCGCTCAGCGGGTCCCCGGGGCTCAGCGCCAGCGGGCCGTACACGTCCTCTGCGTCAGACACTCCTGCAACTTACCCGGCGCACCGGTCCGGTTCCGGCTCAGATCGGCGGTTCGGGCTCCGGGTGGGGCTCGGGCGGGTCCGGGATCGGGCCGGTGTCCGGGGGCGTCGGGGGAGCGGGCGGCTGCGGCTCCCCCGGCGGGAACGGATCCGGTGGCATCGGAGTCGACCCGTCCATCATGTTGCGGTCACTCATCTTTCGCACCTCCATCGGAATCGGTCAGTGCAGGAATCGGTCGGCTGTGATCGGCAGGTCACGCACCCGCACGCCGGTCGCGTGATAGGCCGCGTTGGCGATGGCGGCCGCAGCGCCGACGATGCCGATCTCGCCGATGCCGCGTGTTCCCATCGGGTTGACGTGCGGGTCGGACTCGTCCAGCCACACCGCCTCGATGTCACCCACATCGGCGTTGGCGGCGATGTGGTACTCCGCGAAGTCGTGGTTGACGATGTGTCCGAACCGCGGATCCATCACGCTGTGCTCGAAGAGCGCCATCGACAGGCCCATCGTCATACCGCCGATCAGCTGGGACCGGGCGGTGCGCGCGTTGACGATCCGGCCGACCGAGAAGACACCCAGCATGCGCGGCACGCGGACCTCCCCGGTGTCGCGGTGCACGCGCACCTCGGCGAACTGCGCTCCGAACGAATGTGGCGCGAATTGCTCCAGCGCAGGGTTCTCCGGCGTCTCCGCCTCCGTCGTCGCGCCCTCCGCCGGGTCGTAGCCGTGCTCCTTGCGGAACTCCTCCGCCGCGGCGACGATCGTCGAGCCCCACGAGCTGATGCCGGACGAGCCGCCTTCCACGGTCGCGGTCGGCAGGTCGGTGTCGCCGATCTCGAGTGCGACCTGATCCGCCGGGCACTCCAGCGCGTCGGCGGCGATCTGGGTCAGCGCCGTCCAGGTGCCGGTGCCGATGTCCGCGGCGCCGATCTGCACGACATACCGGTCGCCGCTGTAGCGCACCCGCACGGTGCTGCCCGGCATCGTGTAAGCCGGGTATGTCGAGCTCGAAACACCAGTGCCGACACGCCATTCGCCATCCTGGCGAATGCCGGGCCGCGGGTCACGGTCCGCCCAGCCGAACCGCCGGGCGCCCTCGCGGAGGCATCCGGCCAGGTCGCGATGGGTGAACGGCTTGCCGGTCTCCGGATCGACGTCGGTGTCGTTGCGGAGCCGCAGCTCGATCGGATCGAGGCCGCAGGCCTCGGCCAGCTCGTCCATCGCCACCTCCGGCCCGAACATTCCCGGGCACTCGCCGGGTGCCCGCATCCAGAACGGGAGCGGCACGTCGAGGCGGGCGTAGCGGTGCGTGGTCAGCCGGTTGGGCGCGGCGTACATCGTGCGGGTCGGCAGCGCCGTCTGCTCGGTGAACCCGACGACGGTGCTCGTCTGCCCGATCGCGTCGTGGCTGATCGCGGTGAGCCGGCCGTCGTCGTCGGCGCCGAGCCGGACGCGGGAGATGGTGGGCGAGCGGTAGCCGACCAGCTCGAACATCTGCCGCCGGGTCAGCGCCGTCTTGACCGCCCGGCCCGGCACCGCGCGCGCGGCGAGCGCGGCGAGCACCGCCGGCGCGTGCGGCTTCCCCTTGGAGCCGAAACCGCCTCCGACATAAGGGGAAACGACCCGGACCTGCGCCTCGTCGACCCCGAAGAGCGGCGCCATCGTGGACCGCACCGTGTGGACACCCTGGGTCGAGGTGTACATCTCCAGTCGGTCACCGTCCC
This sequence comes from Flexivirga sp. YIM B11880, assembly GCF_058148645.1. Classification (NCBI taxonomy): domain Bacteria; kingdom Bacillati; phylum Actinomycetota; class Actinomycetes; order Micrococcales; family Dermacoccaceae; genus Flexivirga; species Flexivirga sp. YIM B11880. The sequence goes on from NZ_JBMAMH010000001.1 coordinate 759,753, forward strand.
ATCGTGCGGTCGTGGTGTGCGGCTCCATCGGGTTGTTGTGCTCGGTGGGCGTCGTGTACGTCTGCTCGACGGTGACCGAGGCGGTCGCCAGCGCGTCCTCCACGTCGCCTTCCGCCATGCGGCCCGGCGCCCCGCCGTCCAATTTCTCCGGCGCGAAGAGATCGTCGCGGTCAGGGCGCAGCTCGGCGTCGTGCGGCTCCTCGGCATACGTCACCCGCACGAGATCCGCTCCCTGCAAGGCGATTTCGGGTGTCGTCGCGATGACGCCGCCGATCAGCTGGCCGCGGAACGCCACCTCGTCCGACTGCAGCACCAGCATCTCCGGGTCGTCGATGTCGTGCAGCCGGAAGGCGTTGCGGTGCGTGATCACTGCGAGCACACCGTCGAGTGCCTCGGCGTCGGAGGTGTCGATGTCGATCGCCCGGCCCTTGGCGATGGTGGCCTGCACCGGGTGCAGGTATGCCGGGTCGTCGACCGGCTGGTCGTAGGCATATGGCGCGGTCCCGGTCACCTTGGCGCGGCCGTCGATGCGTTCGACGGAGGCACCCACTGCGGGGGCGGTGCGCTGGTCGGTCATCGCTGCTCCTCCTCCGTGCGGTGGCCGAGCGGCGACGAAGGAGCCTGTCGAGGTCCCGCTGACGTCAGGTCGCGCAGCACGGACACCATCGTGTTCCGCAGCATCGGCACCTTGAAACCGTTTCCTGGCAACGGCTTTGCGTCCTCCAGCTCTGCGTCCGCGGCGGCCCGGAACGCGTCGTCGTCGGCGCGGGATCCGCGCAGTGCTTCCTCCGCGCGGCGAGCGCGCCATGGTTTGTGCGCGACCCCGCCGCAGGCGATCCGCACGTCGTCGATCGTGCCGTCCTCAGCGAGGTCGAGCGCCGCTGCCACCGAGACCAGCGCGAACGCGAACGATGCGCGGTCCCGCACCTTCCGGTATGCCGAGCGCGTCGCGAAGGACGATGCCGGCAGGTCGACGGAGGTGATCAGTTCGCCGTGGTTGAGCACGGTGTCGTACTGCGGCTCGTTCCCGGGCAGCCGGTGGAAGCGGTCCAGCAGGATGCCGCGCTCGCCGTCCGGCCCCTGCACCCGCACGATCGCGTCCAGAGCCAGCAGCGCGACGGCCATGTCCGAGGGATGCACGGCGACACACTCCGGAGAGGCGCCGAAGATCGCCTGGTAACGCTGGTAGCCGTCCAAAGCCGAGCAACCACTGCCCGGTTCGCGCTTGTTGCACGGTGTCGTGACGTCCTGGAAGTAGACGCAGCGGGTGCGCTGCAACAGGTTGCCCGCGGTCGTGGCCAGGTTGCGCAGCTGGCCGGACGCGCCGGAGAGCAGCGCCCTCGACAGCGCCGGATAGTGCCGCCGCACCCGTTCGTCGCTCGCCAGGTCGCTGTTGCGCACGGCCGCTCCGATCCGCAGCCCGCCGTCCGGCAGGTCCTCGACGGCGTCCAGCGGCAGGTGGCTCACGTCGACCAGCAGCTCCGGTTGCGCAACGCCCAGCCGGAGGTGATCGACCAGGTTGGTGCCGCCGCCGAGGAAGGTGGCGCGCGGCGCCCCGGCGACCGTGGCAATCGCCTCGTCGACGCTGTCGGCCCGCACGTAGTCGAACGGCCTCATGCCCCGGCCGCCTGCCGGATCGCGGCGACGATATTGACGTATGCCGCGCAGCGGCACAGGTTGCCGCTCATCCGTTCTCGGATCTCGTCATCGGAGAGGTCCGCGTCATACTCCAGGTCTCCGGTGACATAGCTCGGATCGCCGCGCTGCAGCTCCTCGAGCATGCCGACTGCCGAGCAGACCTGGCCCGGCGTACAGAAACCGCACTGGAAGCCGTCCTGATCGAGGAACGCCCGCTGCACCGGGTGCAACTCACCGTCGCCGCCGGCGAGTCCGCGCGCGGTGACCACCTCGGCGCCGTCACACGCGACGGCCAGCGACAGGCAGGTCGTCACCCGGCGGCCGTCGCGCAGCACGGTGCAGGCACCGCACTGCCCGCGGTCGCAGCCCTTCTTCGGGGCGGTGGCACCCAGCCGGTCCCGCAATGCGTCGAGCAGGCTAGTACGGGTGTCGACCGTCAGGGTGTGTGGTTCTCCGTCGACGGTCAGCGTGATGCGGGACTCCATCTACCTCTCCTCGGGTGGCGGCGCTTCTCAGCGCGAGGTACCCGCTGCACGCTGCCCAAAACGCGCAGCCCCCGGGGGAGTGATCAGGAACAGAAGAGCAGTCCGTGCTGGGACTTCAGGGTGAGCACGCGATGCACGGCCGCGCTGACCTGTGCGGCGAAGGTCGGACTCGAGGACATCTTCGCCAGGATCGCCGACGACATCGCCGGGATGTCGGTCGCCGCACCGGTGAGCGCGATGTCACCACCGGCCGCGATGAACTCCACCGCCCGGTCACCGACCGGGATGTGTTGCACCGCAACGGCACTCAACGAGTCGCTCACCACGACGCCGTAGAAACCCAGATTGCCGCGCAGGACGGTCGTGATGATCGTGTGCGAGAAGGCCGCCTGGTTGGCGGCGTCGATCTTGGGATACCAGGCCAGGCTGATCATCACCATGCCGGCGCCGGCGCTGATGCCCGAATGGAACGGCGTCAGGTAGGGGTCGGTCGAGGTCGTCGTGTAGTCGGTGATGCCGGTGCTCGAGGTGTCGGTGTTGTTCTGGATCCGCCCGAGTCCGGGGAAGTGTTTCAGGGTGGCGATCGCCCCGCGCGAGTTCAGCCCGTGGACGATGTTGGTCACCGCCCGGGACACGGTGCTCGGGTCGTAGCCGTATTCGCGGTAGTAGTGGCCAATGGGCCCATTCGCCGTGCCGAGCGATGCCGGCACGGTGTCGGACACCGGCGCGAGGTTGACGTTCACTCCCACATTGCGCAGTTGCTGCCCGACAGTGGCGGCCACCGACTCCTGCTGGGTGGAGGACCAGGTGCCCTGTGTCAGCGCCGTCGGCAAGGTGGTGAAGCCGGTGCCGGTCAGCTGCTGGACGTAGCCGCCCTCCTGGTCGGCGGCGATGAACAGCGGCACGTTGCCGGTCCAGCTGCTCGAGGTCAGTCCCTGGTTGGCGTCGGAGATGGGCCCGACTGTGCTGTCACCGCTCCACCCGCCGAGATAGACGATATTGCCGACGTGGTCGTAGTGCATCAGCACATGCACGTACGTCTGGTTGTCGTGGGTCAGGCCCACCATGAGCAGCTGCCCGACGCGCTGCGCGGGCGTCAGCTCGCCATACTTCTCGGTGACGCAGGCGGAACCGGTCGGCCCGAAGCTCTCCAGCGCCTTCCAGGTGAGCCGGTCGACCACTCCGGTCGGGTCCATGTGCCGCGCGGCCTGGAAGCTCTCGACCGCGGACCGGGTCGCCGCCCCGAAGATGCCGTCCGCGCCGGACGAGCCGACCGAGTAGCCGTGCTTGATCAGCAGCTGTTGTGCGAGTTTGACGCACGCCCCAGTCGACCCGTAGTAGATGACCGGATTGGTGGTGCAGGTGGACGTCGTCGCGGCCGTGGCCGCGTGTGACGGCGGTGACGCGGCGAGCGTCATACCGGCCGTTGCCATGGCGAGCACGGTGCCGAGCGCCAGTGACCGCCCCCCGAAGATGTTCATGATGTGCTCCTTAGCTCCAGTGCTCATCCGGTATGACGTGCAGGCGCCCCGCGGGGTTGTGTGTCGACGGCAGGGTTGGCGGCTCGAGAAAACGGACGGTCGCGGCCGGTATCAACCGGTGGCGGTGGAACTCCTTCTGATTGTCCGCCGCACCGGCGGCTCGTGCGTTGATCCCGCCGGTCGCGGCGCCCAGCGGCGTCGCGTCGAACCCCTCTCCTGGGTGGCCTCGAGGTGGGAAGCTGCAGTCATGAAGAGCACGATGCAGCAGACCCCGCTGCTGATCTCGACCCTGCTGGAGTTCGGCACCACCGCGCACGCCGAGAGCGAGGTGATCACCTGGACCGAGGCCGGGCCGCGGACCACGACCTATGGCGACCTCGGTCGGCTCTGCGCGCAGCTCGCGAATGCGTTGCGCGGGCTCGGGATCGACGGTGACCAGCGGGTCGGCACCTTCATGTGGAACAACGCCGAGCACCTGGCGGCATACCTCGCGGTGCCGTCGATGGGGGCGGTGCTGCACGCGCTCAACATCCGGCTCTTTCCCGAGCAGCTGGTCTACGTGACCAACCACGGCGGGAGCGATGTGGTGATCGTCGACGACACACTCGCCGAGCCGTTCGGCAAGCTGCTCCCGCACCTGCCGAAGGTGCGGCACGTCATCGTCAACGGCGCGATCCCGGATGTGTTGCGGGACAGTCTTGCTCAGCACGCGGAGGTGCACGACTGGGCCACGCTGGTGGGCGGACAGCCGACGTCATACGACTGGGTGACCGAGCTGGACGAGAACGACGCGTCCTCGCTCTGCTACACCTCGGGCACCACGGGGAACCCGAAGGGTGTGGCCTATTCGCACCGCTCCAACTACCTGCACGCCCTCGCCGGCGCCGCCACCTTTCAGTGGTCGGCGGCCGACAGGCTGCTGGTGGTCGTGCCGCTCTTTCACGCCAACGCCTGGGGATTCCCTTACGTGACAATGCTTTCCGGCGCCTCCCTGGTGATGCCGGGCCGCTACCTGCAGGCCGAGCCGCTGGCCACGATGATCCAGCAGTTGCGCATCACCGGGGGCGCCGGAGTGCCGACGATCTGGAACGACCTGCTGCGCTACCTCACCGAGCACGACGTCGACGCGTCCACCGTGCGACGCCTCGTCGTCGGCGGGTCCGCGGCGCCCGAGTCGCTGATGCGGCGCTATCACGACGAACTGGGCGTCGAGATCACGCATGCGTGGGGTATGACGGAGACCTCGCCGATGGGGTCGGTCGCCATACCACCCGCGCGGCTGGCGGAGGGGAGCGACGAATACTGGCACTACCGCTCGTCACAGGGCCGGCTGCTGGCATCCGTCGAGGGCCGCATCGTCGGACCGGACGGCACGGTGCAGCCGAACGACGGCGTGAGCGTGGGCGAGCTGGAGATCCGCGGGCCGTGGGTCGCCGGCTCCTACCTGACCAACGAGGGCGACGCGCAGGCCGACGTCGACGACCGCGCGTCCCGCTTCACCGACGACGGCTGGTTCCGCACGGGCGACGTCGGCGCGCTGACCCCGGACGGCTTCCTGAAGCTGACCGACCGGTCCAAGGACGTCATCAAGTCGGGCGGTGAGTGGATCAGCTCGGTCGAACTCGAGAACCACATCATGTCCCACCCCGACGTCGTCGAGGCCAGCGTGGTCAACATCCCGGACGAGAAGTGGGGCGAGCGACCGCTGGCGACCGTCGTCATCCGGGACGGCGCGACGATCACCACCACCGAACTGCGAAACTACTTGTCCGACAAGGTCGCTCACTGGCAACTGCCCGAGCGGTGGGCGGTCATCGACGAGGTGCCCAAGACCAGCGTGGGCAAGTTCGACAAGAAGCGGCTGCGCGAGCGCTATGCCGCGGGCGAGTTGCAGGTGGAACAGCCGGCCGACTGACCCTGGCCGTCAGAGTGCGCCGTGCTGGTGCTCGGTGTGCCCGATGGCCTGCTCGATCAGATCGGCGACATGCTGGTCGGCGAGTGAATAGATCATCGATCGGCCGTCGCGTTCGCCGCGGATCAGACCCAGGTGGCGCAGGATCCGCAGCTGGTGCGAGCACGCGGACGCCTCGAGACCCGCACGATCGGCGAGTATGCCGGCCGCGCACGGCCCTTCCACGAGCGTCGCGAGGATCCGCAGCCGGGAAGGGGTCGCCAACGCCTGCAACGTGGTGGCGACCTCGGACACGCCGACCCGGTCCAGCCGCTCGCCGATGGTGGCCTCGCTGAGGGTGCCGGCCCGGTGTCCCATGCCGTCGATGGTAGCTCCTGACAGTTGAAGAACTGTTCAACTGTTCCGGTAACCTGGGTCGGGTCGGCATACCCGAGGTGAGGACCGGATGAGCACCACGACGATCGAGCGGCCGCATTCCGCCGCGACCCAGTCGACCAGCGCGCTGCGCCGCACGCGGCTGTTCGCCCTGCCCGAGGTGCGGTGGGCGACAGCAGCGCTGCTGCTCTTCCTGGTCGCGTTGCCGCTGCAGCTCGGCGGCGCGCCCGGGTGGATCTGGGCGCCGCTGTATGCCGCCACCTACGTGACGGGCGGCTGGGAGCCGGGCTGGGCGGGGCTGCAGGCGCTGCGCGCGAAAACGCTCGACGTCGATCTGCTGATGGTGGTGGCCGCGCTCGGTGCGGCCGCGATCGGGCAAGTGATGGACGGCGGCCTGTTGATCGTCATCTTCGCGACGTCGGGGGCACTCGAGGCGCTGGCCACGGCGCGCACCCAGGACTCGATCCGCGGTCTGCTCGACCTGACGCCGAGCACCGCCACCCGGCTGGCCTCGGACGGCACCGAGCAGATCGTGGCTGCCGCTGAGCTGGTCGCCGGCGACGAGATCCTCGTGCGGCCCGGCGAGATGCTCGCCGCCGACGGCACGGTGCTCGGCGGCGGCAGCGATGTGGACCAGGCGAGCATCACCGGCGAGCCGCTCCCTGTGGCGAAGGGCGTCGGCGACCAGGTCTTCGCCGGCACCCTGAACGGCTCCGGATCGCTGCGACTGGAAGTCACTCGCGATCCACAGGATTCGGTGATCGCCCGCATCGTCGCCATGGTCGAGGAGGCGTCGGAGACCAAGGCACCGACCCAGCTGTTCATCGAGAAGGTCGAGCAGCGCTACTCGATCGGCATGGTCATCACCACGCTGGCCGTCTTCGCGGTGCCGCTGCTCCTCGGCGCCGACCTGACCGGCGCACTGCTGCGGGCGATGACGTTCATGATCGTCGCCTCCCCGTGTGCGGTCGTGCTGGCGACGATGCCGCCGTTGCTGTCCGCGATCGCGAACGCCGGCCGGCACGGCGTGCTGGTCAAGTCCGCGGTTGTCATGGAGCAGCTCGGCCAGGTCGACCAGGTCGCGCTCGACAAGACGGGCACGCTGACCGACGGCACGCCGACCCTCGCGCGGATCCGGCCCGCAGCGGGTGCCGCCACCAGTCGGCAGGTGCTCGGCTGGGCGGCGGCCGTCGAGCACCCCAGCGAGCACCCACTGGCCCGCGCGATCGTCGCGGCCGCCCGCCGCGACGGCCTCGAGCTGCCGCCGGTGGAAGGCTTCCGGTCGACGCCGGGCGCCGGGGTCCAGGGTGCCGTCGACGATGTGCCGACGGCCGTCTGCTCGCCGGCACAGGCCCGCGTCATACTCCCCGACGACCTCCGCGCGGAGGCTGACGAGCTCGAGGCGGCCGGCCACACCGTCGTCGTCGTGCTGCGCGACGAGTCGCCGGTCGGCATTCTCGCCCTCGCCGACACGCTGCGACCGGACGCACCTGCCGCGGTGCGGGAGCTGGCCGCGATGACTGCCGTCGCCCCGGTGCTGGTCACCGGCGATAACGCGGCGGCCGCAGGGCACGTCGGGTCCGCGGTGGGCCTCGCCGACATCCGCGCCGGACTGCTGCCGCAGGACAAGGTCGCCACCATCCGTGCCGCGCAGGCCGCCGGACGCAAGGTGGTCGCGATCGGTGACGGCGTCAACGACGCCCCGGCGCTCGCGAGCGCCGAGATCGGCGTGGCGATGGGCCGCGCCGGAGCCGATCTCACCCTCGACGCGGCCGATGTGGTCATCGTCCGGGACGAGCTGACCGCCGTTCCCGCCGCTGTGCGGCTGTCGCAGCGAGCGCGTCAGATCGTCGTGCAAAACCTGGTGATCGCAGCGGTGTTCATCACCGGGCTGGTGCTGTGGGACCTCCTCGGCACCCTGCCGTTGCCGCTCGGTGTGCTCGGGCACGAAGGCTCCACAGTCATCGTCGGCCTCAACGGCCTGCGGATGCTGCGCAGTAGCGCTTGGGATCAGTCGCGCGCCCGGTCGAGCCGATCGGGCAGGCCGAACCGCTCGTAGGTCGACTCCAGCGACCGCGTGTCCATCGGCTGCTCCGGGAAGCGCTGGTATGCCGCATCGTCCGTCGCGCCGGTCGACCGCACGATGAACGCCGTCACGTCGCTCACCCGGTCACCGCGCAGCGTGAGCACGTTCAGCGCGAACGGCAGATAGGCACCGGCAGCGTCGTCCCAGGAGTAGAACGCGAGGGCCGTCTGCGCATTGGCACTGGAAAGGGCCACGCGCCAACGCCATTCGCCGGTCAACGACGACTCCCGAGCCCACACCTCGATCGTCGAGCGCGGGGCATACCAGGTCGACAGCGGCGGCATCGCGAACGTCGCGTCCTCGGTCAGCAACGCGGTGAACGCCGGCACGTCGCAGCTCTCCCAGGCTGCGACATACCGCTCGACCAGCGACCGCAACCGGCTGTCCCCGAGGGCGCGCACGGTCGCCTGCTGGGTGTGTGCCGGCACCCGCTCGCCGACGGCAACCCGGGCGCGCTGCAGGCCGCTGTTCACCGACGCGACGGTCGTGGACAACGTGCTTGCCGTCTCAGCGGCGCTGAAACCGAGCACGTCCCGCAGGATCAGCACCGCTCGGTGCCTCGCGTTCAGGTGCTGCAGCGCGGCGACGAAGGCCAGCTCCACCGCCTCACGCCGGTCGTATGCCGCCTCCGGGGATGCCTTCCCCGTAGGCACCGCATCGTCGGGATACGGCTCGATCCACACGGATTCGGCCGCCGGTGCACCCGGCGGCGTGTGTGGCTCGGCGGCCGGGGAGAAGTCGTGCGGCAGCCCGCGCCGCTGCCGTCGCCGCAGCTCGGTCAGGCAGACGTTCGTCGCGATCGTGTAGAGCCAGGAGCGGGCAGCGCCCGCATCGCGAAGCCCGCCGGCGCCCCGCCACGCCCGGATCATCGTCTCCTGGAGGGCATCGTCGGCATCGTGCACCGAGCCGAGCATGCGGTAGCAGTGGGCGTGCAGCTCAGCTCGGTGCCGGTCGACCAGAACCTCGAACTCGCTGTCCTGGCCGTCGTTCTCACTCAGACTGCTCCACCACCATCAGGCTGTGCCCGGTCGGGTCACGAAACCAGAACATCGGCGGCACGGGGTCACCCATCCGGGAGACCTCCGCGTCGACATCGACGCCCTTGGCGAGCAGGTCGGCGTGCACGGCGTCGATGTCGGCGGTCGTGAGGGTGATGCCGGTTTGCACCGGCTCGACGGGGGCATCGCCCGGCGGCGGCGCCAAGGCGATGCCCGTCGAGCCCTCGGGCGGATACATCTCGATCCAGCGGTAGCCACCGCCGAAGGGTGTGTCGGTCCGCTTCTCGAAGCCGATCGACTCGTAGAAAGTCACCGCCTCGTCCTGCTCCGGCGTTGACACGCAGACGAGGCTGATCTGACGGATTCCGGTCGGTTTGGTTGGCATCGTGCACCTCCTGGAAAGGAAACATGCTGGCACGACATACGACTCGCGTCACCGGTGAAACTCATCGGTGTGCGACGCAAACCTTTACTGCTCCACGTAGAACAGCCGCTTGTTGAGGAACTCCTCAATACCCAGCGGGCCGAGCTCCCGGCCGAAGCCGGACCGCTTGGTACCGCCGAACGGCAGGTCGGCGCCTTCGCCGGCGGGCGTGTTGACGTTCGCCATACCGACCTCGAGGCGGGCGGCGACTGCGCGGGCGCGCTGCTCGTCGGTGCTGAACACCGCGCCGCCGAGGCCGTAGTCGACGGCGTTGGCCAGCTGGACCGCCTCGTCGTCGGAGGACACCTGGTAGACCACGGCGACCGGACCAAAAAGCTCCTCCCGGTACGCGCGCATCTCGGGCGTCACGCCGGTGAGCACCGCAGGGGAGTAGTAGGCGCCCTTGCCGTCGGACAGCTCACCGCCGACATGCAACGTCGCGCCCTTGTCGACGGCGTCCTGCACCTGCTCGTGCAGCCGCTCCGCCGCCGCGCGCGACACCATGGGCGAGTAGGTCTTCGGTGAGTCGTCACCGGGTTCGCGCGGGGTTGCCGACGACGCCAATTCGGTGAGCTTGGCGACGAATTCGTCATACACGCCATCGGCGACGATGATCCGCTTGTTGGAGTTGCAGGCCTGACCGACGTTCTCCATGCGGGTCACCCACGCGGTCTTGGCCGCGGCGGTGACGTCGTCGCTGTCCAGAATGATGTAGGGGTCGGAGCCGCCGAGCTCGAGCACGACCTTCTTCAGATGCCGGCCCGCCGTCTCCGCGATGACCCGGCCCGCACGTTCGGAGCCGGTGAGTGACACGCCCTGCACCCGGTCGTCGCCGATCATCGTCGCCACCTGCTCGTGGGTTGCGAAGAGATTGACGTAGACGCCGTCCGGGACGCCCGCCTCCCGCATGATGTCGGCAATCGCGAGGGCGGACGTGGGGCAGTTCTCGGCGTGCTTGAGCAGCACGGTGTTGCCGGCTACCAGGTTGGGTGCGGCGAACCGCGCGACCTGGTAGTAGGGGTAGTTCCACGGCATGATCCCGAGGATCGGGCCGATCGGGAGGCGCTCGACGTATGCCGAGTCGTGTCCCGGCAGCGGCGTCGGCGCGAGCAGTGCCGGACCGTTGTCGGCGTAGTAGCCGAAGATCTCGCCGCTGAACTCCGCCTCGCCGACCGCCTGCGTGGGCCGCTTGCCCATCTCGGTGCTGATCAGCGCGCCGAGCTCGGTCGCGCGCTCGGTGAAGAGCTCCCCGACCCGCTTGACGATGGCCGCGCGCTCCTCGATCGGGCGATCCCGCCACGACTGGTAGGCGGTCGCCGCAGCGGCCAGTGCGTCCTCGATCTCGGCATCGGTCGCGAACGGGAAGGTGGCGCCGACCTCGCCGGTGGCGGGGTCGGTCACCTGGTATGTCGGGGTCGTCGTCATGTGCAGTTCCTCCTGGATGCTGGGCTCTTGGGACAACCCTGCTCCACGGCCGGGCTGCGGGTCCATCGGGGTGGTCGAGTGCTGCCGGTTCAGGCGCCTTGCAGGGTGACGCTGGGCGCGACGCCGTAGGTGGCACGGTAGGAAGCGGCGAAACGGCTCGCGCTCGCGAAACCCCAACGGCCGGCGATCGCTCCCACCGTCGCCCCGGTGCTGGGGTCGGCGGCTCGGAGCTCCTCGTGAACGTGCTCCAGCCGGATGCGGCGCAGCTGTGCCATCGGCGTGGTGTCGAGCTCGCGGCGGAAGGCGAGCTGGAGCGTCCGCACCGAGACGTGGCACGCCCGGGCGATGTCCGCGACCCCGAGGTCCAGATCGGGATTGCTCTCCAGGAAGGCGACCGCACGCCGGACGGTGCTGTCCGGGGCCGGCGCTCCCGCGCCGTGCTGATCGGCGGTGAGGTCGAACGTCGCGAGCAGCGTCGCGGCCAGCAGGCGGCCCAGGGCGCCCAGCACCAGCGGGTCCGTCACCGCCTGGTCGCACGGGTCGGCCACCTCCCCGAGACGTGCGACCGTGCGCTGCCAGGTGACCGCGGCCTGCGGAGGTAGTGGCCGCTGGGTCAGTCGGCGCAGCCGTTCGTCGATGGCGTCGGGACCGCCCTCCTCGGCGAGCTGCGCGAGCAGCGGCAGGTCGACTCCGACGAGCTCCAGGTGCGCGCCGTGCACTCGCGTCCGGTAGGGCCGGTCCGCCGGGGCGACCAGCACGACCTGACCGGGCCCGACCCGCTGCTCCTGGCCGTCGGCGGCCACGATGTCCATCGTGCCGCGGTGGACGCGGCATACGACCAAACACCCCAGCGGCTCCATGGAGTACTGCGTGGTCATCGTGTTGTGGAAGCTGTCCAGCCGCACCTCGCCCAGATCGTGGCGTTGCTGGTGGAAACGGAAGTTCTCCGTGCTGCCGCTGACGCGGAGCGAGTTGTCGGCGTAGGCCTCGGCGACGAGTGCGTGGGCCTGCTCCGGATCGCGGGTCGCGAGAGCGGTGGTGATCGGCCTATGCATGGGCTGACCTCATGCCACCGAACGTACGGCATGAAGATGAGCGGTAGGTGATTGCGTTGCGTTTCGCGGCTGAGCGTGCTGCGTTTTGTGTCCTAGCCAGGACAGGTTCGCCCATCATCTACTAGCGACTGCGTGAGCGCGCCGCACTCGCGGCGCTTCGCGTGCCCAACTGGACAGGGGGACTCCACGGAAATGGACGACAACACTGTGTCGCGCCCCGCTCGCCCCACGTCAAGCGTTGGGGGACGAACGACCAGCTTCCGACTCGACCCCCGCGAGTTCGCCGACCTGGCGCAGTCCTTGGGCAGTGCGCAGACCATGGAGCAGACCGCCGACCAGGTGGTTGAGCATGCCCGGGTGGCCCTCGGGGCGGACCACGGCGGCATCACTGTGGTGCGCCCTCGCCGCCGGCTGCAGACCATCGCTCCCTCGGACGATGTGGTGGTCAAGGCGGATGAGTTGCAGTTCGACGTGCAGGACGGCCCGTCGTACGACGACTCGTGGCACGGCACCACGCTGGCCAGTCATTCGCTGCAGCACGAGCACCGATGGCCGCGCTGGGCGCCGGTGGCCAGTGGCCTGGGCATCGGCGCACTGCTCGCCGCAGAGTTGACGGACATCGACACGGGTCGGCTGGGCGCGCTGAACCTCTACTGGAGTGAGCCGGTCACGTTCAGCAGGGACGATCTGGCATACGTCAGCATCTTCGCGACCCACGCGGCAATCGCGCTCGCGTCGTCCATGCAGGAGATGCACCTCAACACCGCGCTCGACACGCGCAAGCTCATCGGTCAGGCGCAGGGCATCCTGATGGAACGTCACAACCTGTCCGTCGAGCATGCCTTCGAGGTGCTGCGCCGCTATTCGCAGGACCACAACCTCAAGCTGCGTGAGGTCGCGCGCCAGTTGGTCGACACGCGGAAGTTGCCGTCCCGCCAGGAGCGCAAGGGCTGAGTTCCACGCCAGGAAGGGTGCCGGCGAGCGCTGTCGCGGTCAAACCCGGTCGCAACGGGTAGGGAGAGATGCATGCCGACCGAGCGTGAGCCCGATGCCGACCCCGACCGGTGGCGGCAAGAACTGATCATGAGCAGTCCAGTCGCCCAGCTCGTGGTCACTCCAGGCCGGCAACTGGCGCTGGTCAACGACCGCGCCGGAACGCTGCTCGGCCTATCCGAGCGCGACATCGGCCGGCCGTTCTCCGACCTCGACATCGCCGACACCATCGCCGAGCTCGGGTCCCGTATGGCGGCCGCCCTGGACGGCCGGGACACCCTGGCCCTGCACGGGGTGCCGTGGCGGCGCCCAGCTGCGGCGCCGGCCTTCGTCGACATTCAGCTGGTTCCGCTGCTGGACATCGGCGGCAACGTGCTGGGTCTGTCCATCTCGCTGACCGACGTCACCCGGTTGTACGACCTGCAGGTCGAGGTCGAGACGGCCAACCGGCAGTTGGAGACGGCATACCAGGAGTTGCGGTCGACCAATGAGGAACTGGGGACCTCCAACGAAGAACTCCAGTCCACGGTCGAGGAGCTGGCGACCGCCAACGAGGAACTTCGGTCGACCAACGAAGAACTCGATACCAAGGAGTTCATCCTGTCGATCTTCAACAGTCTCGACGCAGCCGTCATCGTGGTGGACCGGGACCTCGTGGTGCAGCTGTGGGGTGGTCGGTCGGAGGAACTCTGGGGCCTGCGCGAGCAGGAGGTGCTCGGCCATCAGCTGCTCACCCTGGACAACGAACTGCCGGTCGAAGAACTCCGTGCTTGGCTGCTCGACGTCGTGGGCGGCGGCCGGAACGCGCGCGCCTACGGCCACCACATCTCGACGATGAACCGGCACGGGCGTCAGGTCGAGCTGCGCGTCACGGCGACGGCTATGTGCGGGGACTCCACGGGGCCCACCGGTGCGCTGGTGTTGCTCGAGGAACTGCCTTCGGACGATGTGGACGAAGAACAGGCCTGAGCCGATGTCATTCGAGACGCAGCCGACCGGCTTGCGCGAGCTCACCCACCTCGGCGAGCGTCATACCAGCACCGAACGCGTGTGCGCGTAGGCGCGACTCGGCCTCCTCGACCGGGATGTCGAGCTGCACGGCAGCGATGCCGGCCGCGACATGGAAGCAGAACCAATCCCGGTCCGCTACCCCCTCAACGGGCGCGTTGTGCCAGTCCACGAGCAGCGTCGCCGTTGCGAGATCGGCCAGGGCGGCGAGGTCTCTGGGACTCGGACCATCCTCCCCGAGAGCGCTGTGGCCGTACAGCGTGAGGACGCCGGCGACCAGGCCGTCCACACGCAACGGTGCGGCGAGGACACCTCGGACGCCGTAGTCAGAACTCGCCGATGCGTAGCCCTGCCACTGCACGCGTTCGGCGGCGAAATCGTCGACGACCACGGTCGACCGGTGCTCCTGCGCTGTGGTCGCCGGGCCCTCACCGACGAGCAGCTCCAACTCCTGCAACCGGGCCGACCACGCATCGCTTGCCGCCACAAGCTCGGAACCGTCAACACCGCCGATGCAGATGGCGGCCCCTCGAAGTGCCGGGAACGTGTCGACGATTGTCGTGCAGGTGGCATGCGACCAATTGCGCCATTCGGCGCGCACAGCCTGTTGCACGACCGATGCGGACAACGGATGCCGACGTTCGGCCTCGTCCGGATCGGTTCCCCCTGTCCACGCAAGCATCGCAACCAGTGCGGCGCGGATGCGGGTCACCTCCCGCGTGTGGCTGCACGGGGAGTCCCGGCACTGCTCGGGGGCGGAGCCGCTCACCCGCTCCTGGCGATCTGTTGCAGCCCGACGCGATGCCAGCAACCGATTCTTCGCGCTCACAAGCGCTTCCGCCTGAGCACGGGCACGCTCCTTGGCCAACACGACGTCCTCCCGGGTGCAGGGTTCGCCGCGCTGCAGTCGCTCCATGCGTTCCCTCAGTTGCACCAGGCGATGTGCTGCTACGGCGGCTCGAGTGCCTGCGTGCCCGGTCGAAACCAGCGTCATCGCGATCACCTCCGTCTGCCACGTTACCCACATTGGGGCGGTCCGAACGCTCTGGCAGAACTCTGGGCGAGGCGAGTGCGGGTCAGTTCGACGCGTCGTTGACGCCGACCTTGTTGCCGGCCGAATCGTAGACGTACCAACCGCGTCCGGTCTTCCGCCCGAGGTGCCCGGCTTCCACGCGCTTGGCGAGTGACGCGGTGGGCTTGTCCTTGGGGTCGCCGCTGTCGGCGAATCTGCCCATCGCGGTGTAGTAGCCGATGTCCAGGCCGGTCAGATCCTGCAGCTCGAACGGTCCCATCGGGTGCCCGAGCGCGCTCTTGCACGCGGTGTCGACGGCCTCCACCGACGCGTAGCCGCCGTCGACCAGGAACATCGCCTCCCGGCGGATCTCGGTCAGGATCCGGTTGGCGACGAAGCCGTTGATCTCCTTGTCCAGCAGCACCGGCAGCTTGCCCAGGCTCTTGGTGAGCTCCACGGTGGCCTCGATGGTTTCGTCCGACGTCGCTTCGCCGCGGACCACCTCCACGCACTTCATCACCAGGGCCGGGTTGAAGAAGTGCATGTTGCAGACCCGGTCCGGGCGCCCCGTCGCATCGGCGATGCGGGAGGGGACGAAGCTGGAGGAGTTGGAGCTGAGTATGGCGTGCTCCGGGCACAGCTGGTCCAGCCGCGCGAACAAGTCCCGCTTGACGTCCAGCTTCTCGACGGCGGCCTCGATCACGAAGTCCACGTGCTGCGCGGCAGCCGCCAGATCGGTCGTGAACGTCATGCGGCCGAACGCGGCGTCGCGCTCCTCTTCGGTGAGCCGGCCCTTGGCCACATTCCGATCGATGCGCGAACGAAGTTGCTCTTCCGCACGTTTCAGGCTCTCATCGCTGATGTCCTGCACGCGGACCTGGTAGCCGGAGAGGGCGCAGACCATCGCGATCTGCGAGCCCATGGCGCCGGACCCGACGACCAGGATGCGGGAAATGTCGGTCACGAATCTCTCCTCGTTCAGTTGCCCCGGAAGTCCGGGCTGCGCTTGTCCAGCATGGCGGCAATGCCCTCCTGCTTGCCGGCCGACTCGTGCAACAGTGCCTGAGCGAGTCGCCGACTCCAGGCTCCACGCGCAGGCTGACGAATGTGCTCGCCAAGGCTCTCCTTCGAGGAATGGCGGCAGCGTCGCGAGGTGACGGATCGTTCGTCAGCCGGCGCGGTGTGCCCTGTGCAGGAAATCGTCGACCGGTACCCCCTCCTCCGGACCGTCGACGACCCAACGGAAGTCGTCTCCGTCCGGAATGCCGCGGACGATGCGGCGGACGGCGGACGGTGGCGCGGCGGCGAGCGCTCCCGCCACGGTTTCATGACGCGCGACCGCGTGCAGCGCGTCAGCGGTGGCGAGCATCATCGGAATGTCGCCCCGTTCATAGCGCGACAGCGTGTCTCGCACCGGGAGCCAAGCGGCGGTGTCGCTCTCTTCGCGGAAGTCGCGGCATTGTGCACCGTCCGGGAGAGCCGCGGCGAAGAAGCGAGTGTCGTAGCGACGCGGCGAGAAGATCGGAGTGATCCACCGCCCGAGCGGGCGCAGCAAATCCGAGCGCGCGACGAGATGGTGCTGCTCCAGCAGCGCGGACAGTGTGGGCTCGCCGCGCGCCAGGGCCGCGCGTCGGCGCTCCCACTCCCCACCGATGGCGGAGCAGGTGGAGGACGCGTCGGGGCCGGCAAGTAACACCCCACACTCCTCGAAGGTCTCGCGGATCGCCGCACACACGAGTGACTCCGCCAACGATGGTGGGGCGTCCAACGCCCGTGCCCACTCGTCCGCGGAGGGTCCGACCACGGCTGCTGGTGAAAGGTGGTCATGGTCCTCCACCGCTCCACCGGGATAGACGAAAACGCCTGGAGCAAAAGCCATTTCGCGATGCCGGCGGAGCATGTAGACCTCGAGGCCGGCGTTGCCGTCCCGAAGCAGTAGCACCGTGGCGGAGTCACGTGGTGTGACAGGCTCCCGCCCCTCGGCGAGGTAGCGCCGCATGCTGGCGGACCGGTCGGCCATCGTGCTCCTTTCCGTCCGCGGATCAGACCGCGGTATCCCTCTGCCGGGCGGGCAGGTGTTCGACGTCCAAACCGATCGAACGAGCCCAGATCATCGCGATGGTCTCGACGACCTCTTCCGTGTCGTACCTGGGCTCGTCGGCCAACACGATGTTCATATAGGCGAAGTTGTGCAGCATCGACACGATCGCCTCTGCCACGATCTCCGGATGAGCGCCTGGATCGGCCAGGCCTGCCTCCTGTAGTCGCTCGATGCCGTGCAGGATCCGGGTGCGGAACGCGCGCCGGATCTCCAACCGGTGTCGCCGCGTCTTGTCATCGATCGTCGCCGCCTGCTCCAGGGTCTTGGTCCACTCTGGGTGAGTGGTCATGTCTTCGAAGTATCGAGTCAGCGTGTAGGAGAACCGGTCGTATGCCGTGCCGCCGATGTCGGCGGGTGCGGTCGTGACCACCTGGCGCATCGTGGCGCTCCGGTCGACCAGCGCGTACCAGATGTCCTCCTTGCTCTTGAAGTAGATGTAAAAGGTCCCGTGCGCCGCGCCGGCTTCCTTGCAGATATCGCTGACGTTCGTCTCCAGGAAGCCCTTGCGTTCGAAGACGGCCAGCCCAGCGGTCAACAGCCGCTCGCGCGTCGCGCGTCCGCGTTTGGTGTTCGGTTCGTTCTGCGAGTCGGACAACGCTCCGGGGAGGGGGATCCGCGCGGCCTTCTTGGACGTTGTGCGCTTCTTCGCGGAGGTGCTGCTCTTCTTCACGGCGCGCTCCGCCGTGCTGGTCTTTGCAGCAGCACGCTCCTTGGCCGTGGCCTTCGCAGCCGTACTCTTTTTCGCCGTCGCCATCGGATTGCTCCCCTTCGTCTCGCGGTTCGCGTGCGCCGCACGCTCTCGACATCCGGCGCCACGCGAGCAAATCGTCTCACTCAGCGGCGCTTGCCGTGATTCTCCAGGCTGATCGCAAGGTGCTGGTTCTGCAGCTCCGGGGAGTTGCCGAACTCCTCGGACGAGCATGTCAGGACTTGGCGCCCGGAGTCGAGCACGCAGACGCGCTGCGTCGCCCCGAGGACGAATCGCAGGTTCTGTTCGGCGATGAGGACGGTGATGCCCGACTTCGACAGCTCGACGACCGAGCGCTGCAGCGATTCGACGATGATCGGCGCGAGCCCTTCTGCAGGCTCGTCGAGCAGCATCACTTTCGGCCGTGCCACGACGGCGCGCGCGATCGCCACTGCCTGCTGCTCTCCGCCGCTGAGCTGAACGCCTTTGCGTGGCAACAGTTTCTCGACCAACGGCACCGCGGCGACCGCCTCGTCGACGGCTTGCTTCGCCTCGCTGCTTCGCTCCCTGCTCGCCAGGAGGAGATTCTCCCGCACCGTCAGTGTCGTGTAGATTCGCCGGTCGTCTGGAACCCAGGCGATGCCCCTGCGGGCGATGGCGTCCGCCCGCAGCGCGGCGATCTCCTCGCCGAAGTAGCGGATGGAGCCCTTGCGACGGACGGCGCTGCCGACGATTCCGCGCAGGGTGGTGGTCTTTCCCGCCCCGTTGCGCCCCAGGATGCCGACGGCTTCACCGGCCGCGACCGTGAGCGAGAGTCTGAACACCGCCGTTGCAGACCCGTAGGTCAGCGTGACGTCATCCAGCACGAGCGCGTCGTCGGCCATCAGGATGCTCCCAGGTAGGTGGTGCGGGCGATTTCATGACGGGCGACTTCTTCCGGGGCGCCATCGAGCAGGATTCGCCCCTGCCCCATCAGCAGGATCCGGTGTGACAGTGCGAACACCACCGACATGTCGTGTGCCGTGAGAATCAGACACAGGTCCGGGCTGCTGGTCATCACGTCCTTGAGCACGTCGACGGTGATCACGCAGTCCTCGTCCGTCATACCGGCGGTCGGCTCGTCGAGCAGCAGCACCCGTGGATCCTGTGCCAGCGACATCGCCAGCTCGAGCCGTTTCCGGTCGCCCTGGGGCAACGTCCCCGCCGTGCGCCCGAGCAGGTTGTCGAGGCGGGTCACCTCCGCCAGTTCGTGAAGGTAGGGCGGGACGGTCCTCGGCAGGAAGGCTCGCCAGGGGCGCCACCACTGACCCAACCCGGCCTGATAGGACAGCAAGAGGTTCTCCAGGACCGACAGCGAGGAGAACTGTCGGGCGACCTGGAAAGTCCGGGCGATGCCCGCCCTGGCCCGGCGATCGGCGTCCCACTTGGTGATGTCGTCGCCGTCGAACACGATCACACCGGCGGTGGCCCGGTGCTCGCCTGCGAGGGTGCCGAAGAAGGTGGTCTTTCCGGCACCGTTGGGACCGATGAGCGCGGTCACCTGCCCGGTCTCGAAAGCTGCCGACGCATCGATCACGGCGGGAAGCCCGTTGTAGGACTTGCACATTCCGTGGGTCTCGAGCAGTGTCATGACGCCCTCCGGACCGAGATCAGTCGGCTCCTGAGTCCGCCGAAGAGTCGCTCGACGAGGCCCATGATGCCGCCGCGCACCAGCACCACGACGACCAGAAGCAACAGGCCGATCCAGATGGTCGAGGTCGTGGAGCCTTGAAACAGCCGCGTCGTGAGGTAGGTGTAGATCAGTGCGCCGACGAACGGTCCCCACATGCTGGTCGTCCCGCCGAGGAAGACCATGAAGATGACGCTACCGGACATCACGGTGCCGAGCAGACCCGGTGAGGCGCCGGTCTGCTGTTGGGAATACAGCACGCCGGCGATGCCCCCGACGAAGCCGGAGATCATGAACGCAGCGGTGCGTGCCACCCGCACCGAGGTGCCCAGGGCCGCCGCTTTGATCGGATCGTCCCGAACCGCGGTGAAGGTCTTGCCCAGCTGCGACCGGTGGATCCCGTAGAGGATCAGCGCGAAGACAGCTGCGACGCCTGCCGAATACCACCAGAAGTTGCGCTGGTCGAAAAGGTTCATTCCGAAGAGCGGCTGGGCCATGATGCCGAAGATGCCGTCATCGCCTTGGAAGACGCCGCGGAAGGTGAACAACAGCTGGTAGAGCACCTGACCGAGCACCAGCGTCAGCATCGCGAACTGTATGCCGCTGCTGTTTCCGGCGAGCAGTGCGACGATGAGCGCGAGGACCATCGCGACGAGGGCGCCGATGAGGAGGACCACCAGTGGATTGAGGTGCTGATCCTTCAACATCGCCGCCGTGTAGGCGCCGGTACCGAAGAACGCCGCCTGACCGAACGATCCGAGTCCGACCCAGCCGAAGAGCACCAGCGCGCTCAGGGCGAACAACCCGTAGATCACCGCCGTGGTGGCCAGTGCGAGATTTGAACCGGTCAGCACCGACGGCACCAGCACGATCAGCACCATCGCGAGGATTGCGTGTGGCAGCAGGCGATTTCGCGCCATACGCTGCCACGTAGGGCGGCCGCTCTCGAGGGTTGCCGCGATGTCGACCGCGGGCTCCGATGCCGAAGGTGTGCCGAGGGGCTGCAGGTTTGCCTCTTCCGTGGGTTGCACGTTCATGCGGGGACCTCCGGTTGTGTCGAGCGCGGTCGGCGAGCGCGGAAGGCGATCGCCAGACCCTGCGGGCGAAGCATCAGCACCGCGGCCATGGCGACATAGAACCCGTAGCCGGACAGTGAAGGCGCATAAGTCGCCAGGACGCTCTCGAGCAGGCCGAGCAGCAGTGAGGCGCCGAAAGCGCCACCGATCGAGCCGAAGCCGCCGAGGATGATCACTGCGAAACTCTGCAGGACAAAGAGCTGGTCGAGACCGGGAGCGATCGAATACTGCGGTGAGGCAAGGCCACCCGCCATACCGGCCAACAGCCCGCCGGCCGCGAAGACACCGATCGCCACCCAGCGGACCCGGATGCCGAGCGCCTCGGCCATCACCGGGTCGCCCGCGACTGCTGTCGCCTGCTTGCCGAACGACGTGCGGTTGAGCAGTGCCCACAGGCCTGCGGCCAGCACGAGCCCCATGATGATCATGAAGATGTCGTTGTGCGCCAGGACCACGCCGCCGAAGCTCCACGAGCCGGAAAGCAACGGAGGTGCCGGTTGCGTCTTCGCTTCAGCGCCCCAGATCTGCACGACGCCGCCGGCGATGATCAAAGAGAGGGCATACGACGCCAGCAACGACAGCATGTGCTGGGAGGGGTCCAGCCAGCGGAAAATGATCTCCTCACACGCCGCGGAGAAGATTGCGACCACGATGCCGGCGATGACCACCGCACCGAGGAATGCCCAGAATCCGTGCACCTCCCCGCGCAGCGCACTCGTGGCGACATACGCGCCGACCATGAAGAAGCCGCCATGGGCGAAGTTGATCACGCGCATCACGCCGTAGATCAGGGTCAGGCCGCTCGCGGCCAGGAACAGCGGCATGGCGAGGGCCAGCCCGCTGACGAGGGCATTGAGTAGTTCGACCATGGCGGCTGCTGCTCACTGCGCCTTGGTGATGCTGTTGACGGTGCTGTTCGACCCGTCCTTGTAGGACGCGTCCTTCGGGTTGACGATGACGGTGCGCAGGATCTTGACGCCGTCGGGGGCTGCGGCGTCACCCTCGAGCTTGCTGAGCACCTGGTTGTTGTCCGCCTGGTGCGTGGTCGCGTCGATCGTTGTAGTGCCCTGTGTCGACTTGAAGCTCAGTCCGCTCAGCGCGTCCGCGACCTTGCTCGGGTCGGACGACTTGGCCTTCTTCAGCGCTGCCGCGTACGCCATCACTGCGTTGAACGACTCGGCGGCGTTGGCGCCAGGCATGTGGCCGTAGGACTTCCGGAAGTCCTTGACGAACGTGTTGTTGGTCGGGTTGTCGTATGCCGCCCAGACGTAGTCGTAGTCGTTCCACACCGTCGGGAACTTGCCCTTCAGCGCACTGAAGACGTCCCACGGGTCGCCGGTCGTCCAGATCATGTTGTATTTCGACAGGAAGTTGAAGCTGTCTGCCTGCTGCAGGAACGATCCCGTGCCGACGCCGTACGTGCCGAGGAACAAGCCGCGGCCGGTCGGGTCGCTCTTGACCGCCGCCGCCAGCTGGGAGACGTACGGCCGGAAGTTCTGCGAGGTCAGTGGGATGAACACGTTTGACCCGAGCTTGGGGTTTCCGGGCACCGACTTCAGGTTCGTCTTGAAAGTCGACGACTGCTGGTGCCCGAAGGAGTAGTCGTACCCGAAGTAGTCCCACGTCTTGGTGTTGGGAGCCAGTTCGTTCATAATCTTCGGAATGTTCTTGTCCACCGGCTGGTCCGGCGAGGAACGCAGGCCGGTGCGGAAAACGCGATCCGTGCCCTTCTGACCGGGGCCGCCTGTGACCTCCCCGCTGACGCAGGTCGGTGCCAGATACACGCCACCGGTGGAGGCGATCAGGCTCTTGACGGCGAGGCACTCGGTGCTGGTGTAGGCACCCATGATCAGGTTGTGACCGGCGCTGGCGAGATCGCGTGTCGCCTGGGACGTCTTGGTCGCGTCGGAGCCGTCGTCGCGGATGTCGAGCGAGAGTTTCTTGCCGCTGATGCCGCCCGACGCGTTGATCTCCTTGACCGCGACCTTCGCGCCATCGCTCATGTCGACGCCGGCCTGGGCGAACGTGCCGGTCAGCGGCGCCAGCATGCCGAGCGTGATTTTGTCGCCGGAGTTCCCGGAGTTGCCGGAGCCGGACCCGCCCGAGCCGGAGCCGCACGCGGCTGTGAGGCCGGTGACGAGGACTGTTGCCGTCACAGTGGCCAGAACGTTCGTCCGTCGCATGGTGTGACCTTCCTGGTGTTCTTCTCGCCGGCGGGAGAGTGCCGAACGGGATTGCGGGCATGTTGAATCGGAGACTTTGCGGTACCCCAGGTGCCGCGATGGATTGGTTGCCCGGCCGTGCCACCGGCCCTGGCGAGAGTGACGAGTTTCACGTCGTCGTCGTGGAATCAACCATGACGCGTGTGTCATGTTTCGTCAAGAGATTCCGGGTGATTTTCTGACACGAATATCATGTCTGCTTCCCGGACACCGCCGACAACGGCGAAAACCCGCGTCAATGATCGGGTTCAGGACATTGTGGAGCTGCCCAAGACGGCCGGTCGGCACGGAGCCCGACCGGCCGGAGGGCCGAGTTTTGGTCAGGCGATCAGTGGAGGCCACCGACCACGAGCAGCTTCAGCTCGGTGTAGTGGTCGATGCCATGCGACGAACCCTCGCGCCCGGAGCCGGACTCCTTGACCCCACCGAACGGTGCCACCGGCGTGGCGATGGCGACGTCGTTGAGCCCCACCATGCCGAATTCCAGCGCCTCTCCGACCTGCCAACCCCGCCGGTAGTCCTGCGTGAACAGGTATGCCGCCAGGCCGTATCGGGTCGCGTTGGCTCGTGCGACGACCTCGTCGTCGGTGTCGAACGAATAGACCGACGCCACCGGGCCGAAGATCTCGGTGCATGCCAGGTCTGCGGTCTCTGGCGTGTTCGTCACGACGGTCGGCGTGAAGAAGCGGTCGCCGGCGGCTGCACGCGTGCCGCCGGTGACGATCGTCGCGCCGTGCGCGGTGGCATCCTGCAGCAGAGCTTCCAGTTTGCCGACGGCGCGGTCGTCGATGAGTGGTCCGACGTCCGTGCCCGGCTCCAAGCCGTTGCCGACGACGAGCCGTTCGGCGGCTTCTGTGAGCCGGTGGACGAATTCGTCGTGGACGGGCGCCTCGACATAGACGCGGTTGGCCGAGATGCAGGTCTGGCCGGCGTTGCGGAACTTTGCGCCCACGGCACATCGCACAGCGAGATCCAGGTCGGCGTCCGCGAAGACGACGAACGGCGCGTTGCCGCCGAGCTCCATGGTGACCCGCTTGACGGTGTCCGCGCTCTGGCGGCTCAGCAGCTTGCCGACGGCGGTCGAGCCGGTGAAGGACAGCTTTCGGACCGCCGGGTTCGCCGTCATCTCCTCGCCGATCGGTGCCGGTTGCCCGGTCACCACGTTCAGCACACCGGACGGCAAGCCGGACTGCTCTGCGATGCTGCCGAGCGCGAGCGCCGAAAACGGGGTCAACTCAGCGGGTTTCACTACCACGGTGCATCCTGCGGCGAGCGCCGGAGCGATCTTGCGCAGGATCATCGAGCTGGGGAAGTTCCACGGCGTGATCGCGGCGACCACCCCGATCGGCCGCCGCAGCACCATCAACCGCCTGCCGTGCGCGTCCGGTGCGAGGATCTCCCCGTTGACCCGCCGGGCCTCCTCCGCGTAATACTCCAGGAAACTTGCGCCGCTCAGTACCTCGGCCCGTGCCTCGGCGAGTGGCTTGCCCTGCTCGCGAGTGAGCAGCTCAGCGAGTTCGTCGGCGCGCGCGGTCATGGAGTCGTGCATCCGCATCATGACGGTGGCGCGTTCCTTGGCGGTCAGTGCGGACCACCCGGGCAGCGCGTCCGCAGCGGCCAGGATGGCGTCCCGGCACTCGGCGCGGCCCATGTCGGGCACAGTGCCAACGAGTTCACCAGTCGCGGGGTCGGTCACGTCGAAACGCGCGCCGGAGTCGGCCTCACGCCATACACCGCCGATGAACGCCTTGCCGTCGATCGTCTCGGTTGCGGTCACGGACATCTGTGTCTCCTCAGGGTGCGACGGTCACGACGGCATCGGCGGCCCAGCAATCGTCGACGCCGACGATCAGTGGGTTGATCTCGACGGTCTGGTACTTCTCGAAGTGCTCGCCGGTGAACGCCTCACACACCGACTCGACGACCGAGACGGCCTTGGGGTGGTCAACGACACCGACGGCCGCGAGCAGTTGCTGCGCCTCACCGCCGGCGAGCGGTAGCCGCCGGGTCGTGGACCGCGCTGCGATCTCGGTGGCCGACCCGCCCAGTCCAACGACCACGTAGCGGCCGAGC
This sequence comes from Flexivirga sp. YIM B11880, assembly GCF_058148645.1. Lineage (NCBI taxonomy): Bacteria > Bacillati > Actinomycetota > Actinomycetes > Micrococcales > Dermacoccaceae > Flexivirga > Flexivirga sp. YIM B11880. The sequence goes on from NZ_JBMAMH010000001.1 coordinate 784,474, forward strand.
ACCGGATCGCTGTTGAGACCGACCAGGATCTCCCGGCCGAAGACCATCTCCTCGACGAGGCAGCCCTCCACCTGATCGGCGGAAAGCCCTGCTCGCACGACGTTCTCGGTGATCTGCCCGATGGCGGCGGGCAGTGCATCCCGGCTCGGGACGCCCAGCAGGACGCCGCCGATTGCAGCCTTGTGGCTCACGGGCGCGATCACCTTCACCGCAAACGGCGCATCGAGGTCCGCGGTGGCGACGACCGGGTCCTCACCCGTTGCGACACGCACGCCACCGGCCACGGGAACGCCTGCGCCCGCGACCAGTTCACGCGAGTCGGCCTCGCTCAGCACGCCAGCCTCCGGAGCCGCGGTGTGCGCCGATGAGTGCTTCCGGGCCGCTGCCGGGAAGAGCTTGCCGAGTGCGGCAAAGGTGAGGTGCAGGTTGTCCAGCACTGCGACATGTGGGTGCCGCTCGCGGTACGTGCGGGTGAAGTCCGTGTCGGGCACCGGAGCCATCGAGGTGATGATCAACGGCATGTCGTGCTCGGTCGAGAGCCTCGCCAGATCATTCCAGTTCCACGTGTGCACCGACTCGTGGACCGTTTCGGACGGGAACTGCACACTCCACGGCATCAGCACCAGCCCGGTGTTCGGGTCAGCGAAGACCAGGCCGTTGACGCTCTCATCCCCCTCGCGCCGCTTCACGCCGATGACGTCCAGCGGATTGTCGATCAGCGACCCCGGGCCGGCGAGGGCGCGGATCCGCTCGATCGTCGAGCCGGCGAATGTCGTGAGCTGCACGCCGTACCGCTCGGACAGGTCGCTGCTGAGGGCGGCGGCGCCGCCCGATCCGCCGAGCACCGAGACGGCGCGGTCGCGTCCGTCCTTCACGCCGAGCAGCACCAGGGTTGCCAGCCGCACCAGCTCGTCGACGCCGTCGGCGCGCAGCACGCCGTGCTCGCGCAGCAGCTCGGAGAAGACCGAATCCGTGCCTGCGATGCTCGCGGTGTGCGACATGACCGCCTTCTGGCCGCGCTCGGACACACCGGACTTCAGCACGATGATCTGCTTGCCGAGTTCTTGCGCCGTCCGGAAGGCAGCGGTCAACCGCTCGACCTGATCACCGCGGACGCCCTCGATGTAGGCGCAGACGACCTGGCTCGTGTCGCGCCGGAGCGCTATCTGCAAGGCCTCGGGGACCGCGTTCACCGCGCCGTTCCCCGTCGACACGCAGAAGTCGAGTCCGAGGCGTTCCTGGGCCGCGGCGGCCACGAAGGCCGATAGCAGCGCCCCGCTCTGCGAGACGATCGAAACCGGACCCGGTTTTGCCTCCAGCCAGACGGGCTCGGCGACCGCGCAGATCTTGTCCGCGAAGTCCGCGAACCCCACGCAGTTGGGCCCCCAGAGCCGGGTCTGCGTGCCGGACACGATGTCGACGAGCTCCTGCTGCAGTCGCGCGCCCGTGTCGTCGCCGCGCTCGACGAATCCGTCCGTGACGCAGACGATGTCGGGGGTTCCGGCAGCGGTGAGGGCTCGGACGGCCTCCACCGCGGCCTCACGGCGGATGGCGATGATCGCCGCACGCGGAGTGTCCGGGAGCGCGGACACGTCGGGCACCGTGGGCAGTCCCTGGATCTCCCCGTGGTTCGGCGTCACGGGGACGACCCTCAAGTCCGGGTTCAACGTGGTCAGGTTGTGTATGGCGCAGGTCGTCCAGAAGTTGCGTGGTGACGCACCGACGACGGCGACGAGTTGGCGATCCATGGTGTGGTTGTCTCCTGGACGGTGGTCAGTCGGTGGCGGCCGCTGCTTCGGCGGCCTGGTGGATGGAGCCGCCCTCGGCATACCACTGGCGGGCGGCCTTGATGCCGAGCTCAGCGAGCCTGGCCGACATGTGCTCGTTGCCGGCGGAGGTGTGGATGAGGGCATCCCAGTTGGCGCAGACCTCCAGTGTGTCCCGGAAGCCTTGTCGGTTGAGGACGTCGTTGGCGGCGAGCTTCTTGATCTCGAGCATGTCGCGCGGTGTCTTGGAGACTTCGCGTGCGAGCTCGCGTGCCTTGCTCAGCACCTCGTCCTCCGGCACTGCGTAATTGGCGAACCCGCGCTGGGCGGCTTCCGGGCCCATCATGAAACTGCCTGCGGTGTAGGACAGTTCCCGCGCCTTCTTGGAACCGATCGCGTATGTCGAGACCGGTCCCAGCATCCCGCCGCCGATCGGTAGGACCGGCCAGCCGATCTTGGTGTCGTTGCCGACGACGGCCAGATCGGAGCAGTTCGGGATGAGCGTGGCGCCGCCCATGCAGAAGCCGTGCACTGCGGCGACGACGGGCTTCGGGAAGTCGAAAACGGCTGTGAATGCGCGTAGTTGAGGGCGCAACCGCAGCCAGTCGGCATGCGCGATCCGCTGGTGGTAACCGCTGTCGTTCCGGTCGGCAGAGGGCTGCCTGCCGACGTCCCAGCCGACGCTGAACGCGCGTCCTTCGCCGCGGACGATCACGACCGACACGCCGTCGTCGGTTCTGAGTGCGGACAGCGCGTCCTCGTAGGCGGCGAAGAGCTCGGCGTTGAACGCGTTGAGTTTCTCGGGTCGGTCGAGCACGACCTCGGCGACGGCGTCGTGTCGCTCGATGCGGACTAGTGCCATGGGGTTTCCTCCGGTCTGGTGTCGTGGTGGCGTCATACCCGGCCCGTGTCGCCGAAGATGACGCGCGGGTTGTCGACGAGCATCGTGTCGATCTGCCACTCGGTGACGCCTGCGGCGCGCAGTGCCGGCAGCACGTCCTCGCTGATGTGCCCGAAGCGCCAGTTGGGCAGGTGCGCTGCGCGGTAGTCGGCCGGGAAGTTGTCGCTGTGGCACGAGGTGTCGTGCGACAGGACCAGGCGGTCGGTATACCCGCGTTCGACGAGGTCGACCACAGTCTTGACCCGGCGCTCGAAGTCGAGCCGGCTGTCCAGGCCGAACCGGTCCATCCCGAGGTACGAACCGTTGTCGAGCAAGCGTTGCAGGTAGTCCAGGTCGTCGGTGTCGCCGCTGTGCCCGATGATGACTCGGGTCAGGTCGACGCCTTCCTCGACGAAGATCTGCTGCTGCTCCAGCCCGCGTTCCTTGTGCGGATCGGTGTGGGTGGAGATCGGGGCACCGGTCGCGACATGCGCCCGGGCCACGGAACGCAGCACGCGCTCGACATCGGGTGTCACGCCCGGCTCGTCGGTGGCGCACTTGAGGATGGCCGCCCGGATGCCGGTGCCTGCGATGCCCTCGGTGAGGTCGCGCACGAACATGTCGACCATCGGCTCCTCGACGTCGACCAGCCGGCCCGGCCCGCGCAGCCGCAGGTAGGTCGGCAACTCGGTGAACGTGTAGAACCCGGTCGCGGCAATGATGTTGACCTCGGTCCGCTCGGCCACCTCACGAACGCGCGCGATGTCCCGCCCGAGTCCGAGCACGGTCAGGTCGACGATGGTGTCTATGCCGGCGCCCTTCAGCGCATCGAGTTTGGCGACGGCGTCGGCGATGCGCGTGCCGTGGTCCCAGCTCTCCGGATAGTTCACCTCGTACTCGTGATTGAGAACGAAGACGTGCTCGTGCATGAGGACCCGGCCGAGTTCGGTGCTGTCCTTGTTGCCGGCGACGGTGGGAACGCTCATCATTCGGGTCTCCTTCGTTGTTCGTGCCGCTGATCCGGCTGAAATCGAATGCTCTTGCGCAGCAACGGATGGCCGCCGTTCACAGCGGTCCGGTCGGTGCAGATCAGAGGTGTTCGCCATTGACAATGACGCGCGTGTCATGTTTAGTCAAGAGCGACTTCCGAAGAGCACCCGATCCGTGGGCTCGCCGCAGCTGGGTCGCTCGACCCAAGCTCCTCACCGATAACTGGAGTTGACATGACCGACCTATCGAAGCCGCATTACGGAATCTTCAGCCTCTCGAACGTCCCGCCGTGGAACACCCATCACGAGGTGGTCCAGAAGGCGATCGAGCAGATCCAGGTGGCAGACAAGCTCGGCTTCGAAGAGGCCTGGGTCGCCGAGCACAACGGCCGGCGCTACGGCATCGTCACCTCGGCGCAGCTGCTGCTGGCAGCCGCTGCCGCGTCGACTGAGCGCATCCGGCTCGGATCGGGCGTCTCGCGGCTGCCGATGCACCACCCGCTGCGACTGGCGGAGGAGTACGCCTACGTGGACCAACTCAGCAACGGGCGACTCAACTTCGGCATCGGCAAGGCGTATGACCGGCTGGAGTTCCAGGCATACAGCATCCCGGAGTCCGAGCGCGACGAGCGCTACGAAGAGGTCTTCGAGATCGTCATGCAGGCGTGGACGACCGGCAAGGTGAAGTATCAGGGCAAGCACTACCAGGTGCCCGGGCCCGGAGACGTGACCGACGAGATCGAACTCTTCCCGGAGGTCTACCAGAAGCCGACCCCGCCGGTGTTCGTCATGGTTTCCGCCAGCGAGGAGTCGCTGCGTATGGCGGCCCGTCGCGGCTTTGCCTTCGTGCTCGGCCAGCGGCCGACCCGCGACGACGTGAGCCGGCTCGTCGAGGTCTACCGCGAGGAGGGTCGCGCGGCCGGCCATTCGTTCGACTCGATCGACGAGAACATCGCGCGTTCCTCCCAGCTGAAGGCGATCCACGTCGCGGACAATCGCGAGCAGGCGGTGAAGGAGTACCACGACGGCTACATGTGGTACGTCGGCATCCTCACCAACCGGGCGAAGGTGGGGCTCGGCATCGACGAGTTGACCTTCGACGAATACATCGAGCGCAAGGCGCTCATCCTCGGGTCGGCCGACGACGTCGCGCAAGAGCTTGCGGACTTCCACAGCCACACCGGGCTCGGCGGCCTCGTCGCCTGGTTCGACGCCGGAAGCCAACCGCAGGAGCAGGTGCTGCGGTCCATGACGGACTTCGCCGAGAAGGTCCGACCCCAACTCTGATTTCACGAAATGGATTGCGGTACGTCCTGGACAGGGGTACCGCAACCCCGGCATGCCCGCATCGGGCCCCCACCCACTCTGCACTCCGCGTGACGGAGCTGCGAACGAAAGGAGCTCCGCGTGGACTTCGAAGTCCCCGAAGAGGGCCGGGAAGCGGCGAAAGGACTCAACGAGTTCGTCGACCGTTACGTCATCCCGCTCGAAGAGAAGAACGCCGACCTGCTCGCCACCGAACGCTCGCGGTATGATGCGACCGGTCGCTATCGGCCCGAAGTGCTCGATCTGCGCAGACAGGTGCGCATCGAGTCGGCCAAGGCCGGCTTCTACACGATGTTCGGCGACTCGGAGCTCGGCGGCGGTGGACTCTCGCCGACATCCCTCGTGCACGTTCAGGAGGAGCTCACCCACCATGTCGGGCCGCACCGTCCGCTGATCCACGAGAACGTCGTGCCGTCGGTCTTCACCAATGGGCTGAGCCCACTGTTGCTGCACCTGCAGCCACAGGTCAGGGACAGATATGTCGACGGCATCGGCTCCGGTGAGAAGACATTCTGCTTCGGGCTGTCCGAGCCGGGCGCCGGCTCCGATGTGCAGCGGATCCGCACCAAGGCGGTCAAGGACGGTGACGAGTGGGTCATCAACGGCACGAAACAGTGGATCTCGAATGCGCCGTACGCCGACTACTGCGTGCTGTTCGCCGTGACCGACCCCGATGCGAACAAGGCTCGCCGTGGCGGCATCACGGCATTTTTCGTGAACACCTCGTGGGAGGGCTTCGACTGCAGCGGCGTCGTCACGATCCTCGGGCACAGCGGGACGAACATCGGCATCCTGACGCTCGAAAACCTGCGAGTACCCGACGATCACATCATCGGTGAGGTGCACAACGGTCTCGCTCTCGCGTTGCTCGGCATCAGCCGTGGCCGGCTGTCGATGTCGGCGCTGTGCATCGGCACCGCCCGCTGGGCGCTCGCTCAGGCGGTCGACTACGCGAACCAGCGCCAGACCTTCGACAAGCCGATCGGGCAGCACCAGGCCGTCCAGATGATGCTGGCCGAGATGGCGATGGACATCTACGCCGCGAAGTCCACCGTCGCGCGCACCGCCTGGCTGGTGGAGACCGGCCGGAAGGCCGTCAAGGAGACGTCGATCACCAAGGCGCTGTGCACCGAAATGCTCGGCCGGGTCACGGACAAGGCGATGCAGGTGCACGGCGGGATGGGCCTGACCAATGAGCTGCGGATCGAGGAGGCCTGGCGCCACGCCCGCGCGCTGCGCATCCCGGACGGCACTGCGGAGATCCAGCGCCGCACCATCGCGATGCGTTTGCTGCGCGGCGACACGGACCTGTAGGAGTTGCGGGTGGCACACACTGACACGCACGACCTGCCGGCGTACAAGGACCTGCCCCGGCTCGACGACATCGGATCCAACCACTCCTGGGGCGTCTTCGGTGATGAGGACGACTTCGGCGCACTCAATCTGCTCACGCCCGAACGAGTGCGGGATGCGATGACGAACGTGCGCACCGGAGAACGGGTTTCGTTGACTCTCACCCTCGACGAACCCGATCCGCCGCTGTTCCGCCGACAGCCGTTCGAGCACACCGTCACGAAGTTCGGCAGCATGTATGACGACCGCCTGGACAACTTCTTCCCGCAGGGCTCGACCCAATGGGACGGCTTCCGGCACCACCGGGTGCGCCAGCACGGGTTCTACGGCGGTGTCACCGACGAACCGGCGACCGGCAATCGGCGGCTCAGCATCCACCACTGGGGTATGACGGGCATCGTCGGCCGGGGCGTGCTGATCGACCTCGAGGCACAGCTGCGCTCGGACGGCTACGACCCGCTCGCCGAGCGGCCCATCACCGCGGACGAGGTTCGCGCCGCGGCGGATTCGCAAGCTGTGGAGGTGCGGCCCGGTGATGTGTTGTGCATCCGCACCGGGTGGTTGAACGCCTACCGCAAGCTCGACGACGAGGCAAAGGCAGCGATCGCAGCGAAGAAGTCGGGTCTGTTCTCGGCCGGTCTGCGGGCGGACGAGGAGATCGCCGAGCTCCTCTGGGACTGGCACATTTCCGCGATCGCCGCTGACAACCCCGCTGTCGAGGCAACACCCGGGGATGCCGCCATCGGAAGTCTGCACCGGCGGGTGCTCGCGATGCTCGGCATCCCGCTCGGGGAGCTGTTCGACTTCGAGCAGCTGCGCGGCAAGCTCGCCGAACAGCGGTGCAGCGACTTCGTCTTCACGGCGGTGCCGCTCGCCCTCGTCGGCGGTCTCGGGTCACCCGGCAATGCGATCGCCGTGCTGTGACCCGAGCCCGCCGACGGGACGGGGTCTGTGTCCCTCAGTGGCGCAGGCCCTGCGCAGTTGCGAGGTGCTCGGTCAGCGGCCACGCGACGTCCGCCTCGCCGCGGGCCCCACGCGTCCAGCTGTCCGGTGCCGGCATGCCCGGCCCGCCGTTGCCGCGCTGCTCCCAGTCGAGCAGGACCGTGCGGTGGGCGATGCGCCATACACCGCCCCGCTGCTCGAAGACGTCGAAGTAGCGCAGTCCCTGCATCAGGATCTCCGCCTCCGGGTCGAGCAACTCGCGCCGGTAGATGCAGTAGGTCTCGACGAACGCCTTGCCAGGGTCGCCTTCCGCTCCGACGACGATGTGCGGCGCACCCATGAAGTGGTAGGTGGCGCGCAGGTCGGCGCCATACCTGCCCAGGAAGGCGAGGACCTCGTCGACCGGGCCGTTGGCGCGGCCGTGGTTGTCGATCGCGTCCGGGTGGTAGCAGGTGCGCATCAGCTCCCGGTCGCCGCGATCACAGGCGTGCTGGTAGCGCGCAAGGACATCGGCTATCTCGGCGCGGGCGATCAGCTCCGCCAACTCGATCACGTGCTCGGCTCCTGCCTGGCGACCGTGAATGGATTCACCATCGGAAAGGACTCACCACAATGACAATTCAACGATCTACTCCTACTCCGCGACGTCGTGTCGCGCTCGTGACCGGTGCTGCTTCGGGTATCGGCGCCGCGGTGGTGCGGCAACTGTGCGAGGACGGGCTGGCCGTCGGACTCGTGGACCTGGACGCTGCCCGACTTGCGACCGTCGCGGAGTCCGTGGGTGACGCCACAGTGATGACCGCGGCCTGTGACGTCGCCGACGCCGCCGCAGTGCGCACGGTCGTCGACGCGATTGCTGCTTGGGGCGGCGGTCTCGACGTGATCGTGAACGGTGCCGGCATCCTGGTGCGGGCCGATACGGACGACACCACTTCCCAGATCTGGGACCGAGTCATCGACGTCAACCTGAAGGGGACCTTCCAGGTGATCCAAGCAGCCCTGCCGCACCTTCGGCACGGCGCCGGGACGGCGGACCGGCGCATCGTGAACATCGCTTCGGGCGCAGCAACGCGTGGGTATCACTACCCGGCATACAGCGCCTCCAAGGGCGGCGTCACCGCGCTGACCCGCCAGATCGCTTGTGAGGTGGCACCGCTCGGGATCACCGTCAACTGCATCAACCCCGGCGTCGTGCGGACCGGCATCAACCGTGGATCCTGGGAGGACGACGCGGTGCGCGACCGCTGGGAGAAGCTGATCCCCGTCGGGCGGCTCGGTGAACCCGAGGACATCGCCGCACTGGTGGGCTTCCTCGCCTCTCCGGCTGCCGGCTTTCTCACGGCCGAGGACATCGCGGTGGACGGCGGCCGGTCGAACATCACCGTGAGTCCCTGGTGATCGGGTGTCGGCGCCCGCCGCCGACAGCCTGCGGTCAGCTCTCACTGTCGACATACGACAGGGCGTCCGAGCACACTCGGGCCGCGTGCACGAGCTGATCGATCTTGGCCATCATGCCGTCGTACGAGATCAATCCGGACGGACCCCACAGGGTGATCGTGAACACGAGACCGTGCCGTGGGTGGAAGACCGGAGCGGTCGCTGCGTGGAACTCGTATTCCCTTTGCGGACTGAGGAATTCAATGTTGTAGCCGTCGCTGGCCCGGCGGATCGTGTCGCGGAACTCGCGTAGTGCCTCGGCGCTTTTGTCGCGTGCCCTACGCTGCCCCATGGCTTCGATCGCCCTGCCGACCTGATGACCCACCGTGAAGCCATAACCCCGGTCGCGGATCGTGTCGAGCATCCGCTCGGCACGGGCGGCTTCGGCTGTGGCGTTCGGGGGCAACTGGGACAGCCAGTAGCTCCGGATACTGTCGGCGCCGTATGCCGCGTGCACTGCGCCAACAGGCGGCAGAAAAGGCGTCTGGCGTCCCACTCGTAGACGCGACATGTGCGAGCCGTCATTCGCCGCTGCGGTGGTGATCAGGTCCCCCTCGTGCAACACGAGAGCGGTGATCTCGTGTCCGGTGTCGGAGGCGAGCCGCTCGATGATCGGGCGGGCGACGTCGACGAAGCGCAATTGGTCGAACAGCTGGGGTGTGCCGACAGCGAGCGACCGTGGGCGGAAGGAGCCGTAACCTCCGCGGAAGAACAGCAGCGACTCGGTCGGGCGTTGCACTCCCATCTGGACGACTTCGCCCAGCACCAGGTCATGGTCACCGGCGTCGCGGACTTCGGCGACCTTGCACTCCATGTACGCGACACAGCCGTCGAGAATCGGTAAGCCAAGCGGGGATTCGTGCCAGGCGACATCCTTGAACTTGTCGGCTCCTGACGATGCGATACGCCGGCAGACGACCTCCTGGTCAGCGGCGAGGATGTTGACCCCGAAGGTGTCACCGCATTCGCGCAGCGCAGCCCAGGAGCTGGAGCTCTTGGACGGCAGGAACGCGATGAGTGGTGGGTCCAGCGAGACCGAGGTGAACGAGCCGACCGTCATACCCGCCGGAGTGCCGTCCGCCTTCGTTGCGGTCACGACAGCGACACCGGTCGGGTAGTGACCCAGCGTCTGACGGTAGATGCCCTCGTGCGGCGGATACAGGTTGTCCATCGTCACACCGCCGTGTATCCGCCGTCGATGACCAGTTCCGAGCCGGTCATGTATCGCGATTCGTCGGAGGCGAGGTAGAGCACGCCGTACGCGATGTCGCGCGGTTCGCCGCGGCGCCCCATCGGGATGGTGGCGAGCACGCGATGGTTGTACTCCTGTGCCGCATCGGAGCGGTCCGCACGCACCGACGCCTTGGAGCCGGTCTCGATGGAACCCGGGTGCACGGAGTTGACCCGAATGCCCTGCGCTGCGTACGTCGCCGCGTCGGCCTTGGTCAGCAGCCGGATCGCGCCCTTGGTGGCGTGGTATGTGGGAATCATCGAGTTGCCCACCAGGCCGTACATGGACGACATGTTGACGATGCTGCCGCTGCCGACGGCAAGCATGTGAGGCACCACGTATTTCGTGCACAACCACGTGCCCCTTACGTTGATGCCGAAGACGTGATCGAACTCCGCGGCGGTGACCTCGTGAGACGGCTTCCTTGGGCCCGGAACCCCGGCGTTGTTGACCAGCACGTCGACGCGGCCGTGGGATTCAGCGACGCGCGCGACTGCGGCGGAGACGGCGTGCTCGTCGCTGACATCCACGGCCCACAGGAGGTCGTCGGCGTCTTCTCCGGTGTCGCGGTCGAAGCCGATGACGGTCGCTCCTTCGTCCCGAAGCAGGGCCCGGCTGGCGGCCCCGATCCCGGATGCTGCGCCTGTGACGATGCACACCTTGCCGTCGACTCTGGGCATGACGACCTCCTTCTCACCGTTTCGGTTGTCGGCCTGCATTGACAATGACGCGCGTGTCATGTTTAGTCAAGGGCGGCCGTGGAAGTGTCTTGCGCAACGGTCGAATCGCCCTGGCAGCGGCCATGAAACGGAGGTAGCCGATGGGACCGTTCGCCGGAGTCCGGGTGGTCGAGTTCGGTCAGTACATCGCGGTCCCGGCAGCTTCCCAGACGTTGCTCGATCTGGGCGCCGATGTCGTGAAGATCGAATCGCCGAGCGGTGACGCGTCGCGACACATCGGCGAGCTCGGCGAAGGCATCGTGCGTGCGCACAACCGCGGCAAGGAGTCGATCTCGCTCGACCTCCGAAACCCTGACGACTGGCGGCTTGCGCACAACTTGGTGATGGGTGCCGATGTGGTCGTTCAGAACCTGCGCTATGGCGCACTCGAGGCGCTGGGCCTCGGTCCGCAGCGGCTGCGCGCCGAAAAACCGGAGCTGGTCTACGTTTCCGTGACTGGTTTCCCGCCTGGAACGGAGTCGCAGCATCGGTCCGGCCTGGACATCGCGGCCCAGGCGGAGAGCGGCATCATGTCGCTCACCGGTGAAGGCGGGGGTGATCCGCAGCGAGTCGGGTTCCCGGTGGTCGACGCAGCGACCGGATACGCCGTCGTGCAGGCTGTGGCGGCCGGCCTCTTCCAGCGGGAACGAACCGGCGAGGGTATGACGTCACACGTCTCGCTGTTGCAGGTCGCGATCCACCTGCAGTCGCCGATGTGGGGCGAGTGGTCCGTCGCGGGCTCGATGCCCGTGCGCAAAGGCAACGGTCAGGATGCCATGGCGCCGGCGGCGGATCTCGTCGCCACGGCGGATGGCATGGTCATGCTGTCGGCATACGTGCAGAGCCATTTCCGGAAGCTGTGCGAGACGCTTGGTCACCCGGAATGGGCTTCTGATGCGCGCTTTTCGGTCAACGACGCTCGGCGCGCGAACCGCGCCGAGCTGCTGGACCTGCTGCACGGAGTGCTAGGGCAATGGACGACTGCAGAGTGCGTCAAACGACTCGGTGACGCGGGAATCGTGATCGCCGAGGTGCGGGACTACGCCGCCGTGCGCGATGCGCCCGACGTGATGGACGCGGGCCTGCTCGTCGACGCAGTGGACGAGCAGGGCGGGCATTTCCAGATCCCGTGTCTGCCGTTCTCGATCGACGGGTATGAGGCGCCCGTCGGCGGACGGGTTCCCCGCGTGGGCGAACACTCCGAGCGGTTCGCCGAACGTGCCTGGCCTTCCTGATCGCTCCGGCGAACCACGTCAGCTGAACTCCGGCTCGACCCGCCCCGCGAAGACGTCCGGAAAGTCGGCGTTGATCGTCCGGGTGAACACGGCCGGTCGTTTCTCCAGGAACGCGGTGACTCCTTCGTAGGCGTCGCTGCTGCCACCTTGGATCCCCAGTGCCCGAGACTCACAGATGTGTGCCTCCATGGGATGTGCCGAGCCCAGCATGCGCCATACCAGCTGACGGCTCAGGGCGACCGAGACGGGCGCCGTCTCGTCGACGATCTCGGCGGCGAGCGCCCGCGCTGCGGGCAGCAGGTCGTCGCTGTCGTGGGTGCTGCGGATCAGTCCGGAGTCGAGTGCTTCCTGTGCATCGAACAACCGCCCGGTGTAAAGCCATTCGAGGGCGCGGCTCACGCCTACCAGTCGCGGGAGAAACCAGCTGGAACAACTCTCGGGCACGATGCCGCGCCGTGTGAACGGGAACGAGAATCGAGCGGAGTTGCCGGCCAGCCGCAGGTCCATCGCCAGCGTCATGGTCGCTCCGACTCCGACGGCCGGACCATTGATCGCGGCGATGACCGGCTTCCGGGAATTGAATATTCGCAGCGTGACGATGCCTCCACCATCTCGGTGCGGTCCGGTTGCGGCGGCGTCGGGCGCGAACCGTCGGCCTCCTTCGGTCAGGTCCGCGCCCGCGCAGAAGGTGCGGCCCGCGCCGGTCACGATGACTGCTCGGACGTCGTCGTCGGCATCCGTCGCGTCGAATGCCGCGACCAGCTCGTCCCGCATCTGCTTGGTATACGTGTTGAGCTTGTCAGGGCGGTTGAGTGTGATGGTCGCGATGTTGTCGCGTACGTCGACGATGATGGTCTCGAAGTCCGACATGAGGTCTCCTTTCGCGGATGTCATCCGAGCAGCGTGGGGAGTGCACGGGCAAGGTTGCGCTCGTGAATTTGCGAGGCGCCTTCGTAGATCCGCAGTGCACGCACATCTCGCCAGATTCGTGGCACCGGACTGGATCCGACGATGTCCTCGCCGCCGAGCACCTGCAACGCACGATCGGCGATCACGGTTGCCGTCTCGGTGCAGAAGAGCTTGGCTGCCGAGATCCGGTGCCGCGGCGGCCCGGCCCGATCGAATTCGCGGGCACAGTCCAGCACCAGGGCCCAGCCCGGCCTCGAGCTCGGAGTAGCTTCGCCCGAGCATGGATTGGATGGCACCGAGGTCGGCGAGGGGTCGTCCGAATTGATACCTGCTGTGGGCGTGCGAGTGGCTTCCTGCAGAACACGCAGCACCGCGGTTGCCGCCACGTGGAGGCGGGCGTGGCTGATGCCCCGCATTGCCTGTCGCAGGCCCTGGCCTTCGACGCCGCCGAGCAGGGCTGTGTACGGCACGCGTCTCCGAGGTCGCCGCCGGGATCCGTCCGTCGCGGGTGTACGGATATCTTGACTCGTAGTCCGGAGGGATCAGGACGTGCTCGACCGTCCACACCGACTCGAAACCGGCCTCCTCGGCCTGGCAGACCAGCTCACGGGCGGCATCGGGATCCGTGTAGGGACCGGTGTTCGCGTACCGAATTCCGAATTTCACCATGTGCTCCCGCGGTTGATGCTGGGCGCTGGCCGCCCCGGGGGTGAGCCACTGTGCCTGTCGCGAGGGCCAGTCCTCGTATCCTGAAGGAACATGACGCGAGTGTCAATATTGCTGCCGCTGTCATTCGGCATGTCCGGCCGACCTTCGTCCGCCTCGTGCACGCGGGAAGATCTGCGGTATGACGACTGAGCGTGCCGCATCGCCCGACTTCGCCGGACTCGGGTTGGACCCCGCGGACCATCCCGGCTGGGCGGTCCGCGCGTTGCGGCCGGCCGACGCCTCCGCCGTCGCGGCGGCGATGGCTGCCTCCGAGTTGCACGACATCGGCGTGGTCGCGATCGAGGAGGCCGACATCGTGGCCGACTGGCAACGCCCGTCCTTCGACGTGGGCGTCAGCACGGTCGGCGTGTTCACGCCGACCGGTGAGCTCGCCGCATACGCGGAGTATCAGGGTGGCGACAGGTATGACGCCACAGTCGGACCGGCATACCGCCGAAGGGGTTTGGGCACCGCGCTCGCCCGATGGGTGTGCGCCAGAGCGCGGGCAACAGGGGCGAGAACGGTCGGGATGCCCGTGCCGCAGGGCTCCGACGGCGAACGTCTGTTGCGCGGACTCGGCTTCACCGAGCGCTGGACCTCCTGGACGCTGCGGCTGCCTCCGGAGATGCAGGTCGAGCAGCCGACGCTTCCGGACGGGTGCCGGATCCGGAACGCGTCGTCGCCACGGGACCGGGCTGCGGCATACGACATCATCGAGGACGCCTTCCTCGAGTGGTCCGACCGCGACAAGGTGTCGTATGCCGACTTCGCGGCTCAGACCTACGACCGGCCGGGCTTCGAGCACTGGCACATGCGCATTCTGTGCTGTGACACTCCGGACGGCGAACAGGTTGTCGGAGCGGTGTTTTCGTTCATCGACACGAACCAGGGTGCGCTTTACGTCGACCGGCTCGCGGTTCGCGCCGACGCACGCGGGCGCGGCTTTGCCCGCGCGCTGCTGGCGGACGTGTTCGCGATCGGCCACGACCACGGCGTCACCGGCTGCGAGTTGTCGACCGATTCCCGGACCGGCGCGCTCGGCCTCTACACCGGGCTCGGCATGCAGGTCACGAGCACCTGGGTGAACCTGGCCGCACAGTTGGAGCCGGGAGCGCCACTCACTCCGGCTTGACCGCCCGGATCAGTGCCGAGTGCATCCCGGGCGCCGCTTCATGGGTGAAAGTGACGGAAGCCTCTACGAATCCAGCGCTCGTCAGACCGTCCAGGTATTCCGCCCGGGACAAAGCGCCGGCGATGCAGCCGACGTACGAGCCACGCTCGGCGCGGTCGGTCGGGCTCAGGTGATCCTCGGCGACGACGTCGGAGACGCCGATGCGGCCGCCGGGGATGAGGACCCGGAACATCTCGGCGAGCACGGCCGGCTTGTCCGTGGACAGATTGATGACGCAGTTGGAGATCACAAGGTCAACGGACCCGTCGGGCAGCGGCACGTCTTCGATGGTCCCCTTGAGGAACTCGACGTTGGTCGCGCCCGCCTTGGCCTTGTTCGCGTTTGCTAGCTCGAGCATCTCGTCGGTCATGTCCACCCCATACGCGAACCCGGTCGGTCCGACTCTGCGCGCCGAGAGCAGCACGTCGATGCCACCGCCGGATCCCAGGTCCAGCACCTTCTCACCCCCGTGCAGTTCTGCGACGACCATCGGGTTGCCGCAGCCGAGCGAGGCGGCGACGGCTTCCGCCGGCAGCTCGTCCTGCTCGATGGCGGAGTAGAGCGCGGAGCCGAACGCGTCGTCCACTTCACCGGATCCGACGCAGGACGAGCCGTTTTCCGCGGCACTGCAGCACGATGACGCCGCACTGACGACCTCGAGCGCATCGCCCCGGGCACGCGTGACGGCGGTGGCCGCCGCGGCATACCGGCTGCGCACCTGATCGCGGATCTCGTTCCCGATCAACACCAGCCTCCTATTGAAGAACTTCGATGGGATATATCGTGCAAAACGCATCGACGTTCGTCAATGGGTCGAGATACGCTTCTCGCATGGCTACCCGCACCGAGTTGCCGACCATTCCGGTCGGCACTGCTGCCTGCTGTTCACCACTGACCGGCGGCGCGCTCGATGAGGCAGCTGCCGAGCAGTTGGCGCGAGTGTTCAAGGCGCTCGGGGATCCCACGCGCGTTCGTCTGGTCTCCTTGATCGCCGCAGCGGACGGCGCGGAGGCATGTATCTGCGATCTGACCGAGCCGGTCGGTCTCAGCCAGCCGACTGTGTCGCACCACATGAAACTCCTCGCCGACGCAGGGCTCGTGACCCGCGAGCAGCGAGGCAGGTGGGCGTATTACCGGCTGGCGCCTGATGCCTTCGAGGCACTCCGCCGGGTGGTGAGCCTACGCTCCTAATCCTCTTGCTCAGCCTGCTGCGGCAGTGAGGTCCAGTAGCTGAAGGTGATGTCCATGAGGGTGCGTTCGGCGTAGGACCGGGTGGGTGGCGGGAGCCCGGGTGGGGCCGGCGGGTGACTGGTCGTGATCAGGCCGCCGATAGTGAAGGTCGTGGCAGCGGCGTCTCCGGTCACCTGGTAGTCAGGGTGTTCTTTACCGAGATTGCAACGGGCGCACATGCCTTCGCCGTTGCGTTCGCTGGTCGGACCGCCTTCAGCGTGCGGCTGAATGTGGTCGAGGTGTCGGATCGGGGCCGTGCAGAACGGGGCGCGGCATGTCTGGTCGCGCAGCTTGATGAACTTCGCCAGGAGCCCCGTGTAGGTGCGGGACCGGGAATCCATTCCGACCAGGTCGCCGGTGCCGGGGTAGGTGAACAGCCGACGCACCTGCACGGCCTGCTCGGGGTCGGCCACCCAGTCGCGGGCCAGGTCGGCAGGGATCGGGCCGTGGTCCGGCAGGTATGCCGGTGTGTCACCGGTAAGGGTGTCCAGGGGCATGAGCAGGTTGACCTGCACCTCCGGCCGGTCGGCGGGTGTCCGGCCGGTCACCCGCTCCACGAGGGTGTCGGCCATGACTTGCCC
Source organism: Flexivirga sp. YIM B11880 (assembly GCF_058148645.1). Classification (NCBI taxonomy): domain Bacteria; kingdom Bacillati; phylum Actinomycetota; class Actinomycetes; order Micrococcales; family Dermacoccaceae; genus Flexivirga; species Flexivirga sp. YIM B11880. The sequence goes on from NZ_JBMAMH010000001.1 coordinate 800,951, forward strand.
TCGTGGGTGCTCAGCCGTGGCGGTGGCGGCCGCGACGGCCGAGAGAGCGGCGTAGCAGGCGACGCCGTCCTTGACCGGCAGCAAGGGGGTCAGCCGGGTCATACAGTCGGGTGCGGGGCGGAGGGTGACCCGGCGGTCGGATTCGGTGCGGGCCCGGCGGCCCGTGATCGAGGCCGGGTCGGCCCGGTAAGCGTGCGCCTGGGCGGACGCGACCAGCCGTCGGTGACTCACGCTGCCCAGTTCGTCGGCGATGGCGGCGTCCACGCCGGCCCGGTCGTCCCGGGTCAGGCACGCGGTTTCCTGACACACGGCGGTGGCGTCCCATTCGCTGATCACGCCGGCGGACAGGGCCGCGAAGGTGTGCGGCAGCTCCTCCACGAGGGCGTGCGCCAACCCGAGCAGCCGCGACCCGAGGTGTGGTGCGCACCGGCGGGCGGCCGCGACCTGAGACCCGACATACCGGGCGGTCTCGGCCTTCGGCACACCGCGCGGCACGTCACGCGCCCGCTGCTTGTCGTGCGCGGCCACGGTCAACCGGGCCTGCAGCGCTGCCAACGCGTTTTTCGCTTCCTCGCAGGCCCGGATCGTGGCGATCGGATCGGTGGTGTCGAGGTCGCCGGTCAGCCGGTCGTGGAACGCGCGGACCCCGGACGCGTCGAGCGCCACATGCGATGCTATATCGTCGCGGAAGTTGCCGTCCATGTGTTCGAGTATCGCACGGATTAGGTTGGGAGGCAACGACTTTGACTGCAGGATGTCGTCCACACCCATCGATGTTTTGCCGCGCTGTCCACAGCCTGGGTAAGCGTGACCGAACGGGTTCGCCGCGGAGGACACCCGGACTGTCTACGCTCGACGAGCAGGATCGCGTCCTATGGCGCAGTCACGCTCGTCAACGGCGCCGCGTCGATAGCGGTGATGCCGCGGGTCATACTTCCCGGGCAGCTGCAGCGTGCCCACGCCCTGCTGGACGGCTCGGACGCCGTTGCGCAGAACGCCGGACCGCGGACATCTCGGTCGCGACGTAGCGGGTGGAAGCCGCCATACGGCACGCGCCGAGGTGCTAGACCTGAAACCGACATCTCGACGTGGTCACCGCGGATCCGATGACCACCCGGCCGCGAAGGAGCACGCACCAGTGAAGATCGCAGTCCCGACAGAGGTCAAGGCGGGCGAGCACCGGGTGGGGATCACGCCCGTGGGAGTGCACGAACTCGTGCGCAACGGGCACGACGTGCTCATCCAGCGCGGAGCGGGCGAAGGCAGCTCGATCGCCGACGAGGCGTATGTCGCCGAGGGTGCGCGCATCGTCGAATCGGCCGACGACGTGTGGGCCGACGCCGACGTCGTACTGAAGGTGAAGGAGCCGGTGGAGGAGGAATACCACCGGCTGCGCGACGGACTCACGCTCTTCACCTACCTGCATCTCGCCGCCGACGAGACGCTCACCCGGGAGCTGGTGAAGTCGAAAGTGACCGGAATTGCTTACGAGACGGTGCAATTGCCGTCCGGCATGCTGCCTCTGCTCTATCCGATGAGCGAGGTGGCCGGCTGTCTGGCGCCGCAGGTCGGCGCCCACGCCCTGATGAAGGCGCAGGGCGGGTCCGGCGTGTTGATGGGCGGTGTCGGAGGCGTGGCGAGTGCGAAGGTCGTCGTGCTCGGCGCCGGCGTCACCGGACAGAACGCCGCCAACATCGCGCTCGGCATGGGTGCGGACGTGACGATCCTCGACACCGACCTCGAGAAGCTACGGCTGACGTTCTGGCGCTACGACAACCGGGTCCGCCAGATCGCTAGCTCGACGATGGCGGTGCGGGAGCAGGTGCTGAGCGCCGATCTGGTCATCGGTTCGGTGCTGATCCCCGGTGCGCGCGCGCCGAAGCTGGTGACCAATGAAATGGTCGCCAACATGAAGCCGGGATCGGTGCTCGTGGACATCGCGGTCGACCAGGGTGGCTGCTTCGAGGACACCCGCCCCACCACGCACGACGACCCGACCTTCCGGGTGCACGGCAGCACCTTCTACTGCGTCGCGAACATGCCTGGTGCCGTGCCGAATACGTCCACCTGGGCCCTCACCAACGCCACCCTTCCGTATGTCGTGCAACTGGCGAACCAGGGCTGGCGGGACGCCTTGCGTGCCGATCAGGCATTCGCGCGCGGTCTGAACACGTATGACGGCGACGTCGTCTGCAAGCCGGTGGCCGAGGCACACGACCTCGAGTATGTCGATCCGGCGGTCGTCCTGGGCTAGCGACGTAGTGAGTCAGTCGTCGGCGACGTCACTCGCTGACGCGGCGGGCGAGGAGCGTCGAGTCGTCGATGTCGATCGTCGCGCCGTCGCGCACCACCGTGCGAGGCCGCTGTTCCACCACCAATGCCTCGAAACCGGCCGGCAATCCGGGCAACAGTTCCGCGGCGAGGAACATCGCGCGGCGCTTCTCCTCGGACAGCTCGGTGAAGTGCGCCACCGGCGAATGGCCGACCACCAGCAGGTGGCCACCCGGAGCTACAGCAGTGGCGAGCCGGCTGACGGCGTCGACCATCCCGCCGTCCGGCAGGTGCAGGAAATGGGTGGTGACGAGGTCGAATGACCGTCCGGCCGCGTCGAATCGGCGGGCATCGACCTGCCACCACTCGGTGCGGTCGGCGACTCCGGCCTGTTCGGCGTGCTGCGCAGCCCGCGCCAAGCCGTTGGCCGAGAAGTCGGCGCCGGTGACCCGCCAGCCCCGCTGCGCCAGCCAGATGACGTCGCCACCCTCACCGCAGCCGACGTCGAGCGCGGTGCCCGGCGGCAGTTTGCCGGCCTCGGTCTCCAGTTGCGGGTTCGGCCGGCCGCTCCAGACGGACTCGTCCCCGGCATACCGTTCCTCCCACGCCGATGCCTCGAAGTCGTTGGCGTCGTCGTGCCGGTGCGTCTGCATGCTGCCAGGATGCCCACGCCGGTGACGTGGACGCAACGGATGGTGCCGTCAGACGCCGCTCGGCGGGGGCGGGCCCGGTGTCGGATCGACGGGTGGGACGTCGCCACCACCACCGGTACCCTCGACCGGGTTGTCCGGGTGACTGCCCGGCCGCTGCTCGGCGAGCTTGTCGGCACCTTTCAGTGCCGCGTCCTGTGCCTTGGCGAGCTTGTCGTGGTATTTGCCCTGCGTCTTCTTGTCGATCACCGACGTCAGCTTGCCGAGCGCCCCGGCGATCTTGTCGCGGTTGTCGTGCGCCAGCTTGCCAGCCTTCTCCTTGGCCTGCTGCGCGGCTTCTTCGGCGTTCTTCTTGAACTGTTCACTGTTTGCCACGGTCGGTCTCCTTGCTGGTCGGGACCTGCTTCCAGACTTCAACTATTGATTGGGGCTGTCCAACATGCAAGCCCGGCTGACGTCGGTGGCACGTCATAAGGTCATCGCGTGACGTTGATCCTGCACCGCGCCGAGCGCACCGACGCGCTCGCCGACGGGCTGGCGCGGCTGCTGGCCGAGCCGCTCGCCGACCCGTTCGTGCAGGAGTTGGTCATCGTTCCCACTCGGGGGGTCGAGCGCTGGCTGGCCCAGTCGCTGTCGCACCACCTCGGCGTGGGCCCGCGCGGTGGTGACGGCATCTGCGCCGGCGTGCGGTTCGTCGCCCCGCGCTCGCTGGTCGCGCTGCTCAGCGGTCGGGAGCGCGACGACCCCTGGGAGCCGGACCGGCTGGTCTGGCCGCTGCTCGACGAGATCGACGCGCACCTCGACGAGTCCTGGTGCCGCACGCTCGCGCGGCATCTCGGGCACGGCGACAGCGGTGAGCTCGGCCAGCACCGGGCCGGCCGCAGGTATGCCGTGGCGCGTCGCGTGGCCGGGCTCTTCGGGTCGTATGCCGTCCAGCGTCCGTCCCTGCTCACCGCCTGGAGTCGTGGCGAGCTGTCCGACGGTGCAGGCGGTGCGCTCGACGACGACCTCGTGTGGCAGGCCCGGCTGTGGCAGCTGCTGGTCGATCGGGTGGACGCCCCGCCGCCTGCGGCGCGTCATACGAGCACGGTCGCCGCACTCCGCGCCGGACGCGACACCACGCCCGATTCATCGCTGCCGCCACGCATCTCGTTCTTCGGGCATACCCGCGTGCCGGTCACGGAGATCGAGCTGATCGACGCCCTGGCGGCGCACCGGGACGTCCACCTGTGGCTCCCTCAGCCGTCGGCCGCGCTCTGGGCGGAGCTGGCACCGACGCTCACCGAGCGCGTCATACCCCGCGCCGACGACCGGAGCGCGGAGCTGGTCCGCCACCCGTTGCTCGCCTCACTCGGCCGCGACGCGCGCGAGCTGCAGCGCGCGCTGCCGGTGGTTCACGACGCAGCGGCTGCGCAGCCGGGCGAGCCGGCCCCGGTCACCGTCCTCGGCCGGCTGCAGCACGACCTGCGCCGCAACACCATGCCCGACCGAGCGACTCGCGCGCAGCGTGCGGTCGGCGCGTCCGACCGGTCGGTGCAGGTCCACGCGTGCCACGGCGCGGCACGTCAGGTCGAGGTGCTCCGTGAGGTCCTCACCGGCATGCTGCAGGACGACCCGACGCTCGAGCCGCGAGACATCCTGGTCATGTGTCCCGACATCGAGAGTTACGCGCCGCTGATCCAGGCTGCCTTCGGCCTCGGCGAGGGCACCGACACCGGCCTGCACGGCGCTCATCCCGCGCACCTGCTGCGCGTCAAACTGGCTGACCGGTCACTCGCCAGCACCAACCCGCTTTTCGAAATCGCCACCGATCTCGTCGACTTCACCGTGGGCCGGCTGAGGGCCAGCGATCTGCGCGCGTTCATCGCCCGCGAGCCGGTGCGCCGCCGGTTCCGGCTCGACGAGGAGGACCTGGAGCGGCTCGCGGGCTGGATCGAGGACGCCGAGATCCGGTGGGGCATGGACGGGACTCACCGTCGGCAGTTCGGGCTGCAGGACGTCGAGCAGAACACCTGGCGCTTCGGCCTCCGGCGGCTGCTGCTGGGTGTGGCGATGAGCCCGGCCGGTGGATCCGCCGTCGGCGACGTGCTGCCGGTCGGCGAGGTGGAGAGTGCCGGCGTCGACCTGGTGGGACGCTTCGCGGAGCTGCTCGACCGCGTCGACGCCACCATGAGTGCCCTGCGCGACGCCCGTAGCAGCGCCGACTGGATGGCCGGCCTGCTCGACGGTGTGGCTCGGCTTGCCGACGTGTCGCAGGAAAATCTCTGGCAGACCGCGCAGTTCGACCGTGAGCTCGAGTCGGTCCGCGCGATGGCGGCGGCGGACACCACCCTGCAGGTGGCCGACGTCCGGGAGCTGCTGCGCGCCCGCCTCGGGGGACGGGCAACCCGGGCCAACTTCCGCACCGGCACCATGACGGTGTGCACGATGCTGCCGATGCGGTCGGTGCCGCATCGCGTCATCTGTCTGCTCGGCCTGGACGACGGTGTCTTTCCACGCACCAGCGGCATCGACGGCGACGACGTGCTCGCCCGCACTCCGCTGACCGGCGAACGTGATCTGCGCAGCGAGGACCGCCAGCTACTGCTCGACGCGGTGCTCGCCGCCACCGACCGGCTGGTCGTGACCTACACCGGCGCCGGCGAGCACACGGGCGCCGAGCGTCCCCCCGCGGCACCGCTCGGCGAGCTCATCGACGCCGTGCGGCGCACCGCTGCCTGGCCGGTCGGGAGGGACGTCGTGGTGCAGCATCCGTTGCAGCCGTTCGACACGCGCAACCTGGTGGCCGGCGCGCTCGACACGCCCGAGCCGTTCAGCTTCGACCACACCGCGCTGGTCGGGGCGCGCGCCGCCCAGCACCGGCGGCCGCGGCGATCCCGGTTGCTGGCGACAGCGCTGTCGGCGCTGCCACCGGACGACATCGGGTTCGCCGAGCTGGCGCGCTTCTTCGAGGACCCGGTCCGCGCCTTCGTGCGTGACCGGCTCGACGTCGCGCTGCCCTACGACGAGGAGGAGAGCGGCGACGCGATCCCCATCACTCTGGACGGGTTGCAGCAGTGGAAGATCGGTGACCGTGCCCTCAGCGCCTCGCTCGCGGGCACCGGACCCGACGACATCACGCGCATGGAGCGGCTGCGTGGCGGCATACCTCCTGGTGCGGTGGGTGACGACGTGCTGCAGCGCACCATCGACGGCGTGACGGCACTGCGAAAGCCGATCGTGGAGTTGCTCCTGCGTGAGCCGTCGAGCGTCGATCTCGACGTGCGGTTGCCCGACGGCCGGCGGCTCACCGGCACGATCGGTGACCTGCGCGGCGAGGTGCACCTGGCGCTCAGCTTCTCGACGCTCCGTGCCAAGCAGCGGTTGCAGTCCTGGCTCACGCTCCTCGCACTCACCGCCGATCACCCCGACCGTCCGTGGCAGGCCGTCACCGCGGGCTGGTTGCGCGGCGGCGCCAACCGGCGCGCCGGCTACTACCTGACCGGTGGACTCGACCAGCAGACCGCGCTGCGGCACCTGGGCGACCTGGTAGACATCTACGACCGCGGCATGCGCGGCCCGATCCCTTTGCCGCTCAAGACCTCCCTCGCTTACGTCGACAAGCTGCGCCAGCGTCCCGGCAGTGAGCGATCGGCCGCTGCCTTCGCGCAACGCGAGTGGGAGAGCACCGGCTTCGGAGAGCGCCGCATCGACGGGGAGAGCGAGACGGCGGCGCACCGGCTCGTCCATGGCGGGACGATTCCCTTCGCGGAGCTGCTCGCCGAGCGCCCCGAAGCTGACGAGGCCTGGAACTCAGCCACGAGCAGGCTCGGCCAATACGCCCTCCGCGTCTGGGGTCCGCTGCTCGACGTCCAGGAGTCGCACTAGATGACCGATACCCTCCGGCCGACCGAGACGTCGTTCGACATACTCGGCCCGCTGCCGAGCGGCACGACCGTGCTGGAGGCCAGCGCGGGCACCGGCAAGACCTGGACGATCGCCGCGCTGGTGGCGCGCTATGTCGCCGAAGGCGTGCACGCTCTCGATGAACTCCTCGTCGTGACCTTCGGCCGCGCGGCATCGCGCGAGTTGCGTGAGCGCGTCCGCGAGCAGCTGGTCGCCTGCGCCGAGGTGCTCGACGATCCGACGGCCATCCCGGCCGATCCGGTGCTCGCCGCTCTCGCCGACACCGAACCGGCCGAGCGCGCCTCGCGGGCGCGACGGGTTCGCGACGCCCTGACCACCTTCGACGAGGCGACGATCGCGACCATCCACCAGTTCTGTCACCAGGTGCTGCGCGGGCTCGGCATCGCCGGCGACAGCGACCCCAGTGCGACGCTGGTCGAGGACGTGGACGACCTGCTGATGGAGGTCGTCGACGACCTCTACCTGCGCGGCTTCGTCCGGCAGCAGGGCGGGCCGGCCTTCTCGCTCGACGAGGCGCGGCGCATTGCGCGCAAGGTCGCCGAGGACCCCAGCGCCGCCATCGTGCCGACCGAGCCCGCGCCGGGGTCGCCAGGGGAGCGCCGGGTGCGGTTCGCGCACGCCGTCCGTGCCGAGCTGGCCAGCCGCAAGCGTCGGCTCGGCATCCTGACCTACGACGACCTCCTCTCGCAGGTCGCCGACGCGCTGCGCGACCCCGCCGGTCCGGCGCGCGAACGGCTGCGCCGGCAGTGGAAGGTCGTGCTGATCGACGAGTTCCAGGACACCGATCCGGTCCAGTGGGAAGTATTCGACCGGGCGTTCCGCGGCCACGCGACCATGGTGCTCATCGGCGATCCGAAACAGGCGATCTATGCCTTCCGCGGCGGTGACGTCACGACTTACCTGCGCGCCGCGCACACGGCGGGCGAACGCCGCACCCTCGACACCAACTGGCGTTCGGACGCCCCCCTGGTGACCGCGCTCGGGCGCTTCCTCGGCGACGCGGCCCTCGGCGATCCCGACATCCGGGTGCTACCGGTGCGCGCGAGCTGTTCGGGCAGCCGATTGCACGGCGCGCCGGCGGCGGCACCCTTCCGCATCCGGTTCCTCGGCGCCGACCAGTTCAGCGCCGCCCAGCTGACGCGAGACGACACCGTCCGAGTCGGCGACTACCGCGCGCGAGCCGCCGCCGACGCGGCCCAGGACATCGCGGCGTTGCTGAGTTCCGGTGCCACCTACCAGGATCCGGCCGGCACCCGGCCGATCGAGCCGAGCGACATCGCGGTGCTCGCATCGCGCAACGACCACCTGGTGCTGATGCAGCAGCAACTGCGCGAGGTCGGCGTGCCCGCCGTCCTGAGTGGCGCCGGCAGCGTCTTCCGGACACCGGCTGCCGAACACTGGCGGACCTTGCTCGAGGCGATGGACCAGCCGCACCGGTCATCCCGCGTCCGCGCCGCCGCCCTCACCCCATTCATCGGGCTGACCGCCGAGCAGCTCGACAGCGACGGTGAGGCGGCCACCGCCGCCGTCACCGACCAGGTGCGTCGGCTGGCCGCGCTCTACCAACGGCGGGGGATAGCAGCGGTTTTCGAAGTCTGCTCGATCGGCGGCCTGCCGGAGCGAGTGCTCGGGCAGATCGGCGGCGAGCGCGACCTCACCGACCTGCGGCACATCGCGGAGGCACTGCACGCGGCGGCCGCCTCCCGCATCGCTGGCCTGCCCGCGCTCATCGCCTGGCTGCACGACCAGGCCCAGCTGGACCGGCCCGCGTCCGGCGACGCGCGGGCGAGGCGGCTGGACAGCGACGACGACGCCGTGCAGCTGCTCACCGTCCACGGCAGCAAGGGTCTCGAATTCCCGGTGGTCTACCTGCCGTTCGCCGCCGACCGATGGGTCGGCGAGGAGGACAACCCGCTCTTCCACGCTCCGGCCGCGGATGGCGCACCGGCGGTCCGGTCCATCCACATCGGCCGACCGGGAGCCGACGTCCGGCGGCTGGCCCGGCAGGAGGACGCCGGGGAGTCGCTGCGCCTCTTCTATGTCGCGCTGACCCGCGCCAAGTCGCAGGTCGTCGCCTGGTGGGGGCAGGGCAACAACGCCCCCGACTCCGCCATCCACCGGATGCTCATCGACCGGGACCCAGCGGGACCGAGCGCCGACGGCACGATCGCCGACTCCCGCAGCCACCGCAGCACCGAGGAGTCGCTCGCCCTGCTGCAGCGTTGGGCCGACGCCGGCGGCCCCTCCTGGGAGAAGGTCACCAAGGCCGGTGTGCCGTCGCTGCAGCACGCCGGCACGCCGGTCGACCTCGCAGTCCGCCGCTTCACCCGGGTCATCGACGAGGACTGGCGGCGCACCTCCTACTCCGCGCTCAGCCGGGTGCTGGAGCAGCTTCCCACCGACAACGTGAGCACCGAGGCGGAGGCCGACGTGCGCAGCGACGAGCCGGCGATCGTGCTGCCCGAGCAGCGCGCCGGCGCGCCCGCTGGCGTGCCGGATGACGCGCTCGCGACGCCGTCCCCGATGGGCACGCTCCCGGTCGGCGCGACCTTCGGCTCCCTGGTGCACGCCGTGCTCGAGACGGCCGACCCGACGGTGCCCGATCTCGGTGACGAGCTGCGCCGGCGGATCCGCGAGCAGCAGGTGCGCTGGCCCGTCGACATCGACGTCGACCTGCTGGCCGATGCGCTGATCGCCGTCTACACCACTCCGCTCGGACCGTTGGCCGACGGTGTGACGCTGCAGTCCGTGGGCCGCAACAAGCTGGCCGAGCTGGAGTTCGAGATCCCGCTCGGGGCACGCGACGGGGACCGCAGGGTGCGGCTCGGTCAGCTGTCCGCCATCCTCCGCCGGCACCTCCCGCCCGGTGACCCACTGCTGCCCTACGCCGACCTGCTCGACACCGAACTGCTCGGCGGGCAGGTGCTGCGCGGCTACCTGACCGGGTCGATCGATGTCGTGCTGCGGGTCGGCGAGCGCTATCTGGTGGCCGACTACAAGACCAACTGGCTCGGACCGGCCGATCAGCCGCTGCTGCTCGGCGCCTACGGTCCCGAGCCGCTCGCAGCCGCGATGGGTCACTCCGACTACCCACTGCAGGCCCTGCTCTATGCCGCGACGCTGCACCGCTATCTGCGCTGGCGGCTGCCCGATTACGACCCGGACCGGCATCTCGGCGGTGTTCTCTACCTCTACCTGCGCGGTATGGCGGGCCCCAAAACACCCCTAGTGGGAGGAAATCCGACCGGTGTCTTTTCCTGGAAACCGCCCACCGAGCTGGTGATCGAGCTGTCCGACCTCCTCGACGGCGAAGGCGGCGTGTGATGGACGCGGTCACCGAAGACCCACGGCTGGCGCTGCGGGCCGACGGTGTGCTCGCCGATGCCAACCGCGCCGGCGTGCTGGACGCTGCCGATGTGCACGTCGCGCAGACCCTGGCCGACGTGGTCGACGAGCCCGACCAGAGCGTCGTGCTCGCCCTCGCGCTCGTCGTGCGCGCCGTGCGCCGCGGGTCGGTCTGCCTCGACCCGCGCGACGCTCTCACCATCCCGGCCGACGCGGACTCGGCCGAGGACGACATGCCGGAAGCCGCGCCGGCCGATCGAGCTGCCCGAGATGCGCTCGCCGCCCGCTGGCCCACGGACGCCGACGCCTGGCTTCGCGCTGTCGAGGACAGTGCGATCTGCCGATCCGGCGTCTTACGCGTCGAGTTCCGCCTGCTCTACCTGGACCGCTATCACCGCGAAGAGCTGCGAGTCGCGCAAACCCTGCGCGAGCGCGCGGCCGAGACGCCGCCGCCGGTCGACTCCGGCGTGCTCACGGCCGGTCTCGAGCGGCTCTTCCCGGAGGCGGCATACGCCGAGCAACGCACGGCAGCCTCGCAAGCCGTGCACCAGTGGACCACCGTGCTGACCGGTGGGCCCGGCACCGGCAAGACCTCGACCGTCGCCCGGCTGCTCGTCCTGCTGGACGAGCAGTGGCAGCGCCAGGGACACACCCGGCCGATGCGGGTGGCGCTCGCGGCTCCGACCGGCAAGGCCGCCGCGCGGCTCAAGGAGTCGGTGACCCAGGCTGCCTCGCTCCTCGCACCCACCGACGCCGCCCGCCTGCAGCACCTCGACGCGATGACGCTGCACCGGCTGCTCGGCTGGCGGCCACGCGGCGGCGACACCTTCCGGTTCAATGCCGCCAACCGGCTACCGCACGACGTCATCGTCGTCGACGAGACGTCGATGGTCGCACTGACGATGATGTCGCGCCTGCTGCAGGCGGTCCGGCCGACGAGCCGGCTGCTGCTCGTCGGCGACGCGGACCAGCTCGCCTCGGTGGACGCCGGCGCTGTGCTGGCCGATCTGGTCGACGGTTACGAGCAGCTGGCCCCGGCGACGGTCTGCCGGTTGACCACCTCGCACCGGTTCGACACCGAGATCGCCGCACTGGCCGCAGCGGTCCGCGGTGGTCGCGCCGACGAGGTGATCGACCTGCTACGTGCCGGTGGCACTGCGGTCGGCTTCATCGAGGACGACGATCCCGCACCGGCGCTGCGCGACACCCTGCTCCGACACGCCCTTCGACTGCGCGAGCGCGCACTGGCCGGCGACGTGCCGGGGGCCTTGGCGGTCCTCGGCGAGCACCGCCTGCTGTGCGCCCGGCGCTCCGGTCCGCGCGGCGTCCGCACCTGGAACTTCCTGGTCGACGAGTGGCTCTCGGAGGCGACCGGCGACCCGCTCTGGGAGCCGATGTATGCCGGCCGCCCGATCCTGGTCACCCGCAACGACTACGCGCTCGCCGTGCACAACGGCGACACCGGTGTCGTCATGGGCGGCGAAGGACCGGCAATCGCGCAGATCGGCACCGCCGCCGGACCGGTCCCGATCGCGGCGAGCCGGTTGTCGGACGTCGAGACGATGCACGCCATGACGATTCACAAGAGCCAGGGAAGTGAAGCCCAGGAAGTCACCATCCTCCTCCCAGACAACGAATCCCCATTGCTCTCAAGGGAACTGATCTACACCGCGATCACCCGCGCGCAGCGACGGGTGACGATCGTCGGCAGCGAGCAGACAGTCCGCACCGCGGTCACCGCTCAGATCCGTCGTGCCACCGGGCTGCGCCGGCGGCTCGCGGACCGCTGAAGCGCGCGCCACGTCGCGGGCGGTGATTCGGTCGCCGGGCAGGTGGGTAGAGGCCTCGCGTGTCCTGGGTGAGTGATGTGCCGCGCCGACTGCGGCCGAGTCGTCCCGGCCAGGGCGAAGTGGCCCTGTCCGTACTGAAGGCGAGCTGCGGTATGGCGGTGGCCTGCCGCCACTCGCTGCTCGATCGATTGCAGGGCGGCCGGATGGTGGTCCAGGGGGCGGCCGAGTTGTGGTGCGGCGGCGTGGGCCGGTCCGGTGACGCGGTGGCGGATCCGAGCACGATCTACACGGTGTCCGCAGCGGTCGACGGGCTGCACGGCATCTCGATGCTCGTGCTCGCCGCACTGCCCGGGTGGCGTCGGCACGCCGGGGCGTCCGCGGTTCTCGCGCTGCTCCTGGCGGCGGGGGACCTGGTGGTGGCACAGGCCGCACGACCGACGGTGGGTGCTCACCGCGGTGCAGATCGCTGATGGAGGTATGAGATGTCCTTGTTCCGCATGGGTCCCGGCGAGCCCGGAGTGGTCCATCTGATCGACCGCGCCGTTGCCAACGTCGAGCACGGCCGGTTCGAGCGCTCGTTGTCCGGGCTGACCGCGGTCGCGGCCCTCGTGACGACCGCGGAGGTCTACTTCGAGCACTACAAGGCCGGCTTCGGCAACAAGTGGATGTGGTCGCCGATCCTGGTGACGCCACCGGTCGTCGTGGCCGGGGTCGCCGGAGTGTTCAGCAAGAAGTGGGCGAAAACCGCGCTGCCGGTGACCGCCGCCGCCTACACCCTGAACGGCCTGGCGGGCGAGTACTTCCACGCCCGGGGCGTCTCGCGCAAACCCGGCGGGTGGAAGCTCGCGTCATACAACGTGCCGATGGGGCCGCCGATCGCCGCGCCCGGGCTGATGTGCATCGTCGGCGGGATGGGTCTGCTCGCGGCGATCCTGCGCCGGGAAAAGTGACGTGATGGCGGATCGGATCGACAAGGACAAGGGCCAACACCTCCCGCACCTGCGTTCCAACGGCGAGCCGCCACCGGCCTCCTGGCTGCCGCGGCAGCGGCGCGGCATCACGCCCCAGATGATCGGGCGCTACCCGGACTACGACGTGCTGGACAACGCCGACAACTGGGACGACGCCACCCGCCGGGTGGTGCTGGCCAGGCTGGAGCCGCCCGGGCCAGTGCGCTTCTTCGCGCCGTCCGAGGAGGCGACCCTGCGCGCCTTCTGCGACGTCACCACCGGGCAGGACGGCGACCCGCGGGTGCCGGTCGCCGAGACGGTCGACGGCTATCTCGCTGACCATCAACTGGACGGATACCAGTACGCCGACATGCCACCCGACGAGGAGACCTGGCACCGGGTGCTCGCCGGCCTCGACGAGTCGGCGCAGGACCGGTTCGAGTCGCCGTTCGCGCAGTGCCAGCGGCCGCAGCAGGAAGAACTCGTCGCGAAACTCGCCGACGGTGACCTCTCCGGCGGCTCCTGGGACGGGCTGAACGTCGGGCGTGCCTGGTCGGTGTGCATGCGCTCGATCCTGTCCGGGTTCTACTCGCATCCCTGGGCGTGGAACGAGATCGGCTTCGGCGGGCCGGCATACCCGCACGGCTACATGCGCACCGGACCGCTGAGCACCACCGAGCCCTACGAGAGCCCGGGCGCGACGGGTGAGGACCCGGTCGAGACGGTGAAGAAGGAACCGGAGGTCTTTCCCGGATGAGTTTCCGCAACCTGCTGAAGGGTTCGATCGGCCCGAAGGACAACGACTCTCGGTACTTGCTCGACGTCCACTCCCGGGCGCTGCCCGGCCGGCGGACGATGCGGCAATACCGCGACGACGATGAAGTGGACCTAGTGATCGTGGGCGCCGGCGCCGGTGGCTCGGTGCTGGCCCAGCGGCTGGCCCGGCAAGGCTGGCGGATCGTGGTGATCGAGGCCGGACCGTTCTGGGACCCGGACGAGGACTGGGTCTCCGATGAGGCCGGCGCACACGACCTCTACTGGACCAGCAAACGGATCATCGGCGGCAAGGACCCGATCGAGCTGGGCAAGAACAACTCCGGCCGGGGCGTCGGCGGGTCGATGGTCCACTACGCCGGTTACACGCCGCGGTTCCACCCGTCCGACTTCGAGACGTTCAGCCGTGACGGTGTCGGCGCGGACTGGCCGCTCAGCTACGAGGAGCTGCGCCCGCACTACGAGCAGGTCGAGCGGGAGCTGCCGGTCGCCGGGCAGGACTGGCCATGGGGACACCCGCACAGCTACCCCTTCAGCCCGCATCCGGTGTCGGAGGCGGCCAACGTCATCTGGCGCGGCGCGAACAAGCTCGGCATCCGGATGCGGGTGGGACCGGTCGGCATCGTCAACGGCACCTTCGGCAACCGCCCGCACTGCATCTACCGCGGCTACTGCCTGCAGGGGTGCAAGGTCAACGCCAAGGCCAGCCCGTTGGTCACCCATCTGCCGGACGCGTTGGCACACGGCGTCGAGATCCGCCCGGACTGTATGGCGTCCCGCGTCGAGCTGGACGAGACCGGCCGGGCCCGCGGCGTCGTCTATCTCTCCCAGCCGGGAGGGCCGGAGCGCCTGCAGCGCGCGAAGTTCGTTGCGGTTGCTGGATACTCGATCGAGACGCCCAGGTTGCTGCTCGCCTCGGCGTCGTCCCGGTTCCCGGACGGCCTCTGCAACGATCACGACCTGGTCGGCCGTTACGTCATGGTGCAGGGCGCGACGCAGACCGCCGGCCGGTGGCCGGAGGAGTTGCGCATGTACAAGGCGCCGCCGCCCCAGGTGTCCAGCGAGGACTTCTACGAGACCAACCAGACGCGCGGATTCGCCCGGGGCTTCTCGATCCAGACGGTGTCCCCGCTGCCGATCGGCTGGGCCGAGCACGTGCTCGCGCACGGTCACTGGGGGCGGGCGATGCGTGAATACATGCGCGACTACAACCACTGGTCGACGGTGGGCGTGCTCAACGAGCTGATCGCCGACCCGGACAACCGGGTGACCCTGGCCGACGAGGTCGACGGCTACGGCCTGCGCGTGGCGCGGATGGACTACAGCCTGACCGACAACGACAAGGCCAACATGGACTACTCGACCAAGGTGATCGGGGACATCCTCGAAGCCGGCGGCGCACAGGACGTGCTGACCATCCATCGCTACGCGCACCTGATCGGCGGCGCCCGGATGGGCAGTTCGCCGGAGACCAGCGTGGTCGACGCCAGCCAGCGGTCCTGGGCGGTGCCCAACCTCTTCCTCGCCGACGGGTCGGTGTGTCCCACGCAGGGCGCCGCCAACCCGGCGCTCACCATCATGGCCCTCGCCTCCCGCCTCGCTGAGCGTATGGCGGACGGCTCGGCGATGTCGGACGATCCGGAGCAGCGGGCCGGTGGGGTGCGAGCCCGGCAGCCCGTCGGGTAGGCGGCCCGCCATACGACATCGAACTGCACTGCGGAACAAGGAGATTGGAACATGAGCGACACTGTCAGCGATTTCGTCATCGACCGCCTGATCGAGTGGGATCTGCATCAGTTCTACGGCTTCCCGGGGGACGGCATCGGCGGCTTCGACGGCGCCCTCGAGCGGGGGGAGCGGGACGGCAAGGCGTTCCGCTACATCCGCCCGACGCACGAGGAGATCGCGGCGTTCATGGCCTCCGCGCACGCGAAATTCACCGGCGAGGTCGGTGTCTGCATCGCCACCTCCGGTCCGGGTGCGATCCATCTGCTCAACGGCCTCTACGACGCCAAGATGGACAACCAGCCGGTGGTCGCGATCGTCGGGCAGCAGGGTCGGGTCTCGTTCGGCAGCGACACCCAGCAGCAGGTGAACCTCGAGCGCGTCTTCCAGGACGTGGCCGGCTATGTGCAGACAGTCATCACGCCGATGCAGGCGCAGCTGGTCGTCGACCGCGCCGTGCGCATCGCGTCGTCGCAGCGCTGCCCCACCGTCGTCATCCTGCCGGCCGACGTGCAGAACCTGCCGATGGAGAAGCCGGCTCCCGAGCACTGGGTGTCGCGCACCGGCATCGGGCACGGGAGCAATGCGGTGACGCCACCGGAGGACGAACTCCGCCGGGCGGCAGAGGTGCTCAACTCCGGGACGAAGGTGGCCATGATGGTCGGGCAGGGCGCCCGGGGTGCCACCGACGAGGTGATCGCCGTCGCCGAGAAGCTCGGCGCGGGCATCGCGACCGCACTGCTCGGCAAGGACGTGGTCCCCGGCGATCTGCCGTACCACACCCAGCAGCTCGGCCTGCTCGGCTCGAAGGCGAGCTACGACATGATGCAGGACTGCGACACGCTGCTGATGATCGGCACCAACTATCCGTATGCCGAATTCCTGCCCAAGACCGGCCAGGCCCGTGGCGTCCAGATCGACCTGTCACCACGGCATCTGAGCCTGCGCTACCCGATGGAGGTCAACCTCGGCGGCGACGCCAAGGCGACGCTCGCCGCGCTGCTGCCGTTGCTGCAGCAGAAGGACGACCGCAGCTGGCAGGAGCAGATCATCGAGAACATGAAGGACTGGGAGGAGGTGGTGCGGGAGGAGGCCGAGGCGGAGGCCGACCCGATCAACCCCCGCTACGTCTACCTCGAGCTGAACAAGCGGCTGCCGCACAACGCGATCGTCACCGCCGATGCCGGATCCACCGCGGACTGGTACGGACATCACATCAAGCTCGGTCGGGACGCGAGCGGCAACCTGTCCGGCATGCTCGCCTCGATGCTGGCCGCGATGCCGTATGCCGAGGCCGCCAAGTTCGCCCATCCGGAGCGGCCGGTCATCTGCACCATCGGCGACGGCGCTTTCCAGATGCTCGGCATGAACGAGATGATCACAATCAAGCGCCACTGGAAGTCCTGGAACAACCCGCAGTTCATCGTGCTGATCCTGAACAACGGTGATCTGAACCAGGTCTCGTGGGAGATGCGGGAGGCAGGTGACCCGCGCTACGACACCTCGCAGCTGGTGGAGCGCATCGACTACGCCGGCTACGCCAAGCTGCTGGGTTTTGAGGGGATCACCGTCGAGCGACCGGAGGACGTGCCCGGCGCCTGGGACAGGGCGTTCGCCGCCGACCGGCCGGTGGTGCTGGACGTGCACACCGACCCCAACGTGCCGCCGCTGCCGGCGCACGTCTCCCTCAAGCAGGCCAAGGGTTTCCTGGAGGCGATGCGCAAGGGAGATCCGGCCGAGGCCTCGGTCATCCGCGATTCGATGCGCGCCGTCGGAGCGGAGCTGAAGGCCGGCGTCAAGAACGCGCTGGGTCAGGACGATGACTGATCAATCCGGCTCCGGTCGCGCGGTCCCGGTCGAGAGCATCGACGTCTCGGTTTACCGATTCCCCACGGACGCACCGGAATCCGACGGCACCTTCGCCTGGGACGCCACGACGATGGTGATCGTGCAGGTGCACGGCGGCGGGCACACCGGCATCGGCTACACGTATGCCGGGCCTGCCGTCGCCACCGTCATCCGCAACACCTTGACCGACGTCGTGTGCGGTCGCGACGCCATCACACCGGTGGCGTCGTGGGCGGCCATGCAGCACCAGGTCCGCAACATCGGCAAACCCGGCGTCGCCGCCGAGGCCATCGCCGCCGTCGACATCGCGCTGTGGGATCTCTACGCCACCCTGATCGGGCAGTCGCTCTCGGTGGCCGCCGGTGCAGTCCACCAGGGCGTGCCGGTCTACGGCAGCGGCGGCTTCACGTCATACGACGACGAGCAGCTGGCCGACCAGCTCAGCGGCTGGGTGGAGGCCGGGATCCCGCGGGTCAAGATCAAGGTGGGGCGGGACCCGGATCGCGACGAGCACCGAGTTCAGCTGTCGCGCAACGCGATCGGCCCGGACACCGAGCTGTACGTCGACGCCAACGGCGCCCACCAGCGCAAGCAGGCCCTGGCCTGGGCGCAGCGCTTCGCCGAGTATGACGTGCGCTGGTTCGAGGAGCCGGTCAGCTCCGACGACCTGGAGGGTCTGCGGCTCATCCGCGATCGCGGACCGGCCGGGATGGACATCGCGGCCGGCGAGTACGGCTACGACCTGCCCTACTTCCATCACATGCTGGAGGCCGGCGCGGTGGACTGCCTGCAGGCGGATGCCACCCGCTGCCTCGGCGTGAGCGGCATCCTGCGCGTCGCGGCGCTCGTCGATGCGCGCAGCATCGACCTGTCACTGCACTGCGCACCGCAGGTCAGCGCGCACGTCGGCACCACGATCTGGCATCTGCGTCATCTGGAGTACTTCCACGACCACGCACGGATCGAGCGGCTGGTCTTCGACGGTGTGCTGCAACCGGACTCGCACGGCGTGCTGGTCCCGGACCGCGGGCGGCCCGGGCTGGGCGTCACCCTCCGCGAGCAGGACATCACCGACTACCGCATCGACTGACGAGCTCATCTACCCCACGCCGGGGCTGACCGGGCGGCATACGCTTCGGCGAGCAGCTCGACCGCGATGTCGCGCGGCAGGGAGCCCCGCCAACCGGTCGCTGCATCGGTCAGTTGCACTGTGCCATCTGCGATCTCGGTCTCGCCGAGGACGCCGAACGCGTAGTCCCGCCGTGCCCGACTGCCCCGGATCCGGCTGCCCAGCGACCCGGTGACATCGAGTTCGGCACGCAGGCCACGAGCGATGAGCACATCCACGAACTCCCGCGCGACGGCATCCGCCGACTCGGCCACGGGCAGCACACGCAGCTGGACAGGATTGAGCCACAAGGGCATTCGCCCGTCATACCGCTCGAGCAGCGCTGCAGTGACGCGCTCCATCGAGCCGACGGTCCCGCGGTGGATCATCACCACGAGGTGGCTCTCCCCGTCGGCGCCGTCATACCGGAGGTCGAAACGCTCCGGTTGCGCGAAGTCCAGCTGCACGGTAGCGATGGTTTCCTCCTGGCCGTTGCCGTCGACGACCTGCAGGTCGAGTTTCGGACCGTAGAACGCCGCCTCACCGACCGCCTCGACGAGTGAGAGGCCGTGGGCCGCCAGGTCGACGACGGCCGCTGCCTGACGCAGCGCGTCGCTCGCTTCGTCCCACAGCTCTGGTGCGCCGAGGTAGCCGGCGCTGTTGTCGCGCAACGAGAGCCGGACGTAGTCGACCGGCATCCCGAGGACCTGCTGTGCGTGGAGTGCCGAGCGCAGTGCGCTCGCGGCCTCCTCTGCGACCTGGTCGGGGCGGCAGAAGACGTGGGTGTCGTCCAGGCTGATCTGCCGCACCCGGGTGAGTCCGGAGACGACACCGGATCGCTCGGCGCGGAACATCGGGGCGAGTTCGTTCAGCCGGATCGGCAGCTCACGGTAGGAGTGCGCCCGCGCGGCATAGACCATCGCGTGGTGCGGGCAGTTGGCCGGCCGCAGCACCAGCTGGTCCGCGGGCGGCTCGTCGCCCAACGCCATGGGCGGAAACATGTCGTCGGCGAATTTGGCCCAGTGGCCGGACTTCTCGAAGAGCGCGCGCTTTCCGAGCACCGGGGTGTGCACACCGACGCAGCCGTCGGCGCGGGCGATGTCGCGGGCCAGCCGCTCGAGCTCGTCGCGGATGACCGAGCCGGCCGGAAGCCACAGCGGCAGGCCGGAGCCGACGAGCGGGTCGGTGGCGTAGACCTCCAGATCCCGGCCCAGCCTGTGGTGGTCCGGTGCTGAATGCGGTGTGGAGTCAAGCGATTCCATGATGTCCTCGGGTTCAGGGTCCCGGACCGCCCCGGCAGGCAAACGCCCCGGAGACGACTCCGGGGCGTTGTGGGCGGGTGGTTCAGCGCAGCACAGCGGGGCCGGAGGGATCCGGCGTCGTCGTGCGCTGCGCGTCATACATCGTGGTCAGCGTAGCGGGCGGTCCACGCCGTGCGCACGCGAGATTTCAGCCGCGGTCCGCCACGAGGTATGACGCGGCGCCGCTGACCGCTGCCGCGACGAAGACCGACGGCCACGCGCCGATCTTCTTCGCGAGCGGGTGCGACGCACCGAACGACCCGAGGTAGAGGGCGCTCAGCGCCGCCGTGCCGACCGGTCCGGACTTGGCTAGCCAGGTGCGGCCGGCATATGCCCCGGCGGCGGCGAGCACGACACCGCCGAGCGGACGGATGCCGGTCTCCCGGGCGGCGATGAAACCGCCGACCAGCCCGAGGGCTGCGACGGGTGCGGATTGAACGTCGGTTGCGTTGCGAAGACCCATGCTTTCGACCATAGGCCGGACGGCTGAGCGGTCAGTTGTTGGCCCAGGAGATCGTGACGCGCCGGTTCTTCGCGCGGCCTGCCGGCTTGTCCGAGCCGTCCGGCTCGGTGTTGGCGGCCACCGGCTTGGTCTCGCCGTTGCTCGAGACCGTCAGCTTCACCCCGGGCAGGTCGTGCCGCAGCTGCGCGGCGACGGCGTCGGCCCGCTGCCGGCCGAGCTTGAGGTTGAAGGCGGCACTGCCCGTGGAGTCGGTGTTGCCGACCACGGCGATGGTCTTGCCGTCGACGTGCGACCGGATCGACTTCGCGGTGTGGTCGACGACCTGTTTGCCGGCCGTGGTGACGGTGGCGCTGCCGTAGGCGAAGAGCACGTCGGCGTTGAGCTCGACGGTGGAGGTGTTGCCGACGTTGCAGACCACGTAGCGTCCGGCGAGCCGGCCGCCGGCGGGTGGCTTGCCGACGACGGTCTTCTTGCCGGTCTTGTCGACGTAGAACAGGCCGCTCGTGGAGGCGGCGCCTCTGGTGCCGTTTGAGCCCACGAACTGCAGGCCCTGCTTGGTGGCGCACGTCACCGAGCCGTCCGGCAGCACCCCGATCACGCCGGAGGAGTCGGCAATCACGCCGGCGCCCTCGGTGTCGACCGTGGAGGGCTTGCCGTCCGCGGACAGCCAGGTCGCCCGGGTCGGCGTCAGCGTGAGGGTGCCCTTGGCGGTGGTCGTCTTCGCGTGTCGCAGGTCGCTGATCGGCGCACCGGTGTCCACGCTGTAGCGGATGCCGTTGTTGTAGACGAAGGTGATCGTGCTGCCCTCGGCATACCACCCGCCGTTGCTGGTCAGCGTGCCGGCGCTGGACCCACCGTCCGGGCCGCCCACGGCCGCAGCGGAACTCGATGCGGCGGCGGTGGACGAACTCGCCGTGCCGGTCGACGTCGCTGCGCCGGTGTTCGTCGACGAGGATGTGGCGGACCCGGTGGCGATCGTCGGCCCTTCGTCCTGCTGGTTGCACGCCGACAGCATCGTCGCGGCCACCAGCACCGCACCGGCCGCCGTGACCGACTTCGATCGCTTCATCTCCGCTGATCCTTCCGCTCGCAGGGTGCGAACGGTATGACGCGGCGCGTCCGCGATCCGCTCCACACCCGGCCGCGCCATACGATCGAACCATGTCACCACGCATCGCCACTGCCCAGCGCGTCGGCCGTGCCGAGCTGCTGGACTTCGTCCGTAGCCGGCACCGGGCCACGCTCGTCACCCGCAAACGCAGCGGCGGACTGCAGTTGTCGCTGGTCACCTGCGGCGTCGGACCGGACGGGTCCGTGCTCATCTCGACCTACCCGCAGCGCGCGAAGGTCGCGAACATCCGTCATACCGCTGAGGTTTCGATGCTGATCCAGTCCGACGACTGGGACGACGCCTACGTCCAGCTGGACGGCACCGCCACCGTGATCGACGGCGAGGACGCGGTCGAGCCGCTGGTCGATTACTTCCGGTGCATCTCGGGAGAGCACCCGGACTGGGCCGAATACCGTCAGGCGATGCGCGACCAGGGCAAGGCGCTGATCAGCGTGACGATCACCGGCTGGGGGCCGATCGCCACCGGCGGTTTCCCGCCCGAGGTCGCCCAGCGCTGATCGAGCGCACCGCCCGCATGGAGAGGACCCCGAAGTCCACCTGGACTTCGGGGTCCTGTCGATCAGCAGAAGGTCAGTGCATCATGACCGGCGCGACGTCCTCCTCGGCGGCCTCCGGCAGCGGCTTCCGCGGCAGCATCAGCGCCGGCACGATCGTCAGCAGGCACAGGATCGCGGCGACCCAGAAGGTGTTGCCGAAGGCGTGTCCACCGGCGTTCTGCGCCTCCTTGAGCACTGGCGCGAAGATCTCCATCGCCTGCTTGGGGTGCGCCGCCAGGTCGGGCAGCTTGGCGGCGACCGACGGGAAGTGCTGACTGAGGTAGGTCATCTGGTCCGGGCTCAACTTCGGCGTGCTGTGCGAACTCTTCTGCTCGCCGAGCGACTGCGCGATGCCGACGGCCTTGGAGCCCTTCAGATGGTTGGTCAGCACCGTCGAGAGCACCGCGACACCGACCGAGGAGCCGATCTGCTGGATGATGTTGATCAGCGTCGATCCTCGCGCGACCTCGTGGTGCTTCAAGGTCTTCAGCGCCGACGTCATGATCGGCATCATGGTGGCGCCCATGCCGAGGCCCATGATGAACAGCACCGGAATGATGTAGCCCCAGTAGCTGCTGTGCCCGTCGATCTGCGTCATGGCGAACATGCCGCCGATGATCAGCACCAGCCCGACCGGCACGATGCGGCCGACCGGGAACTTGTCGGCCAGCGCGCCGGCGATCGGCATGGTCAGCATGGCGCCGATGCCTTGCGGGGCGACCAGCAGGCCGGCGTGCAGGGTGGACTCGCCGCGGATCTGCTGGAAGTAGGTCGGCACCAGCAAGAGCCCGCCGAAGAACGCCGCCACGAAGAGGAACATCGTGATCGTCGACAGCGACAGCAGGCGGTTCTTGAAGAGCCGCAGGTCGAGCAGCGGGTGCTCGGGCCGGAAGGTGTGGAAGACGAACGCGATGATCAGCGCGATGCCGATGACGGCGGGGATGATCACCTTGGCCGAGCCGATGCCGTCCGACGGGATCGACGAGACGCCGTAGAGGAAGAGCGCGAGGCCGGGCGACATCATCAGCATGCCGACGAAGTCGAAGGACTCCGACGGGGTGGGCCTGTCGTTCTCGAGCGCGAACCACGCGTAGGTGAGCGCGATGATGCCGATCGGCAGGTTGATCAGGAAGATCCAGTGCCAGCTGGCGTGCTCGATGAGGTAGCCGCCGATGATCGGGCCGAGGATCGGGCCGAGCAGCATCGGGACGCCGAGAATCGCCATCAGCCGGCCCATCCGCTTGGGACCGGCGGCGTGGGTCATGATCGTCATACCGAGCGGCATCAGCATGCCGCCGCCGAGGCCCTGCAGCACGCGGAAGCCGATCAGCATGCCGATGGACTGCGCGAGCGCGCAGAGCGCCGAGCCGAGGGTGAAGAGCACGATCGCCAGCATGTAGAGGCGCTTGGTGCCGAACCGGTCAGCGGCCCAGCCGGTCAGCGGGATCACCGTGGCGAGGGACAGCGTGTATGCCGTGACGGTCCACGCGACGGTCGAGTAGGCCACGGGCTGGCCGCCCGAACCGAAGACGTTCTGGAAGGTCGGCAACGCGACGTTGACGACTGTGATGTCGAGGATCGACATGATGGCGCCGAGGACGACGACACCGGCGACCTTCAGCACCGCCCCGTCGATGTGCTCTGGGTACTCGGGTGCGGTCTGCGACACGCTCCCCCTCCTTCAAAACGTGATGGTCTCGTCAGCCTCGCGGCTGGGGTGCGGCCGCAAATGTGAGGTGGCTGATCGATGCACTCCGGATAAGAAAAGTGCAGCGCTTCAGGCTAACTCTCAGCACTGACACATGCCAATCAATAACGGAGGCTTCCTCCGGTGGCTTGCCGTCGCTCAGCGGGCGAGCAGGGCGGCGATGCGTTGGACGGTCGCCGCTGTTGCTTCGGCGTCACCGTCGGGCAGGTCCGGGTCGGTGAACAGATGCCCCTTGCCGGGTGTCACGAAATCCTCGAAGGCCGCCCCGGATGCGCGGACCGCGCCGGCCAGCGCCTCCAGGTCCGCCTCGTCGACGAAGGGGTCCTCGGCATACCGATGCACCTGCACCGGCTGGCCGCTCCATGCACCGCCACGGGGCGCCGCGACGCTGTGCATCAGGATGACGGCACGCGCCTCGGGGCGGTCGGCGGCGAGCCGCTGCGCGAAGGCCGCGCCGAGCGAGAACCCGGCCAGCACCGTGTCCGCCGGCAACCTGTCGACCACCGGTCGCAGGCCGGCGAGCAGTTTCGCCGGCCCGACGTCGTCCCGGTGGGAGAGTCCGGCACAGGTGTCGTCGAAGACGTGCCCGCCGTAGTAGTCCGGTGTCACGACCTGGTGGCCGTGCTCCCGTAAGGCGTCGGCGAACCGGGTGACCGCCGGACGCAGGCCGAATGCCGAGTGGAGGAGCAGGATGGTGGTCATGTGCCGGTGCCTCCTTCGGGCTCGAGGACTCCGGCAGCATTCTCGTCCTTCGCCGGCGGTGCCGCACCCAGCAGCACGGCGATCAGCCCGCCGACGACCATCACGATGCCGACCAGCCAGAGGCCGGTCTTCTCGGTGCCGGTCCCGTCCTTGAGCCAGCCGGTGAAGTAGGGCGCGAAGAAGCCGGCCGAGTTGCCGACCGAGTTGATCAGCGCGATGCCGCTGGCTGCGGCGGCACCGGACAGGAAGTTGGTCGGCAGCGCCCAGAAGGTCGGCAGCGCGCACATGATGCCGGCCGCGCAGATCGTGACCGCCACCATCGCCGCGAACGGGCTCCCCAGATAGAGCGTGATCGGTATGGCGATGCCGCCCACGATCGTCGGTCCCGCCACGTGCCAGACGCGTTCGCCGGTGCGGTCGCCGTGCAGCGCCCACGGGATCATCACGATCGCGCCGACGACATACGGGACGGCATTGATCAGCCCGCGCTGGACGATCGAGTAATCGGTGCCGTACTGCTGCGCGAAGCCGGAGATGATCGTGGGCAGGAAGAAGCCGAGCGCGTAGAGGCCGTAGACGACCCCGAAGTACACGAACGCCAGCGCCCACACCCGCGGGCGGCTCAGCGACTGCCAGACGGTGACCTGGTAGGCGCGGCTGCGGCCCAGCTGCTCGGCGTCGAGCGTGCGCTGCAGTGCGTCGCGTTCGGCGGCGGGCATCCACAGCGCGCTCTCCGGCCGGTCGGTCAGGAAGAACCACGTGACGATGCCGAGCAGGATGGCGGGCACGCCCTCGAGCAGGAACATCACCCGCCAGCCGTCCAGCCCGAGCCAGCCGTGTGCGTGGTCGATCAACAGCGACGAGATCGGGGTCCCGATCGCGCTGGACAGTGGCACCGCAACCATGAAAAGCGCTGTCATCCGGGCGCGCTCGCGTTGCGGGAACCAGAACGTCAGGTAGAGCACGATGCCGGGGAAGAAGCCCGCCTCGGCGATGCCGAGCAGGAAGCGCAGCAGGTAGAGCGTGCCGGCGTTGGGCACGAAGGTGATCGCGGCCGCGACGATGCCCCAGGTCACCAGGATGCGCGCGATCCAGCGGCGTGCGCCGAACTTGTGCAGCGCCATGTTGCTCGGCACCTCCAGCAGGAGGTAACCGGCGAAGAAGATGCCGGACGCGAAGCCGAACATCGAGCCGGTGAGGTGCAGATCGGCGTTCATGCCGTTGGGACCCGCGAAGCCGATGTTGGTGCGGTCCAGATAGTTGATGAAGTAGAGCAGGGCGACGAACGGGACCAGCCGGCGGACCGAGCGACGCACCGCGCTGCGGAGCGCGGGGTCGTTCTGGTCCGGTGCCGCGTCGGCGAGGTGCTTGGTGAGATCGGGTCCTCCAGCGCGCCACTGCGTCATGTCCTCAAACGTATCGGCTCACGCGGTAGAACTGTGGGGTGGACGACACACAGGTCTGGCATGTGAGAGACGGCGAACTCGTTGGGGATCGCCCGGATTCGTGGGTCTATGTATGGCAGCTGCCCGACAGCGTCGACCAGCGGGCGAATATCGTCTACCTGGGTACGACCGGGATGCCGCCGGCGCTGCGGACGTGGCTGCACCTGCACTCCAAGGACAAGGAGGTCGGCCGGGTCCGTAAGCGCTTCCCAAGGATTGCCACCGAACCGGCGGACGTCTACGCCTTCCCCGTGCCGCCGGGCATGCCGCGGCCCGAGGTGAAGCATGCGCTGGTGCACGCGCTCGCCGATGCCGGACTCCTCGCGCCGGAGTACGTCGGGCCGCCGCTCGAGGGCGCGGTGAACGTGTCCGACGCCGTCGCGTCATACGTGGCCGAACTCGTCGCCGCGCTGACGGCGTAACGAGAGGTTATGGTCGCCCCGCGGTAGGCCGCGGTGGCCGAGTAGGCGAGCCCCCAAGGGCGAGCCGTATCGAGGTCCCGTGCCCTACCCGAAGAGAATCGCGGCCTCGTCCCAGCGCTCGCGGGGGACCGTCTTGAGCACGGTCGTCGCGGAGTGCAGGTCGACCAGCTCGATGCTGGTGCCGATCAGCGAAACCATGTTGCCCCAACGCTTTTCGACCACAGCGTCGACGGCGGCGGTGCCGAAGCGGGTCGCCAGGACCCGGTCGTATGCCGAGGG
The DNA here is from genome assembly GCF_058148645.1 of Flexivirga sp. YIM B11880. Lineage (NCBI taxonomy): Bacteria > Bacillati > Actinomycetota > Actinomycetes > Micrococcales > Dermacoccaceae > Flexivirga > Flexivirga sp. YIM B11880. Next base: position 827,306 of record NZ_JBMAMH010000001.1, read on the forward strand.
GACGCCGCCGCGCTGCAGGTGTCCGAGCGTGGCCGCACGCGTCTCGATGCCGGTGCGTTCCTCGATCTCCGGCGCCAGTCGTTCGCCGATGCCGCCGAGCCGCGGTCGCCCGAACGCGTCCAGCCCGCGCGGCGCGTGGAGGTGCTCGTCACCGGAGGGGGCGAACCCTTCGGCGACGACGATGACCGGCGCGCGACCGCGGTCGCGGGCCTGCTCGACCCAGCCGCAGATCTCCTCGATCGACACCTCGACCTCGGGGACGAGGATCGCGTGCGCACCCGCGGCGATGCCGGCGTGCAGGGCGATCCAGCCGACGTGCCGGCCCATGACCTCCACGACCATGCAGCGGTGGTGCGACTCGGCGGTGGTGCGGAGCCGGTCGATCGACTCGGTCGCCACGGACACTGCGGTGTCGAAGCCGAACGTGTAATCCGTTGCGGACAGGTCGTTGTCGATCGTCTTGGGCACGCCGACGACGGGGATGCCCTCGTCGGCCAGCCGCCGAGCGGCGGTGAGGGTGCCCTCGCCGCCGATGGCGATGAGGCCCGTCATACCCCGCGACTGCATGACCTTGCGGATTTGCTCGACGCCGCCGTGCTCGAACGGATTGGTGCGCGAGGTGCCCAGGATCGTGCCGCCGGCGCGCGAGATGCCGCGCACGTCATACCGCGGCAACGGCGCGATGTCGTCCTCGACGAGGCCGCGCCAGCCGTCCCGGATGCCGAGGAACGACACGTTGTGGATGCGGTCGCCCTTGATCACTGCCCCGCGGATCACCGCGTTGAGCCCGGGGCAGTCACCACCGCTGGTCAGGATTCCGATGCTCACGAGGTCCATGGTGGTCGGTCGGGACGGTGCGGCGTGCGGATGTCCACGATGTTGTCCGACGACGAGACGCAAATCACAGCCCGGCGACGACGCGGGGAAGGCCGGTGCGCCGGCGTGCGGTCCGGCGCGGCATGCTGGCCGGTGATGATGACACCGATGTGCCTGGTCTTCCTGCTGCGTGACACCGGCCCCGCGCAGGAGGTGCTGCTCGGGCTGAAGCAACGCGGTTTCGGCACCGGTCGCATCGTCGGCATCGGCGGGCACGTCGAGCCGGGGGAGACCGACGCGGAGGCCGCGGTGCGGGAGACCTTCGAGGAGACCGGCCTGGTGGTCACGCCCGCTGACCTGTATGACGCGGGGCGCGTCGTCTTCCACTTCCCGGCGACGCCGGGCACCGACATGGCGGTGCAGCTCTACCGCGCCACCCGGTGGACCGGTGAGCTGACCGCGTCCGACGAGCTGGACCCGCAGTGGCACCCGGTGGCCGCGCTGCCGACCGGCCGGATGTGGGACGACTCGCGGATCTGGCTGCCGCACGTGCTGCGGGGCGAGCTGATCGACGCGGACATCACCTACGACGACGCCGGCGGCGCGGTCGCGCAGGTGTCGATGACGGTCCTGCGGAGTGCGGCGCTGCCGTGACGCCCGCCGCACGCCGGCGGTGGGTAACCTGGGACGGACCTGTCCGCGCGTCGAGGCGCCATACAGGTCCCACATGACACTCCACAGGTCCCGTGACCCGGCCGGCGAGACGAGGTGCAATGAGTTCCATTGATTACACACGGGCGGGGTCCGGTGATCCACTGGTGCTCATCCACGGCATCGGCCACCAGCGGTCCGCGTGGGGGGACACCTTCGAGCTGCTCGCACGTGACTTCGACGTCATCGCGATCGACCTGCCCGGTTTCGGCCGGTCGCCGGCGCCGGCACGGCCGCACAGCTACCGGATGGACAGCTACGTCGACCAGCTCGAGGACCTCTTCACACACCTGGGGCTGGACCGGCCGCACGTGGCGGGCAACTCACTCGGCGGCATGTTCGCGCTGGAGCTCGCCGCTCGCGGCTCGGTGACGACGGCCACCGCCATCTCGCCCGCTGGCTTTTGGGGACCGCTCGGGCTGGTCAACGCGGTCGCGAACCTGTCGACGATGAAGGTGTCCGCGCACGCGCCGCGCCCGCTGCTCAAGCTCTTCTCCCACAGCAAGGCGCTGCGCAAGGCCACCCTGCGGGCGCTCTACGCGCATCCGGAGAAGGTCCCCGGTCACATCGCGTATGACGACGCCCTCAACCTGCGCACCTCGCCGGGCTTCTTGCCGGTCGCCTGGCACGCCACGCGCACTCGCTACCGGCGGCAGCCACTGGTGCCTGTCACGATCGCCTGGGGGACCAAGGACCGGTTGTTGCCGCCGTCGCAGGCGGTTGCGGCGCGCCGGCAGCTCCCGATGGTCTCCCACCTGACGCTGCCCGACTGCGGCCACGTGCCGATGATCGACAACCCGGAGCTGGTGGCCGGCGCCATCGTGCAGACCGTCGTCCAGGCCGCGGACCGTGCCGGGCAGCCGCTGCTGCACTTCACCGGGGCCTGAGCTCGCCTTCGCGTCGAGTGGCACAGGAAACGCCGAGTGGCACAGCAGCAGGTGTGCCACTCGACGGTGAGTGTGCCAGTCGGCATTCGGCGCACCTACTGGACCATGCCCGACAGCGCGACCGAGAATGAGCGGCGTGACCGAGGACCACTCCTACCGCACGACGTTGACCTGGTCGGGCTCGACCGCTGTGGGGTATGACGCCTACCCGCGCGAGCACCACGTCGCTCCCGATGGGCTGAGCCCGCTGCCGATGTCGTCCGACCCGCACTTCCGCGGTGACCCGGCATTGGTCAATCCGGAGCAGTTGCTGGTGATCGCGGCGAGCAGCTGCCAGCTGTTGTCCTTCCTTGCGGTGGCGGCGCGTGCTCGGCTCGACGTGCTGGATTATCTCGATGACGCCAAAGGCGTAATGCCCCAGGCCAATTCGCCGATGTGGATCGCCCGCATCGAGTTGCGGCCGGTGGTCACCCTCGCCCCCGGCAGCCGGCTCGACCAGCTCGAGCGGTTGACCAGGGTCGCGCACCAGGAGTGCTTCATTGCCAACTCACTGCGCTCGGAGATCGCGATCGACGCACGCTTCGTCATTGACGGCGAGACGGTTGCCACCGCCCACGTCTGACACGGAGACCCGCCACCCCTCCTTGCCGAAAGGCTCAGAAAAGTTCGACAGGCTCAGAAAATCGGCCTGCCGACGCCCGGGTTTTCTAGGCCTCTCGGCGGTTTCTGAGCCTCTCGGGTGAGGGGTGCCTGGGCGGGGACCCGGACGCGCGGTGTCGACCAGGCTCAGGCGGCGACGGGCAGCCCGAGTGAGCGCCAGGCGGTGAAGCCGCCGATCACGTCGGTCGCATGACGAACGCCCAGCGATGCCAAGACATGTGCGGCATCGGCCGAGGCTCGGCCCTCCTGGCAGACGACGACGACCCGCAGCTCGGAGGACGCGATCGGCAACCGTTCGGCGCTGCGCGGGTCCAGCCGCGCGCGAAGCGCTGCGTGCTCGATCGCCAACGGTGTCAACGATGCCGGCAGCTGTCCCTCGGCGCGGCGTTGCGCCGGCGGTCGTATGTCGACCAGCGTCGCCCGGCCCCACAGTGCTTCCTGGAAGGCCGCGCGTGGGCTGAGCCGCGGGCGAACGCCTCGCCCAGCGGCTCCGCTCCACACCGGCCGGGTGGAGGCGAAGAGCTCTGATTGCCACGTCATTTCGCTGGCCGCAACGGTGCGGGTGAGCGGCGAACTGGTCGGTGTCATGGTGATCCTTGGCAGCTGTCTGGTGAATCGCGTGATCCGAGAACGGAATTCGTCCGGTTCGACGGTGGAGGTCGAGGTCAGGAGACCAGACAGCGACGCATGGCCCCGCGGCGCAGTGGCCGGCTGGAATCACGTGTCATGATGCGTTGCATAACGTCAGGTTACCGGACTGAGAAAACCGCGGCAACCTGCGAAGTCCGCATGCCGAACAGCCCACTGCCCCCGTGCCATGCTCTGACCCATGCCCGCAGACGATTCCGTGACCCTGCTCATCCTCGGTGCCGGTGGAGACCTCACCCGCCGGTTGCTGCTGCCCGGTGTCGGCAGTCTGCTGAAGGTCGAACCTGCGCGGAAGGTGACGATCGTCGGCGCGGACCGCACCGACCTGAGCGATGCCGACTGGAAGAAGCGGGTCGAGGACGCTTTCGCCGACGTCCCGGTGCCCGCTCGTCCGACGCGGTCGGTGCTCTCCCGCACGCGCTATCAGCGCACGAATGTGCTCGACGCCAGCGAGCTCGCCGACCTGATCGGCTCGCTCACCGGCCCGCTGGTGATCTACTTCGCCCTGCCCCCGGTCGTCTCGATCGGTGTCTGCAAGCTGCTGGAGGACATCGACCTGCCGGCCGACACGCGGCTCGCGCTGGAGAAGCCGTTCGGTTCCGACGAGAAGACCGCGCAGGCCTTCAACGAGCAGTTGCACCGGGTCGTCCCGGAGGAGCGGATCTTCCGCGTCGACCATTTCCTCGGCCAGTCGACGGTGCTCAATCTCATCGGCCTGCGTTTCGCGAATCGGATCCTCCAGCCGGTCTGGAGCGCCGAGCACATCGAGCGGGTCGAGATCATCTACGACGAGGATCTCGCGCTCGAGGGCCGCGCCGGCTACTACGACGGCGCCGGCGCGCTCAAGGACATGCTGCAGTCGCACCTGCTGCAGGTGCTCGCCGTCTTCGCGATGGAGTCGGTCGCCGAGCTCACCGCCACGGAGGTGCAGGACCAGAAGTCGCAGGTGCTGCGCTCGACGCACCTGTGGGGCAACAGCCCCAAGCGGTCCAGCAAGCGTGCCCGTTACACCGCGGGATCACTGGGACGGCGCAAGATTCCGGCATACATCAAGGAAAAGGGTGTCGACGCGAGTCGCGGCACTGAGACGCTCGCCCAGGTGCAGGTCGAGGTGCGCAACAACCGCTGGGCGGGCATCCCGTTCACGCTGCGCAGCGGCAAGGCGCTCGGCACGCCACGCAAGCAGGTCGTCGCCTACTTCCGCCCGGTCCCGCACGTGCCCGACGGCTTCGAGAACAACGCCGAGCCCGACAAGCTGATCATCGACCTGAAGCCGGGCGCCGTGTCGTTCGTGCTGACGATGAACGCCGAGGGCAGCCCGATGGAGCTGGAGCAGAAGGAGTTGCGCGCCGAGCTCGCGCCGGGCTGGATGCTCCCCTACGGCGAGGTGCTCCGCGAGATCCTGGACGGTGACAGCATGTTGTCGGTGCGCGGCGATGCGGCCGAGTCCTGTTGGCGAATCATGGATCCCGTCCTCAAGGCATGGAAGGCCGACAAGGTGCCGATGGAGGAATACCCCGCCGGGTCGAGCGGTCCGGACGGCTGGTTGCCCGAGGACTCGGTGGTCGGCTAGCGCGCACGTACGATTGGCCGCATGTCTGATCCGTATGGCGGGGCACCCGGCGACCGCGGTTTTCATGAGCAGGAGACACGGACTCAGCCGGCGGTCGATCCGTATGCCCCGCCGTCGTCCGGCTCCGCCAATCCCTACCCGGGGAGCCAGCCGGCACACGGCCAGCAGGGGTACGGCCAGCCCGGTTTCGGGCAGCAGCCGTACGGCCAGCAGGGGTATGGCCAGCCCGGTTACGGGCAGCACCCGTACGGCCAGCAGCCCTACGGCCAGCCGCCGTACAACCCCTACGGCGCCTACCAACCGCAGCCGAGCAACGGCATGGCCATCGCGTCCTTCGTCACCAGCCTCGCGGGCACGTTCGTGCTGTGCGGGGTCTCGGGCATCGTCGGCATCATCCTGGGCGTCATTGCCCTGCGGCGGTCCAAGACCATGCAGGACGCCGGCCGAGGTATGGCGATCGCCGGCATCGTGATCGGCGTCGTGCAACTGGTCCTGGTCCTGGCGTTCGCCATCTTCCTCATCGCGGTGAGTGCGCACGACGGCTCGTCGGGCGGCACCAGCGTCTGAGAGATCACCAGCGGTTCATCGCCGCCAGCGCGAGCCGCACCGACGGGTGCCGCACGACGCCGCCGAGCGTCGTGTCGCCGCGCGTGATCCCGGTGAAGACGCGCCAGCCCGGGCGGGTCCGCAGCATGGTGTGGAACGCCAACGGGTGGCGTTCGAACGCGCGCAGGGTGCGCTCGCCGGCGCGCAGCTCCGCGCCGAGTTCGTCCCCCACCTGCCGGGTGTATGACGCCAGCCCCTCCCGCGCAGTCAGGAGGCCTGCCGCCACTCGCGCGGCACACGCTCCGGCGATCCGGCCGGACCGCACGGCATACGAAATGCCCTCTCGCGTCCACGGCTCGAGCAGCCCCGCGGCGTCCCCGGCGACCAGCACCCGACCCACCCCCAGCGGTGAGTCCGCCGCGCGGCAGCGCGTCAGATGACCCGACTCGCGCACCACGCGCAGGTGCGAAAGCCGCTGGCGAACAATGAGATCGGCGAGGTACTGCCTGGTCTCGGCGGGACGTCCCTTCGCCATGATGACCCCGACGGTGAGCACGTCGCGCTTGGGGAAGACCCATGCATAGGAGCCGGGCGTCGGTCCCCAGTCGAGGTGCACCCGGCCGGCCCACTCGTGCCCGGCGGCCGCGTCCGGGGCGAGCTCGACCTCGAGGCCCAGGTCGGTGTGGCGCAGCAGAACCCCGGCATACCGGCCGATCCGGCTCGCCGCCCCGTCGGCGCCGACCACCGCGCGGGCTCGCACCTCACCGCGGGAAGTGGTGACGCAGACCGACTCGTCGTCCTCGGTGATCCCCGTGACCGTCACGCCGGTGTGCACCTGGGCGCCGGCCTCCTGGGCGGTGCGCAGCAGTGCGGCGTCGAAGTCGGCGCGGTTGACCAGGCTGAGGATGCGCTCGTTGCTGCTCCGCTCGAACGCGGCGCGACCGTGCAGGGTGAAGGACGCGCGGGTGATCTCCTGCTGGACGGGCACGCTCAGGCCGTCCGGCAACGACGCGAGCGCCGGACCGATCAGCCCACCGCCGCACGTCTTGTAGCGCGGGAACTCCGCACGATCGAGCACCAGGGTGCGTGCTCCCGCGTTCGCGGCACGGTGCGCGGCGCTGCTCCCGCTGGGGCCGGCGCCGACGACGAGCACGTCATACACCTCGGGCTGGGTCACGCTGCCCGATGCTAGCCAGGGCCGGTCAGGCCGGTGATCTACCCTGGCGGTCCGCGCTGGCGACCGAAGTGACCCACGAGTAACTTGGACTGGAACCGCCCCCGAACCGGCAAGCCGAGGAGACGCGATGCCCGTGCAGGACCACTACGACGTGCTCGTCGTGGGCGCCGGCCTGTCCGGCATCGACGCCGGCTACCGGATTCAGACGATGTGCCCCGGAGCCGACTACGCGATCCTCGAGGCCCGTGAGGCACTCGGCGGCACCTGGGACCTGTTCCGCTACCCGGGCATCCGGTCCGACTCCGACATGTTCACCCTGGGGCTGCCCTTCGAGCCGTGGACGGGCGACAAGTCGATCGCCGACGGTGCCGACATCCTCCACTACCTCGAGCAGACGGCCGCCAAATACGGCATCGACAAGCGGATTCACTACTCCACCAAGGTGACCGCCGCGGACTGGTCGAGCGCCGCGGCACGGTGGACGCTGACGCTGGACACGCAGGACGGCCCCCGGCAGGTGAGCGCCGACTTCATCTATCTCGCCTGCGGCTACTACAACTACGACGAACCCTACCGACCCGACATCCCGGGCCTCGACGACTTCGCCGGCGAGGTGATCCATCCGCAGCTCTGGCCGGAGGGCGGGCTGGACGTGGCCGGCCGGAAGGTCACCGTCATCGGCTCCGGCGCCACCGCCATGACGCTGGTGCCGGCGCTCGCGGGGCAGGGCGCACACGTGACGATGCTCCAGCGCTCACCCACCTACGTGATGAGCCTGCCCGCCCGCGACGCGATCGCGCACGCGCTGCGCAAGGTGCTGCCGACCCGGCAGGCCTACCACGCGATCCGGCTGAAGAATGCCGCCACGTCGCTGGGCTTCTACGAGTTCTGCCGGCGGGCGCCGGGTGCGGCCACCAAGGTGTTGCGCAAGGGCGTGGCGCGACAGCTCGCGGGCAGCTCGGTCGGTATGGCGGACTTCACGCCCCGCTACAAGCCGTGGGACGAGCGGCTCTGTGTCGTGCCGGACGCTGACCTCTTCACGGCGATCCGGCGCCACCAGGTCGAGATCGTCACCGACACGATCTCTCGAGTGGATTCCAATGGTATTCGGACGGATTCGGGCCGCGAGATCCCGTCCGACGTCATCATCACGGCGACCGGGCTGAACCTGCTGATGGCCGGCGGCGCGACCCTCTCGGTGGACGGCGAAGTGTGCGAGCCGGGCGAGCGCTACATCTACCGCGGGCTGATGCTCGAGGGCCTGCCCAACGCGGCACTCTGCATCGGCTACACCAACGCCTCGTGGACACTGCGAGCCGACCTCTCGGCGAAATACTTCTGCACGTTCGTCAACCACGTGCGTTCGCACGATTACGCCTACGGCTATCCGACCGTGCACGAAGCGATGCCGAGCTCGCCGGCGCTGGACCTGGCGTCCGGTTACGTCCGTCGCTCGCTGGCCGCGCTGCCCAAGCAGGGTGACCGCAAGCCGTGGTTCCTCAAGCAGAACTACTTCGCCGACCGGCGCGACGCGAAGCGTGCGGACGTCACCGCGGACATGACGTTCGTGCGACGCGGCGAGGTCCCGTCGTCGCTGCCGGACCTGCACACCGTGGCTCGGGACGTGGAGCGCGTCGGGTGAGGATCGCGCTCGCGTCATACCGCAGCAAGGAACACTCCGGCGGTCAGGGCATCTACGTACGCAACCTGTCCCGGGAGCTGGTGGCGCTCGGGCACGAGGTCGAGGTCTTCAGCGGGCCGCCCTACCCGGTGCTGGATCCCGGGGTGCGCTTCACGCCGGTGCCGAGCCTGGACCTCTATCGTGCCGACGAACCGTTCCGGCGGCCGCCTCTGCGGGAGTTCCATTCGGCAATCGACCTTTTCGAGTATGGCGTGATGTGCACTGCAGGCTTCCCGGAGCCGCGCACGTTCGGGATGCGGCTGTCCCGGCTGCTGCGCGGCCGGATCGGTGACTTCGACATCCTGCACGACAACCAGACGCTCGCACCAGGGCTGCTGGCGCTCGAGCGGCGCGGCCTGCCGCTGCTCACGACGATCCATCACCCGATCAGCCGTGACCGCCGGTTGGAGCTGACGGCCGCGACCGGCTGGGGCCGGGTGTCCAAGCGCCGGTGGTACGGCTTCGTGCAGATGCAGCGGCGAGTGGCGCGCCGCAGCACCCACGTGCTCACCGTGTCCCAGGTGTCCGCGCGCGACATCACGGCCGACTTCGGCGTGCCGCCTGAGCGGATGAGCATCGTGCCGGTCGGTGTCGACGTCGAGCGGTTCCGGCCCCCGGCGCAACCCCGCGTGCCCGGGCGGATCGTCTCGATCATGAGCGCGGACGTGCCGCTGAAAGGTATGGCGGTGCTCGTCGACGCACTCGCCGCGCTGCCGCGGGAAGCCTGGAGCGAACTGATCGTGGTCGGGACTCCTGGCGACGCCACCGAGAAGCGGCTGGCCCAGGCCGGTCTCGTGGACCGCGTCCGCTTCCGCGGCGGCATCAGCGACGACGAGCTGGCGGCGCTGATCGGGTCCGCGCAGGTCCACGTGATTCCGTCCCTCTACGAGGGTTTCTCGATCCCGGCGGTCGAGGCCATGGCATGCGGCACGCCGGTCGTCGCGACGGACGTCGGCGCGCTGCCCGACCTCCTTGCTGACGGCGTGGGGCAGCTGGTGCCCGCGGGCGACCCCGCGGCCCTGGCGCACACCCTGGCCGAGGTGCTCTCCACTCCGGGGCAAGCTGCTGTGATGGGCGCTGCAGGCCGTGCCCGGGCCGCGAGCACGTACAGTTGGGCGGCCGTGGCCCGCGCGACCGCGGCTGTCTACGCCGAGGTGATCGCCGCGAGCGGCCACCCTCGACCCCCGGTGTCCGGAGCACCGGACCTGAAGGAGCAACACCGATGATCACGATGGATTTCGACTCGGTCTTCCCGATGTCGCCCGGCATGACCGTGCTCGACGTCGGCGCCGGCCAGGGCCGCCACTCCTTCGAGGCGCTGCGCCGCGGTGGCCTCGTGACCGCGTTCGACCAGTCCGAGTCCGCCCTGGCGGACATCAAATCGATGTTCGGCGCCATGGAGCTGGCGGGCGAGGTGCGCGCCGGTGCGTCCGGCACCGTCATGCACGGCGATGCGCGCTCGATGCCGTTCGAGGACAACACCTTCGACCGGGTCATCGCCTCGGAGATTCTTGAGCACGTGCACGAGGACGAGCAGGTCATCGCCGAGATCTTCCGGGTCGTGAAACCGGGCGGCCTCGTCGCGGTCTCCGTTCCGCGCAGCTGGCCGGAGCAGGTCTGCTGGAAGCTCTCCGACCCCTACCACGAGGTGGAGGGCGGCCACATCCGGATCTACCGTGCCTCCGAGCTGGTCGCGAAACTCGAGGGGGCCGGGCTCGCGGCATACGGACAGCATCACGCGCACGCGCTGCACGCGCCCTACTGGTGGCTCAAATGCGCTGTCGGCCCTGACAACAACGACAACCCGGCGGTCCGCGCCTACCACCGCCTGCTGGTGTGGGACATGATGAAGGCGCCGTTCGTCACCCGCGCCGCGGAGCGCGCGCTCAACCCGGTGCTCGGCAAGAGTTTCGTGGTCTACCTCGCCAAGCCGGAGGTGGTCGGATGACGGTCCTCGCGCCGCGATCGGGCGGTCTCGCGGTCCCCGGCGTGCTCAGCGCCGAACAGTGCGCTGCCACAGCGCGTTTCGTGCTTCGACAGCAACGTGCCGATGGTTCGATCCCATGGTATGACGGCAGTCATCTCGACCCCTGGGATCACATCGAAGCGGCGATGGGACTGACCGTCGCCGGCCACTGGTCCGCCGCATGGCGCGCTCTGGAGTGGTCCGCATCGACCCAGCGCAAGGACGGCTCCTGGGCGATGGTGCTGCGCGACGGGCAGGTCGAGGATCCCGGCGCGGACACCAACCAATGTGCGTATTTCGCAGTCGGACTGTGGCACTACTTCCTGGTGACCGGGCACACGGACGCACTGGCGCGGTTGTGGCCGACGGTTGAGGCGGCGATCAATTTCGTCATTCGCGCGCAGCATCCCGGCGGCGAGCTCGGCTGGGCCGTCGGGGAGGACGGCCGGGTCGCGGACTTCGCGCTGCTGACCGGCAGCGCGAGCGCGTTGCAGTCGATCGAGTGCGCCTGCCACATCGCGGCGACCCTGGGCCACGACCGGCCGCGGTGGCGCTGGGCCGGCAACCGGCTGGCGGAGGCGCTGCGGGCCCGACCGAACTCCTTCGCGGACCGGTCACGCTTCTCGATGGACTGGTACTACCCGGTGCTGGCGGGCATCGTCCGCGGTGCGGCGGCCCGTGCGCGGATCGACGCCGCGTGGGCGGACTACGTGCGACCGGGATACGGCGTGTGCTGCGTCAGCGATCAGCCGTGGGTGACGTCGGCCGAATCGGCGGAGCTCGTCGCCGCACTGGACGCGATGGGCGACACGGATCGGGCGCTCGCCGTGCTGGCCGACCTGCAGGGACTGCGCGACGACGAAACCGGTGGCTACTGGACCGGCCGCAACCTGCCGGACATGGTCATCTGGCCGCGTGAGCAGACCTCCTGGACAGCAGCGGCGGTGCTGCTCGCGGCGGACGTGGTCACCCAGACGACGGGCGGCGCCGCCCTCTGGCGGGATGCCGGCTGGCCCGGTGACGCGAGCGCCGCCGTGTCGGAGGCGTTCGTGCGCGACGAAGCGGCCGGCTGATGCCGGTGCCACCCGATGTGGCCGAACTCGTCGAGAAGACAGCGGGTTTCATGCCCGCCGACGAGGGTGAGGCGCTGCACGACCTGGCGCTCACGGCGCGGCCGGGCACCTGGCTGGAGATCGGCACCTACTGCGGCAAGTCGACGCTGTTGCTCGGTGCCGCCGCGCGGGCGGTCGATGCGCGGCTCGTGACCGTCGACCACCACCACGGCTCCGAGGAGAACCAGCCGGGCTGGGAGTGGCACGACGCCTCGCTGGTCGATCCACACACCGGCCGGCTCGACACGCTGCCGCACTTCCGGCCGGTGCTCGACTCGCTGGCCGACGTCGCCTCGGCGGTAGTGGGCAGCACGGAAGTCGTTGCTCGCTGGTGGAACTCGCCGCTCGAGCTGCTCTTCCTCGACGGCAACCACACGGAGGAGACGGCGCAGCACGACTACCGCGCCTTCGCCCGGCACCTGGTGCCCGGTGGGCTGCTCCTCGTCCACGACGTCTTCCCTGATCCTGCCGATGGTGGTCAGGCACCGTGGCACGTCGTGCGGGCCGCGCTCACGGACGGCTTCGGCGAGATCGCGCAGCACGGCTCGCTGCGCGTGCTCAGCGCGCCCGCTCGGCAAGAATGACGGCATGCCTCGATGTCCCCGGGCCGCTGTCGGTATGACGCTGCTCCTGCTCGGCGTCGCGGCATGCGGCACGACCAGGAGTGCCGACGGCGCCAGTAGCCCGTCGACGGCTTCGACGGCGTCGCGCGTCCGGCCCGGAAGCCCGAGCGCCGCAGCCACGAAACCGGCTGCCAGCCGTAGGAGTTCGGCATCCGAGGGGCACGGCCCGCCATACATTGCGCGGGTGGTGTGGGTAAGCCTGCCGAGCGGCCGCAGCCTGCAGGTCTACCCGACGGCGAGCGGCCGGGTGACGACGGCCGATGGTGCCGAGGACGAGGCCTGGCGCGAGGTGGTGCGGAAGGCGCGAAATGCCGAAACGCCAAGCATGCGAGCGCAGTTCGACTGTCACTGGGCGTTCGCCCGGCTCGCGGAGCCCCACAAGCCTAGCTGGAATCTCGAGCCGTGGCGGCCGGTGGTCTCCGCGCAGCAGATGTATGACGACCGCTGCAACCCCGGCGCCCCCGAGGTGTGAGTCACCCCACGAATGTGGTGGATCCGCGAGGCCTACGCCTCGCCGTCGGGATTCTGGTCCTGCTTGGCCTGCTCCTCCGCGACCTGCTTGCGGACCTCGTCCATCGGCAGTTTGCGGGTCTGGTCGATCAGCGAGGACAGCTCGGGACCGGGCAGGGCGCCGGCCTGCGCGAAGACGCGAATACCGTCGCGGAAGATCATCAGCGTGGGGATCGAGGTGATCTGCAACGCCTGGCTGAGTGCCGGCTCCGCGTCGGTGTCGACCTTGCCGAAGGTGATGTCCGGGTTGCTCTCCGACGCGTCCTCGAAGATCGGCGCGAACATCTTGCACGGACCACACCAGTCCGCCCAGAAGTCCACCAGGACGATGCCGTCGGACTGGACCTCCTGCGCGAAGGTGTCGGTCGTGAGGATCTTGGTTGCCATGCTTCTCTCGTTCCTTGTCGGACGATGCCGATCGGGCACCGTTCCTCTCGCAACGACCGGATGGCCCAGAACCTTCCATCGGAAGTAATCACCGCGATCCGCATGCTGAACAACCGTCTCTTGATCCGAGATGAGATGAAACGTGTTTGGCAAAAGGGTCCGCGGCATGTTGTGCTGTGGGCATGTCTTCGCACGCCACGCAGTTCATGCGCATCGCCAACCGGCGACGCATGACGACGTGGCATGTCTGCCGACTTTGAGCCGACCGTCGCTCAGCTCGCCGCAGACCACTGTGCCCCACGAGGCGCGTCCGCCATACCGCAACGGAGACTTCGATGACCACCACCTCACCCGGCGTCCGGGACTTCACCACCGACCAATTGGTCCGGATGGCGCGCCTTTTCGCTCACGAGTCGGGAGTCACCAGCACCATCGAGCGCAGCGGTGACGAACGCAAGCGCCACCAGCTGACCAAGACGCCACACCTCGAGGTCTGGGTGATGACCTGGCCGCCCGGAGCCACCACCGACTGGCACGATCACGGCAAGGCCGCGGGCGCGATGGTCGTCGTCGAGGGCGAGCTGATCGACCGGCAGTGGCGCGGCGGCTCCGAACACTGGACCGAGCTGCGACCGGGTGACGAAGGATCCGTCGCAGCAGGAACCCCACACAACCTGACCAATGTCGGCGACGGCTACGCCGTGACCGTGCACGCCTACGCACCGGGGCTGACCGAGATGACGCCATACGCCTGGGAGGACGGCCGGCCGGTCGCCATCGACGCCGGCTCCTGACCGCTCGGGCGCCGGCCTGCGAGGATTCAGCGCATGACCGAGCGATCAGCAGGTTCGGGCTTCACCCGGTTGTCGCCCGACTCGTTCCGCAGGCGCCTCGTGCCGATGCGCGGGCGCGACCCGGAAGAGGGTGAGCGTGCCTCGACGCCGTTGGAGTTGCTCTTCGACCTGATCTTCGTGGTCGCGGTCGGCACGTCGGCCGCGAGCTTCGCCGGACTGGCGGCTGACGGCCACCTCGCTCGAGGGGTCTTCGCCTTCCTCTTCGCGATGTTCGCGATCTGCGTGGCGTGGATCAACTTCAGCTGGTTCGCGTCGTCGTTCGACACCGACGACTGGCTCTACCGGGTGCTCACCATGCTCACCATGGTCGGCGTCGTGATCTTCGCGCTGGGGCTGCGGCCGATGTTTCACTCGATCGGCGAGGGCTCGCGCGTCGAGACCCGGCTGATGGTCATCGGCTATGTCGTGATGCGGATCCCGCTGGCCGCGCAGTGGTTCCGCGCGTCCCGGCAGGCACCGGACTACCGGCAGGTCGCGGTGCGCAACATCCGGTGGATGCTGATCGTCCAGGCGGGCTGGGTGATCTTCGGTTTCGTGCCGATGGCGCTCGCGCTCACCGTGGTGGTCGGCGTCTTCCTCGGCGCCTGCGAGCTGCTCATCCCGGTGCTCGCACAGGGCGGTGCGAACGGCACACCCTGGCACCCGCACCACATCGCCGAGCGCTACAGCCTGCTCGCGATCATCGCGCTCGGTGAGGGCATCGTCGGCACGATCGGGTCGTCCCAGGGGCTGCTCGGCGGCGCGGCCGGCGAGCGGTGGACGTGGAACGCCGTCGCGGTCGTCATCGCCGGCATCGGGCTGACCTTCGGCATGTGGTGGGTCTACTTCATGATGCCGTTCGGCACCCTCTTGGAGCACCGCCCGACCTATGGCTACTTCTTCGGCTACGGACACGTGCTGGTCTTCGTGGCGATCGCCGGCACCGGTGCCGGGCTGCACATCCTGGGCCTCTACCTCGAGGGTCACTCGACACTGACCGAGCCATCGGCCGTGGCGCTGCTGACCGTTCCGGTGGCGATCTACCTGACCGTCGTCTACACCCTGCACGACGTGCTGATCGGCCGGTTCGACCCTCTCCACCTGGTCAACATGCTGCTCACGGCGGCACTGCTGGCCGCCGCGATCGTGCTCGCCGTCGTCGGCACACCCATCACGGTCAGCCTGCTGCTCACGCTGGCGGCTCCGTTCGTGACGATCATCGCTTATGAAGCCGGCGCGCATCGCTGGCAGGAGGAGCAGCTGCACCGCCTCGCGGCCCGCTCTCGACCTCCTAGGATCGGTCGATGAGCAACATCGACGTGGCCGTGTCGGGCGGCATCGCAGACGTGCGCCTGGATCGGCCCGACAAACTCAACGGTCTGACCCTGCCGATGCTGCGGGACCTGGCCGCTGCTGGGCGGAACCTCCGCGCCGACAAGGAAATCCGGGCAGTCGTCCTGTCGGGGACGGGCGACTCGTTCTGTGCCGGACTGGACTTCAAGACGGTCACCGCTGACCCCAAGCAGTTGCCGCTCGGCATGCTGCCGCGGCCCTGGCGTGGGACCAACGTCTTCCAGGAGGCGTGCTGGGTATGGCGGCGCGTGCCGGTGCCGGTGATCGCGGCGGTGCACGGCCATTGCTACGGCGGCGGACTGCAGATCGCGCTCGGTGCCGACCTGCGGGTGACCGCGCCGGACGCCAAATGGTCCGTGCTGGAAGGGAAGTGGGGGCTCATCCCGGACATGAGCGGCGTGCAGGCGCTCTCCGAGCTGGTCGGCATCGAGACCGCCAAGCGGCTCACGATGACGGCCGAGATCATCTCCGGCGAGGAGGCCGCACGGCTCGGACTGGTGGGCCAGGTCGACCCAGCGCCGTATGACGCGGCGCGTTCCCTCGCCGAGTCGCTCGCGCGGCGGTCCCCGGATGCCGTGGTGGCAGCCAAGCGGCTCTTCGACGCGACGTGGCGGTCCTCGCCACGGCGGACCTTCGCCCGTGAGCGCTGGGAGCAGGCGAGGTTGTTGCTCGGCAAGAACTTCCGGATCGCCCGCACCGCCGGCCTGAAGCGGGAGGATCCGGTCTTCCAGCCGCGCCGCTGACCGCTCTGCAGCACGACCCGCCATGCGCCGGCGCCCGAGCAGGGCCGCGCCTTCTCCGCCGAGAGGCTCACAAAGTGCCGAGAGGCGCAGAACGAAGCCGTTCTCGGTCGGTGATTTTCTGAGCCTGTCGAGCTTTGCTGAGCCTTTCGGCGAAAAGGGGGAAGGAGGGCCGGGGGCCGGGGCAGGTGGTCGGCGGTCGGCGGGAGGACGGTGCGCGTCCGGTCAGTCGGGGAGGCGGAGGATGCGGCGGACGTGCGGCCAGGCGAGCGCGCCGAGTTCGCGGTTGGTGTCGTCGGTGCCGCCGCGGCGCATCGCCTGGCCGGCGCTGACCGGCTGCTCGCCGGGCAGCAGGGTGCGGTGCCCGGCCTTGCGCGCAGTGACGAGATCCGTGCGCAGGCCATGACTCCGGCGGCGGGCCGCGATGTCTTCGGCGAAGTCCACGGACGGCCAGACCTGGTCGTCACCACCCGCGACCAGGAGCAAGTCGCTGATGCGTTCGGTCGGGATGGTCGCGGCGACAACCGTTTCCGGGTCGGCGGTGCGCACGCTCTGCCGATACATGCCCACGTAGGCCGGCGGATCGGTGTCCGGCGTCCAGCGCACGTCGAAGGGGATCGCCGGGAGCGGCCGGCCGTCATACGACCAGTGCGAGACCTGCGATCCGGCCGGGTCGACATAGCTCCACACGTACGAACTCGGCGCGAATCCGATACAGCCGTCGACTCGTTCGTCATGTGATGCCACGAGCAGCGCGGCTTCCGCACCGAAGGACGTCCCTGCGATCACCAGCCGGTCGCATTCCGGGGCGAGCCGGTCGAGTGCGTCGGTGAAGGTTTCCAGCGGCACGAGCCGCGGGCCGTTCGGTTGCCCCGGCCCACCGAACCAGCGGATCGACATGGCGAGCGCGCCGTGCGCCGCGAGCACCCGTGCCCGGTCGTCATCGATCCGGCCGCTGGATCCACCGATGGTGAGGACCGCTGTCCCACAATGCTTTTCCGGTATGACGAGCAACCCGTCCGGGGCGGTGAGTGTCTCTTCCCGCATGAGCCGACCCTAAACCGCAGGTCTCACCACGCGCTCGGCACGCACTGCCGCGAGCAGACTGAGTACCGCCGGCCCGGCGAGGCCGAGCAACACCACTCGCTCCGGCCAGTGCTGCACGAGCACCGAGACGATGGTCGGCACCGTGAACCCGGCATAGGTCAGCGAGTAGAAGACGGCGTTCGTCATGCCGAGTTCGGTTGACGGAGTGGAGCGTTCAACGGCGGTGAGACCACCGACGAGCGTCAGGCCGTAGCCGGCACCGAGCACCACGGACGCAACGAGGACGAGAGCCACCGAGTGCCGGCTCACGGTCAACACGGTGAGCAGCACGCCGAGCACTGTTCCGAGCATGCCGAGCACGGTCACTCCGCCCGGCCGACCGGCTTCCAGTCGGCGGGCCGGCTGCTGCACCAGCACACCGGTGCCGAGGGTCAGACCGCAGACGATGCCGGTGAATGCCACTGCGAACCCTGCGATCTCCGCCTTGATGAGCGCCGGCAGGATGACCATGCTGATGCTCGGGCAGGCGAAGACCCACACCGCCATCGGCGCGATGCGCATCGAGAAGTGCCGGCTGAGCCATTGGCTCGACTCCTCGCAGCCCGGCCAGGGCGCGGTGCTCGCAAGCTCGCTGTGCGCCCTGTCCGGGCTGGTCGTCGTCTCGCGTCGCCATTGGCTCGACTCCTCGCAGCCTCGTTCCTCGGCTGCGACTCGATCCAGGTCCTCGCCGCTTACTCGGCCACCGGGGACAGATGCTCGGCCGCCGGCGTTGGCAGGTACGGGTGCGTTCCAGACGAGCGCGCCGGCAACGCCGGTGAGCGCGAGGTGCACGACATACGGCAGCACCTTCGGATCCGGCAGCCACTGGGCCATGAACCCGGTGAGGAACGCCCCGCCGCCGAATCCCGCTGACAACGCGATCGCGGCCCGCCGTGCGCCGGTGCCGACCGGCGCATCGGCGGACAACTCCTTGACCCAGGTGGTGCCGGGCGCCATGGCCGCGCCGGTGCACACGCCGTACAGCACGCGGCCGGCGAAGAGCGGGGCGGCCGACGATGCGCCGATCGCGAGGAGCAGGGACGACACGGCGGTGAGCACCATCATCGGGCGGAGCACCGCGCGGTGCCCGAACCGGCCGGCGAGCTCGGCGGACAGTATCAGCGCCGGCACGAGTCCGAGGATGTATGCCGCGAACATCGACGTGACGAGCGTCTGCGAGTAGTGGTCGGTCGCGCGATACACCAGCAGCAGCGGCGTGAACTGGTTGGCTCCCCAGCCGACCACGAACATCGCGAAGGCGACTCGGAACCAGCCGGGGAGACGCATGGGTCCAGCATGGCAGTGCACTGCTGAGACACTGGCAAGCATGAACTTCTTCTCGGCATACGACCAGGGCTTCGCACGCATCGCCGCGTGCACGGTCCCGACGGCGATCGCCGATCCGGCGGCGAATGCCGCAATGATCATCGACCAGGTGCGCGGCTGTGACGCCGACTCCGTTGCGGTCGCGGCGTTCCCGGAGATGAGCCTTACCGGCTACGCGATCGACGACCTGGTGCTGCAGGACGCCGTGCTCGACGAGGTGGAGGCGGCGATCGGCGAAATTGCCGCAGCCACAACCGAGTTGCTGCCGCTGGTGATCGTCGGTGCTCCGCTGCGGAAGGGTTTGCGCCTCTACAACTGCGCGGTGGTGATCCACCGTGGCGCGGTGCTCGGCGTGGCGCCGAAGAGCTATCTGCCCAACTACCGGGAGTTCTACGACAAGCGCTACTTCGCGCCGGGTGACGACCAGCGCGGAGAGTCGATCACGGTTGCGGGGGTGAGCGTGCCGTTCGGCCCAGACATCCTCTTCACCGCGGAGGATCTGCCGGCACTGACCGTGCACGTCGAGGTGTGCGAGGACATGTGGGTGCCGATCCCGCCGTCCTCGGTGGCGGCGCTCGCCGGCGCCAACGTGCTGGTCAACATCTCCGGCAGCCCGATCACCGTCGGCCGGTCGGCCGACCGGCAGGCGCTCGCGATGGCACAGAGCGCCCGATGCCTCGCTGCCTACGTGTATGCCGCCACCGGGTATGGCGAGTCCACCACCGACCTGTCGTGGGACGGCATGACGATGATCCACGAGTGCGGCACGTTGCTCGGGCAGAGCGAGCGTTTCCCGCAGGACGCGACACGCACCACGGTCGACGTGGACCTGGACCGGATCCGGCAGGACCGGTTGCGCGACGGATCGCTGGCGGACAATGCGCGAACCTTCAATGATGCCGCTGATTTCCGACGGGTCGGTTTCCGGCTCGACGCCCCGAGCAGCGACATCGGGCTGTGGCGCAAACTGCAGCGGTTCCCTTTCGTGCCCGACGACCCGGAGCACCTGGCACAGGACTGTTACGAGGCCTACACGATCCAGGTAACGGCGCTGAAACAGCGGCTCTCGGCGATCGGCGGGCCGAAGATCGTCATCGGCGTCTCCGGCGGACTCGACTCGACGCACGCTCTGCTCGTCGCTGCCCGGGCCATGGACGACCTGGGCCGCCCGCCCACCGACATACTCGCCTACACCATGCCCGGTTTCGCGACCGGCAGCGCGAGTAAGTCGGCCGCCACCGACCTGGCCGCTGCGATGGGAGTTTCCTTCCACGAGCTCGACATTCGGCCCGCGGCGACGCAGATGTTGCGCGACATGGGCCACCCGGCGGGGGAGGGTGAGCCGGTCTACGACGTGACGTTCGAGAACGTCCAGGCGGGGCTGCGCTACGACTACCTGTTCCGGATCGCCAACAACGAGAACGGCATCGTCCTCGGCACCGGTGATCTCTCCGAGCTGGCGCTCGGCTGGTGCACGTATGGCGTGGGTGACCAGATGTCGCACTACAACGTCAATGCCGGCATCCCGAAGACGATGATCCAGCACCTCATCCGCTGGGTCATCGGATCGGGACACTTCGACGACTCCGCGACCCGCACGCTGCAGACCATCCTCGACGCGGAGATCAGCCCCGAGCTGGTGCCGGCCGGTACGGACGAGAAGCCACAGTCCACCGAGGACGCGATCGGCCCCTACGCGCTGCAGGACTTCAACCTCTTCCACACGCTGCGCTTCGGCATGCGGCCCAGCCGCATCGCGTTCCTGGCGTGGCATGCCTGGCACGACCCCGCCGTGGGTGACTGGCCGCCCGGTTATCCGGAAGACCGCCGGATGGCCTACTCGCTGCCGGAGATCCGCTCCTGGCTGGAGCTGTTCATCAAGCGCTTCTTCGGCTTCAGCCAGTTCAAGCGATCCGCTCTGCCCAACGGCCCGAAGGTCGTCGCCGGCGGTGCGCTGTCACCGCGCGGCGACTGGCGCGCACCCAGCGACGGCAATGCGCACGCGTGGTTGCGTGAGCTGGAGGCCAACGTCCCGAAGAGCTGAGGTACGTCAGGATTCGGCTATGCACATCGTGCGGTATCGCGCGTTCGGCATACCTCTGGTCGACGACGCGCTCAGCCCTTGCCCCAGTCCAGGATCCGCCAGCGGTCCGAGCTGTTGTTGCGGACCAGGAAGTAGGACCACGACTCGCGGTGCGGGTCGTCACCGCTGGCCAGGCTCTTCACGTGACGGAACGTCGAGAGCGTCTTGACCACGACGCACTGGCGCCACGCCGCCGCGATCTTGGGCCCGCACGCCGCTCCCGTCCTGACCGGCCCGGTGTGGATGATCCGCAGCTGCTCGATGCGTGGGCCGTGCAGGTCCCACCAGCCGGCGTCGACCCCGACCTTGTTGCCGACGACCATGTTCTTCGCGGCAGGGAAGTCACGGTCGTTCAACGCTTTGGCGAAGGTCTCGACGACCGCGCCAGGAGTGGTCTGCGCCGACGGCAGGGCCACCGAGGTGCGGGGCTTGCCCCACAACCAGAGCCCTAGAACGCCGAGCAGGACGACGATTGCCAGGCCGAGTCCCACCGCGCTCTGAGTCCTCCGCATAGAGCCCGAGTATCCGACGCGCAGCCGTGATCCTCAAAGCGTTGTCCAGAATGCTCACCGTTCACAGCCGACACAGGGCATCCACAACCGGCGCGCCACCGCTCGCGACTGTCAGCGGTGACGGCTACCGTCGGGACCGTGATCAACGCGACCGAGCTGCAGCTGCGCGGCGCGGAGTGGGTGCGCCGGGTGACGCCCGAGCAGCTCGCGGAGCGGATGGGCGAGCTCACGCTTGCCCGTGCGGAGCTGTATGTCGACTCCGAGCGGGTCCAGTCGATCAACACCGGCGACCGCGGCCGACTGCTGCTCGCGACCGTCGAGGGCAACCGCGAGCGGCCCTACACCGTGATGATCACCCGGATGAAGGACTTCGAGGGCGCGCCCGAGTGGCACTCCCGGTGTTCCTGCCCGATGGCGACCGAGTGCAAGCACGTCGCCGCGACACTGCTCACGGCCCGCGACCAGCTCGGCGGCGGCACCCCGGAGCTGCCCGCGTGGCGCCGCTTCGTCCAGGAGCAACTCGACGGTCCGACGGTCGACCACGCCGACGACGGCGTGCGGCTGGGCCTGCGCGTGACGGTGAGCCGCGAGTTGCGCGGCCGCCGCCGGGTGACCCGCGTCGGGCTGACCCTGTCGCACCGCACCAAGGCCGAGCGCTGGTCCAAGCAGGCGTCCTGGGACGAGGTCGGCCTCAACCGGGTCCGGCGCCGGTTCCACGTCGCGCAGGCCGACGCCGTCACCGCCCTCCGCGACGTCGCGGCGGGGCGCCAGCACGCCTGGGCGATGTCCGTGCCGCTCATCCAGCTCGACGAGAGCAACACCGGCGTGTGGCCGGCGTTGCGCGAGTGCGTCGCTGCCGGGGTGGAGCTGCTCCCGGCATACAACGGGCACGGTGTGGTGCGTCTGGCGCCGGACCCCACCCACGTCGTCGCCGACTTCGACCCCCAGGACGACGGATCGCTGCGCGGCGCCGCGACCGTCCTCGGCCTGGCCGACGCGACGGGCGAAGTCGTCGTCCTCGGCGACCCGGGCCACGGCATCGCGCACGTCGCGCCCGACGGCAGCATCACGCTGGCCGCGCTCGACGCGCCGCTGAGCACCGCCGCGCGGGCCCTGCTGCTCGACGGTCCGGTCGAGGTGCCGGCGGACGACGCCGAGGAGTTCCGCGACCTCTACTACCCGCGGCTGAGCCGGCAACTGCACCTCGTCGCCAGCAACGGCCTGCCGGTGTCGGCCCCGATCCGGCTACGGCTCACCCTCACCTCGCCCGAGCCTCAGGCGATCGAGGTCGCCGCCGAGATGCTGTATGCCGGGAAGCATCCCAAACCGGTCGACCTCGACGTCTATGACCACACCCGGGACCGGGCCGCCGAGCACGCGCTCGTCGGACGGCTCGAGGAGACGCTCCGTGACCTGGACCTGATGGAGCTCGTCGGCGGACTCGGCTGGTGGCCGATCGGCCGCAGCGTGCTGCGGGGCTGGCCGGCGGTGCGTTTCGCCGAGCGACTGCAGGAGCTGGCGGACTGCGACGATCTGGAGCTGGTGGTCGACGCAGAGCTGCCGAGTTTCGAGGAGAGCCGGGTCGCGCCGCAGATCACGATCGGGGCCACCGACAGCGAGGACAACGACTGGCTCGACCTGCACGTGACGGTGTCGATCGAGGGTGAGGAGGTGCCGTTCGCTGCTCTCTTCGCCGCGCTTGCACGAGGTGATGAGGCGATGCTGCTCGCGTCGGGCACCTGGTTCAGCCTCGACCGGCCCGAGCTGCGCCAATTGGAGCGGCTGATCGCCGAAGCCCGGGAGATCGCCGACAAACAGCGAGAAGGCTTGGCCATCAACCGCTTCCATGTCGGTCTCTGGGACGAGTTGGAGTCGCTCGGCGTCATCGACGAGCAGAGTGAGCGCTGGACCCGCCAGCTGGAGCGAGTCCGTGCGCTCGACCGGTTCACCGCGCCGAGCGTGCCCGCATCGCTCGAGGCAACGCTCCGCGGCTACCAGCTGGACGGCTTCACCTGGCTCGCCGCGCTCTGGGACTGCGCGCTCGGCGGAGTTCTCGCCGACGACATGGGCCTCGGCAAGACGTTGCAGACCCTGGCGCTGCTGGCCCGCGCGCAGGAGGAGGGCGAGCTGGACGTGCCGGTCCTCGTCGTGGCGCCCAGCTCGGTGGTCGGCACCTGGGTCAGCGAGGCCGCGCGCTTCACCCCGACACTGCGGGTGCTCCCGCTCGCCGAGACCAGCAAGCGCCGGGGGACCACCGTCGCGCAGGCCATCGGCGATGCGCAGGTCGTCGTCACGTCATACGCCGTGCTCCGGCTGGACGCCGACCAGTTCGCCGCGGTGGGCTGGAACGGCCTCGTCCTCGACGAGGCGCAGTCGGTCAAGAATCACCAGTCCAAGACCTTCCAAGCGGCCAAACGCATCGGCGCACCGTTCACGCTGGCGATCACCGGCACCCCGCTCGAAAACTCACTGATGGACCTGTGGTCGATGCTGGCGCTCGCGGCGCCCGGGCTCTATCCGCGCCCGGACTCCTTCACGCAGCGCTACCGCAAGCCGATCGAGCGCGGCGAGACTCCGGAGCTGCTCGACCAGCTGCGTCGCCGGATCAGGCCGCTGATGCTGCGGCGCACCAAGGAGCAGGTGGCGAGCGACCTGCCGCCGAAGCAGGTGCAGGTGCAGGCCGTCGAGCTCGGTGTCAAGCACCGGCAGACCTACGACCGCCATCTGCAGCGCGAGCGGCAGCGCGTGCTCGGGCTGCTGGAGGACCCGGACGGCAACCGCGTCGCGATTCTGGCCGCGCTCACCCGGCTGCGGCAGCTCGCGCTCGACCCGCGGCTGGTCGACGACGTGCCGAGCAACGCAGGCGAGACCTCGGCGAAGCTCGCCCTGCTCGTCGAGCAGATCGGCGAGCTCGCCGCCGAAGGGCACCGGGCGCTGGTCTTCAGCCAGTTCACGTCGTTCCTGAAGCTTGCGCGCGACGCGTTGTTTGCGGCCGGTCTCACGTCGTCCTACCTCGACGGACGCACCCGCAACCGGCAGCAGGTGATCGACGGCTTCAAGAACGGCGACGACGCGGCCTTCCTCATCTCGCTCAAGGCCGGGGGCGTCGGCCTGACCCTGACCGAGGCCGACTACGTCTTCGTGCTCGACCCGTGGTGGAACCCCGCCACCGAGGCCCAGGCGATCGACCGTGCACACCGGATCGGGCAGGACAAACCGGTGATGGTCTACCGGCTCGTCAGCGCCGGCACCATCGAGGAGAAGGTCGTCGCGTTGCAGGAGCGCAAACGCGCTCTCTTCGAGAAGGTGGTCGACGGCGATGGCGGTGCCGGCGGCGCCATCACCCCCGACGACATCCGGGAGCTGTTGCGATGACCCTGGTTACCGATCGGTAACCGCGTTTAGGCTGGGCGCATGCGCATTCTCTCCTCGAAACCGGTCCGCTCGTATGCCGCCGCACGGTGCCTCGTCACCGGTGGTTGCTCCGGGCTGGGGCAGGCCCTCGTCGCCCTGCTGGTCGCCGACGGTGCCCGGGTGCTGGTCGGCGACGTGCACGAGACCGCACCCGAGGGCTCGCTGCCCGAGGGTGTCGACTACCGCAAGCTCGACGTCAGCAGCGAAGAGGACTGGGCGAGCGCGCGCAACTGGGTGGAGAGCGCGTATGGCGGACTCGACCTGCTCGTCAACAACGCCGGCATCGCGGCGGGTGGCCGGATCGACGTCGCCGACATGGCGGAATGGCGCCGCATCGTCGACATCAACCTGCTCGGTGTCGCGTGCGGCTGCCACACCTTCGTGCCGATGATGAAGCGGCAGGGGAGTGGTCAGATCGTCAACACCGCATCGCTCGCGGGGCTGGTCCACGCGCCCGCGATGGCGTCATACAACGCCGTGAAGGCGGGTGTGGTCGCGATCAGTGAAACGTTGCGGGCCGAGCTGGCGCCGGCGGGCATCACGGTCTCGGTCATCTGCCCGTCGTTCTTCCGGACCAACCTGGCGCAGTCCTTCGCCGGCAAGGACGTGGACATGGAGGCGAGCGGGACGGACCTGATCGCCAAGGCGCCACGATCGGCGGATCAGGTTGGCGCTGTCGCGTTCGCGGGGATGAAGGCCGGGAAGTTCCTCATCCTGACCGACCGTGACGGACACGTCGCCTATGCCGCGAAGCGCTTCGCGCGGCCCGTCTACGACCGCGCCATGCTGGCCGCGGGCCGTAACCTGGGTAGGGCACGCACGCCGGTGCCACCGGTGCTCGACAAGCTGCGCAGGGTCGGATCACGGAAGAAGCGGGGATCAGCATGACAACGGTCGCGATCATCGGCGGACACGGCAAGGTGGCGATGCTGCTCGCCCGGCAGCTGGTCGGCGAAGGCCACCGGGTGCGATCGCTGTTCCGCAACGAGGATCACGCGCCGGAGGTCGCGGCGACCGGTGCCCAAGCGGTGGTCGCGGACATGGAGCACCTGGACGTGCCGGCGGTCGCCGAGTTGCTGTCGGGTGTGGATGCGGTTGTCTGGTCCGCCGGCGCGGGCGGCGGCAACCCCTCGCGAACCTATGCCGTCGACCGGGACGCGGCCATTCGCAGCATGAACGCCACCGCCTCCGCCGGCATCGACCGTTACATCATGGTGTCCTACTTCGGCGCATCGCCGGATCACCGCGTGCCCGAAGGAGATTCGTTCTTCGCGTATGCCGAGGCGAAGGCCGCGGCCGACGAATACCTCCGCGGCACCGGCTTGTCCTGGACCATCGCCGGTCCCAGCACACTCACCGACGATCCACCCACCGGGCGGATCGAGGTCCGTGGCCAGGACCATCCCGACCTCGCCGCCGGCTCGGTGTCCCGCGCCGATGTGGCCGCGGTTGTGGCTGCACTTCTCCCCGCGAAGAACAGCGTCGGCGCCTTCGTGCAGTTCAACAACGGCGACACCCCGATCGCCGAGGCCGTGTCCGCGATCCGCTGAGCGCGGACGTCAGCTCGGAGCACCCGCGCCGTTGGCACCGGGTGCACCGGACGGCATCGCACTGGGTCCGCCGGCTCCCGGACGGAAGTTGCGGGCGTTGCCGAAGCCGCGTGGACCGCCCACTCCGGTGCCCGCACCCGAGCCATTCGGCACCGCTGCGGAGGCCGTGATCGCACCGGCCGACGACAGGCCGATCGCCAGCGCGGCGACGACCGCGGTCTTCTTCCCCGACCAGCGTGGCTGGCGCAGTGCGGGTGAGGTCGCAGGTGAGGCGGCGGGCGACACGACCGGCGTTGGCACCGGCGTCGACTGATCGGTCGGATCTGGCAGCTGGCCTGGGTGCTGGGTCATGAACGATGTGTCCTTCGCGTCTCGGCGGTTCCTCGTCGCCCACGAACCTGGCCGGGCGTGCTGTGCCCATCCTTTGCGAATCCGCTGCCATGGCTGGCAAGTCGGCGGTCGCACGATCGGCTCATGGTCATCGCTGGCACATGCCACAGCAGGGCCACAAACATCGCCGACAAGGTCGGCGGCATGGATTCAGCAACCGCCCACTTGCGGACCTCAGATCACGCGATCCGCAGCGAGTCGCCGACCGACGACAGGTCGTCCCGCGCTGTCGCGGGGACACGACGACTCGGCCGGTGGTGGCGCGGGCACGCGGATGATCCGGCCTGGGCCCGTCCGTCGGCGCTCGGCCTGCTTGTCGGGACAGCCGTCCTCTACTGCTACAACCTGACCGCCAGTGGTTGGGCGAACTCCTTCTATTCCGCGGCGGCACAGGCAGGTTCGGTCAATTGGGAGGCGTTCTTCTTCGGTTCCTCCGACGCCGCCAACGCGATCACCGTGGACAAGCCACCGGCCGCCCTCTGGGTGATGGCCCTGTCGGTGCGGGTGTTCGGCCTCAACTCGTTCGCGCTGCTGATGCCGGAAGTGTTGATGGGTGTCGCGACCGTCGGGCTCGTCTACACAATGGTCCGGCGGCACTTCGGACCCCTGGCGGGGTTGCTGTCCGGTGCGGTGCTGGCATTGACCCCGGTGGCGGCGTTGATGTTCCGCTTCAACAACCCCGATGCGTTGCTGGTGCTGCTGATGACGCTCGGGGCCTGGGCGACCTTGCGAGCGATCGAGAAGGGCTCCGTCCGGTGGATGGCCCTGGTCGGGCTCTTCCTCGGCTTGGGGTTCCTCACCAAGACGCTCCAGGTCTTCCTCGTCGTGCCGCTCTTCGCCGTCGCCTACCTGATGGCCGCCCGGACCACCCTGCAGCGCCGGCTCGCCGGGCTGCTCGCCGGGGTGGGCGCCCTGGTCCTCGCGGGTGGTTGGTGGGTGCTGGTCGTGCAGCTGGTGCCGGCCAGTGTCCGGCCGTACATCGGTGGCAGCCAGGACAATTCGTTCTGGAACCTCACCTTCGGCTACAACGGGTTCGGCCGGATCACCGGCAACGAGACCGGCTCGGTCGGTGGTGGCGGTGGCAACGGCGGCGGCATGTGGGGCAGCACCGGCATCACCCGCATGTTCGGCTACGAGGTGGGCGCCCAGATCTCCTGGCTGCTGCCGGCTGCGCTCATCCTGCTCGGTGCCGGCATCGCTCTCCGTGGCCGGCGGCCGCGCACGGACGGCCGCCGGGCGGCATACCTCGTGTGGGGCGGCTGGCTGGTGGTCACCGGCCTGACGTTCTCCTTCATGGCCGGGATCTTCCACCAGTACTACACGGTCGCGCTCGCGCCGGCGATCGCGGCACTGGTCGGGATGGGTGCCCGGGAAGCGTGGGAACGCCGTCATCAGGCGGTCGGCTCGATCACCCTGGCAGCGGCCACCGCGTCCGCGGCGACCTGGTCGTTCATCCTGCTGACCCGCACCACCGCGTACGGCGACTGGCTGCGCGCGTCGGTCCTCGCGGTCGGTATGGCGGCAGCGTTCCTCCTTCTCGCGCTGAACTGGTTGCACCGTAAGGCGATTCCCCTGGTCTTGGCCGGCGCGATCGCAGCCGGGCTCGCCGGGCCGGCGGCATACACCTGGAGCACGGTGAACTCCGCACACACGGGTTCAATCCCGACCGCCGGGCCGGCTGGCGCGGGCGGCTTCGGTGGCGGCGCGGGCGGCTTCGGTGGCGGCATGCCTACCCAGGGCGGCGCGATGCGCGGGGGCGGCATCGGCGGTCTGCTCGACGCGAGCACCCCGGGCACCGCGATCGTCACGGCACTCGACGCCGACGCAAGCCACTACACCTGGGTCGCGGCGGCGATCGGCAGCAACAACGCGGCCGGGCTCCAACTCGCCACCCAGCGGCCGGTCATGGCCATCGGTGGCTTCAACGGCAGCGATCCGTCCCCGACCCTGGCGCAGTTCCAGGCCTACGTGACGGCGGGGAAGATCCACTACTTCATCGCCGGCGGCGTCGGTGGCAACCGGATGGGTGGCTCCACCGTGACCCAACAGATCACCAGCTGGGTGGAGGCGCATTACACGAAGGTGACGATCGGGGGATCGACCTTCTACGACCTCACCCAGCCGACCAGCTCCGCAACGAGCAACTGAGGACTCATCATGATGGAAACCGTTGAAGTACAAGGCGATGCGGTGCGGTCACAGGACGCATACCGACCGCGGCCGATCGTGCTCGACGTCGTCATCCCGGTGCACAACGAGGAGCACGTGCTGGCCGCCAGTGTGCAGACCGTGCGAGCTCTGCTCCAGGAGCAGTTTCCCTATCCCTTCCGCATCACCATCGCGGACAGCGGCTCCACCAACGGCACGTTGCTCGTCGCGCGCAGGCTCGCCACAGCACTGCCGGAGGTGCGGCTGCACGTCATGAGCCGCAAGGGCCGCGGGCTGGCGCTCAAACAGGCCTGGCTGTCCTCGGACGCACTCGTGCTGGCGTACATGGACGTGGACCTGTCGACCGACCTGAGTGCCGTGTTCCCGCTCGTCGCGCCGCTCCTCTCGGGGCACTCGGACTTGGCGATCGGCTCCCGGCTCACACACGGTGCGCGGGTAGTGCGTGGCGCGAAGCGCGAATTCATCTCGCGCAGCTACAACTTCATCTTGCACCAGACGCTGCGCGCCCGATTCTCCGATGCGCAGTGTGGTTTCAAGGCGATCCGCGGGGATGTCGCGCATGCCCTGCTCCCGCTGGTGCAGGACGAGGCGTGGTTCTTCGACACCGAATTGCTCGTCCTGGCGCAGTGGTGCCGGTTACGCATCCACGAGGTGCCGGTCGACTGGTTTGACGATCCGGACAGCCGCGTGCAGATTGTCAGCACGGCTCGCGACGACCTGCAGGGTGTATGGCGCCTGCGCCGCTCGCGGCCCGCGCTGCGACCTGAGCTCGAGGAGCTGCGGAAGTCGCTGGGACGACTCGGCATTCAGGACTTCCAGGGTGGCCAGCTGCCGACCGAGCTGCCCGCATGACGAGCCACCGCTGCGGAAGCGCGCCGCGCTGGGCGGCGGTTCGGGCACGAGCTATTCGGCGTCGTCCGGCGGCGGCTCCGCTCCCTCGCGCTCGTCCCGCTCGGCCCACTCCAGGAGCGTGTCGAGCCGGAATGCCTCGTCGTCGATGCCCGACCAGAGATCGCCCTTCTCGGCATACCGCTCCGGCACGGTGGCGATGGTCCAGTCGCGCGGGTCGATGTCGTCGAGCTCGTCCCAGCTGAACGGAGTCGAGACCGTCGCGTCGGGGTTGCCGCGCACCGAGTAGGCGGCGGCGATCGTGTGATCGCGGGTGTTCTGGTTGTAGTCGACGAAGACCTGCTGTGGATCGCGGTCCTTGCGCCACCAGGTCGTCGTCACGTCATCCGGGGCGCGCCGCTCCACTTCGCGCGCGAACGCCAGCGCTGCACGCCGGACGTCCTGGAACCCCCACTCCGGCTCGATGCGCACGTAGACGTGCAGCCCGGAGCCGCCCGACGTCTTCGGATAGCCGGTGATCCGGAGCTCGTCCAGCAGCTCGCGAGCGACGTGAGCGGTGCGCCGCACCCGCTCGAAGCTCGCCTCCGGCATGGGGTCGATGTCGATCCGCCATTCGTCCGGCCGCTCGACGTCGAAGCGCCTGGAGTTCCACGGGTGGAACTCCACCGTGGACATCTGCACCGCCCAGACCACCGCGCCGATCTCGGTGACGCACAACTCGTCCGCCGTGCGGTTCCACCGCGGGAAGTGAATCCGCACTGTTTCCAGCCAATCCGGCGCGCCGCGCGGCAACCGTTTCTGGTGAACCTTCTCGCCGGTCACTCCGGTCGGGTAGCGGTGCAGCATGCACGGCCGGTCGCGCAACGCCCGGACCATGCCGTCGCCGACCGACAGGTAGTAGCGGGCGAGGTCGAGCTTCGTCTCTCCTCGCGAGGGGAAGTAGACGCGCTCGGGGTGCGAGATCCGGATCGTGTGCGCGCCGGCTTCGAGCTCGACCGCGGGTGTGCTGCCCTTGGCTGCCATGCCCGCCAACCTAACGTGGACCGTCACGTTCTGCTGCGGTCTGCGGTCGTGCCGAGCTTCATCCCAGCTCCTTCGGCTCGGACAATCAGCACTCGAACCGACAGTGCTGCCCGATTTCGGGCAGATATTTGGTATTCGTCGCCGCCGCCGGCATGATCTGCTGGTGGCCGATGACGAGTTGATTGCACAGGTCGCGGCCACGACCGGCCTGGCGCCCCTGGTCGCCGCCCGGGTGATCGACGACGTGCTCGCCTGGTATGCCGAG
This sequence comes from Flexivirga sp. YIM B11880, assembly GCF_058148645.1. Lineage (NCBI taxonomy): Bacteria > Bacillati > Actinomycetota > Actinomycetes > Micrococcales > Dermacoccaceae > Flexivirga > Flexivirga sp. YIM B11880. The sequence goes on from NZ_JBMAMH010000001.1 coordinate 858,196, forward strand.
CCGGTCGAGGAGTTCGTCCGCCGACGCCATGCGCACCATCGAACCTACGGCAAGCGCAACGAGGAGATCTTCGAGTTGATCGCCGCCGAGCTCGCCCAACGGACGGTGGCGGCGCCGGCGCTCACGACGCGACAGCTGCGGCGCATCGTCTACGGCTGATCGGCCGGACACACGAGCAGCGGCGGGGACGTCGCGGACAGAACGGAGCAGGGACATGTGCGGGATCGTCGGGTATGTCGGGCACGGCAACGCCGTGCCGGTGTTGCTGGAAGGTCTGTCGCGTCTGGAGTACCGCGGCTACGACTCAGCGGGAATCGGCGTGATCACGGCCCGCGGACCGAAGGTGGTACGTGCCGTCGGGCGCGTCCGCGACCTGCAGCGCGCCCTGCCGGCACGGTTGACCGGCAAGGCAGGGATCGGACACACGCGGTGGGCGACCCATGGGCCGGCCTCGGAAGCGAACGCCCACCCACATCGTGACGCATCCGGCCGGATCATGGTCGTGCACAACGGAATCATCGACAATGCAGCCGTGCTGCGGAAGCGCCTCGAGGCCGAGGGCGCGCGCTTCGGGTCCGACACCGACACGGAGGTGCTCGCGCACTTGATCGCCGGCTCCGAGGCGAAGTCCTTGCCGGACAAGGTGTTGGACGCGCTCGGCCAGATCACCGGCACCTACGCCATCGCAGTCCTGGACGCCGAGACGCCGGGCGAGCTCGTCGTCGCACGGCAGGGCTCGCCGCTGATCCTGGGAGTGGGCGACCGGGAGATGTTCGTCGCGTCCGACGCGGCGGCGCTGGTGCGGCACACCTCCTCGGTGGTGCATCTCGACGACGGTGAGTTGGCGGCCGTCACCGCGTCCGGTTTCCGCACCTTCACCCGCGACAGCGCCGACACCGGGAAGCAGCCGGAGCAGATCGACGTCGACCTGATCGACCTCGAGCTGGCCGAGGGGACGTTCATGCGCAAGGAGATCCTCGAGCAGCCGGCGTCACTGGAGCGGATGCTGACCGGGCGCCTGGACGACCGCTTCGGCACGGCCCGGCTGGACGGTCTCGGCCTCGAGCCGCGCGAGCTGCGAACCTTCAAGCGCGTCAAGGCGATCGGCTGCGGATCCGCGTTGTATGCCGGGCAGATGGGCGCCGACCTGATCGAGGCGACGGCACGCATTCCGGCCGACGCGGAGGCGGCTTCGGAGTTCCGCTATCGCAACCCGGTCATCGAGCCGGACACGCTCTACGTCGCGGTCAGCCAGTCCGGCGAGACCGCCGACACGCTGTTCGCGGTGCGCGAGATCCGGCGCAAGGGCGGGCGCGTCGTCGGCATGGTGAACGTCGTCGGCTCGTCGATCGCCCGGGAGTGCGACGGCGGCATCTACCTGCACGCCGGTCCGGAGGTCAGCGTGTGCTCCACCAAGGCCGTCACGCACATGACGGTCGGGTTCGCGCTGCTTGCGCTCGCGCTCGGCCGGGTGCGCGATCTGTCGCACGCCGATGGCAAGCGACTGGTCGACGCGCTGCACGCGCTGCCCGGACAGGTCACCGAGATCCTCGCTACCGAGGACCAGATCGCGGCAGTGGCAAAGGAACTCGCCGATGCCCGCAGCCTGTTCTTCATCGGTCGGGTCAACGGGTTCCCGGTAGCCAGAGAAGGCGCTCAGAAGCTGAAGGAGATCAGCTATCAGCACGCCGAGGCCTATCAGGCCAGCGAGCTGAAGCACGGTCCGCTCGCCCTGATCAGCGCCGAGATGCCGACCGTGGCGATCGTGCCGGCCGGTGAGCTGGCCGAGCGCAACGTCGCCGGGCTGAGCGAGATCGCGGCACGCGGCGGCCCGATCGTTGCGGTCACCCACCAGGACGTTGACTTCGGCGACCTACCCGTGCGCCGGATCGACGTGCCGGGCAGCGCTCCGGAGCTGGACCCCATTCTGCTGACGATCCCGTTGCAGCTGTTGGCTTTCCATGTCGCCACGGTGCTCGGCCGCGACATCGATCGGCCGCGCAACCTCGCGAAGTCCGTCACGGTGGAGTGAGCCGGTCCACCGGTTGCAGCCGCAGCGTCTCGCCGGTCCAGCGCCGCCGGATCCAGCGGTCGTGACTGGCGAGTATGACGGTCACCGGACTCTGCGCCAGCGCCGACTCCAGCTCGTCGACCAGTGCCAGCGACAGGTGGTTCGTCGGCTCGTCGAGCAGCAGCAGGTCCGGTTGCCGCGCGATCAGCAGCGCCAGCTCGACCCGCCGCTGCTGACCCAGGCTCAACTCACCGAGCGGCCGCCGATGATCCCGCGGGTGCAGCAAACCGAGCGACGACAACGAGATCCGCGCATCGAGCCGTTCGAACAGGTCGGCCGCCGACGCGGACGGGTCGGGCAGCGCGACGTCCTGGGTGAGGAGCCCGATCTGCCGCGCTCGCACCTGGACATCGCCTGCCGGCGGGGTCAGCCGTCCGGCGATCACGTCGAGCAACGTCGACTTTCCGGCACCGTTCGTGCCCGTGACGAGCAGGTGCTCGCCCGGGCTGACGTCCAGCCGCTCGCAGCGCAGCCGGCCCGGCACCAGGACCGACCGCAGCATCGCGCCGGCGATCGGTTCCCGGTCGAAGGTGCCCGAAAAGCGCATTGGCGCGGGCGGTTTCGGGATTCGATCCCGCTCGAGCAACTCGATCCGCTGCTCGGCGTTGCGCCGTCGCCGGCTGACCGTGGCCTGGACGCGCTGCCCCTTGAAGCCGTAGATGAACTTGTCGTTGTCCCGCGGGCCGCGGTTGTGTGCGATGTCGGTGTTCGTGGTGTGCGCGGCGACCCGCAGGTGATTGAGTTCGTCCTGTTGCGCCTCGAACTCCTCCTGCCAACGCTCCCGCGCATCGCGCTTGGCCGCGAGGTAGTCGCTGAAGTTGCCCGAGAAGAGCCGCCCGCCCCTGCCGTCGGTGCCGAAGTGCGACGGGTCGAGGTCCACCACGGCGGTGCAGGTCCGGTCCAGGAAGACGCGGTCGTGGGAGGCGACCAGAGTTGCCGCAGTCATCGAACCCAGCTCTGCTTCGAGGAAGTCCAGCGCGTCGTCGTCGAGGTGGTTGGTCGGCTCGTCGAGCAGCAGGACACCGGGGCGTCGGGTCAGTAGAGCGGCCAGCGCCAGCCGGGAGCGCTCGCCACCGGACATCGACGCCACGGTGCGCGACCGATCGATGTCGCCGAGCCCGAGACGGTGCGCCGCCACTTCGGCACGCCGGTCGGCGTCCCACGCGTCGTGCTGCACCGCCCAGTCGAGCACGTCGGCATAGTTGGACGCAGCCCCCGCATCGTCGCCCATCCGTTCGGCGAGCTGCTCCAGTCGCTCGACGGCCGAGTGCAAGGGCGTGAGGGCGTCATACAGGACCTGACCGAGCGTGGCTGACGGGTCGAGCCCGCTGTCCTGGCTGAAGAAGCCGAGATCTGCTGAGGCCACGACGGATCCACCGTCCGGCTCTTGCAGGCCGGCGACCACGCGCAACAGGCTGGACTTGCCGGAACCGTTCTCGCCGACCAGGCCGACGGTCGCGCCGTTGGCAACGGACAGGCTGATGCCGTCGAGGACGCGGCGGTCGGCATACGAACAGACGAGATCGGTGATGAGCAAAGACATGAGAGACCAATTCCACGAAGGTGGGAGCACTCGCCGGGGACGGCCACGGACGCGAGCGATGACGGGTCTCAAAGCTTCATGATGGCCACACTGTGCCACGTGTCGCGTGTTCAGCACAAACGCGATCGGTGCGCGCGAACCACCGCCACGTTGGTTACTGGTGAGTACAGTGAAGAGTTCCGGGAGCCGCGCCTGCGACCAGCAAGGAGTACGTCCAGTGAGTCCACAGACCCGTCAGCGCGTCAGTCTGCTCGACCTCGGGAAGGGAGCGCTCGGGATCGTGCCCGATCTGCCCCTGCTCGCCCGGGAAGCGCCGGGCCTGCTGCTCCGCAAGCCGACGGCGAAGAACTCGCTCGGCCTCATCTTCCAGAACGCCGCAGCACGGCACCCCGAGCGTGTCTTCCTCAAGGGCGAGGGCGCCGACGGCGGCGTACGCACCGTCTCCTACGGCGAGGCCAACGCGATCGTCAACCGCTACGCGCACGTCTTGCAGTCGCTCGGTGTGGAGCGGGGCGACGTCGTGGGAGTGATGGCGCACAACGGGATCGACAACCTGCTGGTGCAGCTGGCGACCGTCAAGCTGGGCGCGATCGCCGGGCTGCTCAACTACAACCAGCGCTCCGAGGTGCTGGCGCACAGTCTCGGGATCCTGGGCGCCCGCATCGTGGTCGTCGAGGATGCCTGCACCGACGATCTCGGGAGCGCCGGCGACGGTGCCCAGGCGCAGCACGTGCTGACCTTCAGCGATCTCCAGGAGGCGGCGGCCGTCGCGCCGGAGGACGACCCGGCGGCCTGCGCTCAGACGATCGCCCACGAAAAGGCCTTCTACATCTTCACTTCCGGCACGACGGGGCTGCCGAAGGCATCCGTCATGAGCCACTTCCGGTGGCTGAAGTCCTACAGCGGGCTGGGTGCTCTCGGCGTGCGGCTGAAGTCGACCGACACGATGTATTGCCCGCTGCCGCTCTACCACAACAACGCCGTCACGGTCGCGCTGAGCGCGGTGCTGGTCAGCGGCGCCGCGATGGCCCTGCCCCGCAAGTTCACCGCGAGCGGCTTCTGGGACGACTGCATCCGGTATGACGCGACGGCTTTCGTCTACATCGGAGAACTGTGCCGCTATCTCCTGGCGCAGCCGGAGAAACCGGCCGACACTCAGCACGCAGTGCGCGTGATCGTCGGCAACGGCCTGCGCCCGGACATCTGGGCGCAGTTCCAGGATCGTTTCGGCATCAAGCGAATTGCCGAGTTCTACGGGGCCAGCGAGTGCAACATCGCCTTCATCAACGCCTACAACGTCGACCAGACCGCCGGCACGTGTCCGCTGCCCTACGCGGTGGTCGCCTACGACACCGAGACGGGAGCCGCAACCCGTGACGTGAAGGGACGGCTGCGCAAGGTGAAGAAGGGCGACGTCGGGCTGCTGCTCGCCAAGGTCACCGAGCGGGCGCCGTTCGACGGCTACACCGACGACGACGCGACCGAGGCGAAGCTGCTGCGCAGCGGCTTCAAGAACGGCGACCTGTGGTTCAACACCGGTGACCTGGTGCGCAATCAGGGCCTCACGCACGTCGCGTTCGTCGACCGGCTCGGCGACACCTTCCGGTGGAAGGGTGAGAACGTCGCGACGACCGAGGTCGAGTCGGCGCTCGGCGAGCTACCCGGCGTCGCGGAGAGCTCGGTCTACGGCGTCGCCGTGCCCGGCGCCGACGGCAAGGCCGGGATGGCGGCCGTCGTTCTGGCCGAAGGAGGTTCGGTGGACGGCCCCGCGTGGGCCGGGCAGCTGGCGCGCACGCTGCCGTCATACGCGCTGCCCCTCTTCGTGCGGATCACCGACTCCCTGGAGCACACCTCGACCTTCAAGAGCCGCAAGGTCGAGCTGCGCAACCAGGGCTTCGAAAGGCGAGGCGGCGACCAGGTTTTCGTCCTCACCGACGCCGAGCGCGGATACGTCCCGTTCTACGACGGCTACGTCAGCGACGTCGCGTCCGGCACGTACCCGTGTCTGCGAAAGCCGTGATGGCGAGGATCGAGCGGGGTATTCGAAGGAGCGTACGGGGGAGAAACGTCGTGAGTGTCCTCAGCGGACGGTCGCGAGCTTTGCCTCCGGCAGGTGGCCGATCTCGTTGTAGGTCAACAACTGCGGCAGCCCCTCCTTGTCCAGCTGCAGCCGGGTGACCCCGGTGTTGTAGCCGGCCATGGAGGTCGCGCGCCAGATGTTCTCGATCGCCAGGTCGTTGGTGTCGGGACGCTCCGGGTCGCGCACGTCGCGGTCCCACGGCTCACGGACGAGAATGCGCGCGACGATCCAGGAGATGAGCCCGACGCTGGAGATGACCAGCGTGCATTCGGCATCGTGCTCCAGCAGCGCTGACATCGCGGTGCGCACGCGGTGGTCGAAGGCGGAGAAGCTCTCGGTGTAGTCCTCGTCGTGCTCGCCGCTCGCCCAGCGGGCGATCGCCTGGGTGAACATGTCCTCGAACGCCGCGCGGGGCCGCAGGGTCCGGACCATGTCGGCCTTGAGGACAAGCATGTTCTTGTATGCCGGCTTGAGCGTGTTGATGATCTCGACGTGGTCCAGCTCGTTCCAGGCGTCGTCGACGTCGGTCGGGGTGAGCCAGCCGGCCGCGACGCACATCCCGGCGGCCGTCTGCCGCTGCCGGTGGAGGCTGCCGCTGACGATCCGGTCGGGTCTGACGTCACGCGTGGCAAGGAACTGCCCGAGCAACCGTGCCTGGGTGCGTCCGACGTCGCTGAGCTGGTCGTAGTCGCTCTTGCCGAACGACGCTTGGCCGTGCCGGACCAGGAGGATCGAACGTGGCATGACCTCAACCTATCCGGGGCCCGGTGGCGCAGGTGGTTTCACTGGTGGAACCGACGGGTAGCCGGAATTCGCAGGTAGTGGACCTGGCCTGCGAGCGCACCTGATCAGGAATCGAGATGAGCGCCATGCGATTCAATCTGTTGCACAAACACGAGGACGCCGCGGCCGATGGGGGCGTGCTGCCGGCCGCTGGGGCACGAAACGACAATGTTGCTCCGGAGGACAACGTCACGGACGACAACGTGCGAAACGGCAATGTCCGCGACGCCGGCTACCGAAACCGCGATCTCCGGGACGATGAGGGCGACACCCGGCCGGTGGGCCGGAACGCCGCCGATCCGGCTCCCGCCCGGCGGGAGGCGGTCGCGTCGCCGACTCCCGACGTGGTGACCGAGAAACGGCGTATCGCGCCACGGGCGCCGCAGATCGGCAGTGGGCTGTGCGGCTTCCTCGCCGCCGTCGGTGGCTACGTCGTGATCGCGGCGATCGTGCACGCCGTGGCGGCGAAGGTCGGCACCGGACACCGGATCGCGAGCGCGCTCGACGGCGCACGCCTCACCCAGCCGGCGGGTGTCAGCTGGAGCGGCGCGATCGCGCTGCTGGTGCTCGCCTTCGTGGTGTGCCTCATCGGCGGCTACGTCTGCGGCACGATGGCGCGACGGAGCGGTCTGATCGCGGGGCTCGCAGTCTGGCTCTGGGCTGCGGTGGCGGCCGTCGTGGCGTCCCTCATCGTCGAGTTCGCCAGCTCGAAGTATGCCGTGCTCTACCAGTTCGACCTGTTCCCGCGGATCCACGTCGGGTCGTTCACCGGTATGACGGGCGCCATCGTCAGCGCGATCATCCTGGCGGCGGCGGGCCTGATCGGTGCCCTGTTGGGCGGGACCACCGGGGCGGTGGCTCACCGCCGGGTTCACGTGGTGGAGACCGACTCCCGGTCACGCTGGTAGGTCCGGCGGGCGATCGTCACCAGGACGACGCCTTCGCCGATCAGTGCCAGCAGAGTGACGGCGAAGGCGTCGCGCAGTCCGTGGTGCCCCGCGAAGACCGTACCGGCGAGGAAGCCGAAGAGCAGCGGGCTGCCGCCCTCGGCCCCGTCGCGCAGCAGGGTGCGGACGGCCTCGGCGCGACCCCAGGTGTTCGCGCGGACGATGTCGAGCCGGGCCGCGTCGAGCGGGGCGGTGGAGGCACCGACCGCGGCGCCACCGGCCAGCAGCAGTGGTATGGCGATCCACAGCTGGGTGACGAAGATGCCGGGCAGGAAAGCCGCCGTGGCGAGGAACACGCTGCACGCGGGCACCACGATGCGCGCGTTCGGATGCCCTTGGTGCAGCAGCCGGTCCGCCAGCTGGCCGCCGACGACGAGGCCGCCGACAGCGGCGACGCCGATGAAGAGTCCGACGAGCACCGCGACCGGTTGCGGCAGCCCGTACTGCTGCTCCGCGAACTGCACTGCGAAGCCACGCACTCCGGCGAAGAAGAGGTAGCCGAGGGCAGATGCGACGATGAGCACCACGTTGGTCTTGATGCTCAGGACGTAGCGCACCGCCTGCCACAGCGAGAGGCGCTGCTGTTCTCCGTCGCTTCCGGTCTCCGCCTGAGCGCCGCGCTCCGGCTCGGGCAGTCGGTGCAGCAGCCAGCACACCACGAAGGTCGGAATGGTCAACGAGACCAAGGGGATACGCCAGCTGATGGTCGCCAGTTCGCCGGCTACGACGAGACCGAATCCGGCGCCGATCAGCTCGCCGCACAGCACGTAGCCGTAGATGTGCGCACGATGTTTCGCCGGCACGTAGTCGCCCATCAACGACGCGACGGCCGGCCCCGCGACGGCGGCGACACCGCCGAGGCCGATCCGGCTGGCCAGCAGCCACCGGTAGTCGGCTGCTGCCGCCGACGCCGCCATGGCGACGCCCCAGCCGGCGACGGCCCAGGCCAGCAGCCGGGTCCGGTTGACCCGGTCCACCAGCACACCGGCCGGCACTGCCATGACGGCGCCCACGATGATGCCGACGCTCAGCAGTAGCCCGATCTGGGTGACGCCGATGCCGAGGCCGGTCTCCAGCGCCGTGGCATCGGAGCCGATCGCCGACCCGTCGGCCGATTGCAGCCCCAGCACCGCGGCCAGCGTCACCACGACGCGGACGGGAACCTGCCGGGTGATGTCCTTGCGGACAGCGCGCACACGCGTGCCGATCAGTGCACGGATGCCGCGGTGGCTCACGCGCCGTGCCGCCGGCGTGGGTCGGTCGCGCGCTCGCTCATGTCGGATCGTCAACTCGCAGGGACACGGTGCAGATGTATGCCGGTGGCTACCCGCGAGGCATCCGGCGGAAACACGCCCGGCATACCCGCCGGATGACGTCCGGAACAGCGGCGGACGCCCGAACCATCGGCTGACGCCGCAGCGGGGCCGTCAGCCGCCGGTTCAGCCGTCAACGGGTGTCAGACGTCCGTCCTCACCGACGACGAATCGTGCAGCGGCGGCTCGACTTTCGGTCGGCAGCGCGGTGGGGCTGGTGCCGGCGGGGTGGCCGGTCCGCTGCGACGAGATGTGCTTCAGCCCGGTGGCGACACCGGCCGCCGACGCCTGAGCGGCTGGTATGGCGCCCGCCCCGACGATCAGGATGGCGGCGCCGCCGAGCACGGCCCGGCCGGCTCGGCGCAGCACACCGTAGTCGTCGCTCGGTTCGGACAGATTGAGGGCTGCGGTGGTCTCCATGACGGTCACTCAACCGTCGGGCGCTTGGCCCCTCCTGTGCCGCCGCTATGCCGCCGGGATGGGCTGGGCCGCCTTCAGCGCGGCCTTCGCGCGACGCCGCTTCGCCTTGTTGGGCGAATAGACGGCCTTGACCGTCTCCCAGCGGTTTTCGTCCGGCAGCGCGAGCTGGCAGATCTTCTTCCAGGTCTGGAAGAGCTGCTTCGGCAGCGGACCCGTGGTGTAGGGCAGGTCGTACTTGCGGCATACGGCACGCAGCTTCGGCGCGACCTCGATGTAGCGGTTGGACGGCAGGTCCGGGAAGCAGTGGTGCTCGATCTGGTGCGACAGGTTGCCCGTGAGGATGTGGAAGAGCTTGGAGCCGGAGAGGTTCGCCGAGCCGAGCATCTGGCGGATGTACCAGTCGCCTCGGGTCTCGCCGTCGATCATCTCCTCGGTGAAGACGTCGACGCCGTCCGGGAAGTGACCGCAGAAGATCACCGCGTGCGCCCACACGTTGCGGATCATGTTGGCCGCGACGGTGCCGGCCAGTCCGCGCTTGAAGGAGTTGCCGACCAGCAGGCCCGCCGCCGGCGTCGCGATGTAGTCCTTGGCGACCTGGCGGATCGCCTTCTTCTTCAGTGCGGCGAGGTCGGAGTTGAACTCCTCCTTGGTCTTCACACCCGCCTTGACCATGTCCCACTCGAGGTCGTACGACGCGATGCCCCACTCGAAGAGCGGCGCCAGGGCCGCGTTGACGACGGGGTTCCAGACGTCACGCGGCTGCCAGGGCTGGTCCTCGCTGACGCGCAGGATGTTGTAGCCGACGTCGCGGTCCTTGCCCAGCACGTTGGTCCAGGTGTGGTGAATGTCGTTGTGCGTGTGCTGCCAGCCACGCGCCGGCGCGACGAAGTCCCACTCCCAGGTGGTCGAGTGGATGTCCGGGTCACGCATCCAGTCCCACTGGCCGTGGAGCACGTTGTGGCCGATCTCCATGTTTTCCAGCACCTTCGACAGCGCGATGGCGCCGGTGCCGGCCGCCCAGCCCAGCTTGGTCTTGCTGAAGGTGAGCGCGATGCGGCCGCCGACGTCCAGGCCGCGGGCGATCTTGATCACCCGGCGGATGTATGCCGCGTCCGACGCGCCGCGTTCGGCGATGACCTCGTCACGGATGGCGTCCAGCTCGGCGCCGAGTTGCTGCACCTGCTCGTCGGTGAGGTGCGCCGCGTCGGAGGGCCGGACCAGGGGGGCGCCGGAGGTCGGCAGCACGCCGGTGCGCTTCTTGGCGGCGACGGTGGTGGTCTCGGTCGTTTCGGTCGTCAGGGTCACGAGATTCAGATCCTTGATCAGATGTCGAGGTGGCAGTTCCCGGCGGCAGCCGAGATGCAGGTCTGGATGAGGTCGCCTTCGGTGTCGATGATGTCGCCGGTGCGCAGGTCGCGCACCTGGCCGGACAGCAAGGGGGTCAGGCAGGTCCGGCAGATGCCCATCCGGCACCCGCTCGGCATGAGGACGCCCGCTTCTTCGCCGACCTCGAGCAGCGGAGTGCTCGCGTCGGCGTGGACTTCACGGTCGGACTTCTCGAAGATCACCGTGCCGCCGTTGCCGGCGACCTGGGTCAGCTTGGCCGTCTCGAAGCGTTCAACGGTCAGGCTCTCCGGAAGGTTCGCGTCCAGCCAGAGTTTCTCGGCATCGTCCAGCATCGCCGCCGGCCCGCAGACGTAGGTCTTGCGGCTGCGCCAGTCGGGGCACAACCCGTCGATGTCGCGCGTGGTCGAGAAGTCGATGCGGCCGTCGTCCGAGGTGTAGCGGTGCACCACGTGGAAACCGTCGTGCTGCGCCGCCAGCTCGGCCAGCTCGTCACCGAACAGTGCCGATTGGCGGTCGCGGGCGGAATGGATCAGCACCACGTCGGCGTCGGCGCGCTTCGGCAGGAGGGTGCGGACCATCGACACGACCGGCGTGATGCCGCTGCCGCCGGTCAGCATGAGGAGCGGACGCGGGCCGGTCGGCAGCAGGAACTCGCCCTGCGGCGGCGCCAGGAAGAAGATGTCGCCGACCCGGGTCTGGTGCGCCAAATGCGCCGACACCTTGCCGCACGCGGTCACCGTGATCTCCGGGTCACCGCCCGCGGGCGCGGACAACGAATAGGACCGCCATTGGCGCACTCCGTCGATCTCGACACCGATCCGGGCCCACTGGCCCGCGTCGTGCGGGGACCAGCCCGAGCCGGGCCGGAAGGCGATCGTGGTCGACTGCGGGGTCTCCGGACGCACCGCGGTCACGACGCCGCGCAGCTGCCGCGCCGAGGACAGCGGGTTGATGAGGGCGAGGAAGTCATGGGGCGGCGCGGGGTGCGTGAACACCGAGGCTGCGCGCAGTGCAGCGGACTTCAAACCCATGGGTCCACTCTAATTGGCTCGTGGCGCTGATTCATCCACCCGCGACCTACAATGGAGTATCTGGTTTTATCACCGCACCACAAAGGACGTCGTATGACGAGCACGCAGCGCCCCGTCCCGGGCAGCTCGATCGGCTACGAGATGCCGTGGTCGGAGCTGCCGCGGGACGTGAGCCGGCTGCTCGCGGGCTCCCTGCCGGAGCTGGTGGAGGAGATCGTGCTGCGCATCCCGCAGGAGGTACCCGAATACTCCCGGCCGCTCGAGGGAGAGTTCGGCGCGTCCGTGCGACGCGGGGTGGAGATCGCGCTCGGCCGGCTGTTTATCGACCTGCCCGGCCGCGACGAGCCCGCGCTGATGCCGGCCACGCGTGCGATCTACCGCCAGATCGGCGTCGGCGAGGCCCGGACCGGCCGCTCGCTGGAGGCGCTGCTGTCGGCATACCGGCTGGGCGCCCGGGTGACGTTTCGCGCCGTCTCGGCGATCGCCGACCGCGTCGGGCTCGAACCGCGGCTGATGCTGCCGCTCGGCGAGTCGATCTTCGTCTACATCGACGAGATCTCCGCGGCGAGCATCGAGGGCTTCACCGAGGAGCAGTCGCGCCAGGTGGGGGAGCGGGACCGGCGGCGGGAGTCCCTGTTGCGCCGGATGCTCGCGGGCAACCTGTCCGATGTGGAGGCCCGCCGGCTGGCGGCCCGGGCCGGCTGGCCCATTCCGCCGCGGGTGGTGGCGGCGGTGCTGCCGCCGGAGGACGCAGAGGGCCTGCGGGCCGCGCTCGGCGACGACGCCCTGATCAGTGGCCGCACCGGCGAGGTCGTCGTGGTCCTCGCGGCACCCGGCTCTGCCGCCGAGCGCGCCGAGGTCGGCGAGGTGCTGCGGGGCCGGCACGCGTGGATCGGTCCCGCGCGCGGGTGGGAGACGGCGGAGGAGTCCTATCGCGCCGCCGCGCTCGCGGCGGCCACCCCGGCGCTCGCCGACCCGGCCGGCGACGCGCGGTGGGTGGACGACCATCTCACGATGATCGCGTTGCGGGCCGATCCGCTGGTCATGCGCGACCTCGCGGCGCGGAGCCTGGAGCCGATGGCGCGGCTGCGTCCCGAGCAGCGGGACCGGCTTGCCGAGACGCTGCTGGTGTGGCTGAAGCACCGTGGGGAACGCGGCCGGATCGCGGAGGAGTTGCACGTGCACCCGCAGACCGTCGGCTACCGCCTGGGCCAGCTCCGCGACGTCTTCGCCGACGACCTGGACGACCCCGACCGGCGCTTCGAGCTCGAACTGGTGCTGCGGGCCGGGCACCGGCCGGACTTCGGGGAGACCGAGTGATCGACATACCAGGCCCGTGCGCGCCGGCCGAGCCACACCACGGCTCCGTCTCGTAGGTTTGTCGATCGTGACGACTGCGAAACTCGGCCACCGATACGTCGACCTGGATGGCACCAGGGTCCACTTCGTAAGCGAGGACGGCCCCCAGGACGGCCCGCGCTTCGTGCTGGTGCACGGGCTCGGCGGCTCCTGGACCAACTGGGCCGACGTCATGCCGCTGCTCGCGGAGCGAGGGCGGGTGGTGGCACTCGACCTCGGCGGTCACGGCCTCACCGACGTGCCGCCCGAGCGGGCCAGCGTGCCGGCCAATCTGCAGCTGCTGCAACGGTTCGTGCATTACGTCTGCGACGGACGGCCGGCGATCGTGGCCGGCAACTCGATGGGCGGTCTGCTGGCGGCGCAACTCGCGGCAGTGGACAAACGAGCCGTCGCGGGTGCGGTGTTGATCGATCCCGCCATACCTCCGACTGCGGTGAGCCGGCCGCATCCGCTCGTGCTCCTCGGGTTCGGGATCGAGTCGCTGCCGGTCGTCGGCCCGCGCTTCCTCGCCCGCCAGGGTGTGCGGGTGCCGTTGGAGAAACAGGTCGACTTCACCATGCGGCTGGTCACGAGCAACCCCGACCGGATCAGCAAGCAACTGCGGTTGCAGCACCTGGACGACACGCTGCAGCGGAGGGACCGGGTCGCCCGGGCCGACGCGCAGCATCTCGTGGCGACCCGGTCGCTGCTCTGGCAGCTCTTCCGGCGGGACCGGTACGCCGCGGCCATGGACCGGATCCTGCAACCGGTGCTGCTGATGCACGGTGCCCGGGACCGGCTGATCCACGTCGGCACGGCGCGCGCCCTCGCCGCCGCCCATCCGCACTGGACGTATGTCGAGGGCGCCGACAAGGGGCACACGCCGATGCTCGACTACCCCGACTGGGTGGCCGAGGAGATGCTCGCCTGGCTGGACTCCCAGGCCGCGATGACCCGGAAGGTGACCCTCGCACGGAGCGCGTGACGGGCACCACGCGATTTGCTGCCGGCGCGACGGTGCAGGCATGGTTGAGGGCATGAGTGACAGTCAGAACCGCTCCCGCGCGCTCGGCGTCGTCGCGGCCGCCGCCTGCGGGCTCCTCGCCCTGAGCGCCTGCTCGAGCAGCGGCTCCGGCGGCAAAACCTCCTCCTCCGCCAGCACCGTGTCGAGCACCGCGACCTCGTCCAGCAGCACGCCCTCGGTGAGCAGGTCGGTCCTGGCCTCGACGTCGTCGTCCGGCTCGGCCACGTCGTCCTCCTCCCGCGCCACACCCAGCAAGAGCACCGCGCACGCCGACCCGGTCGGCGCCTGCCTCACCGCCAACAACGAGAACAACGCCGCCAGCACGCAGTGGAACTCCGCGGTCAACTCCCAGTCGGCCAGCAAGCTGGACGCCGCGGCGAAGCATTTCCGCACCACCGCGGACGGCCTGCGCAAACTGCCCGCAAAGTCGGCGGACAAGGGCTTCGCCAGCCGCATCAAGGTGGTCGCCAATGACCTGGACGCAATGGCGAGGGCCCGGCTCGACGGCAAGACCGTCGACACCACGACCTACAACAAGGATTCCGAGAAGCTGCGGTCCTACTGTCAGACGCTGATCACGAAGGGCTGACCGCGCTGCGCGCCGCGGCCACCGCCTGCTCGGCGGCGGCGCGCGCCGCACCGGCCCGGTCGACGCGCTCGCGTGCGTTCTTCGCGGTCCGCTCGGCGGCGGCGAGTGCTCGTTCGGCGAGCTCGGCGGCCTCCCGGGCCGACTCCTCGTGCCGTTGCGCCTTCGTCAGTATGGCGAGGGCTTCCTCCAGCCGGCGTTCTGCCGCGGCCCGGGCTTCCTGAGCGTGCTTCTCCGCGGAGTCTCGCGTGCCGGCTTTCCCACTTGTCGGGGGCTTCTCGTTCGTCTCGCCCTTCTCGGCGCGCCGCGTGCCGGTGTCCGGCTGCGCCACCGGCTGCTTCCTGTCGAGCGGCACCGCGACCGCTTCGCTCAGGTCGACCTCGCCGAAACCGCTGTAACTGAGGGCGGCGACCAGATGACCGCTCAGCACCGCACGTGCCGCGTCGGCATCGGCCACCGCCGCGGTGAGCGTCTGGCCGAGTTGCTCACGGACGGTCGCGGTCAGCTCGTCCCCGGACTCCTCGGCCTCGGCGGCGATCGCGTCGATGACCGCGTTGATGCGCGGCGTGCGTTCGGCGCTGAGCGAGCGCAGCGCCGGCGCGTCCAGCTTCTGCTGCGCGGCACGCAGCTGCTCGCCGAGCTCGATCAACGCGTCCAGGTCGTCGCTGTCGCCGGCCCTGCGGTGCCGGTTGAGCAGGCCGGCCGCCGCCGTCGGGCGGCGCAGCTGCTTGATCCGATCCGCCAGCTCCCGGTCGCCTGCTGCCCGGGCCCGCTTGACCGCCGCGTCCCGTGTCTCGATGAACTCTTCGGGCGGCCCGCCATACAACTCCTCGACGGTGGTCTCGAAGTCGTCGCTCGCCATCGGTCCAGTCAACCGCACTGCTCGCGGGTTAGGTTGGAGCCCCGCGACTTCGAAAGGTGCTCACGCTCATGGACGCTGACGTCATCATCGTCGGGGCCGGCCTGGCCGGACTCGTGGCGGCCGGCGAGCTGATCACCGCCGGTAAGAAGGTCGTCGTCGTCGAGCAGGAAAACGCCGCAAACCTCGGTGGTCAGGCGTGGTGGTCCTTCGGCGGGCTGTTCTTCGTCGACTCGCCCGAGCAGCGCCGCATGGGCATCAAGGACTCGGTCGACCTCGCATGGCAGGACTGGCAGGGGAGCGCCGGCTTCGACCGGCTGGACGACGAGGACAGCTGGGCCAGCAGATGGGCTCGCGCATATGTGGAGTTCGCGGCGGGGGAGAAGCGCGCCTGGCTGAAGGAACGCGGCATGGGCTGGCTCGCGATCGTCGGCTGGGCCGAGCGGGGAGACGGCCGCGCGGACGGGCACGGCAACTCGGTGCCGCGCTTCCACA
The DNA here is from genome assembly GCF_058148645.1 of Flexivirga sp. YIM B11880. NCBI lineage: Bacteria > Bacillati > Actinomycetota > Actinomycetes > Micrococcales > Dermacoccaceae > Flexivirga > Flexivirga sp. YIM B11880. Next base: position 874,033 of record NZ_JBMAMH010000001.1, read on the forward strand.
TCACCTGGGGCACCGGGACGGGAGTGGTCAAGCCGTTCGTCGACGCGGCGCTGGCCGCCGCGGAGAGGGGGCAGGTGCGTTTTCTGCACCGGCACCGGGTCGACGAACTGATCCGGGACGGGTCGGCCGTCACCGGTGTGCGGGGACGAAACCTCGTGGACGACAACGCAGCTCGTGGTGAGGCGTCGTCCCGGGAGACGATCGGCGAGTTCGAGCTGACCGCGCAGGCGGTGATCGTCAGCAGCGGCGGCATCGGCGGCGATCACGACCTCGTCCGCCGGTGGTGGCCGTCCCGGTTGGGCACCGCACCTCGGCAGATGATCACCGGTGTCCCCGCGTATGTCGACGGCCGGATGATCGAGATCGCCGAGCAGGCCGGCGCGCGCACGGTCAACCGCGATCGGATGTGGCATTACGTCGAGGGCATCCAGAACTGGGCACCGGTCTGGCCACAGCACGCGATCCGGATCCTGCCCGGGCCCTCGCCGATGTGGTTCGACGCGCTGGGTCGCCGGTTGCCCTATCCCTACCTACCGGGCTTCGACACCCTGGGCGCGTTGCGCTACCTCCGGACGACGCCGGAGCTGGCGCCGTACGACCACTCCTGGTTCGTGGTGACGCAGCGGATCATCGAGAAGGAGTTCGCGCTCTCCGGCTCGGAGCAGAACCCGGACATCACCAACAAGGACCTCAAACTGCTGGCGTCGCGGGTCCGCAAGGGCGCACCTGGGCCGGTGGAGGCGTTCAAGCAGCGCGGCGCCGATTTCGTTGTGGCGGGCGATCTTTCGACCCTCGTTGACCGGATGAACGCGCTGACACCCGAGCCGTTGCTGGACGTTGCGGAGCTCGAGCGGCAGATCGTGGCGCGCGACCGGGAGGTGGCCAACGCGTTCAGCAAGGACGCCCAGATCACCGCGATGCGGGGCGCCCGGCGCTACCGCGGCGACCGGCTGATCCGGGTCGCGAAACCGCACCGCATCCTCGATCCGGAGGCCGGTCCGCTGATCGGCGTCAAGCTGCACGTGCTCACCCGGAAGTCGTTGGGTGGCTTGCAGACCGACCTGCAGTCCCGCGTGCTGGGGCCGACCGGTGCACCGGTCGACGGGCTGTTCGCGGCGGGTGAGGCGGCCGGCTTCGGCGGTGGCGGAGTGCACGGCTACAACTCGCTGGAGGGCACCTTCCTCGGTGGGTGCATCTTCTCCGGTCGCGCCGCGGGCCGGGCAGCGGCGGCACAGGTCGGCTGATGTCCCACGAGCATCCAGGTCCGGTGCGGCGCTTGGGTTTACGCATTTTCCGGCTCAGTCCGGCCCGGGCGGTCTGGCCGGTGATCCGGATCGCGACGCCGACCTTCACGGTCGGCGCGATCGCGCTCATCGAGTATGACGGCAAGCTGCTCGCACTGCGGCAAACCCACCGGCAAGGCGTCAGCCTCCCCGGCGGACTGGTCGAGAAGGGCGAGCAGCCGGCGGCCGCCGTGGCCCGGGAAGTGCTGGAGGAGACCGGAATCCGGATCGACCCCGGCGATGTCGTCGCGACGACCTTCGAGACGAAATTGCGGCACATCGACGTGTTGTTCCGGGTGACATGCGACGCGGAGCCCACGGTGCGCGTGGCGAGCGAGGCGACGTCATACGAATGGCTCGGGCTGGACCAGTGGACCGACGTCGACCCGGCGACCCAACGCATCCTGCACGCCGTCCGGGCGGTGCACCACGAGCCGCGCCTCGGCTCGGTGCTCCCGGCCCAGAGCTGACCCCCGTAAACCGGTTGCCATGGGATAGCCGGGTCGGGATAGTCGTCGGTATGGCGCCTGAACGAGCCCGCAGTTTCGGGTCGGTCGCTGCCGCCTATGAGCGTTACCGGCCCGAGTACCCCGAGTTGCTCGTCCGACTCGTCCGCGAGTATGCCGCGCGCCCGATCCGGTCGGCACTGGAGCTCGGCGCGGGCACCGGCAAGGCGACCAGAGTCTTCGTGAAGCAAGGGATTCCGGTGATCGCGACCGACCCGGACCCGGCGATGCTGGCGGAGTTGCGACGGGCCGTTCCCGGGGTGCAGACCGTCGAGGCGACGTTGGAGCAGTTGCCGCAGCTTGGCCCGTTCGACCTCGTCCTCGTCGCTGCGGCTCTGCACTGGACCGAACCCGACGGCAGGTGGGACCGGATCGCCGGGCTGCTCGTGCCGGGAGGGGTCTTCGCCAGCTTCGGTGGCGCGCCATACCTTGCCGACACCGGGCTGCACGAAGCGGTGAAAGCGGCTCAGCGGCCGTGGCTCGTCGACGAGTCGCCGCCGGGACCGACGACCGTCAGCGACGGAATGCACTGGCCCGGAACAGAACTCATGGCAGATCCGCGCTTCGAGGAGGTGCGGGAAACGGTGATCGAGCGGCGTCTGCAGCTGACCGCGGACGACTGGGTGGGTTATCTGTCGACCGTCTCGGCATACCTGGTGCTGAGCGAGACGGACCGGGCGGCCGCACTCGACGCCATCGCCGACAACCTGCCCGAGGTGGTCGAGGTGACCGCAGACATCACCCTGCATTTCGCCCGTCGGATGTGAGCCGGCGCACGGGAGCAACTTCAGGGTGGTTCCGGAGCGACTGACTCGAGCGCCGTCTTCGTCAGTCGCGGGGAGAGGGGGCGAGCGTCGGCGGGATGCCTCAGATGGCGTAGGGGTAGACACCCAGCATGTAGGCGCCGAACCAGGTACTCACCACGGTCGTCGCGACGGCGACGGTGACCTGGGTCATCCGAGAGCGCTGGGCGAGCGCCAGTGCGACCGGCGTGAGCAGCACGAACGCGGGAAGCAGCAGCCGCACACGGGAATTCATCAAGCCGGTCGACAGCAGCACCGTCGCGGCGGCAAGCGTGCCGTAGAGCGCCACCTGCCACGGCAGCCGGGTCGCGAACGTGAGGACGATCAGCACCAGCGTCGCCAGGATCACCCACGCCGTGAAGACATCGCCGGCGGTCTGGTTGGTCGCGAACGTGTCCCTCAGGTACCGGAGCGTGGCCCACCCGAAGTCGACGCCGGTGTCCCAGCCGTTGCCCTGGATCTGGAACCAGCCGGTCACCGATCCGGTGCGAACCGCCACGGCGGCCATCCAGGCGAGCCAGCCGAGCGGCGCCAGGACGATGCCGGCCCAGGGACGCCAGCCCGAGCGCCGGTCGCGGAACGCCGCAACGACCACCACCGCGATCAGCGCGACCGCCGTGGCGCGTGTCAGGCCGGCGCACAGGCAGAGCAGTCCGGCTGTCAGCCAACGCTTTTCGAGCACCATCCACAGCGCCCAGCCGGCCAGTGCGCAGTAGATCGCCTCGGTGTAGGCCATCGACAGGACGACGCTCATCGGTGTGGCCGCGAACAGCACCGCCATCAGCACGCCCGCCTGGTCGGCCCGGTCGTCGTCGCCGGGCCACTTGCGCGCGGCGCACCACGTGCCGATTCGGTATGCCGCCACGGTGGCGGCCGCTCCGCAGACCAGGCTGGTCGTAATGGCCGCGGCATAGGTGCCGATGCCGAGGAAGCTGACAGCGTGCACCACCCCCGGATAGCCGGGGAAGAACGCGTATGCCGTGTCGGCCGTGTGCCGGCCCTGCGCATCGGTCAGCGTGACGGGGACGCCGGAGTAGCCGTGCTGCGCGAGTGCGAGCATCCACTGGCCGTCCCAGGACGCCAGCATGTCGTGCAGCGAGCGGTTGTTGCGGTGTCCGACATACATCAGCCACCAGATGCCGATGACGCGCACCACCAGGAACAGGCCGATCCCGGCGAGCCACGACCGGCCCGCGAGGCGGTCCGCCCAGCCGGGGCCTGTGACAGTGTCCGCCCGAGTGGTCAGAGGTACTGCCCGGTCGGGCCGGCTGGTCCCTCGGTCGGCATCGGGTGCGGGACCTGATGCCCCGGGGGCAACCCACGCCGCATCGCCTGCAACTGTGCCTGAGCCGCCATCTGCTGGGCCACGATCGCCGTCTGGATGCCGTGGAAGAGGCCCTCCAGCCAGCCGACCAGCTGAGCCTGCGCGATCCGGAGCTCGGCGTCGCTCGGCGCGTCGTCGGTGAACGGCAACGCGATGCGTTCCAGCTCCTCGACAAGCTCCGGGGCGAGACCCTCCTTGAGTTCGCCGATCGACCGCTCGTGAATGTCGGCGAGTCGCCGGCGGCCGGCGTCGTCCAGCGGCGCGTTGCGCACTTCTTCCAGCAGCTGCTTGATCATCGAACCGATGCGCATGACCTTCGCGGGCTGCTCGACCAGGTCGGCGGGGTTCTCCTCCACCGTGCCCTCGGTCGTCTCGCCGTCGTCGCCGGAGTCGCCGCTCGACGGCGACGCGACCCCCATGCCGTCCTGGGTCACGACGACGATCCGTTGCTGGTCGTCCTGGTTCTGCTCGTCAGACGTCATGGCGTCCATCCTGCCAAATGGAGTTCAGGCTCTGCCGACCGTGAGCAGCACCTTGCCGATGTGCTGCGACTCGGCGAGCACGCGGTGCGCATCGCCGGCCCGGTCCAGCGGCATCGTCTCGTGCACGATGGGTCGCACGGTGCCCGCTTCGAGCAGCGGCCAGACGTGCTCGCGCACCTGCCCGACGACCTTGGCCTTGTTGGCGCGGTCGCGGGCTCGCAGGCCCGTCGCCATGATCGATCCGCGTTTGCCCATCAGCGCGCGGATGTCGAGTTCGCCGGTGTTGCCGGCCTGCAGGCCGATGATGTCGAGCCGCCCGTCCATCGCGAGCGCAGCGATGTTGCGTGCCAGGTACTTTGCACCGATGACGTCGAGGATGACGTCGGCGCCGCCCTCCGCGGACACGACCTCGACGAAGTCCTGCTCGTTGTAATTGATGAGTATGTCGGCGCCGAGTTCCGCACACCGCCGCAGCTTCTCGGCGGATCCGGCCGTCACCGCGACGCGCGAGTGAAACGCCTTGCCCAGCTGGATCGCCATGGTGCCGATGCCGCTGGATCCGCCGTGGACCAGGAGGAGTTCGCCCGGTTGCAGGTGCGCCGTCATGAAGACGTTGGACCACACCGTGCACACCACCTCGGGCAGCGCGGCGGCCTCGACGAGGCCGACGTCACCCGGGACCGGCAGCAGCTGACCGGCGGGGACTGCCACCTGCTCGGCATACCCACCGCCGGCGAGCAGCGCGCACACCCGATCGCCGACCGACCAGCCCGTGACGTCCTTGCCGAGGGCCGCGATCGTGCCGCTGACCTCGAGGCCGGGAAGCTCGGACTCGCCCTTCGGCGGCGGGTAGAACCCCTGCCGTTGCATCAGATCCGCCCTGTTGACACCGGCTGCGGCGACGTCGACGAGGACCTCGTCATCGCCGATCGTCGGGGTGGGGATCTCGCTCAGGGTGAGCACGGACTCATCGCCGAAGCTCGGCAGGGTGATCGCACGCATGGGTCAGACGTTACGCGGCGAGCAAGACCCTCGGGGACGACGCCTGACGACCGTCACCGGCTGCGCAGGATCGCCCACTGGTAATGCAGGTCGCTCTCCACCTCGGCGGGCCAGGTCTCGAAACTCTCGACGCTGCCGTGGCGCACGAGCGCGGCGCGGAGGTCGCTGTCGCTGCGCAGCGCGAAGAACCGCGGCGGCCCGTATGCCGCGTCACCCCAGCGCTGCTGCCGCGTCGTCGTGGCGCCCCAGAGGCCGATCGCGACCGGTGCTCCGGGACGCACCACGCGAACCAGCTCGGCCAGCGCGGTGTCGAGGTCCTCGTCGGCGACGTGCAGCAGGGTGCTGGCGGTGTATGCAGCGTCGAACTCGCCTGTCCCGAAAGGAAGGTCGAGAGCAGACGCCACCTGGACGTCGAGGCCTTCCGCCTGGCACAACTGGACGCTCGCCGGCGCCAGATCGACGCCTCGCACCGTGAGGCCGGCCGCCTGGAAGGCGAGTGAGTCGCGTCCGGGACCGGTTCCCACCTCGACGACGGACGTCCGCTGTTCCTGCCCCAGTTGCGCGATGAAGGCGTCCCGGTGCTCGACCCGCGCTGCCGGGAGCGGGTTGTCGCGCCGGTGCTCGGCCTCGTTGTCGTAATAGGTGCGCAGGTCCGCCTCGCGCTCGGCACGGGTCTCGGGCACTGGTGGTCCTCTCCGTCGGGTCGTCCGACCCTAGTGCGCTCGGGCGTCACCGGGTACCCGGAATGACGGGTCCCCGGAAGTTGTTCAAATTTGTATGGCTTCCGATGTCACGATGATCCGACGGAAGGCGGTCGTCGTGGGTGCCGGGCAGGCGGGACTGTCGGCGAGTCACTTTCTGCGCACGGGCGGCCTGCGGCCGGGCACCGATTTCGAGGTGTTGGACGCCAATCCCACGCCGGGCGGCGCGTGGAGTCACCGCTGGGACGCGCTGACACTGGGGGACGCCCACGGCATACATGACCTGCCCGGCTTCCCGCTGGGACAGCCCGATCCGACCGAGCCCGCGCGCGAGGTGGTCAAGCGTTACTACGGCGCGTATGAGCGTCACGAGGCGCTGCAGGTGCGGCGGCCGTGGCGGGTGACGGGGGTCGAGGACTCCGGGGATGGGCCGCTGCTGCTGCATGCCGAGCACGACGGGCGGCGTCGCGACTATCTCGCCGATGCGGTGATCAGCGCCACCGGCACCTGGGACCGGCCCTATGTGCCGCGCTACCCCGGGCACTTCGCCGGACGGCAACTGACCACGCGTGACTTCCGCACACCGGAGGACTTCCGCGGCCAACGCGTGCTGGTCGTCGGCGGGGGCGCGTCGGCGGTGCAATTCCTCCTCCTGCTCGAGCGGTATGGCGTCCCGACGCTCTGGTCCACGCGCCGGCCGCCGCAGTGGACCGACCGCACCGCGGGGCCGCGCTGGGGCGCTGAGGTCGAGCGGCGGGTCGCCGCCAAGACCCGCGCCGGACTGCCGGCCGGCTCGGTGGTCTCCAACACCGGCCTGCTGCGACGGCCGGAGTATGCCGCCGGCATCGCGCGCGGCACGCTCGTCAGCCGGGGCCGCATCGCACGCCTCACCGAGCACGGCGTCGACTTCGCCGACGGCAGCCACGAAGAGGTCGACGTGATCCTCTGGGCGACCGGATTCCGTGCCTCCCTAGGGCATTTGACGCCGCTCAAGCTGCGTGAGCCGGGCGGCGGACTGCTGGTCGGGGACGACGACGTCTCCCTGGTGAAGGAGCCGCGGCTGTTCGTCGTGGGTTATGGCCCGAGCGCTTCCACGCTCGGCGCTACACGGGCCGGACGGCGTGCCGCGCGTGGCGCGCTACGGGTGCGTGACCGACGCGCGGTGGCCTAACCGCCGGCTCAGCTCCGCTGCGGCTGAGCGAACCGCTGCGACGAGCGAACCTTCCGCCGGCGGATCGTCGGCCGGGTAGGTGACGGCGATGCCGGCGGCCGGGCCGCCGTTGTAGTCGAGTGCGGCCATCGCCACGGAAGCGAAACCCGCTGATACCGAGTCGGTCTCGACGGCATACCCACGCCGGCGGACTTGCGCGAGCTCCGAGTTGAGTGCGGTGAGCGACGTCGGGCCGCGGTCGTTGCGCTGCACGAAGGATGCCCGGTCCGGATAGAGCGCACGGACCTGCTGGGCGGGCAGCGCCGCGAGCATCGCCAGGCCGGACGCCGTGAGTGCGGCGGGCAGCCGCACGCCGACATCGGTCACCAGTGAGGGCCGCCGCGGAGCGCGCTCCTCGATGACGTAGAACACGTCGCGGCCGTGCAGCACCGCCAGGTGAGCATTGTGCGTGGTGCTCTCGACCAACCGGCTGAGAACCGGTCGGGCGATCCGCTGCAGTGGCGCCTGCCGGACGTATGCCGAGCCGAGTTCGAACACCGCGACGCCGAGTCCCCACCGGTGGTCGTCCTGCAGGTGCGTCACGAAGCCGGCATCCGAGAGCACCGACAACAGGTGGTAGGTCGACGAGCGCGGCAGGCCGAGCTCGCGGGCAATCGCCGCGGCGGGCATCGGCTCGGCGTGGCGGGCGAGCAGCTGCAGCAGAGAGACCGCGTGACCGGCGGCGGGGGCGTTCGCCATACGAGCATCGTCTCAGATATGAGACACAAACGGTGGTGTGGCGGGGGTTGGCTGATTGGCGCGGGTATCCAATGGAAGACATGAGCCAATCGATTGTTGTGGGAGTGGGTCCGCTGTCCATCGCCGATGTCGTCGCCGTCGCCCGGCACGGAGCGCGCGTCGAGATCTCTGCGGAGTCGCTCGCCGAGGTGGCCCGGAGCCGCGCCATCATCGAGCAGCTGGCGGACGACCCGATCCCGCACTACGGCGTGTCCACCGGATTCGGTGCGCTCGCCACCAAGCACATTCCCGTCGAGTCGCGCGCTCAGCTGCAGCGTTCGCTCGTCCGCTCGCACGCCGCCGGGTCCGGGCCCGAGGTGGAGCGCGAGGTGGTGCGCGCCCTGATGTTGCTGCGCATCAGCACCCTGGCCACCGGCCGCACCGGCATCCGGCCCGAGGTGCTCGAGACGTATGTCGGGATGCTCAACGCCGGCATCACCCCGGTCGTCCACGAATACGGCTCGCTCGGTTGCTCCGGTGATCTCGCGCCGCTCGCACACTGCGCGCTCGCGCTGATGGGCGAGGGTGAGGTGCGGAACGTCGACGGCGAACTGCTCCCGACCGCAGACGCGTTCGCTGCTGCCGGGCTGACACCGGTCGAGCTGCGGGAGAAGGAGGGGCTCGCCCTCATCAACGGCACGGACGGCATGCTTGGGATGCTCTGCCTCGCGATCACCGACCTGACCGCGCTGACCAAGGTGGCCGATCTGACCGCCGCAATGTCGATCGAGGGACTGCTCGGCACCGACGACGTCTTCGCGGCCGACCTGCACGCTCTGCGGCCACAGCGCGGTCAGGCACTGAGTGCCCAGAACCTGCGGAACATCTTGCGGGACAGCGAGATCCGGGAGAGCCACCGCAATCCGGCGGCGTGCACCCGCGTGCAGGACGCCTACTCGCTGCGTTGTTCCCCGCAGGTCGCCGGCGGCGCACGCGACACCATCGCGCACGCGAGTGCTGTCGCCGATGCCGAACTCGCTTCCGCGGTCGACAACCCGGTCGTCACCAAGGACGGCCGGGTCGAGTCGAACGGGAACTTCCACGGTGCGCCCGTGGCGTACGTGCTGGACTTCCTCGCGATCGTGACCGCCGATCTGGCCAGCATCAGCGAGCGTCGCACCGACCGCTTCCTCGACGTCTCCCGCAGCAACGGCCTGCCGCCGTTCCTCGCCGACGACCCCGGTGTCGACTCCGGTCACATGATCGCCCAATACACCCAGGCGGCAATCGTTTCCGAGCTCAAGCGGCTCGCCAGCCCGGCATCGGTCGACTCGATCCCGTCGAGCGCCATGCAGGAGGATCACGTCTCGATGGGCTGGTCCGCGGCCCGCAAGCTGCGCCGCGCGGTGGACGGTCTGCGCCGGGTGCTGGCGATCGAGCTGCTCACCGCGGCCCGCGGCATCCGGTTGCGTGAGCCGCTGCGTCCGGGGCCCGCGACCGCCGCGGTCATCGATGCACTGCCGTCGATCGGCGTCCCCGGACCCGACCGCTTCCTGTCCCCCGAGATCGAGCAGGCCGTCGAGTTCGTCGCCACCGGTGACGCGCTGGCCGCTGCGGAGAGCGTCACCGGCGCACTGGTCTGACGCCGCGACATACGAAAACACTTGTGATTGAAAGGATCTGACGATCATGGAAGGTGCACGACCGGTCCGCGCCCCGCGCGGCACGACCCTCACCGCCCAGTCCTGGGCCACCGAGGCGCCGATGCGCATGCTGATGAACAACCTCGACCCGGAGGTTGCCGAGCACCCCGACGAGCTGGTGGTCTACGGGGGCACCGGCCGCGCGGCGCGCGACTGGCGCTCCTTCGACGCCATGGTGCGCACCCTGCAGAACCTCCAGGCCGACGAGACCATGCTGGTGCAGTCCGGCCGGCCGGTCGGCGTCATGCAGACCCACGAGTGGGCGCCGCGTGTGCTGATCGCCAACTCCAATCTGGTCCCCGACTGGGCGAACTGGCCGGAGTTCCGCCGGCTGGAGAAGCTCGGCCTGACGATGTACGGCCAGATGACCGCGGGGTCCTGGATCTACATCGGCACCCAGGGCATCGTCCAGGGCACCTATGAGACCTTCGCCGCGGTGGCCGAGAAGCGTTTCGGCGGCACGCTCGCCGGCACGCTGACCCTGACCGGCGGCTGCGGTGGCATGGGCGGCGCGCAGCCGCTCGCGGTGACGCTCAACGACGGGGCCTGCCTGATCGTCGACGTCGACGAGTCGCGCCTGCGCCGCCGCGTCGAGCACCGCTACTTGGATGAAGTTGCCGAGTCGCTCGATCAGGCGATCGAGAAGGCCGTCGCGGCCAAGAACGAGCGGCGTGCGTGGTCGGTCGGTGTCGTCGGCAACGCGGCCGAGATCTTCCCCGAGCTGCTGCGCCGCGGTGTGCCGATCGACATCGTCACCGACCAGACGAGCGCTCACGACCCGCTCTCCTATCTGCCCGAAGGCATCTCGCCGGACGACTGGCACGACTACGCGGCCAAGAAGCCCGAGGAGTTCACCGACCGGTCGCGTGCATCGATGGCCAAGCATGTCCAGGCGATGGTGGAGTTCCAGGACGCCGGCGCCGAGGTGTTCGACTACGGCAACTCGATCCGCGACGAGGCACGGCTCGGTGGTTATGACCGGGCGTTCGAGTTCCCGGGATTCGTGCCGGCATACATCCGCCCGCTGTTCTGCGAGGGCAAGGGCCCGTTCCGCTGGGCGGCGCTGTCCGGCGACCCCAAGGACATCTACGCGACCGACAAGGCCGTGATGGACCTCTTCCCGGACAACGACCGCCTGCAGAAGTGGATGCGGGGCGCCAAGGAGAAGATCGCCTTCCAGGGCCTGCCGGCACGCATCTGCTGGCTGGGCTACGGCGAGCGCGACAAGGCCGGCCTGGCGTTCAACGACCTGGTGGCTCGCGGCGACGTCAGCGCGCCGATCGTCATCGGCCGGGACCACCTGGACTGCGGGTCGGTGGCGTCGCCATACCGCGAAACCGAAGCAATGGCAGACGGATCGGACGCGATCGCGGACTGGCCGCTGCTCAACGCGCTGGTCAACACCAGCTCCGGTGCGAGCTGGGTGTCCATCCACCACGGTGGTGGCGTCGGCATCGGTCGCTCGATCCACGCGGGTCAGGTCTCGCTGGCCGACGGCACCGAGCTGGCCGCCCAGAAGCTGGCGCGGGTGCTCACCAACGACCCCGGCATGGGCGTCATCCGGCACGTGGACGCCGGCTATGAGCGGGCAGAGGAAGTCGCGACCGAGCGCGGTGTCCGCGTCCCGATGCGGGAGGACTGAGCCGTATGGCGGTCGGCGGCGCACAGTTCGAGAAGCGCAGCATCGAGGTCGTGCCCGCGACGGAGCGGCACGGTTCTCCGATCAACCAGTTCACCCTGTGGTTCGGCGCGAACATGCAGATCACCGCGGTGGTCGACGGTGCGCTCGCAGTCGTCTTCGGCGCCGACGCCCTGTGGGCGATCATCGGGCTGCTGATCGGCAACCTGCTCGGAGGTGCGGTCATGGCACTGCACTCCGCGCAGGGCCCGCATCTCGGACTGCCGCAGATGATCAGCAGCCGTGCGCAGTTCGGCGTGCTCGGCGCCGCACTGCCGCTGGTCCTCGTCGTGATTATGTATCTCGGCTTCGCCGCCACCGGCACGGTGCTGTCGGGGCAGGCGATCAACACGATCCTGCACGTGGACACCAAGGCCGTCGGGATCATCATCTTCGGCCTGCTGACGTTCGTGGTGGCGGCGTTCGGTTACCGGTGGATCCACACGCTCGGTCGCATCGCGACCGTGCTCGGCGTCCTCGGATTCGCCTGGCTGACGTTCCGTGTCTTCCACGAGAACGGCGCACACACCCTGCTGGGTAGCCCGCACTTCGACGGTGCGCCGTTCCTGCTCGCGATCGCGCTGGGCGCCGGCTGGCAGCTGACCTTCGGTCCGTACGTCGCCGACTACTCGCGCTACCTGCCGCGCACCACCACGATCGCCAGCACCTTCTGGGCCACGTTGGGCGGCAGTGTCATCGGGTCCATGTGGTCGATGTCGCTCGGCGCGCTCATCGCGTCGGTGCCGAAGTCGACGTTCCTGGACAACCAGGTCGGCTACGTCGGCGACCTGGCCGGCGGTGGGCTCATCGCGTTCGTGATCTACGTGGTGATCGTCGTCGGCAAGTTGACCGTCAACACGCTCAACGCGTATGGCGGCGCGATGACCCTGCTTACGACGACCACCGGCTTCACCCGGCGCAAGCAGGTGCCGCCGCTGGCCCGGATCGCGTTCGTCTTCGGCTTCCTGATCGTGTCGATCCTCATCGCGTGGGCCGGTTCTGCCGACTTCCTGGACAACTTCAAGAACTTCGTCCTGCTCCTGCTGACGGTGTTCATTCCATGGAGCGCGATCAACCTGGTCGACTACTACCTGGTCTCCAAGGAGCAGGTGGATGTGCCCGGGCTGTATGACGAGAACGGTCGCTACGGCCGCTACAACATCTGCGGTCTGGCGACCTACGTAATCGGCGTCGTCGTGCAGATCCCGTTCCTGTCCCAGAGCCTCTACACCGGTCCCATTGCCAAAGCCATTGACGGCGCGGATGTTTCGTGGATCGTGGGTCTCGTGGTGACGGCGCTGGTCTACTACCCCTGGGCACGCGCAACCAAGCGCTCGCCGGAGCGCACGATCCTGCCGGACGACCTCGAGAGCATGGAGGAGGAACTCGTATGACGGGTCTCGACACCGGCTCGGCCGACGCGACCGGCACGGCCTTCGACCGGATGTGGGCCGACCTCGCCCCGGTCGGCCGTGCGCCCTCCGGTGGCTACCGCCGCTTCGCCTGGACCGCCGAGGACCACACGCTGCGCGAGTGGTTCGCCGGGGAGTGCGCCGCACGCGGTCTCGACCTGGTCGAGGACCGCATGGGCAACCAGTGGGCGTGGTGGGGCGACCCGGACGCGGACGGTCCGGGCGTCGTCGTCGGCTCGCACCTCGACTCGGTGCCCGACGGCGGCGCGTATGACGGGCCGCTCGGCGTCGTCTCGGCACTCGCCGCGGTGGACGCCTTGCGGGCCAGTGGTTTCCAGCCGAACCATCCGATCGCGGTCGTCAACTTCGGCGACGAGGAGGGTGCGCGGTTCGGCGTTGCGTGCGCCGGGTCCCGGGTCATCACCGGCGAAATGACAGCGGAGCGGGCGCTCGGTCTGACCGACGCCGACGGCGTAAGCATGGCCGAGGCGCTGCGCACGGCCGGTCGCTCTCCGGACGGGATCGGCCGGGACGACGAAACGCTGCGTCGGATCGGGCAATTCGTCGAGTTGCACGTGGAACAGGGCCGCGCGCTTGCCGACCTCGACCCGGCAACCTCGGCCGTCGCGATCGGCACGGACATCTGGCCGCACGGTCGCTGGCGGATCGACCTGCCGGGTATGGCGAACCATGCAGGCACCACGGCGCTCGCGGACCGGCAGGACGCGATGCTGTCCGCTGCCGAGGTGGTCCTGGCGGCCCGTGCGGCGGCGACGGCCAACGGCTGCGTGGCGACGACGGGCAAGATCGCGGTCGAGCCCGGCGGCGTGAACGCCATACCGTCCCATGTGCGGCTGTGGCTGGACGCGCGCGGATCCAACCGGAATGCTGTCCGGGCAACGGTTTCCGCGGTCGAGGAGGCCACCCGCGGGCTCGGCGGCACGCTGACCGAGGAGTCGTGGACCGACACGACCCGCTTCAACGCCGACCTCTCCGGCCGGCTACGGCGGATCCTCGGCGAGGAGACGCCGATGCTCGGCACCGGCGCCGGCCACGACGCCGGTGTGCTCGCGACTGCGGGCGTCTCCACCTCCATGCTGTTCGTGCGCAACCCGACCGGCGTCTCGCACTCGCCAGAAGAGTTCGCCGAGCGCGACGACTGCCTGCGCGGGGTCGAAGCTCTCACTGCCGTCCTGAAAGACCTTGCGCAATGACGACCTACTGGGCCGAATACGCCTTGCTTCCAGGCGGACTCGCTCGCAATGTGCGCTTCCTCATCGCCGGTGACGTGTTCGACCGGATCGAGGTGGGTGAGCCGCAGGGCGATGCCCACCGGCTGCCCGGTGTCGTGCTGCCTGGCCTGGCGAACTCCCACAGCCACGCCTTCCACCGCGCGCTGCGCGGGCGCACGCACACCGGTGGCGGCACGTTCTGGACCTGGCGCGATGTCATGTACGACGCGGCCCGCCGCCTCACGCCGGACAACTACCTGGCCCTCGCCCGCGCCACCTACGCCGAGATGGCGCTGGCCGGCGTCACGAGCGTCGGTGAATTCCACTACGTCCACCACAACGCCGACGGCATGCCGTACGACAACTCGAACGCTATGGGGGAGGCGCTGCAGCAGGCCGCTCGCGATGCGGGTGTGCGGCTGACCTTGCTCGACACCTGTTATCTGGCAGGCGGATTGACGGCTGACGGGCACCAGCCGCTCGCGCCGGAGCAGCGGCGCTTCGGCGACGGCGACGTCTCGCGGTGGGCCGAGCGCGTGTCTCGTCTGTGGGACGACGCGACCAACCGGGTGGGCACCGCGATCCACTCCGTCCGCGCGGTGCCGAAGGACCAGCTGCGCGACTTCGTGCAGTACACCCACTTCGGGCAGACCTGGCAGACCACCCATGCACACGTCTCCGAACAGCCGGCCGAGAACGACGCGTGCCTGGCGTTCTACGGCATGACTCCGGTGCAGTTGCTTGCCGGCGTCGGCGCGCTCGGTCAGGACTTCACCGCCGTGCACGCCACCCATCTGACTGACGCCGACATCAAGATGCTCGGTGGTGCCGGCGCCGTCGCATCGTTCTGCCCCACCACCGAACGCGACCTGGCGGACGGTATCGGCCCGGCACGCGAACTTCTCGACGCCGGAGCACGATTGAGCCTCGGGTCGGACCAGCACGCGGTCATCGATCCGTTCGAGGAAGTGCGCGGCCTCGAGTCGCACGAACGCCTCCGCACCCTGCACAGGGGCCGGCTCGGCCAGGACGAGCTGCTGGCAGCGGCCACCGCACACGACACGATCGGCTGGCCGGAGGCCGGCACGCTGAGCGCCGGCGCGAAGGCCGATCTGGTCGCCATCGACCTCGAGTCGCCGCGAACCGCAGGGGTGCCGCCGGAATTCGTGCTGACCGCCGCCACCGCGGCGGACGTGACCGACGTGATCCGGGACGGCGACGTGGTCGTCGCCGGCCGCCAGCACCGGCTGGGCGACGTCGGCCGGCTGCTGCGTGACGCGATCGACGAGTTGTGGGAGGCGGAGGTATGACGAGCACCGCGTGGACCGGTATCGGGGAACTGGTCACCAACGACCCGACGCACCCGGAAGGTGACGGCTCTCCATTGGGGCTCATCCAGCACGCGGCGGTCGTCGTCGAGGACGGCCGGGTCGCGTGGGTGGGTGCGAAGCACCGGGTGCCGGACACGGACGAGCGCCGAGACCTGGGCGGCCGCGCCGTCATACCGTCCTTCGTCGACAGCCACAGCCACCTGGTTTTCGCCGGCGACCGGTCGGCGGAGTTCGCGGCGCGGATGACGGGCGAACCGTACGACGGCGGCGGCATCGCCGTCTCGATGGCTGCCACGCGGGCTGCGACCGACGACGAACTGCGGGCGCTGGTCGGCGCGCGGGTCGCTGAGATGCGCGCCCAGGGCACCGGTGTGGTCGAGATCAAGAGCGGCTACGGGCTCGACGTCGAGAACGAGGCGCGTGCGCTGCGCATCGCTCGTGAATTCACCGACGAAACAACGTTTCTCGGCGCACACGTGGTGCCGCCCGAGTTCCGGGAGAGTCCCGCCGGGCGGAGCGACTACCTCGACCTGGTCTGTGGCGAGATACTGGCGGCCTGTGCGCGATACGCGCGCTGGATCGACGTCTTCTGCGAGCCGAACAGCGCCTACGCGTTCACCGGTGAGGAGTCCGAGCAGGTGCTGCGGGCCGGCGTCGGTGCCGGACTCGAGGTGCGCGTGCACGGCAACCAGCTCGGCCACGGCCCGGGCGTCCGGCTGGCGGTCGAACTCGACGCGGCCAGCGTCGATCACTGCACGTTCCTGTCCGATGACGACATCGACGCCCTGGCCGGATCCGCAACCGTGGCAACGCTGTTGCCCGGCGTGGAGTTCTCCACGAAGTCGCCCTACCCGGACGCCCGCCGGCTGCTCGATGCCGGTGTGACGGTGGCGCTGGCGAGCGACTGCAACCCCGGCACCTGCTACTCCAGCTCGATCCCGTTCGCGATCGCGGTCGCCGTGCGTGACATGGGTATGACGCCCGCCGAAGCCGTTCACGCCGCGACAGCGGGGGCGGCGACGTCGTTGCGCCGCAACGACATCGGGGTGATCCGGGTCGGTGCGCGGGCCGACCTCACCGTGCTCGATGCGCCGTCATACCTGCACCTTCCGTACCGCCCGGGCGTCCCGATCGCCAGATCACTGACCGTCGGTTGACCGAGACCCGGTCGGTCAGTAGGCGGCTTCCGCCCCGAGCGCGTCGCGGAACGCGTTGAAGTCGGAGGCCGACACCTTCGTGAAGGCCGCGACGGTGCGGCAGTAGCTGGTGTAGCTGAGCGCGAGATCTCCGCTGCGGTAGCCGATGACCTCGGCACGGGCCGGCCCGTAGTCGACGATCGCGTCGGCCATCCGCACCTTCGCGACGTCGTCGATGCCGCGCACGTAGCTGATCATCATGATCGTGCTGCGCTTGCGGTAGACCGGTTTCGGTTTACCCGGAAACGATGCGGAGTTGTCCTTCGCGGTCCAGTCCACGACATCTTGTGACGTCGTGCGCGGGTCGTCACTCGCGCCGGACAACTGCCACAGTCGGACCCGGCAGCCCGGCTTGACGTGCCACTCCTGCTTGCCGTTCTGAGTCTTCGGCAGCTTCGTCCAGGTCCGGGTGACCGGGATCCGCCATACCAACTCCTTCGGCGGTTTGCCGGCGTCACGCGCCGCCCGGATCCGCTGCTGCTCCGCGGTGGAGTCACCGGCCGCCGAGGTCGACACCGCAGCGCTCGGGAGCGAACTCGTCGGCACCGACGTAGAAGGGGCCGGCGGCGTGGTGACGGCGCCGGCTGCATGGTCGTTGCAACCGGCGAGGCCTGCGGCCAGCAGCGCGACGACGCCGGCCACCGCGATCGGTCGTCTTCTTCCGGGTGCGTGCATGACCGCAGACCCTAGCGTGGCCTCACAGCCAGTTGCGCCGCTTGAAGGCGACATACAACAGCAGCGCGATGCCGAGGATCACGCCGGTGCTCGTCCAGAAACCCCACTCCTGGCCGAAGCCGGGATAGGGCACGTTCTGGCCGTACCAGCCGGTGATCGCGGTCGGCACGGCGATGATCGCCGCCCACGAGGTGAGCTTCTTCATCACGTTGTTGAGTGCCGCGTCGCCCAGCGCGAGATTGGTGTCCTGGATCGACTCGATGGTGTCGCGTAGCGACTCCGACCACTCCGCGACGCGCATCGTGTGGTCGTAGAGATCCTCGTAGTAGGGCACCAGTTCGTGAGTGCCGCCCTCGGCGCTGGTGCGGCGCAGCATGGTGGTGACGACCTCACGCATCGGCAGCGTGACCCGGCGCATCCGGCCGATGCTCTTGTGCAGGCTGAACGCGTGCCGGGCGATCGCCGGTCCGGCATGGTGCTGGTCGAAGAGCGTGCTCTCCAGGTCGTCGATCTGGTTGTCGAGGCGGGTCATCACGTCGTAGTAGCCGTCCACGACCGTGTCGAGCAGCATGTGTAGCAGGGCCTTCGAGCCGAGCCGGACCAGCTGGTCGTCGGCGCAGAAGGTCTCTTCGACGCTGTCGACGGGGAAGTTGGTGCCGAGCCGGACGGTGACCACGGCACGCGGCAGCACGATGATCGACAGGCGGTGCAGGTCGTCGTCCTCCGCCATACCTTCGACGGTGAAACAGGTGACGAAGAAATAGGAGTGGAAGCGCACGGCCTTGGGTCGTTCGCGCTCGCTCAGTGCGTCCTCGACGGTGTGCCGGTCGAGACCGATCGCGGCCGCGAGTTCCTGCACGTCGTCGGCGTGCGGGTCGAGCAGGTCGACCCAGGTGAGTGTGTCCTCCTCGCCGAGCAGCGTCGGCAGCTGGCTCAGGGGGACGTCGCGGTCGCTGAGATTGCCCGCGCGCCATACGCGGGTGCGGCGCTCACACGACATCAGCCCTGCTTGATGCTGTAGCTCACTTTGTTGCCGTCGACCTTGTTGACGACGGCGGTGACCTTCTGGGTCTTGCCGTCGATCTGGACGGTGCAGTCGGTGCTTGCGTTGACCTTGGCCTTCAGGTTGCCGTCGCACTTGACGTCGCCGACCTTGGAGCCGGTCGCCGCGGCGCTGACCTTCTCCTTGATCTGGTTCTGCAGGTCGCTCTTCTTGACGACCTTGTCGCCACATCCCGCGAGCAACCCGACGATTGCCACCGCTGCCGCAAGACCGGCCCCGCCGCGTCGCATCGATGTCTTCATGGAGCCTTCCGCTGTCATGCGCATCACGGCGCGAGTTTACGGGACGATGCCGTGGGGTATCGCGGCCCGCTCACACGTCGCCGAGCAGTTGGAGCGGGCGCTCCACGGCGTCGGCGACGAAGCGCAGGAAGCCGCCGGCGACCCCGCCGTCGCACACCCGGTGGTCGAAGGTCAGGCCGAGCTGCACCACCTTGCGCACGGCCAGCTGCCCGTCGATCACCCACGGACGGTCGATGATGCGGCCCACGCCCAGCATCGCCGCCTCGGGGTGATTGATGATCGGCGTGCTGCCGTCGACCCCGAAGACGCCGTAGTTGTTGAGCGTGAACGTCCCGCCGGTCAGGTCCTGCGGTGCCAGCGTGCCGTCGCGTGCGGCGTCGACCAGTTGGACCATGCGGTCGGCGAGTTGCCGGGTCGTGAGCAGGTGGGCGTCGTGCACCACCGGCACGACCAGGCCGCGCGGCGAATCCGCAGCGAAACCAAGATGTATGGCGCCGTGCCGCACGATCTCCTGCGTGGCGGTGTCCACCGACGCGTTCAGCTCCGGATGGCGGTGCAATCCCGCGACGCAGATCCGGCCGAGCAGCGCGAGCAGGCCCGCACGTTCGAGGCCGATGATGCGGCGGGCCTCGACCAGCTCCGTGGCGTCGGCGTCGACCCACGTCGTCGCGTCCGGAATCTCCCGGCGGGACGTGGTCAGTTTGTCGGCGACGGCGCGGCGGATCCCGGTGAGCGGGATGCGCTGGTCCTGGTGAGCTCCCCCGCTGCGCTGGTCCTGCGTCGGTCGAGCCCCCCAGGGCGAGCCCGTATCGAGACCATGCTTCGCAGTGGCCGGTTCCGTCGTCGTGGTGATGGCCGCAGCCGCCTCGACGTCACTACGCCGGATGACACCGTCCGGGCCGGGCGTGATGGTGCGCAGGTCCAGGCCGTGGTCGAGGGCCAGCTTGCGCACGATCGGGGAGATGACCTTCGGCGCGCCGCCGTTGACGGTCTTGACAGCGGCTGACGGCGCAGCTGCGCCGTCAGCGGCTGGTTGGGCCGTCACCGGCGACGAGGGGCGCCGCGCGCGACGCCGCGCGGCACGGCGCCCGGCCGATCCGGACGCGTCGGTGTCGGTCGTGCCGTAGCCGACCAGCACCGCACCGGACTCGCTCTTCGCTTCCGCCGCCGAATCCACGGTCAGCAGCGGCGATCCGACCTCGATCGTGTCACCGACGGCGCCGTGGCGGGTGTGGACGCGGCCGGCATACGGGCAGGGCACCTCGACGGTTGCCTTCGCGGTCTCCACCACGACGACGTGCTGGTCGATCGCGACCTCGTCGCCGTCGGCCACCAGCCACTCGACGAGCTCGGCCTCGGTGAGTCCTTCGCCGAGATCGGGGAGCTTGAAGGTCTGCTCAGCCACGGGCGCCGACCTCCGCGTAGGTCAGGTCCGGCTGGTCGTCCCACTGCAACCGCGCAATCGCGTCGAGGATGCGTTCGACGCCGGGCAGGTAGGTCTTCTCCAGCATCGGCGCGGGGTATGGCGTGGGCAGTCCGCTGACGCGCGCGACCGGGGCGGCCAGCGAGTGGAAGCAGCGCTCGGTCACCCGTGCCGCGACCTCGCCGGCGACACCGGCAAAGCCCTGCGCTTCGGCGACGACGACGCACCGGCCGGTGCGGCGCACCGACTCCACCACGGTGTCGTCGTCGAACGGGACGATGGTGCGCAGGTCGATGACCTCGACGCTCCAGCCCTCCTGGCGCGCGGCCTCGGCCGCCTTCAACGCAGTCGGCACCGACGGGCCGTAGGTCACCAGCGTGACGTCGTCGCCGTCGCGGCGGATCTTCGCCGTGCCGAACGCCGGTTGTTTGGTGGGAAGTTCGACGTCCTGCTTGGACCAGTAGAGCGCCTTGGGCTCCATGAAGATGACCGGGTCCGGGTCGTCGATGGCTTCGCGCAGCAGGCTGTAGGCGTCGGCCGCGTTCGACGGTGTGACGACCTTGAGGCCGGGGGTTTGCGCGTAGTAGCCCTCGCTGGAGTCGCAGTGGTGCTCCACGCCGCCGATGCCACCGGCGTAGGGGACGCGGATGACCAGCGGCAGCCCGACCCGGCCGGAGGTGCGGTTGCGCATCTTGGCGACGTGTGAGGTGATCTGCTCGAAGGCCGGGTAGGCGAACGCGTCGAACTGCATCTCGACGACCGGTCGAAACCCGGTCAGGCACATGCCGATCGCGAAGCCGACGATGCCTGACTCGGCGAGCGGGGTGTCGAAGCAGCGTTCCTCACCGAACTGCTGGGTCAGGCCGTCGGTGATGCGGAAGACCCCGCCGAGGGTGCCGACGTCCTCACCGAAGACCAGCACGTCGTCGTCGGCTGCGAGTGCATCGCGCAGTGCGGCGTTGAGAGCGCCGCCCATGGTGACCGTCATGTCAGACCTCCGCCTCGATCTCGTCAGCGACCATCGCCCGCGCTTCCTCCAGTTGCGGAGTGCGCTGCGCAAAAACGTTGTCGAACAACGACATCGGGTCAACCGCCGGCTCGGAGTTCATCCGGTCGCGCAGCTCCGCGGCGTTCGCCTCGGCTTCGGCGTTGGTCGCGGCGACGATGTCGTCGTTGAGTTCGCCGCGAGCCCGCAGCCACGTCTCGACCCGGGCGATCGGGTCGCGCTGCAGCCAGGCGGTCACCTCGTCGGACGAGCGGTAGCGCGTCGCGTCGTCGGCGTTGGTGTGCGCGTCCAGCCGGTACGTGTGTGCCTCGATGAGGAACGGGCCCGTGCCGCTGCGGCAGTGTTCCAGCGCGGCGTCCATCACCGCGAGCACGGCGGCGGGGTCGTTGCCGTCGACCTGCTCGGCGGGGACGCCATACCCGATCCCCTTGTAGGCCAACGATGGTGCCTTGGTCTGCTTCGAGAGCGGGACGCTGATCGCGTACTTGTTGTTCTGCACGAAGAAGATCGCCGGCGCCTGGAAAACGGCGGCGAAGTTGAGCGCCTCGTGGAAATCGCCCTCGCTGGTCGCACCGTCGCCGATGAAGGCCAGGGCGACGTGGTCGGTGCCGCGGCGCTTCTCGCCGTATGCCGCGCCGGCGGCGTGGATGAGCTGGGTCGACAGTGGGGTGCACTGGGCGGCGGTCTTGGTCGCGATCGGGTCGTAGCCGCAATGGCTGTCACCGCGCAGCAGGGAGAGGACCCCGACCGGGTCGATGCCACGGGTGACCAGCGCCATCGACTCGCGGTAGGTGGGGAACACCCAGTCGTCACCGGTGATCGCCAGGATGGCGCCGACCTGGCAGGCCTCCTGCCCGCGGGAACTCGGGTAGACCGCGAGCCGGCCCTGCTTGGTGAGCGCCGTCGCCTGAATATCGAAGCGGCGGCCGAGGACCATGGCGCGCCAGACCTCGCGTAACCGGGCCGCGCTCGGCATCCGGTATTCGCGCCGGGCCCCGGCCTGCTCCACCTCGGCGCCGGTCGGGTCGATCAGCTGCACCGGATTGGGCGACGGCAACAGCGCAGCCGTCACCGCCTCGACTGTGGTCTCCATCACTCCAGTGTGCCGTCATCTTGGCAAATTGCCTTGATCCTCGGCGTCATACAAGACGTTTGGCGGCATACTCTCGGTATGACCTCCCAGGAGTCCAGCAAACCGCCGCGCAGCCCCGCTTCTCCCGGACAGTCGGCCGCGCCGCGCGCCCTGGACGAGGTCGACCTGCGGATCGTCGGGGCGCTGGAGCGTGATGCACGCCTGTCGGTGCGATCGCTCGCGGAGCAGTTGCACCTCTCCCGGGCGGCCACGTATGCGCGGCTCCAGCGGTTGCTCGACGAGGGTGTGATCGCCGGCTTCGCCGCGCGCGTCGTGCCGCACTTGGCCGGGTTGCACACCACGGCCTACATCGCGCTGCAGATCGAGCAGAACACCTGGCGGACGGTCTCCGCGGAGCTGGCGAAGCTGGACTACATCGACTCCATCTCGCTGCTGGCCTCGGAATTCGATGTGCTCGCGCTCGCGCACGCACCCGACAACCAGGCGCTGCGGACGCTGGTGCTGGAGCGGATCCAGGCGATCCCCGGTGTGCTCGGCACCCGAACCTGGCTGGCGTTCGAGGAGATTCGCGGCGCGGGTGCCCCCTGGGAGAGGTGACCTCGGTGATCGACCGGCATACCGATGTCGCGAGAGGCCTAGCGATTCCGGCGGAATCGGTACGCCGCTCAATCAGTCGATATGCCGCTCAATCGCGGGAGTGGGCGGTGGGCCGTCTCAGCGCAGCAGGTCGCCGCGGCCGAAGAGCTCGGCGGTGGCGGCGGCGGACGGCGAGCCGGTGTTGACGTCGGCGCCGGCGTCGAGCAGCAGCCAGACGATGGTGTCCTCACCCTTGAAAACGGCTCCCGCCAAAGGCGATTGGCCCCGGTCGTTGAGCCGGTTGACGTCGGCGCCGCGCTCGAGCAGCGCCGACACCGCGCCGGCGTGCCCGTGGTAGGCCGCGAGCATCAGCAGTGTGTTGCCGCAGGAGTCGGTGAGGTCGACCGGCATACCGGCGTCGAGTTGCGCGACGAGCCCGGCGACGTCCCCGTCGCGCGCGAGATCGGTGCGCGGGTCGGCGTGGCCCACCGGCGCCCCGTGATCCGTGGTCGCGTCGCTCATCAGGTGAGCCTAACCGACGATCACGCGTCAGCAGAAGCCGTGAAACGGCTCAGTGCTTCGACGTGCCCTTCTTGCCGGCGATGGCATCGACGGCGGCCTTCTCCCGGGCTTTCTGGACGGGCGGGGGTAGGTGACCGGTCGATTTGGTGTAGTAGTCCGACGCCTTGCGCTGCGCGTAGGCCCGGAAGCCGCCCGCGATCGCGGACGCCAGGATCGTGAAGACCGCCACCTGCGCCGCGGAGTAGTTGGGGTCGTGCTTGTTGACCGGCGGGGTGCCGCCGGTCGCCGCCTTCCACGTGGTTGCCGTGACTTGCCGCGCGGCCCGCCCGGCCGCGATGCCGGACACCGCGATCAGTGCCTTGTATGCCATCCCAGCCATCGCTCTGCGATCTCCGTTCCGTATGCCGACGTGCTCCTCGCCTTCGGCTCCGAGCCTGCCACGCGAGCGGCGTGACGTCACGCCGGGTCCGCCCTCACGTCATACCCACCTTCCGTGGGTGGGGAATCCACCGGCCGGGCATGGAGTGTTTGTCTACTATGTTTCGAATGGTCACCGCAGGGGAGGAAAGCGTCCCCACTACGTTCTCCTCCCGGCTGCCGTGGGACACGGTGCGGTGGATGGCGATCGGCCTGTATGCCGCTGTGCTCGCCGCTTCCTGCGTGACCCGTGGTGTTCCGATGGACCGGGTCGGTCTCACGCTCTGGATCATCGCCGGGCTGAGCGCGGTCTGCGTCGGAAGGGGCTGGCGGGCGTGGGGCCGGATGATGCTGGATTGGCTTCCGTTCCAAGGGATTCTGCTGGCCTACGACTACAGCTACGGCGCCGCGTCATACTTCAGCGGCGGCTTCAGCGCTGGTTTCCCGCTCGAGGGTGCGGTGAACCGCATCGGCATGCCGCTGCACGTCACCTTCCCGATCCGGATGGACGAATGGCTCTTCGGTGGCACCCTGCCCAGCCAGTGGATCCAGCAGCACCTCAGCGACGCGGTGACGGACGCGCGCTGGTGGTCGGTTTTCGTGACCCTTTGCTACTGCAGCCATTTCGTGGTCTCGCCGATCATCGCGGCGGTGCTCTGGATCCGGTCGCGCGAACGGTTCCGCGCCTGGGCGGCGCTGGTGGTCGCCCTCGCGGTGGCCGGGGTCGCGACCTACTTCCTCTTCCCGATGAGCCCGCCGTGGCTGGCGTCCCAGCAGGGTTACATCTCCGGAACCGAGATCTATCGCATCCCGGGGCAGGGCTGGGCGTGGCTGGATTTCCATGTCGCCGAAGAGGTGCTCGGCGATGCGCAGGCCCGGTCCAATCCGGTCGCGGCCATGCCGTCGCTGCACATGGCGACCGCGACACTGGTGGTCGGCTTCTTCTGGTTCAGCGTGCGGCGGTGGATCCGGCCCTTGCTGTTGCTCTATCCGGCGCTGATGGCGTTCACCCTGGTCTACTCCGGTGAGCACTACGTCACCGACGAAATCGCCGGTGTGCTCTACGCGCTCGTGCTGCTGGGCGTGTGGCGGGTGCTGCACCGGCGGCCGCTGCACCTACCCCGAGGCCTCGGTGGCTCGGGGGTCCTATCGAGTTGGAAAGTGCCGCACCGTGAGGCACTGCTCGACCCGGCCGACCGGCCCATGGATGTCGTTCAGCACTGAGGACGTCAGGCCGAGGCCGTTCGGACCGAAGGTGACGCTCGTGTCCAGCCCGACCAGGGTGGGGTCGGGCTCCCGCACGAAATGCAGCGTCAGATCGACATTGGGGAACATCAGCTTCGTCGGCCGCACCCGGGTGGCGATGCCATTGGCGGTGTCGACGAGCATCGTGTATGCCGCGATCGGTGCCACCTCCACGCCGTCGATCAGCTCGCAGTCGGTGCTCACCCACACCTGGCGGCGCCCTTCGCGACCGCCCGGGACGGCCTGGAGTTGCAGCGACCGGATGTAACCCCCCGGCCACTCCGAGGCGCCGTCGAGGGTCTCCGTGTCGTCCGGGCCGGGCATCGAGGGAAGCTCGTATCCCTCGACGTCAGTCAGGTCGGAGACGGCGAGCCGCCAGGCGCGGGCACGGATGATGGTGCGTCCGCCGATCGTCAGCGTTGCCTCCAGCAGCTCGATCGTCCGGCCCGGACGGATCGTCTCGACGTGAACGGTGCTCTCCTCCAAGGGGATCATCCCGAAGACGTCGAAGCAGATCCGTCCGATCTGCATGTCCTCACGCTGCTCGTGCTGCGCCAGTTCGTGCGTGATCAGTCCGCTGACCGGTGCCAGGTGCTGCTCGGTCTCCTGCCAGGCGCCTTGCACGTGCATCGTCGGCTGGTAGACCCCGGGCGCGACAGGGACGTAGAAGGCATTCGGGTCGGTGCTGCGGTTGGTCACGGAACAGCAGCGTAGGCGACCGACTGGGAATATACCCATGGGGGGTATAGTTGGCGTCGACTGGAGGTGACGACATGACAACGGAAAGTCCCGCACCGGTCCACGAGGTGGAGCTGGGCATCACCGGGATGACGTGCGCGTCGTGTGCGATGCGCATCGAGAAGAAGCTGCGCAAGCTGGACGGCGTCGACGCCACGGTCAACTTTGCGACGGAGAAGGCCAAAGTGTCCTACCCGGCGGGTGTTTCGACCGAGCAGCTGGTCGGCGTCATACAGGCGGCGGGGTATGACGCAAGGCTTCCCGAGCCCCCCGCTGCCACCGGCGAGGCGCCAGCGGAGGAGCCGGACGAGACCGCCGGGCTGCGCCACCGGATGACCGTGAGCTGGCTGCTGGCCGCCCCGGTCATCGTGCTCGCGATGGTGCCGGCCTTCCAGTTCCGCAACTGGCAGTGGTTGTCACTGGTGCTCACGGCCCCCGTGGTGGTGTGGGGCGGGCTGCCGTTCCACCGCGCGGCCTGGGCAGGCCTGCGGCACCGCACCACGACGATGGACACGCTGGTGAGCGTCGGCACGCTGGCAGCCTTCGGCTGGTCGCTCTACGCGCTCTTCATCGGTGACGCCGGTATGCCGGGCATGCGGCACAGTTTCTCGCTGACCACATCGCCGGGCGAGGGCGCGAGCACGATCTACCTGGAGGCGGCCGCCGGCGTGACGGCGTTCCTGCTGACCGGCCGCTACCTGGAGGCGCGCTCCAAGCGGGCAGCCGGAGCGGCGTTGCGCGCGCTGCTCGAGTTGGGCGCCAAGAGCGTCTCGGTCGTCCGCGACGGACGCGAATCCACTGTGCCTGTCGAGGAACTGCGGGTCGGAGATCTCTTCGTGACGCGCTCGGGGGAGAAGATCGCCACCGACGGCGAGGTCGTCGAGGGCAGCTCGGCGGTCGACAACTCGGCGATGACCGGTGAGTCGGTCCCCGTCGAGGTGGCGCCCGGTTCGCCGGTGACCGGGTCCGCGGTGAACGCGGGCGGCAAGCTGGTCGTGCGCGCGACCCGGGTGGGCTCGGACACCGCGCTCGCGCAACTCGGCCGGCTGGTGGAGGAGGCGCAGACCGGCAAGGCGCAGGTCCAGCGCCTCGCGGACCGGGTCTCCTCCGTCTTCGTGCCCGCGGTCATCGGGCTGGCGCTGCTGACGTTCCTCGGCTGGGTCGTCTTGGACGGCTCCGTCGTCACCGCGTTCACGGCCGCTGTCGCGGTGCTGGTGATCGCGTGTCCCTGCGCGCTCGGACTTGCCACGCCGACCGCGCTGCTGGTCGGCAGCGGCCGCGGGGCGCAACTGGGCCTGCTGATCAAGGGTCCGGAGGTGCTGGAGAGCACCCGCACGATCGACACCGTGCTACTGGACAAGACCGGCACGGTCACGACGGGCGTGATGCGGGTGGCGCGCGTCATACCGGCTACGGGTGAGTCGGCCGACCAGGTGCTGGCGCTCGCCGGCGCCCTGGAGCACGGGTCGGCGCACCCGATCGCCCGGGCGATCACCGACGCCGCCGAAGCGGGGGGCGCCCTCGCCGCGGTCGAGCGGATGGCGGATGTCAGCGGTCTCGGTGTCACGGGGTCCGTGTCCGGCCAGGACGTCGTTGTCGGCCGACCGAACCTCTTGGCTCGCAGCAACATTCACCTGCCCGAGGACCTGACGTCGGCGATGGCGAATGCGGAAGCGGCGGGAGAGACCGTGGTTGCCGTGGCCTGGGACGATGTGGCCCGTGGGCTGATCGCCGTCGCGGACGAGATCAAGCCGACGTCGGCCGTCGCGGTGAGCGACCTGCGACGGCTCGGGCTGCGGCCGGTCCTGCTGACCGGCGACAACGAGGCGGTCGCCCGGACGGTCGCCGCGCGGGTCGGCATCGACGACGTCATCGCCGGCGTGCTGCCCGAGGACAAGGCGTCCGAGGTGCGTCGGCTGCAGGACAAAGGGCGTGTCGTGGCGATGGTCGGCGACGGCGTCAACGATGCGGCGGCGCTCGCCCAGGCCGACCTCGGCATCGCGATGGGCACCGGCACCGATGTCGCGATCGAGGCCAGCGACCTGACCCTCGTCCGCGGCGACCTGCGCGGCGCCGCCGACGCGATCCGGTTGTCACGCAGCACGTTACGAGTGATCAAGTCCAACCTGGTGTGGGCGTTCGGCTACAACGTCGCGGCGATCCCGCTGGCGATGAGCGGCCGGCTCGGCCCGATGGTGGCCGGCTTCGCGATGGCCTTCTCGTCGGTGTTCGTGGTGCTG
Source organism: Flexivirga sp. YIM B11880 (assembly GCF_058148645.1). Lineage (NCBI taxonomy): Bacteria > Bacillati > Actinomycetota > Actinomycetes > Micrococcales > Dermacoccaceae > Flexivirga > Flexivirga sp. YIM B11880. The sequence goes on from NZ_JBMAMH010000001.1 coordinate 901,814, forward strand.
AACTCGCTGCGGCTCCGGCGCTTCCGTCCCCTCTCGGATTGAGCGGCATACCCGCACATTGACCGGCATACGGAATCGGCCCGAATCCGGATGCCGGTCAATGCGACGCTGTGCCGCTCAATCAGAGGAGGGCGCGGCTACGGTCAGCCCGAGCGCGTCGACCATCGCCGGCAGCCCGGACTGCCAGCCGGCGGACACATTGCGGATCTTCCACGCGTCGCCGCGGCGATAGACCCGTACCAGCAGCGCCGCGCGCTCGTCGGTCAGCTCGGCGGGCAGCCGGAATTCCTCACGCTGCTCACCACTCCCGGCATACAACGTGGTGCGCAGGTCCGCGAGGTCACCGAGTATGGCGGGCGGGTCGACCGCCATACCGACGACCACCGCGTGCACCTCGGGTCCGAGCGCGGCGGCATCGAACTCGACCCGGCCCGAGTCCAGCAACCGGACGACGCCGTCGCGCGAGGCCCGGTTGTTGAAGAAGACCAGGCTGTCGTCGCCGAGCGCACGGTCGTCGGCGCCGAGCTCACAGGCGATGAGGTCGACGGTCGCGCCGCCGGACGCCTCGACCCGCAGCGACAGCACGGTGGACGACAACGGGGCGTTCTGCCCGCGGGACAGCGTGAACACCGCCTGCCGGGAGGGCCGACCGGCGACGGTCTGCGGCACCGGCGTCGTGGGATGGGCGTCGGGCAGGTGCGCGACGCGGACCGGGGCCATGCGGTGGGTCGTCGGTGCAGCGACGCCGATCGCCGCCTGCAACTGACGCGCGAACTCCACCGCACCTCGCGGGCGGTCGTCGGGGTTCTTCGCGAGCGCCGCATCGATCACCGCGCGCAGTGGTGCCGACACGGAGTCCGGCAGCGGCGGCACCGGCTGCTGCACGTGTGCGAGCGCGAAGCCGACCGCGGTGTCGGCGTGGAACGGCAGATGCCCGACGAGCATCTGGAAGGCCACGACGCCGAGGGAGTAGATGTCCGATTCCGGCGTCGCCTCCTTGCCCATGGCAGCCTCCGGGGCGAGGTACTGCGGCGTCCCCATCACCTCACCTGCCCGGGTCATCGATGAGGCGTCCAATGCCCGTGCGATGCCGAAATCGGTGAGTTTGGCGATGGATTCGTCGTCGACGACGATGTTCGCCGGCTTGACGTCACGGTGCACGATGCCCTTGGCGTGGGCGGCGTGCAGCGCGTTCGCGGCCTGCACGAGCAGGTGCACGGCGTCGTCCTCGGCCATCGGCGCGCGTTCGGCGATGACCTTCGACAGCGGATCGCCCTCGACCAGCTCCATGACGAGGTATGCCGTGCCGCTGTCCTCTCCGTAGTCGTAGACCTGCGCGATGTTGCCGTGGTTGAGCCGGGCGGCGTTGCGCGCCTCGGTCCGGAACCGCGCGAGGAACTCCGGGTCGTCGGTCAGCCCGGTCTTGAGCAGCTTGATCGCCACCGGCCGCTCCAGGACGGTGTCGGTGCCTCGCCATACCTCGCCCATGCCGCCACCGGCGATGCGCGACTCGAGCAGGTAGCGGCCACCCACCTGCGTGCCCTTGGTGCGCTGCATGTCCTCCGAGCCCTCCGCCTTGTCGCTGCAGCCTAACGACGTCCGCGGGACGGTGGCACGTTCCATCCGTTCGGCCGTGACGTTTACATTGGGGTGCGAATATTTCGAGTCGGAACAGGAGCCGAGTGACCAGGCTGCGCAGCATGTTCGCGGACACCAGGCCGTTGCAGGTGCCCGCTTTCCAGCGGCTGTGGACCACCAACATCATCACCGTCGTCGGCGCGCAACTGACGGTGGTCGCCGTCCCCGCCCAGATCTACGCCGAGACGGGCAGTTCGGCATACGTAGGGCTGACCGGTGTCTTCGGGTTGGTGCCGCTGATCGTCTTCGGGCTGTATGGCGGCGCGCTCGCCGACGCGATGGACCGCCGGCGGCTGCTGATGATCTCCACGGCCGGGCTGATCAGCTGCAGCGCGCTCTTCTGGCTGCAGGCGGCGATGCACGCGAACAACGTCTGGCTGCTCCTGGTCCTGTTCGCGGTGCAACAGGCGTTCTTCGCCGTGAACCAGCCGACCCGGACGGCGATCCTGCCGCGGCTCATCCCGATGGACCAGCTACCCGCGGCCAACTCGCTGAACATGACCGTCATGCAGTTCGGCGCGATCGCCGGGCCGCTCATCGGCGGCGCGCTGATCCCGGTCCTCGGATATCAGTATCTCTATCTGACCGACACGATCTGTCTGTTCGCGACACTGTGGGCGGTCGTCACCCTGCCGGCGATGCCGCCCGAGCACGAGGACGCGCCGAGGGCCGGATTGCGTTCCGTGATCGAAGGATTCGGCTATCTCCGCAACCACAAGGTGCTGATGATGTCCTTCCTGGTCGACATCATCGCGATGGTGTTCGGTATGCCGCGCGCCCTCTTCCCGCAGGTCGCGCACCAGAGCTTCGGCGGTCCCACCGACGGTGGTCTCGCCTTCGCGTTGCTGTTCGCGGCGATTCCCGCCGGTGCGGTGCTCGGCGGCATCTTCTCCGGCTGGGTGTCGCGGGTGGAACGGCAGGGGCTGGCCGTGGTTTGCGCGATCGTGGTCTGGGGCGCGGCGATGGTGCTCTTCGGCGTGGGCGTCGGTCTCGCCGACGGCAGCGCGGACGGCTTCCTGATCGTCGCGGTTGCCGGTCTGGTCATCGGCGGCGCCGCCGACATGGCGTCCGCGGCGTTCCGGTCGACGATGTTGCAGGAGGCCGCCGGGGACGCGGTGCGCGGCCGGCTGCAGGGTGTCTTCACGGTGGTGGTGGCCGGCGGTCCGCGGATCGCCGATGTGGCGCACGGTGGTGTCGCGGCGCTCGCGGGCACCGCTGCGACGGCGGCGGGCGGCGGGGTCCTCGTGGTGGTGCTGGTGCTCCTCGCCGCCTTCGCCATACCGGTGTTCGTGCGGTATCGCGTGACACGCCCGTCGCCGGCAGCCGCTTCGCCTGCCCACTGACTCACCGCGGCGCTGACTCCCGCGGATTCGTGGTTGTCTGGAAGACATGGCTGACATGGCGGAAGTGACGACAGACCTGCTGCTCGACGCGTTCACCCGCGTCCATGACCAATTGGCTTCCCAGCTGGACGGGTTGACGGGGGACGAGCTGCTCTGGCGCCCGGCGCCGGCGGCGAACCCGATCGGTTGGCTCGCATGGCATCTCGCACGGGTGCAGGACGACCATCTGGCGGGCATCGGCGGTGTGGAGCAGGTGTGGATCAGCGCCGGGTGGGCGGAGCGATTCCGATTGCCCTACGACGTGCACAGCATCGGTTACGGCCAGTCCAGCGAGGACGTCGGAGCGTTCTCGGTGACCGATGTGACGTTGCTGATCGGCTATCACACGGCGGTGCAGGAGCTGACCAAGCAGCTCCTCGGGCGGATGACCGGGCCGGCCGACTACGAGCGGATCGTCGACGAGCGCTGGGATCCTCCCGTCACCGCTGCCGTCCGGGTCGTCTCGGTGATCGGCGACATCACCCAGCACCTCGGCCAACTTGCTTATGTCAGAGGCCTTCTCGACCAAAGGTGACCTTTCCGGCCCCAACCTGCGGGCATGGTCAGGCGTCATACCTGTGAGAGGTCGATCGACGAGAGATCGATCGTGAGCAGGGGATGATCACGATGATTCGCACGTCTGCACGCACTGCTCTCACTGCAACCGGCGCCGGTATGGCGTTGCTCCTCGCCGGCTGCGGTTCGCCGGGCTCCGCCTCCGCCGGGCACACCTCGGCACGCGTGTCGTCTGCCGCATCCAGCGAGAGGCCCATGCCGCAGACGTCGACCGGGACGCCGAGCGGCGGCTCGTCGTCGAATCCCGGGACGCCGAGCGCGCCGGTCTCCACCGCGTCCGCCCAGCAGCCGTCGGCCACGACGTCCGCCGGTGACAAGCCGGTGCCGCGCTGCACGGTCGACCAGTTGAAACTGTCGATCGGCACCGGCAACTCGGACATGCAGGGCGCCCACCGCCCCTTGCGGTTCACGAACATCAGCCACACGGTGTGCAAGCTGACCGGTGCGCCGGGGGTGTCGTATGTCGCCGGCGACGACGGTCATCAGGTTGGGCTCCCGGCGGACCGCGTCGTCGGGCATCAGCCGGTGGTGCTGATCCCGAACGCGACGGCGTCAGCAGGACTGTTTCTCTCGAGTGCGCCACGCAAGAGCGATTGCCAGCAGGTGAACGTGCGCGGCATCCGCGTCTATCCGCCGGACTCCTATCGCGCGGCATACCTGCCGCTGCCGGAGGTCACCTGTCAGCCACCGCAGAGCCGGTCGTACCTGAAGGTCGGTCCGGTCCTGCCCGGCCCGGACAACGCCACGGTCTGATCCGCGAGCAGACTGGTCGTCCATGAGGCTTTTGGCGGAGGACGACGCACGGCGGTTGCAGGCGCTGCCGCTGACGTATGCCGAGGCCGGAGCAACCCTGGGTCCGGCTCTACCGCAAGGGTTTCGGCTTGTGCGACGCGAACGCGCGTGCCCGGACGGGGTCGACTTCGCTGCGGCCCGCCGCGCGCTTTTCGGATGGGAGGTCCATGAGCGGGCCGGTCTCCAGGTGCACGCGTCGGGGCCGGCCGCCGTGGGGGCCGTCGTGTTGTTGGGACTTCGGCTCGGCCCCTTCGTCGCCCACGCGCCGTGCCGGGTGGTGGTGCTGATCGACGAGCCGGACCGCGCCGGCTTCGCCTACGGCACGCTGCCCGGTCATCCGGAGTCCGGCGAGGAGCTGTTCGACATTGCCCTGTATGACGGACGTCCGGTGGTGCGGATCACGGCGTTCTCCCGTCCTGCGCGGCTGCACACCAGGCTTGCCGGTCCGTTGGCGCGCCTGGTCCAGGACCGGATCACCCGGCGTTACCTACGGGCGCTGGACTGATCCAGCAGAGGATGACCCGGTCCAGTAGTTGGTGCGCCATACCGCACGAACTACTGGACCGTGCTGCGAGATGAAGAGCGCTCAGCTCACCACCGCAAAAGGAAAACCCCCGGGGCAAGCTCCCGGGGGTTCCAGTGTGGCGGTGGCGGTGGGACGTTATTCGAAATTTGGCGGTCTCCGTAGCGACGCGGAGCGTCTTCGGAAGCTGACTGAGGCTAAAATCATGCCCGTCATGCGTGCGCTTGAGCCTGCCACAGGCGAACCACACCACGTGCACGCCTTGCGACGGCGGCTGGGAGCTGAGGCACTTCGCATGGCCGCCGACAGGTACCGAGCGGGCGAGTCGGTGGCGGGGATCGCCATTGACCTCGGGGTTTCCGACAGTGCGCTGTACGAACAGTTTGCTTGGCTGGGCGTTCCCCGCAAACGCCATCGGCTCAGCAACGCCGATGTGGTCGAGATTTTGCGCCTGCGGGAGGAGGGGTGGAGTCATCAGCGCATCGCGGAGCAGCTGGGCGTGACGCGCATGGCCATCAGCAGGCACCTTCGGACTGCGGGAGCCGTGGACGTCGATCGCTGATGCTGCGCTCGTGCAGACGCGATCTCTCGTGGCGAACTGCGCTCGGAGATGGCCTTCTGGTCGTGGCACGTCAGGGAAGGTCGGCGAAAAATCTTGCAACGTCGAAGTTGGCGATTAGGCGCGCCAGTCCGACAGGGGTCTGGCCACTCTTGTTCACCTTGAAGGGGTCTGCCCCGTGCTCCCGCAGGAGGTCGATCGCTTCGCCTTCGCCTCTTGAGTTGAATACGGCGACGAACAGTGGTGTGTTTCCGAAGGCGTTCGGACGGTCGACGTCAGCACCATGACACAGCAGCGTTCGCATCGCGTCCGTCGCTCTATTCTGGGCAGCCAGGTGCAGCGGTGTGAACCCTAACCGGTCACCCGCATTGACATCGTCGCCAAGCTCGATCCGTTCGATTGCCTGGTCGGAGTTGTTATCCAACGCCGCGTAGTGCAGCGGCAGTCTGCCCTCTCGGTCCGGCTTGCAGGTCATGGTTCCTCATACAGGTGGCTTCGGTTAGAACTGGGGTCTTCGATTCGATAGTGGCTTGGATCGTTCTCATATTCGATAATGTCTCGTCGAGTCCAGCCTTCCCGTCTGGCTAGTTGCTGAGTGCGCCACCATTCATACCCCGGCGCGTGTCCATAGTCGAATGGACCCTCCTGGGGAATCACCTGGAAAGTGTTCGGATCGATGAAGTCGCCGTCAGCTGTTCTCGGTGCTGCGTCCCGAATCGCTCCGCGTGTGGATTGACGCAGGTACACGCGACGTGCGGCGGGGTCGGTCGTCGCACCCTCGTCGCAGACAGCCGACGAATCACTCTCCTCTGTGATGTCAGCTGCATCCGCTTCGGCGGCCGTCTCGTCGGCTGCGGTGCCGACGGCCCCATCGATGCCGAGAATGGCGGCATCTTCTTCTGGCAGGAACGGGGTCGCTGCCCCCTCGGTGGCGACTTCCTCAACAGCGTCGACTGTCACAACTTCGGCGACTGCGGCGGCGGTTTTGACTTCTGGGCTCCAGCTGAAGGGGTTCCACCAGCTCAGGCCGAGCGAGTCCTCGGCGTTGAGCGGGTCTCCGCCGGCGTACGCATACGGCTGATGGGTGAGGTTGAGCAGTGGGTCAGGCGTGGTGAATTGTGCGGTGACAGGGTCGTAGTAGCGGTTGCGCAGGTAGTAGAGGCCGGTGTCGGGGTCTTGGTATTGGCCGTTCCAGCGAAGTTGAGTGGTGGCCGTGCCGGTGTGTGCGATGGTCTGGCCGGTCGGCGTGTAGTCGTAGGCGCCGACCGTGGTGCCATGGGTATCCGTCAGGAGACGGGTGGAGCCGTACTGGTCGACGTGAAGGTAGGTGATGGCACCGGCCGCACTGACCTGTTCGATGGGCTGCCCGCTGGGACCGTAGATGTAGTCGTTGGTTGAGTCGGACAATAAGGCCGGAACGATGCCGACGCTGGCGGCCCAGGTCATGTTCTGGGTTGTCCCGGTACCGGGTCCTGCAGTATTGGTGGTGAGGGTCGTGCGCAGACCGTCGCCGTTGTACGTGTAGCTGTCGGTTTGGGCCGTGCCGGCGCTGGTGATGGTGGCGGTGGTCATGCGGTGGGCGCCGTCGTAGCCGTATGTGGTCGGGTCGCCGGCTGAGGTGAGTCCGGTACTGCGGTCTCCGTTGCTGGTGTAGGCCAGAGCGGTGGTCGTCCCCGTGGGCGGGGTGTACCCGGTGGCCTGATCGATGGCGTTGTACGTGAGCGTCGCACTGTCGGCTAACGTGGTCGGGTCGCCGTCGGCGTTATAGCTGTAGCTGCCGGCACCGACTGGTGTTGTGTTGTTGGTTGCAGTCCCGAGGTGCCCCAGAGCGTCGTAGGTGTAGGTCTGGGCGGGCTGGCCGCCGGCGTTGGTGTCGCTCTCGGACGTTATCTGACCGCCGGCATTGCGGCTGTAGCTGAAATCTCCGAGCACCGTCGCCGCGCTACCCGTCCCGCTGGTCACAGCGATGCCGGTGGGTAGGTCGTTGGCGTTACTCGTAATTGTGGTGGTGACGCCGTTGGGGTAGGTCTCGGTGGCCAGGGAGTTTTCGGGGTCGTAGGTGAAGGTTGTGGTGTTGCCCGCGTTGTCGGTGACGGAGGTGAGATTGCCGCTGGCGTCGTAGCCACGATGGACGGTGGTGCCGTCGGGGTAACCGATCGCGGTGGGCTGTCCGTTGGGGTCGAGGGTGTAGGTGACGGCGTCGCTGTTTCCGTCCACCGTTTTGATCAGTTGGTCCAGTCCGTCATAGGTGTAGCTGGTGGTGCCTGTGCCATCCTGCATGCTGGCCCGCAGTCCGTCGACCGTGTAGGTGTAGGAAACGGTTGGCGTGTTGTCGGAGTAGCTGGCTTTTGTCAGCTGCCCGTCGGCGTCGTAGGTGTTCGTGGTGACGACGCCGCCCGCGGCAATCTGGCTGGTTTGGTCGCCGTCTCCGTCGTACCCGTAGGTGATGGTCCGGTTCGCCGGGTCGGTACTGCCGGTGAGTTGTCCGAGTTGGTTGTATGTGTAGCTAGTGGTGTTCCCGGAGGGGTCGGTGTACCCGGTGCGGTGACCATTGGCGTCGTAGCCGTAGGCGATGCTGGTGTTGTCCGGGCGGGTGACCGTCGTTAGTTCGCCGTCGGCGTTGAAGGCGTTGGTCGTGGTGAGCCCGTTGGCGTCGGTGCTGCTGGCTTCGTGTCCGTCGGCGTCCCATGTCGCGGATGTCTGACCACCATTGGGCAGGCCGACGCCGGTTAGCTGACCGGCCGCGTTGTAGGTGTAGGTCGTGGTTTTGCCGCGGCCGTCGGTTGTCGAGGTCTGTTCACCGACGGCGTTGTAGACCGCTGTTGTGGTGTTGCCGTCGGGATCGGTGATGGAGATCTGGTCGCCGTTGGTGTCATAGGTGTAGCTGGTCGTGTGCCCGGCGGGGTCTTTGACCGCGGTGGCTTCGTTCGGGTGTGCCGGATCGCCATAACTGTAGTGCGTTGTTTGCGTGGTCGCGCCGTCGGCGGAGGTGTTCGTACGCGAGATGATGTTTCCGGCCGCGTCATAGGTCCAGGCGGTCACGATTCCGGATGGCGCGGTCTGAGTGAGTGGCTGGCCGGCGCTGTTATAGGTGGTCGTGGTGACGTGACCCTTGCCGTCGGTACTCGTCAGGACGTTGCCATCGGCGTCGTAGGTGTGTTTGGTGACGTTGCCGACCGGGTCGGTCTCGGTTGCGATGCCGAGGGTTGCGGGATCGTAGGTGTATGACCAGGTCGCGGCCACGCTGGCGCCCGAAGCTGCGACTTTCGACGCGAGGACACCGTTGACGTAGTTGTACTTAGTGACGTTGCCGATCGGGTCGGTGGCGGTCGTGGTCCCGGAGGCGTATGCGTAGGTGGTTTGGTGACCCATCGGGTCGGTTTGGGAGGTGACCCGGTTCGCGGCGTCGTAGGTGTTGGAGGTGACTGCACCGCCGGGGCTGGTGGTGGAGGTCAGCAGGTTTGAGGCGTCATAGGTGTAGGTGGTGGTCCGGTTGCCGGGTCGGGTGACACTAGTCAGCCGGTCGGCGGCGTCGTAGCCGTAGCTAACGATTCGCCCGGCGGAATCGGTCGCCGAGCTGATCTGTCCGTCGCTGTCGTAGGCGAAGGTGATGGTGCGCCCGGCGGCATCGGTTGCACTCGCGACTTGGCCTGCAGAGTTGTGTTGGACCGTGACAGTGTCGCCGGCGCGGTCATCGATGGATGTCAGATGCCCAGCGGTGTCGAAGGTGAAGGTGGTGGCGTGCCGCCGCACGAACGTCCACGTCCCGTCCGCGTTGGCGGTCAGGGACGCCAACACTCGGGAGGGCGCCGTGTAATTTCCGGAGCTGTCGGCGGTAAATGAGACAACCGATCCGTTCTCCTGCGTGACGGTGGCCGTGCTTCCCGGTGCTCCGACCGTCCCAGTAGTCGTGATGTGCATGGCGTAAGGGGTGTTCCACCCGTAGCCGAAGGGCCCGGCAACATCGGCATATTCGGAGGAGTAAGTTCGTGCCGCCTCTAGTTTTGGCCCTGCTTCAGGGAAAGCCAGATCGGCCGCAGATTCGAAGAACTGCCCAGTCTGCGTGTTGATCGGGTCGCCCGCGCAGGCGTAGCACTCGTTCAGCTCCGATGCGTTGTTCCCGCCCGCCGTCTCCCCGGGCCAGCCTGGACCATCCAGGCTGAGCTCTGTCGAAATTGCGTAAATCTTCGATGGTGGGAACGTGTTGGTCGGCGCGGGGCTGACGACTGCGATGAACTCGTCGGCAGGGTGCGGGATGTTGCTCGGGGTACAGGCCGTGCCGTCTGCGCTCCCCTGGGGCGGACCACCACAGTCCGCCACATACGTGACCCAGGTCTGCGGCTCGCTGATGTCAAAGATTTCAGTGAAGATGGCGGAGTTATTCCGCGAATAGTTCGATGTTGCGGTCATCGACCCGTCCCCACTGGGTGCGAGGCTGACGTGCCACTTCGGTGGAGTCACGGACGCCGATTGCGCCCACATTTTCCCGGCTGGATACGAGGCGTACGTGTTGGATGCAGGATTGCCGACGACTGCGACGTAGGTGCTCGGACTCTCGTTCGGGACGCTGGAGGCCGTACACGTGGTGGACGAACAGGAGGTGTTCAGGTATGTGGTCGAGGCGCTGCTCGAGATGTCAAAGATCTGGAGCATGGCCGCGGCGGAACCATTGAGCAGGTAGTTGGTGGTAGCGGTAAATGAGTTGACTGTGCCGTAGGCGTACGTCAGGCCGACTGACCAGGCGGGCGGAGACGCCACGCTCGACTGGGCGACAATGTCGGCGGCAGGATAGGTGGCGTAGGTATTGGCGAGGGTGGACCCCAGCACCGCGACGTACTGGCCTTGCGCTTCCGAAGGGACGGTGACTTTCGTGCATGTCGTACCTGTCGAGCACCACCCGAGATATGTCGTCGAGTGAGTGCTCGCGATGTCGAAAATCTCGACCCACATACCCGAGCTATCCAAGGGCTGACTGACGGTCGCCGTCAACGTCACCTGAGTGTCCGCGGTATATGACAATGACACTGACCAACCAGACGTAGCGGCCGAAACATTCGCGGCCTTTGCTGCGACCTGAGCTTTCGCCTGGCCTCGAGTCACCGTGTGAACCACGCCGGCGCGGGGGCGCGCAGTCCTCATACGCGGCAAAATGTTTTTTGGGCGAGACCTGTGTCCATAGCCTCTTGCGGCGGCGGGAGAAGACTTTGCGGACAGGCTTGGATGCCCCGTGGGAGCCTGGGATCGCCCTGGGTGGCTGGTTGAGGGCAAAGGAGCTATCGCCGAGGCCGATCCCGAGCCAAAGACGAAAAGCGCCACCAGAACGGTGGTCACCAACCAGATCGGACGCAGCTTGGCATACATGCGCAACTCCCTATCCGCGCGCCTTTGCCGCTAAAGCCAGCGAGACCACGCCCCTGAATCGACCACACGCAAGTCGCCCCATTGGTCGATTGGCTCATCATGCCAGCGGACTGACGCATCCGCGAGCGTTTTAGACGAATAGATGGTCACCTAGTGCATCCTGTGCATTTTGTGTATGAACCCCGATTGGTTGCTGGGTAACTTAGTGACCGCTCCGATATGGATGGGCTGAGAACTGAGTGCCTGAAGCGGTGACGTCACTCGCTCGTTGTGTTGAAGGGCCGGCAGCGGGTTTCCGGCCGCGAGGCAGTTGTGACATCCGTGCGGGTGGTGTCGTGATGGTGCTGGGCGGTATTCGAAATCTGAGGGACTGCAGCGCTTCCGCCAGCGTCTCCGCCGACGACTGGACCCCGACGACGACGCGACGGACGGCGGAACGAGCCGCGGACGTTCCATAGCCTGCGGAGTCGGCTCGGCGATGATGAACTGTGTGCGCTCGGGAGCCGATACTCCGCCGGAGAGCCTGCGACGACGTTGGCGGCGGAGGCACGGATAGCGGCGTCAGCGCTCTACGAGCACCTTGCGCGGCTCGGCGTTCCTCGGAAGCGCCGCTTCATCCCTGAGGAGGCCCTTCCCGAGCTGGTTCAGCTGCGGAAGGCGGCTGGACGTACCAGGCTATCGGCGAACGATATGGTGTCACGCGGTCGGCGGTCTCATCAGGGCTGAGAGCATCGGCCAGAAATTGATCTTCAGGAGGGTCTTGCGGGCTACCGCGTCATTCTTCGCTGTCAAAGGCGCCCGTGCGTGAGGCAGTCTCGGTTAGACCACCCAGCTCGGCGCCGACCTGCTTCTGGGCGTTGCTCAGGCTGTTGGATCCAGACTGTTTCAGATACACATCAAGCAGCGTCTTCGTCTCGCCAAGCTTGTCATCGTTCCAGTCACTGGTATCGCTTTGCTCAGTCAGCGAGACCACGATACTCGTGAACCCAATCGCCGGGAAAGACCAATCCTGCAGTTCACCTACACCGAAAGGGTCTACGAGGAATCGGCGTTCAGCGAGTTCGGGAGTGGCACCCGAGGTCAGCACAAGGCCTTCGACCACTGCTGCGCCAAGTGAGGCGAACTCGGGCAGACCCAGATCGCCGCTGTCGTCCTTGAGTCGGAACCCGATCACCTCCATCATGTCGGCGTAGAAGGCAACCATGGCGTCGAGGAAGGCGCGTTCACTGTCCGCTAGTGCCTTCTCAAGTGTGCTGCGGTAGTCGTTGCGCGGCAGGGACAAGAGCGCGGCGTGCAGCGTCATGTAGATGTGCCAGTCGGGGCGGTCGCGGAGAGCTTCGAAGTTCTGGAGGGCACCAAGGCGGCACATTTCGACTAGGAGCCGTCGACGGCCGACAGCTGTCCGGAACCAGGTGAGGTGTGCGACCGCTACCCGCACGGCAGTTGCTGGGGTGCCGAGGTCGAACGCTCCCTGGGCGGGGTGTGTCTCGCCAGCTAGTCGGAGTAGCAACTCGGCGTAGTACATCTCCTTGCGTGGCCAACGCTTGTAGACGGCGGAGCGCGAGACGTTCGCCTCGGCGATGACGTCCTCAATGCGCAGAAGGTCGAAGCTGACGCGCAGTCCGGCCGTGTTGACCATGCGCACACCGGCGCTGAGCATCCGCTCCACCGTCTCCGCCTCGTCGAGCCGCCGCCGTGGTTCGCCTAGGCCGAAGGGATCGGTTGCGAACTCAGCCATCGCACCATCTCCGACTGAGGACATCATGTCTGAAGTCTTGTGCTTTCCGTCGTGTGTCTGTCATAGTGGTGCCACGCTACCAGCGCGGCTACGAGAAGGCCGGAAGGATCTGGTCGAGCGAGTCAAGGGAAGAAGGGAGGTGAAGTCCAGTGGGAACATTCGATAGCTCTTCATTCTCTGACAAGGTTGGGAACGACGGCGATCGCGACATCCTCTTCAATGGTCCCGGAGATGGTGCTGACCATGGGCACGTTGTGATCGACCCGGAGGGTAATTACAAGTACGCACGCGATGTCGAGGGCAACGAGTACGACGTCGAGGGAAAGCCCTCGTGATATCTGCATGACCCGCCCATATCGATTCGTCAATTTGATATGGGCGGGTCATGTTCTTTGTTATAATGAGGGATGCATGGCGAACGTGTTTTCGAGATTAGATCACATTCCACCTTACCCGGATGATCGACGCATCCTTGTCCGGCATCTTAAAGATGTTGCCGTGAAGCTTCGAGATGGAAACGGAGATCGGCATACGATTGTGAACGAGACGGCTGGACTTTTGGCTACAGCCTACTGTCGGAACCTCTCACACGATGACCCTATTATCGCGGCCCTAGAACTTTGCGCACGTCGAGAACTTCGCGAGGATAGGGCGCCAAGCTGGAGCGAACTCGCAGCAATTTTGGAGCGCCTCTAGCGGTCGTCTGGAACATTTCCATACACTCTCCCTCCTGCCACCGCGGCAGTACCCGAGGCCCTGTGGCAGGCCTAGCGCGGACGGCTTGCTGCCTGACACCACTACGTCGCCGGCTGATCGATCCGCTCGTGGCCGACGGTGCCTGCGCGAGGCGGACAAGGACGAGATCGTTCGGTGCTCCACCGCGGGCGAGAATGCCCGGGTTGAGGAACTCGGCTTCGTCATGTCCGCCGTGCTACGGATCCTGCGCCAGCGTGGCACCGAGACCGGACCCGCGGAGTGCGCGATCGGTAGCGAATGCGGCTGAGTTGATGGGATGTGGGTAGACCGTGCGATCACCTCATCTTCGAGCGTTGCCGACATGGGTCCCAAGCGGCGGTAGGACAGAAGGAGCTGAGCGATGGTGTGACGGCACGCGGGAGGCTAGAGCCACCTTCCGCAAGGGCTTCGCGATAGGGTTGACTGTCATCGGACGCTTGTCCGAAGAGGAGGCGCGGCGTGGCAGCGAGCAACATCGAGTGGACCGAGGTGACCTGGAATCCCGTAACTGGGTGTGACCGCGTCGCAGCCGGGTGCGACAACTGCTATGCGCTTGCGCTCGCGAAGCGTCTGAAGGCGATGGGCGCTGAGAAGTATCAGAACGACGGTGACCCGAGGACTTCAGGGCCGGGCTTTGGTATCACCGTCCATCCGCAAGTACTCGGTCAACCCTTCCGCTGGCGAGGCAGCAAGGTCGTCTTTGTGAACTCGATGAGCGACCTGTTTCATGCCAAGGTTTCGATTGGATTCATCCGTGACGTCTTCGACGTCATTCGGGAGACGCCGCAGCACACGTATCAGGTGCTGACAAAGCGATCGCTACGACTCTTGCGCATGTCAGATCGGCTCGATTGGCCGGACAATCTCTGGATGGGGGTCTCGGTGGAGTGCACCGATGTCGTTGGGCGCATCGACCACCTTCGCGAGACCGCCGCGAGCATCCGGTTCTTGTCCTGCGAGCCATTACTGTCGGCACTCCCGAATCTTGATTTGGATCGCATCGACTGGGTAATCGCGGGAGGGGAGTCGGGCCCAAGAGCACGCCCAATGGACCCAGCGTGGGTTGCCGACATCCGTGATCAGTGCGTGGCGTCGGGCGTCGCTTTTTTCTTCAAGCAATGGGGCGGCCGGACGCCCAAGCAGCATGGTCGCGAACTCGATGGACGTCGTTGGAGCGAGATGCCTGAGTCGGCATTGGCGTATTAGGCGAAATCGATGGTAACTCCAGCTGCGAACTGACGCTTCCCGTTCGGCCGGCTCACCGTGAACGGCGCGGACTCTGCCCTCTCGAGCTCTCTCAGAGCCTGGGTGAGGTGAGGTTTCCGATAAGGCGTGTGAAGGACGACCCACTCTTGCAGGTCTGGGTTCACCATTACATTTTTCTGTCCGGCATATGTCTCGACGAGAGACGTGCGCAGGGGCTCAAGGCTCGGCTCAGGTTGAAACAAGACCTCCATGCCCGCAAGCCGATCCGAAAATGAGTAATCACCACCGGGGGCGGTCTTCCACATCGCGTCCTTCATTTTCTCGACACCGAGCACGGAGCGAGTTCCGTGGAGAAGGAAGTAACCAACGTTACCTGTGCGGTTTCGCATGGCAAACCAGCGCACGTAAGTGAACCCTGCTACGTCGAGCAACTGTCGTATGTAGACGTCACGGAGGTGCTCGACTCTGTCGCCACCCTTGTAGTCCGCGATGATGGCATCCACGTCAAGGCCGAACAGGTCGTTCATGTTGCCGCCCTGGTGCGGGTGCGTAACGAAGCGGTTCACGAAACCAACCATGAAATTGATAAAGACCTCGCAGCTCCGGTAGTTGAGGAGTCGCGCAATCAGTGACATCGGCATGCCGGTCCAGCCGAAAGGGTCGAGGAACGCAAACGTGGGCGCAAGGCTGGCCTGCTGCACATCGAGGTAATCGCAGATCTCAGTGGCGTGATCAGTGAAGGTACCTTCGCGTATCTCGTACTTGACATTGCCCGGCCAGGAGCCGTTCTCCGCTTCCCAAGTTGCGCGGAAATGATCGATGGCGTTTCTTAGGGAGGCGACGTTATCCGCGTCGTGTTCGATGAAGAGGAACACAAACTCGCGACGGCTCATGCGACTCCACGCCGAATGCCTTAGAAGCCTTCCCATCGCAATTATGGGCGATCCTGCGGAGCCATCGTTGTATACGCCTCGACCTGCGAAGCCGTCGATGAACAGCACGCGCCCAAAGCCGCTTGCGAGTATAGGGTACCAAGCGTCCAAGTAGGTGCCGAGGATGTCGTGCTTCGCCGCGGTGTGCTCCGGGTAGTCCCACATCTTCGGGTCGGAGTCGTCGACCATGTATCCCCCTGCGTGTGAACCGGATTCCCCGAGCTGAAATGCTGACAGCCTATCTGCACTCGTTGACGAGGATGTCTTGTTGCCGAAGGTTTCATGGGGACAATCGCATGGAGAGCACGGTCGATTCTGGGGATGCTCGGTCAGTAGCCCTACGTCGGCCAGGTCACAACACAGCAAGGGTGCTACCACCGTCTGTCATAGAGGTTGAGATGGTCTGTACCTTGAAGGCATCGGAGATCGTTGTTGGCGCCGGGCACGTGCCCAGTTGGCAACCAGTGGAGTAGGGGAACCAGATGGCGACACCGAGGCACGAGAAGACGATCGCCCTCTACGACATCCTGGATGCGGGCAGCGCGAACTTGATGCCGTACGACCGCGCGCTTCGCTGGGACGCGGCTCTCAATCACCTGGCAACGAAGCCGCTCACCGAGAGGACGATCGTCAGCACGTCTGGGCGAGACGTCATCGGATCACCCACCCCAGGCAACGAAGCAACGCATCTTCTGCTGCACAAGGCACGTGCCGACGGCGATTGGATGTCACGCGCCAACCTCCGCACCGGCACGGTCCAAGAGCTGATTGCGGCTCAGAACGAACGTTACGTGGACTCAACCGTGATCTGCTTCATGCCGGGACGAAACCGCGTTGCTGTGCTGCGCGGAGGGAACGCGGCACCGACGCACAACGACCTCATGCACTGGCTGAATGCGATGCACATGTTCCCCGACACGACCTTCGCGGTCGAGCCGGTGGTACGCGAGGCGGAGGTAGCGCGGCTCAGGTCCGCCGATGCCGCGCAGAGGATTGACGTGCGCTTCACCCCGGAGTCCCACATCGACGAAGCTGATGGATACATCGCAGATCAGGTTAGCCAGCTGCTCGACCGCTACCCGGGTGCAAGTGTGACGCTCACTGTCTCCATGGGCCGGAAACGCTACCGTGGCGGTGACCAGGATCCGCGTCGGACGTTGAAGGAAGACATGGTCGGGCTGCTGCCAATCCTCAGTCCCAGCGATCGAGCCTCCGTTGGACTCCTGTTCGAGGAGGGTCCGAACTACTCCAAGCAGCAGTTGGTAGATCTCGTCGAGCATGATCTCACCCTCAAAGCCAACCTCGTTGAGGGCGGCGACGACCGTCCGCTCCGTCTACTGAGCGCGGTTAATTACGTCGAGAGCCTCCTGCTGTTGCACCCCGAACTTGGAGACTGACGAGCGTCGGTCCGCGCCCCTACATTGGGCGGTATGACGACGGTTGGCCAGCGCGGGAACAGCTGGGCCACACCACTCAAGTGGTGGGGCGATCACCCATGGCCAGACGTCCTACTCGCCGTTGTGATCGCGCTCGCTTCTTATGGAGACTTGGTGCCTCATCCTTCAGTTATGGACCGTGCAGCGCGCCTCGGGATCTACTCGTCTGCCGGCAACATCGTCGCTGTAGTCGGTGGTCTCGCTGGCATATCCGTCTCCGCATACCTGGCTATGGCGGGAGCACGAGCACGAGCGTTGCGCGCGGGCGCAGGCAGGGCACTCACGAGGAACTGGGTTGAGACAACCCTCGCGACCGCCCTCAGCGCCCTGGTGTGCTGGGCCGCTCAAGTCGCAGACGTGACACACGGAGCTCGGTTGGCGTGGTCCGTCGCCTTTGGCGGTGTCGCCTGGTGTGTCATCACCAGCTTTAGGCAGGCGTGGCTTCTCCGGCTGTTGCTGCGTGTAGCCGCAGCGGATGACGCAGGACCTATGCGGTCAGGGTCGGTACCGGCCCCGGAGCCACTTCTTGGCCGGACGCAGACGTCGGCCTCATCTCAAACAGAAGCATCTCGTTCGACCGACGACGATGCGGATCCAGGTCAGCCATTTCGTCTGTAGCCCGGTTAGTAGCGCGCAGTTTCGATCCTTCATCTCGCCGTCCAGCTTAGAGAGCATGGCCGCACCAGGTGCCAGGACCATCGCTGATGAGCCTAGCTTTGCCACGTCCACAGTGCTGCGGATTTTGCAACAGCGTCGCATGGAGGTGCGGTCTTGGATGTGCGGTATCGCTAGGCCTTATGTCGCTTCTTGCACTCATCCAGCCTGTTCGTGAGCGATTGGCGGCAGAGGACGATTGGCGGGCTCGCTGAGACGGACGCCTCGGCTAGTGCCAGGACGTCTCGAAGCCTCATGGGCTTCAGGATGTTCGACGCTGATGCGTCGGTGGCCGCTGTTGCGGCTGCTATTCGGTGACGCCAGATCTGTTCGCGGTCGGCATCATTTGTCGCTGTTTGAACCTTGAGCTGCACGAACTTCTGCCTGGTTCTGTCCGAGTCCGACGTGGCCACCGCCATCTCCACGGGCTCAGGAGTCCGGAACGAGTTGTCCCGGAAGAGGGTTCCGAGGGCGAGCTGAGCTTCATCGACCGTCCGTTCACCGGATCTCCGTGCGACGCTCATTTTTGGCATGCAAGGAGTCTTTGCTTGAGATGCACGATGACGGTGATCCTCCAGGACGCCATGAACTGGAATCCTTCGGAGGAATAACGGGGCTTGTTCGCTCGCTCGCTCGGCAGTGGGCGCACCATCTGACCGGACGTCTAGGTCTCCCGCCGCTTACTCTTCCGATCATGTTGCCACACCATGACGGGTCGCGGGAGAAGCGGAGCACTTAGACCGGGATATCGGCAGGAGGTCAACGCGTGCGAATTTCGGCGCGTCGCCCCAAGCGAG
This sequence comes from Flexivirga sp. YIM B11880, assembly GCF_058148645.1. Taxonomy (NCBI): domain Bacteria; kingdom Bacillati; phylum Actinomycetota; class Actinomycetes; order Micrococcales; family Dermacoccaceae; genus Flexivirga; species Flexivirga sp. YIM B11880. The sequence goes on from NZ_JBMAMH010000001.1 coordinate 920,143, forward strand.
GTGAGCTTACTCAACCCACCCTTTCAGGCTGTCTATTGAGCGCTTTGATCAGCGCCCAATAATTGAGAACTCGTACGCCGTGTCGTCCTCGAGTCCCGCCGCAGGCGCCACGCCAAGCACTGCGCTTCGCGCGAGCGTCCGAGCGCGCATACGTGCTTCCATAACCGAGCGTACGTTTGATGCGACCTATCGCGCTGATCGGCGTCGCGTGGAATGGGTAGCACGAGTTCCTGCCAGCGTGTACCAAGTGTGTCGATGATGTCCTGGGTAAATCGCTTCGCCCATATTTGTTCCTTGACAATCGGTGAAGAAATAACAGCCAAGAAAAGATGTGGGTCGATGGTAGATGCATCATTTACCCGAAATTTTAAAATATGACTTTGATATACTATTCGTTTATCGAGTTCCGACACCATCCCCGCCGTTCCGACAAGATACGTGCCATCACGTACCATCAAAATATCGTTCGGTCTAACATCTTGGCGTTGTGATAGTTGCTGGTATATCTCTAGACTTATCCCGTGTTTTGGGTCACTCTTCAGTTCCCAATTGACGATATCCGATGTACGGATGAAGGGAATGGGGCCGGTGCCATACGCAAGCTTTCCAACTTCGTCACCGCTCGTGACGCTGATTGTCCCGCTACTGGCAAAGACTGCCAAGCGTCACCAATTCATGCGTGTCGTTAAGGCGAGCGAGTCGCTCGTTTAGTTCCGGGTTGTAGTATTTCGGGAGGTAGATATGGTCGCGGATATCTTCTGAGGACGTTGTAAATCCAAGGTGATCGAACTCGAGCAGCGAGCCATTCCGGTAAGACTTGAATCGCTCTTCAATTCGAGGTAGGTCGTCATGGGGAATGTGCGTACCTCGCGAATCGTGGCCCACCCACCGAGCGGCCGCCATGAAGATCTCGTATCTTTCCTTGGGTTTAGATTTTTCGATCACCACAATGCATGTCTTCGCATGCGTATACGGTTGGAACACTTCCTCCGGTAGCGAGACGACTGCGGTGATCCGAGCTCTGGACAGGATATATTGCACAATATAGCGATGCGACGGGTTGCAGACCATGCTTTCTGGAAGGATCAACCCCATACGGCCGCCCTCCGCGAGCAAATCCAAGCATCTCTCAACGAACAGTATTTGGGGCGTCTGGCTCTTCATTGGCTTGTCGGTGACTGTTGCGACGCCAGTCGAGCGATCAACCTTCCAACGATGTCCCAGGTCGTATTGGTGGAGAGTCTCGGCATCTCCAACCTTCAGCTTCTGCCCAAAAGGTGGATTGGTGACGATGACGTCGAACTTTGATGGGACAACTTCCTGGCGCGCCTTTGCTGACCATCGGTCGGGCGGCAGGAGAGAATTCTCGCAGTAGATGCCGCCGCGGCCATCTCCTAAGATGGCCATATACGACTTTGCCACTTTGGAAAGAAATTCGTCCTTGTCGATCCCGCGCAAGCCACGGATTGCCGTCTTTTGCTTCTCGGCCTCGATCTCTGCGTCGGGCCACGAATACTTTTCACCGTCACGCTCTACGGCGGCCCACATATGTCGGAGCGCCTCAACGAGAAATCCCCCGCTCCCGCACGCTGGATCGAGCACGGTTTCTGTATATTGGGGATCAACGAGCGCCTGGACTAGAGCAACAACATTTCTTGGTGTGAAAAATTGTCCTTGTGCGCCCTTAAGTGACGGACCGATGAACGTCTCAAATGCATCGGCTACTGCATCGCGGTCGCTTTCCATCAGTGAATAGGGCTGAAGCTCGCCGACGATGTATCGGACAGACTCATCGTCGAGTCGAATCTTGTCAGAGCGCTCGAACACGTCGTTGTAGGTCTGCTTCACTTTCTCGAACAACGAATGTGCACGCGTGGCGATGTCCTTAGCCGGCTCTTCGAACCCAGCTCGGAGAGTCATCATGTCTTGGGCGCGAGTGAACCTCTCGTCATAAATCTTGCAGAATATGAGATTAATGAGTTGCTGTGCGAGCGCCTCGTCCCGTGTCATCCCGATCGCGTTTGCAGCCAGGTAATTTCGGATCGCTCGGAACACCGGTCGAAGATTTCGAGTCGGCAACAAGTTGGATCGCGTGTAAAGGCCGACGTCCTCAACTCGCTCCCCGTATCGGGGAATGTTCGGCAGTTCGCGGAAGGTTACCCGCCCGGCTCCTTCTAGCTTCTGTAAGAAGAGCCGTTCACTTCCATTAAACCACACGCCAAGTCCTGCGGATGACAACCGCATGTAATCCTCGAGCTGATCACGACCGTCTTTCCTGTTAGGCTGCTTGCATTCGACAACCATAAACAAGTTGGCGTCGACATGATTAGAGCCGGAGAAGACGGCGATGTCGACAGGATACTCTTTCCGGCGATCCGAGGGCCGCGCCTTTACCCGCCACTGTGGACGGCTGTGGATATGAGCCTTCGGGTAACCGTAGTCTTCGACTAGCTGTCGCAAGAAGGGTTGAACGGCCTCGACTTCTTCGGGCGTCGCGGGAACCAGTTGACCGGAGATCAGATCCGGGATCCTGCTGGCGGCGAGAGACGGACTTGGCTCGTCAGGCGTTGCGGCATCCATCGCTGTCTCGGTCATGAGGCCAAATGTAGACGGGAGCACAGACGGGCGGTGGGAGCGGCCCACCACAGGCATGGCTAAGCGGCTGGATGCCGTGCGACGGGCGATCCTTTGGCGCGCTCGATGATGAGTGCGCATCCGGAACCGGTGACGCGTGCGGATGACCATCTGAGATTGTGAACGACCCAGCGGGTCGCAACCGGGTAGCCTGCCTGCCGTGGACCGTGATGTGACGCCGAAGCAGCGTGAGGTGCTCCTGTGGATCGCGGACGGCTGCCCGCCAGGGAGGTGGGAGCCAGACGATCTATCGTACAAGATGAACTCGACGGCACTCGCCAACCGAAGGCTCATCTCGCAGCATGGCAAGGGACGGAATTGGGCAGCGTCGATCACTGAAGACGGCACCTACTTCCTTGAACATGACGAGTTCCCACAAGGACACCCCCTGGCGCCGAAGCCGAAGCCGGAGGTCAAAACTGCTGACAACAGCACGGGCGAGCCGAAGAGGCGTTCGGCAGCCACCACCCGTCGCGGCCGCCGAGGACGGAGAAAACCAGCGCCCGAGCCCGAGTTCCCTATTGACTCGCCCAAGAACGTGCGGACACGCGGTCGAGACGTCACGCGCGATCTACCCGACAGTGTCCGAGAGCATCCCTGGGACGGTCGCGTCTTAATTTCCGTCAAGGAAGGGGCCTGGCTGTTGAGTGTCAGCGAGCACCTGATTCGCGAGGCCGTCCGGCGGGGCGACATCGACCGGGTGTTTATCGGTAGTGAGACATCGCGGTACCGAATCGTGCACGCGTCGCTGCTGGCGTGGGTGAACACCATGCCGACTGAATCGAATCGGCACTACGGCTGGTGAGCAAGCGCTTCGAGGAGCCCCTCGTCAAGCCGCTCTACATCACGATGAGCCGAGCGGCCGAGTTGCTTGACGTCCCGTACTGGAAGATGCACGGGCTGTCGTTCTGCATCGGTCGACGCTATTTCGGCGCTGAGGGCGGAGCACCGCGACTGTTACTGGCAGCCGTCGAGGAGTACAAGCAGTTGCGAGACGCCGGCCACGATGCCGCACGAATCATGAGTGCGCGCCAAGGCGTTACTAACCGCTGCTCAAACTATCCGCCGTTCGGCGACAACCAGGTAACGTCATGGCGTCCAATAACGACGCGGCGGCGTCGTCGGCGCCGCTGGTAGCGTGAGGCTTCTCGATCATCCGCGGCGTGGTGCCACGATGAGATCGGCGAGCTGCTCCGCCAGTTCGTCCGACGCATATGTCAGGGCGGCTCGCGGACCGACGCGGAGTGACTTGGCGGCCTCGTCGATGTGCAGGTTGAGTAGTTGGTCGATGAGGACTGGATCGACGTCGATGCGGCCCTTGCGGGCGCATGCTCGGTGGGTTTCCTCGGCGAGTTCGCGGAACCGTCCCGTTCGTCGCGTGATAGCCATTTCGATCGCCGGTTCAGACGAGGCTGGAGGCGGGCCAGTAGCAGGACCCTGTCTCGTTGGCATGGCGGCGCTTCGCCTTGAGCATGTCGTCGAGGCGCACCCGTCCATCGAGCACCAGGAATAGATCCGCACCGTCCATCGTGATGAAGGAAGTTCCGGTGCTGTAGGTCTCACGTAGCGGCAGCGAGAAGCCGTCAATGGCAACGAAGAGACCCAGCGCGTTCTTGCCCTTGCGCTGCACCTTTGCGGCGAACGCGTCGCCGGCGGCGCGACCGACAGGGCCTTTAATCCACTTGGCTTCAAGCACGTAGTCGTCGGTGTCGAAGCTCAGCGACCCGTCGATCTGCTCGGTGTCGGTGGAGTACGCCAGGTGCGGTTCCATGTCGAACAACAAGAACAGGTCGCTGAGCAGCGTCTCGAGTGCATACCCCCGTTGCTGGTGGTCTGCGCTGATCTGGAGTTGCAGGAATCGATGTTTGAGCGCGGCGACATCGTCGTCGAACCGTTGCAGTGCTTCGGCCTGGACGCGCCGCGACTCGGCTTCGGCCGCGACTCGCTCCTCCCCGTCCCGACGCTGCGAAAACTCCGCGCCAACCTCCTTCAGCCGCGCGAGCCGATTGCTTCGCCGCCGTCAAACGTGTCGAGCGATCCGGCTCGTCCATCCGCTCGATGTCCGGAAATGAGGTCATGTCCGCGAGGTCACCGATGAGGCTGATGGTGACTGCCTGGTATCGGGTCTCGTCCTGCATCAGGCGATTGACCACGGTATCGGCAACGGCACGCTTCGTGTCTGAGAAATTCAACGGTGAGAGCAGCTCAGGGTTAGCCCGGAGTGTAGTCCGAAGAAACTGCTCGAACGGCCGCTTGTACCAGGTCACCGATGGAAGAGCATCCCGTAGCGCCTGGTAGGCAGCAGTCGAGATCCGCTTCACGCTGGCGAGTCTATCCGCGGCGAGGTACACATCCGGTCACTCAAGGGGTCAGCCCACGCACCAGCTCACCCGGATCGATGTCCAGCGCCGCGGCGATCTTGACGATGTTGTGCAGTGACAGGTTCCGCTGGCCGCGCTCTACTTGCCCGACGAAGGTCCAGTGCAGGTCGCCACGCTCGGCGAGTGCCTCCTGGCTGAGGCCGAGCTCTTGCCGCCGGGCGCGTACCCGGGCGCCAAACTCGGCGGTTGCGGGCGACAGGGGCGGCTTTCCTGCGGGTTGGGGCACCGCCCAACCCCATCCGTCCCAAGCCTTTTCATCCAGAGACGTTGCGTCCCAACTGTTTACGTCCTATTGTCCAAGCGTCGGCCACCGAGGCCGGCGCGGTGGCGAAAGGGGCAGGAAATGAGCGGTGGCGGTGGCATCACGTTGACGCCGGAGATTCAGCCGTCTCCAGTGGTCAGGCTGCGCGCCTGGCTTCGTCGTGCTCTGACGTCTGCTCGCTGAGCAGCGTCCAGACGAAGGTAAAGCCAGCACGAGGCAGTAACCATCCGGGCAGGTCGGCGCTAATCACACGAGCGCCGGCCTGTTCCGGTAGGCGCGAGATCTGACTGCGCTGGCTACTGCTGACCAGATCCATCATGGTGAGACGCTCGATCTCCTGCGCGTTGGTGTAGTCGAAGGTCAGCGACGGGTTGTGGCACGGCTGCGGGATCTCGAAGAAGAGGTAATGGCCCACCTGGCTGGTGACCACCCGATAGGTCTGCCGGATCCGCACCGGCTTGCCGGCGTCGACCACGTCTTGGCCGATGCTCGCAACGTACGTCTGGCCGGTCTTGCGCGCTTGGCGCCGGATCGAGGACTCATTACCGTCGACAGTGAAGCTCAGTAGCTCGAAGCAGTCTCTCGAGCTGGCGTCGAGCCCGGGTCGACGTGTCATGAACCAGGTGCTCGTCGCCGGGATGTCACCAACCAGCTCGTCATACTCGGAGCGATCGGAGGTGCAGGCAAACCGCCGAACGGCGTGGCTCGGGACAGTGGTGTATTCCCACTGGACAAGTACGTCAAAGAGAGGAACACCTGCGGTGTTCCTCTCTACTGCTGTAGAGAGCCGGATGTCGATCTCAACGTCCTCCCACCGCTCAGCGGCACGAATTGCCTGGTCGCGGACGTCGGCATAGATCTCCTGAGCAAACTGCTCGTCGCCAAGCCGCAGGCTCATGGCATTGGTCGCGATGCTGTCCAGGAGGTCCGGGGTGGCGACACGCCTCAGCGCCTCCGGACTGACGTCAATGGCGTGCAGCACGGCGTCGACGTAGTTGGGGATCATCTGCTCTTGGACCTCTCGCTGGATTGCGAGATCCTTGGCTTCTCGCTCGCGTCCGGTGACGAAGTCGAGGAGGATGCCAAGCGCGCCAGTGAAGATGACCGCATCGCCGAGCGCGTTGACCGCGGAGACGAGCAGGTGGTTGACGCCATTACTACTAAGCCAGCCGCTCAGCACATTGCAGAGCAAGCCGACAATTACGAGCACCGCTCCCACGATGGTGAGCTTGAGACGATAGATCTTGGCTGTCGATGATTCGTGGTCCGTCATGTACTAGCACTATCTTATGATAGACCCGGCTCTACAACAATAGCGATATGCGACCTACCGGTGTACAGCACTCTGAGTTGACTTTTCTGTCGATCGTGACAAGGTTGCGAACTGACAGATACCAAACTTCACCTGAATGACTCCCAGGGCCCAGCGCGTGCAGGTTGTTACTGTCGACGACATCACTGGCGAGGAAGTAAGTGACGGAGGCGAAACAGTCCAATTCGGTCTCGACGGCGTCCAATACGAGATCGACCTGACGCCAGATAACGCTGCGCAGCTCCGTGATGCGCTGCAGACCTACATCGAGCATGGCCGTCGGGTTGGTGGTCGTAAGGCGACCCCGACTCGTGCAGTAAGCCGATCAACCAAGACGGACCCGGCCAGCTGGCGGCAATTCGAGAGTGGGCACGGGACGCTGGTTACAAGGTTTCGGATCGTGGCCGGATCTCTAAGAAAATTACGGCGGCGTTCGACGCTGCACACTGAGCAGACGCCTCCTCCGGCAACTACACGAGTGTTCGAGAGCGCGGGCGTCACCTCGTCAACCGATGATGAAGCGAGACTGATCTTCGGAGAAACCCATGACTTCGCCTCGCACCCAACGGGGATCGCTGTGCCTGAACCGCGCGCTACCTCAATGCCGAACAAAGCGGCGCCTTTATCCAGAAGACGACTCTTGTGGGTATGCAAGTAGCAAGGCGGATGGGGGAATCCAGGCCTCGGATAATTCTGTATTACCACAGAGAAACCGAGTATGCTAATTCTCGACAGAATTGCACAGCGTTGCATCTCCAGCTTCCGCGCGGTCGTACATCAGTACGTTATTCTCACTTCGACTCGCGACAGGTCACCGTCAATGTCGCGTGCTTGTTTCTCCTCCAAAATGAGGCGCCTGGTCAACGAATAAAACCTTCGCGTGACCCGGATCGAGAAGTAAGCAACAGTCACCCAAGCAGCGAGCATAAGCGCCATGCCAAGCTCCTCGAGATACCAATAGAAATTGGAGACGTGGCGAGCTGGCCCAAATTTAGCTGGCTCCAAGAACCACAGAATCACTGAGCAGTAGTATGCCGCTAGAGAAATCACGGAGTATCGCCGCCAAGGCCGCAGGATATTCCAACGCATGGCGTGTTCTCCGGGGCGTGATAGATACGCCAAGATAGCAGTAGGAATGATTCCGAGAACGGCGAGAATCAACGCCGTGTCTTGGTGGGCTGCTCGATTGATCGGCGAGAACGAAACGAGTGCGCCGCACAGCACGATCACAGAAACCAAAATGGTGCATATACGAAACGGGTTTACAAAATCCCGTTGCTCCGGGACTATAAAGACTCGGATGGCGCCGTCACCACGCTTCTCGCGTGTTGAACGAAAGACAAGACGTCCTAGAGTTGGCTGCTCGAGGTATTCAATGTCTTCTATATTGTAATCCCATACCATGTCACCACCAACAAACATAGTCCCCTTTGGGGCGACGATTCTGTAATGCTCGCTCCGTGCTCGTGCCATGTCCGTTATCGTATGGACAAATGTGCGACCAATTCGATTCTCTGGGGCCTTGTCCACCTGCTCTTGACGAGATTCCTGGAACAACGATTCCTGCCCACGGATCTTGAAAATCATTGAGTCGCTGATCTTCGGCACGCGAACACAGGCGATAAAACAGTCAGCGAAGCTCCGCACCAACTGGCACCACTCGGTAGAGTAGCAAGCATTCACCCACCAGCGGCGACCAGTCTCGCTCAGCGAGGCGTAGGCGCTGCCGGCAAAGTCTATTTGGCCAGCGGCGCCACGGGAGGAAATATTCGAAGAGGGCCAATCATGTTGAAACCCTTTAGAGATGTCGAGCAATAACTCCCGAACATCAGACGGCGCAGGAACTGAGACTCCACTCCAAGCTTGAGCGCCGCGCTCAAGAATAGCTGCGGCAATCTGGGAGTCAAGAGAACTCGGAAGTAGAGATACCGAACTTCCATTCACAGTGATATCAAAGTCAAGACGAAGCGATTTTGGAAGCAAAATAAGTGGTACCAACTGCGGTCGCTCTTCTAGCGGAACCCCATGTAGATCACTGGTGGAGAATTTGCGCAACACTTCAGCACTTGCATCGAGCGATATGTGCCGCTCGATAAGTACTTCAGTTGGGTACGATATCACTTCCACCCTACGTTGGAATAGAGTCTCGTTATTAAAGATTTGCCAGAGAGACTCGGTGCACCATCCATCCTCCATGGTGCACGTACACGCTATTGTCACTTCTTGCGAGCGGAACGCTTGGTTACAACGGTTACTGAGCCAGACTTGCTGTATACTTCGCGGAAGTCGTTTTTCATCAGATCAAGAACCTCGACGCTGAACAACTCTTTCGCGTCACCAACAATCTTAAAATTTTCCGTGGGTGAGCTAGAGGTGGTCTCGACCGGGTTGGCATTAAGTCTACGAGCCATGGCGCCCAGCCTTCGACATAGATAAAGAGCCGCAGATAGCGGTGGGCCCCGTTCTCGTTCGTGCATCATCTTGCCTGCATGGCTGCTCCGTCACAGTGAGCGGTGTCAGCAGCCGGCGCTCACCGGGCACTACATATGTAGTTGTCTGCCATACACTATGAACTTCCTGTGAACGCATGTCAAGCCTCCGGCCTGTGCGCGGACATGCAATACGGGCCGCCTGCGCCCACGGCACTGTCAACGGCAGTCGACCCATAGCCACACCGTAGGGAGGAACGGGCACGCGGCTTGGGATGCGCGCGGCGCGTCATATCCGCATCTCCGTACCTCGATCCGTCGTTACCACCAGAAAAAGACGAAACTGCCGACCACGACCCGCGCTCGGGCGTGTCCTCGTCGACAGGTTCACCATCTTGCCTGGTACAACGACCCGCTGTATAGAGAAATGCCCAAACTGCCAACCGCTGCAAGATGCAGTAGCTGACTGCTGGTGCCGCCATGCCACTGCGCTGGCGCAATCCGGGCGTGCTGCGCGGATCATGCCCTGTCAAGCGTGCAACGACGCTGGCGGCAGTGAGTCGCCGTTGTCTCGCCACGTCACCGTCGCCTCGGCTGCACGCTCCCGGAACGTCTGCAGCCGTACTACAAAGCGTGGATCGGCGACCCACCCTGTGAGTTGCCAGACGGGCCAGATCGGCATGTCCCAGGCGACACGGAGTCGCAGGCACGGTTCGTACGGCTCGACGCTCAGGTCGAGCGGTAGGTCGTCGAGGACACGCCGATACTGGTAACGACCCTCCCAAGTGTCCTCGTGCTTGTGGAGCACGAAGGGCTCGTCGACGACTTTGGTGCCGTTCACGGTTATGACTGGCTCCCGATACGACTCATGGCTCATCCATAGATCGATCACGGCCGTGGCCGTCATGCCTCCCTGAAACATCCAGAGCATGGCGACCGGCCGGTCGGTCTCGGTCCGGTCTCGCAAGATTCCGGCCAGCGCGGCGATACCTCGATCACTGCGCCGCAACCCAGTGCGCGGGTCACACGCGAACCTCGCGCCGTAGTCATCGAGACGAGTCTCAAGGGAAGCCTTGTTCCCGGCGACGCCCTGTGCGGTCAGCCAGTAGAACCCGCCGATGTCTGAATCCGGTTCGTTCGCGTACTCCGCCATCTGCGTCTCAAGTACCTGAACTGCGCGCTCGAGCACGCCGAGCCCCGCGCAGTCGATCAGCCAGGGCAGGGTGGCGAGCTGGACGGTCAGCTCGCCGGTTCCCCGGCGCAGTGCCCGAAGTTCCGCGATCAGGCCGGCCCGCAGCGGATCAACGGTCTGTGGCCGGGTGGGGCGTTCCATGGCCCAATGCTGACGTGATCGACGATCGGCTGCCCCGTTTTGCGTCAGTTTCCTGTCAGTGACCGCCTCCGCAACAGAAATTAGCGTCATTCCCAGGTCGCCGGTCACCACAGCCGCACTTCGGAGGCGGCGGACCGGCTGGCTGGGAAGGAGCCTGAATATGGCTTCGGATCTCTCCCTGTTCGGCGGCGGCACCTCGAGCGCCGTCACCGGGCAGTCGATCGGGCGCGGTGTGGCCAAGCAGGTCAAGAAGAGCACCGATCTGGTGCTCGGTCGCGCCGAAGTGGCGTATGCCACCGACGCCGCACGCGCGGCGCTGACCTACGGGGCGCTCAACAACATCGGCACGCTGGTCGGCGCTGCCGAGCAGCTCATGCAGGTGGCCCCCGCAGGCCAGGCGTACTACGAGGCATGCATCAACGCGTACGCGCTCGGTGCGGCCAACTCGATCGCCCGGTTCCAATGAGCGTGGCGACCGCATCATGGTGGCGACGTTGGCGCTGCTCGGCGCATTTGTGCTGCTCATCGCATTCCTGGTCGGCACTCTCTACCGGGCAGTCGTGACCGGGCAACTCGCGGCGCTGTTCCAACGCCGCATGGTGCAGAAGCGGCGCGCCGAAGTGCTCGCCGAAGCTGTTCGCATCAAAACGGGCCTCGCTGACGAAGCGTTCGCGGCTCACCGACGGATGGTCGAGCACGCCACCGCGATCAGTCGAGAGGGGCGCCAGAACCGGTGCTGAACCGTTTTTCTTGACAGGCCCTCCACGATGAGTGCCGTCCCGCATTTTGTCAGGCAACCGCCGCGCTGTCGGCGGTACGAGCCGTACCCGCCCGAAGGGCGCCTCGGAGGAGACGCGTTGCAGCGCCTCTCCTCCGAGGACTTCGGACACCGAACAGCACACCACCCTCTGCCGAAGAGAAATGGAGAACGTCCATGTCCACTACCGAGCCTACGGGCAACCCGGCGCTGTCGCTGGAACTCGTCTTCGCCCGCAATGACGTGACCTTGTTCGTGCAGCAGCAGGCCCGCGAAGCGGCCGCTCGCGTCGGCTTCAGCTACGAAGCCTGCCCGGATGCGCCGAGCACCTACCAGCAGCTGCGCGGCGCCTACGAGGAAAGCACCGCCAACGGCACACCGCTGCCGATCTCGAACTTGTTCTGCGACGACACGATCTACTTCACCGTCGAAGACAACGTCCAGTTCCGGTTCTGGCACGACCTCAGCCACGTCGAGCACGGCCTCAGCTTCAGCCTCGAGGACGAGACCGAGCTCGCCCTCTGGCAACTCGGCCAAGTCGAGAAGTTCGGCTTCGCCAAGGGGACGCTGCACTGGCGACTGCTGCACCACGATTTCATCGGGCAGATCCACCTCATGGCCCTCATCCGGCGGTTCCCGATCAACCAGCGCCGCTTCGTCACCGATTGCATCGAGTACGGCTACGACGAAGGACTGCTCGAAGAGATCCGCCGCGTTCCCGAACCCGACGCGCCGGCCCAGGTGCGCTCCAACACCTTGGTGACGGCATGAAGACCGGCATCCGCACCCCGATGCCGTTCTGCCCGCTGTGCTTCCGCTACCTGACGCCCGCCCAAGCCCGCGCGCACACCAAGCACGCCCGGGTCATCCGGTGGCCCCAACGCCGCCCCAAGAAGTAATCCCCGTGAACGACGACTACCAAGGCATCGTCAGCCGGATTAGCCGAGCCTGCGGAGCGATCTTCATGGCCTGCATGGCCCTCTACGGCGCCATCTGGATACTGGAGACGATCTGGCTGCCGCTATGCATCGTGGCGTTCGCCGTCATGGTCGGCGTCGGCAGTTGGTTCGGGATTCGTCGCTGGCGCGGCTGGTGAAATCTCCATCCCAAAGTATTGGCGAAATTGCCGTCCAAATTCGCCAATGATATCCCCGTCAGCGCCCGTCCGCTCGGCGTTGTGGAATAGACAAACTGTATTGACCGTGCAGAATCCTGCACGCATAGTAAGGCATAGCAAAACGTGCAGACTTCTGCACGGATCGCAAAATCATCAACCAATGCGAAAGGAGGGTTTATTCGTCATGCCTAAAAATAGGAACCATTCAAGTAATAGCAGGCGTCCGCAGTCGCCGAAACCACGTCGCGACTCGCAGGGGCGGTCGAGCGCACGGTCGCGGCGCGGCCGGGAACGGCATCTGAGCGTTCGTGGTGAGCTGCGTGACAAGCCGGACGTGCAGAAGATTGCCCGGGCGGTCATCGCTATGGCTATGGCGCAGGCCGAAGCGGAAGCGCAAGCTGCCGCTGAAGCAAATAGCGAGCGCACTGAGCCGACGGACGACAACCCAGAGCGCGAGGCGACAGATGGGTAAGCCGACAGTCGTCTGGCGCGAGCTGGAATTCGCCGAAGCGCTGTCGCCCGACACCGCCCGGGCCGTCTTCCTCGGTCTGGCAGCACTGGCTCGACAACCGCGTCTGGTACTGGAAGTCACCAGCAGCGGTGGCACGGTGACCTGGCGGCTGGGTGCCGACGACGACGTGGCGCTGCGTAAGGCACTGCATGTCCTGCGCACCCACGTCCCGGACGTGCTCGTGTCTATGTCGCAGGCCGAGCTGCCGGTCCGAGAAGACGACGTCCGGCTCGCAGCGACGCTACGCATTTCAGCGCATCGGGCTCGGCCGCTGCGTGCCGACGCGGGCACCGAACAGTTGGCCGTCACCCGCAGCCTGCTGGCCGCACTGGCACAAGCCGGCACCAAAGAAGTGCTGCGCTTCCAGCTGGTGCTCGGTGCCCGCACCTGGCCGCGGACACCGCCGACGGCGAACGGTCACAAGGCACCGGCGGACGAGTCGGCCAAGCTCGGCCAGCACGGCTTCGGCTGCTGCATCCGGGTTCTGGCAGTCTCCGGTAACAAGGAGCGCGCCGGGCACCTCATCGGGCAGGTCGGTGCCGCGCTTCGGGGCTTGGAAGCACCCAATCAGGCGGTTCGTCTTGTCGCCTGTAGCCCGAAATCGGTCGAGAAGGCCGCGTCGCCGTTCCTGTGGCCGCTCAAACTCAGCGTCGCCGACCTGGTGCCACTCGGACTGCCGGTGGCGGATAAGCCCGACACGCCGCTCCCCGGGCTGCGACCGCGGCACCCCCGGCTTCTACCCGCCACCAGTGCGCATCCCAAGACGGGCGGCATCTGCTACGGCTTGGCAACGCGCGCCGTCGAGCGCGGCCAGGAACGTGAGGTCCATCAGCCAATGCGGGACGGGTTGCAGCACCGGCACGTGCTCGGCCCGACTGGCGTCGGCAAGTCGACGCTGCTGGCGCAGCAGATCCTGCAGGAGATCGACGCGGGGCTCGGGCAGATCGTCATCGACCCCAAGTCCGACCTCATCACGGACGTGCTGGCCCGGATCCCCGAGCACCGAGTACACGACGTCGTGGTCCTCGATCCGTCGTCGGCGCGACCGGTCGGGTTCAACAGCCTCGGCAGCGTCAGCAGTCCGGCCGAAGCTGACCTGGTGGCCGACCAGATCGTTACGGTGTTCAGCTCGCTGTTCGGCAGCGGCCTCGGCCCGCGCTCGACCGACCTCTTGCACTCGGCAGCGCTCAGCCTGGCCCGCTACCACCTCAAAGGCGGGAAGGCGTCGCTGGCCCTCATCCCGCTGCTGCTGACCAACCCTGGCATGCGTCGCAAGGTCATCGGTGCGGTCGGGCCGGACGACCCGCTTGGCCTCGGTGCCTTCTGGGCGGAGTACGAGGCACTGAGCGACGAGGCTCGCGCTGTCGTCATCCGGCCGCTCATGAACAAGCTGCGCACCGTGCTGCTCAGGCCGTCCTTGCGGGCCATCGTCGGGCAGCTCGAACCCAGCTTCCGCATCGAGCAGGTCTTTCATGAGCACAAGATCCTGCTCGTCCGGCTCGGCAAAGACCGCATCGGGCAGGAAGCCGCCTCGTTGCTGGGTGCGCTCATCGTGGCCGACGCATGGCGGGCCGCACTGACGAGGCTGCAAGTACCGGCAAGTTCGCGCAAGCAGGTCGGCATGGTCATCGATGAAACCCAGGATTACCTCAGGATCCCCGGCTCGCTCGACGATGCGCTGGCGCAGGCCAGATCGCTCGGCATGAGCGTCACCATGGCGCACCAGTACCGAAAGCAGCTCGGTGGACTGGTGAGTGGGGTCGACGCAAACACCGGCACCAAGATCGCCTTCCGCCTGTCCGGTGACGATGCCAACGTCACCGCAAACCTCTTCGGCGACAGCATCCTCGTCAAGCACGACTTCGAGGCGCTGCCGCGATACCAGGCGTATGCCCGGCTGCTGGTTGACGGCTCGACCGTGCCGTGGGTGTCGATGACCACCCGAGCCTTACCGGAGCCGCTGCGCGACCCGGCCGAGCTGCAACGCCAATCGGAAGCAACGTTCGGGCAGCCGGCCAGCGAGACGGAAGCCACATTGGCTCGGCTGGCAGGTGGTACATCGCCGGTCAGCCAAAACAACAAAGGGACAGACCGGATCGGCCGCTCCCGGCGCTCGGCAGCGAGCACAGGAGAGGAAACAACAACAAACGAAACGAGGAAGGAGGACGAGTCATGAGTAGCGAAAACAGCATTTCCAACAGTGACCAGAGCAGTCCGTTCGTCCGTCCGGCCGCCCCTGGTGCTTCTCCCGCATTTGCCGACGGCACGGCCACACCGGCCGCTTCCTCACCCGCGAATACTTCGCCCCTGTCGGGGGCGAAGAACCCCAGCCGGCGCCGGCTGGTCGGTACCGTCGCCCGGAGTCGGCTGCGCGCCGATCTCGCCGACCGTGACCGTGCCATCCTGGCCGTTCTTGGCATGCACCGCTTCCTGAGTACCCACCAGGTACAGCGCTTCTGCTTCCCGACCAGTAACCAGCTGCGGCTCGACTCGGCTGCCCGCGAAGCCCGCCGCACGCTGCTCCGGCTCAAGCGAGCCGGTGTGCTGCAGACTGTAACCGCACGCCGGGTTGGCGGCATCGAGGCCGGCTCAGGCGTCCAGATCTGGCAACTGGCCAGCGCTGGCCACCGCCTGGCGATGGAGACCGCCAAGCCCGGCACCGAGCCATCCTGGCGCTACCGAGCCGACGCGCCGACGACACGCTTCCTGGCGCACGAACTGGCGATCGCCGACGCGCACCTAGCGGCGATCCAGGCCGCGACCGACATGCGCGCTGCCCTGCAGGTGCAGATCGAACAGCGTGCCAGCCGTACCTACACCGGACTCGGCGGTGCGGCGCTGCGGCTGACCCCAGATCTAGCGCTGTGCCTTTCGGGTAAGGACGTCGAGGGAGGCTACGAAGACCGCTGGTTCGCCGAAGTCGACTGTGGGACCGAGTCGCTGCCGACGCTCATGCGCAAGTGCGAGCAGTACGAGGCCTACTACCGCAGCGGGAGCGAGCAGGCGAATGGTGGCGCGTTTCCGCTGGTGCTGTGGATCTTTCACGGGACGAGGGCGATCGATCGGGCGCGAACGCTCGCCCAGCGTGTTCAGCGCTCGGGCCGGCTCAATCCGTCGCTGTTTCGCGTCGCCACCCGCGAGACCGTGGTCGCCATGCTGGCGAGCGGAGGCGACGCATGAGTCGGGTTCATCCGCTGGGTGGCACAGGCATCTCGCAGCGCTCCGTCTCGGTGGCGATTAGGGACCACTTCCAGTCGATACGCACAATTGGCGTTCCGCCGCCGAAGGAACCCGCGGCGAAAATCTCGTACGCGGTGCCGACCGGCCACTCTGGGACTGGATCCGGGTTTGGGCCTTCGAAGCGGGCGGCATTTGGCGACGACAGCATCACCTCGTATGCGGTGGCGTTCCCGGTGTTCTGGACGTGGAACGTCTGGCCCGTCGCTGGTGTGATCGTCCAAGCCGCTGACCGTCTGGGGAAGAAGTCGTCAAGCTGCGCCTCGACCCGATCGGTGCGCGTGGCCAGCGCCTGCAACGACGCGGCCATCGAATCGTGCGAGCCGGTGGATCGTTCCGCCGCTGACGCAGAACGCTCCGCTGCGGCAGCAGCGCGCTCGGCGATGCGGCGAGCTTCAGCGGCATCAGCCTCCGCCGCCGCGGCTGCCTTGCGGTTGAGCCACCATCCGGTGGCGGACCCGATCAAGGCGATTGCCGACAACAGAACCGCCACTCGATCGGTGTTGAACCAGCTCACCCGACGAACGGTACTGCTAGGCGCCGACAGCGGAGGTGCGTCATGAAGTACCACACCATCCTGGCCGACCCACCCTGGGACATCGAGCAGAAGGGCAAGCGCGGTGCTGGTGAGCATTACCAGCTCATGAGCTTGGAGCGGATCAAGCAGATGCCGGTCGCCGATCTGTCTGCCGACGACGCGCACCTGTGGCTCTGGGTCACCAACGCCACCCTCCGGTACGGCTACGACGTTGCCGAAGCCTGGGGATTCACCGTGCGGAGTCCGCTGACCTGGGTCAAGTTCCGGCTCGGCCTGGGCAACTACCTACGCAACTCCACCGAGCACTTGTTGTTCGCTACCAAGGGCAAAGCGCCGGTCCAGTACCGCTCGCAGCCGACCTGGATCCAGGCGCCGGTGCAAGACCACTCGCACAAGCCCGAAGAGCAGTACGCCCTAATCGAGCGCATCTCGCCGGGGCCGTACCTCGAGTTGTTCGCTCGCAGGCGACCGCCGCACACGCCGGGCCAGCCGCCTTGGCACGTCTGGGGCAACCAGATCGAGAGCGACATCCGGCTGCGGCGCTACCCGGTGCCGCAGGAGCCAAGCGACATCGCACACACCAACCAGCAAACGAAAGGAGGCACAGCATGAGCGAATACGAACCAACCCGAAACAGGCCACGCGGCGGCGACCCGACGCCCGAAAGGCAGCCGCCGCACCGGAACCCGCGCATCGAACTTACTCCATTCGCTGGTGACGTCCCGCTTAGCGATCGGTCGGAGTGGACCGCGGCGGCGGTCGATGACAACACCCTGGAGCAGTGCGCACGGCGGCTACTTGAGCGCTACCGCGAGGCCGGAGCAACGGCTGTTGCAGTGTCCGATGCTGTCGACTTCGCTGATTTCAAAGTCCGCCCCGACGACGACCTCGCACTTGTCGCCCGAGTCGCCCGGGGTATCCGAGAC
This sequence comes from Flexivirga sp. YIM B11880, assembly GCF_058148645.1. Taxonomy (NCBI): domain Bacteria; kingdom Bacillati; phylum Actinomycetota; class Actinomycetes; order Micrococcales; family Dermacoccaceae; genus Flexivirga; species Flexivirga sp. YIM B11880. Next base: position 937,580 of record NZ_JBMAMH010000001.1, read on the forward strand.
CACGGCGATGCATTCGCGTTCTGGGCTGAACTCCACGACGGCGATCCCGGCATGCTCGATTCCTACGCAGACGCCTATCTGGGGGAGTGGGAAAGCCCGGGTGCCTGGGCAGAAGCCGAGTTCAGGAGGCTCAACGCATCCGTCCCTCCGAATGGCTGGACCTACGACGAGGTAGCACAGCAGCTCTGGTTGGAAGGGCAGATCCACATCGCTCACAACGACCAGGGCCGAGTCTGGGTCTTCAAGCAAAACCTCTGATCGACAGACGAGCGCGCCCGGCCGCGCCACAACCCGGTCACTCCCCGTCGCCGGGTGGCTGCAGTTGCTTGATCCCGAAGGATCGAGGGCTGCACCACCCCGAGGACGGTGGCCTGTCGTTCGTCGAGTAGCGAAGGACGGGAACAAGACCCTCAGAAAGGAGAAGTCCGCCATGAGCGACACCAAGACTCTGGCGGTCCGGCTGGACGGCGAGCTACACGTTCGGCTGACGATCCTGGCCAAGCTCTCCGGCGTTTCGGTCACCGATGCGATCCGCACCGCGATCGAGCAGCAGGTCGAGCAGATGGCACGCAACCCGGAAGTCGCAGCCAAGGCTGCCGAATACCAGGAAGCGATCACGCGCGAGGCCGATGAGCAGCGCGCAGCCATCGAGGCTCTGTTCGGCACCAAGCCGGGCAAGGCTACGGCCCGGAAGGGTACGACAGCCAGCAACAGCTGAGCGGTCCAACTCCTGCACCGGGTGGGAATCAGGTTGAGGCATCCCGCCTCCCTGATTCCTACCCGAACACAACTAAAGAAAGGACGCCTAAATGGCGCAAAAATGTGTTGTAGAAAAAGAGAAAACGCGTGCAGAATTCTGCACTTGAAGGTAAAATAAATGTATGAATTCAAAGAAAGAAAAGACATTTGGCAGCATCATCCGAAAAGCTCGCATCAAGGCGGGGCTGACCATGGCGCAGACTGCCGAAGAGGCTGGCATCAGCAAGTCGTTACTGCGGTTCTGGGAACTCGACGCGCACAAGGCACCCGCCTTCGACGGAATCCTCCGCCTGGCGTCCGTACTCGAACTCGACCCCCTAACGCTGGCCGAAGCGGCCGGCTACGACGTCATCGGGGCTTTGCCAAGCGTACGACCATACTTCCGAAACAAATATCTATCTCAACGTCAAGGAGGACTTCGAAGGCCGACAGGTTAGCTCCGTGATCATCGATCCAGAACGCGGTCCGTTGGTGCGGCGGGCTTTCGAGCTGTACGCAACTGGCGGCTACTCGATCCAACGCCTGACGGGGCAGATGGCCGATCTGGGACTCCGCCTGAAGCCGACCCGAGCAACACCGACGCCGAAGCCACCAGCCCCGGCCAAGTGGCACCGCATCCTGCACGACCCCTACTACTTCGGCATGGTCCGCTACAAAGGCGAGCTCTTCCAGGGTCGGCACGAGCCACTCATCAGCCACGACCTCTTCGAGCGGGTACAGACCGTGCTCGCCGAACGCTCGGCACCGACGCGCCGGGACCGCACCCACTTCCACTACCTCAAGAAGCAATTGCACTGCGATCGCTGCTACCGGCGAGGGAAGATCCGCAAGCTGATCTACACCGAAGCCAAGGCCAGAGCTGGCACCTATTCCTACTTCGTCTGTGCCGACCGGCTCCGAGGCATCTGCGACCTGCCGTACCTGCCCGTGCCATTGGTTGAGGACTTCGTGGCACGGCACTACCAGACGCTCGAACTTCCGCACGCAGTTGTCGACACCATCATCCGTCAGATCGACGCGGTGGTTGCCCATGAGGAAGAGAGCCTGGCGGAGATGAAGCAAGCACTCGACGCGCAGCTGAGGGAGCTCGATCAGCGAGAAGAACGACTCATCGACTTGGCTGAACAAGGTTTGCCAGCCAGCAAGATCCAGCAACGGCTCAACGCGCTGCGCACCGACCGCGCGCGGATCACCGCGCAGCAAGTCGACGCTCGGAGTCGGCTCGAAGTGGGGGCAGCGGCCCTCCAGGCGGCGCTTGGTTTGTTGCATGAGCTGCCGCCGCTTTACGCCACTGCGAGCGACGAGTGCCGTGGCCTGATCAACGATGCGCTGTACAAGCGGCTCTACCTCAATGAGGTCGCCGTGCAGGCGACGGAGTTCAAGGACCCGTTCGGTGAGATCGCGCAACTGACTACACCGTCTGGAGCTGCCGGGCGCAGGGCCGAATCGGATCGCTCGTGGCTTCGCGACCTACTCGACTCCCCGAAGGCAAGTCCTCCGGGGAGTTCGAATAAGGTCGATCTGGCGGTGGCGGTGGGATTTGAACCCACGGTGGAGTCGCCCCCACACAACATTTCGAGTGTTGCACCTTCGGCCGCTCGGACACGCCACCGCCGAAGAGGCTACCTGACAAGGCCGTTCACGCCAAAACGAACGGGCTGGGGTTCGTGGTGCGCGGTCGCAGCGCTGGTCTCGATACGCATCTCCCCCCGCTGCGCTCCGCCGCTACTCGACCGGCGCCCCCTGCTACTCGACCGGCGCCCGCTGCTACTCCACCGGCGCCCTCCGTTACTCGACCGGCGCGACCGTGCTGCAGCCGGGCGGCGGGGCGACGGTCGTCGGGGGAGCGGACTTGATGGCCGGAGCCTGGTTGCCGAGCACCAGGTCGACCGAGTCGTCGGTGCGTCCGTCCTGCACCATCGTGGCGCCGGGAAGGTACTTCTTGACGTATTCCAGGGCGTTCTTCTTGCCCTTCGGCCCGAACCGGATCTGGCCCACGCCGTCGATCGACTCCTTGTAGGGGTCGTTGCTCACGGTGCCGACGTTGAAGCCGTGCGACTGCATCGCGGTGCTGGTCCGCTTCGCCACGCCGCTGTCCGAGGACGCGTTGTAGACGTTGAGCACGAAGATCGACTGCGGCGGAGGAGTGCTGGTCACGGCGCACGACGAGGACGCGGTCGGGTTCGCCTTGTCCGACGTACTCATGTAGCCCCAGGCGTAGGCGAAGGCACCGAAGACGAGGACCACGGCGACCACCAGCACGATGATCGACCGACGCTTCCGTCGGCGCCGCGCATGCGCGAGGCCGTCCTCCCGCACGTAGCTCACAGCAGCAGCACCCGGGCGTGCAGCACGGGGCGTTGCTGCAAGGCGGCCCGCAACGCCCGGTGCAAACCGTCCTCCAGGTAGAGGTCGCCCTGCCACGACACGACATGCGCGAAGATGTCACCGTAGAAGGTCGAGTCCTCGGACAGCAGCGTGTCGAGGTCCAGCGTCCGGTTGATCGTGACAAGTTCGTCGAGCCGGACGACTCGCGGCGAGACCGTCCGCCAGTCCTTCGGACTGACGAGGCCATGATCCGGGTAGGGCCGCCCCTCGCCCACCGCCTTGAAGATCACAGGCGACAGCTTAGGTTGCCCGGCTGACCGGAACCCTTCGAACCGGGGCGTGGCGCCGCTATTCTCAGGCAACGTGACGGATACCACAGCGAGCGACCAGCTCGAAGAGATCAAGAACGGTTACTCGTTCGACTCGGCGGCTGTCGAGCTCGGAGCAGCGGTCATCGACGACACGGCTCACGCGGACGTCCCCGTCCGGCTGCCGATCGCGATGATGAACCGGCACGGCCTGGTGGCCGGGGCCACCGGCACCGGCAAGACCAAGACGTTGCAGCTGATGGCCGAGCAACTCTCGGCCGCCGGTGTGCCCGTGTTCCTCGCCGACATCAAGGGCGACGTGTCGGGCATCGCCTCGCCCGGTCGGGACGGCGACAAGATCCAGCAGCGCGCCAAGGAGGTCGGCGAGCATTGGGAGGCCACCGGCTTCCCGACCGAGTTCCTCTCCCTCGGCGGGCAGGGCAAGGGCGTGCCGATCCGGGCCACGATCACCTCGTTCGGCCCGACGCTGCTGTCCAAGGTGCTCGGCCTCAACGACACCCAGGAGTCCTCGCTCGGCCTGGTCTTCCACTACGCCGACAAGCGCGGCCTCAGCCTGCTGGACCTCAAGGACCTCACCGCCGTGATCACCTACCTGACCTCCGACGAGGGCAAGGAGGACCTGAAGGGTCTCGGCGGTCTCTCCGCGGCGACCGCCGGCGTCATCCTGCGCAACCTGATCGCGTTCTCCGATCAGGGCGCCGACGCGTTCTTCGGCGAACCGGAGTTCGAGACCAAGGACCTGACCCGCACCACCGACGACGGCAAGGGCGTGGTCAGCTGCCTGGAGCTGCCGGGCGTACAGGACAAGCCGGCCCTCTTCTCGACCTTCCTCATGTGGCTGCTGGCCGACCTGTTCCACGAACTGCCCGAGGTCGGCGACGCCGACAAACCGAAGCTGGTCTTCTTCTTCGACGAGGCGCACCTGCTCTTCACCGGTGCCTCCACCGCGTTCCTGCAGTCGATCGAGCAGACGGTCAAGCTGATCCGCTCCAAGGGCGTCGGCATCTTCTTCGTCACCCAGACGCCGAAGGACATCCCGAACGACGTGCTCTCCCAGCTCGGCAACCGGGTCCAGCACGCGCTGCGCGCCTTCACCCCGGACGACGCCAAGGCGCTGCGGGCCACCGTGCAGACCTTCCCCACCAGCGGCTACGACCTGGAGAAGCTGCTGATCTCGCTCGGCACGGGTGAGGCAGTCGTCACGGTGATGTCCGAGAAGGGTGCGCCGACACCGGTCGCCTGGACGCGCATGCGGGCACCGGTGTCGTTGATGGCGCCCTCTCCGGACGCGACGATCGACGACATCATCGCCCAATCGTCTCTGGCCCCGAAGTATTCGCAGGCGGTCGACCGCGAGTCGGCATACGAGATGCTCAACAAGAAGCTCGCCGGCGCCGGCACGGCACCGGCCGAGGCCGCGCCGCAGCAGCGCGCCGAGCCGAAGCAGAAGGCGAAGGAGGAGCCGAGCATGGTCGAGCAGGTGATCACGTCGTCGGCGTTCAAGTCGATGCTGCGCTCCGCCGGGACCGTCGTCGGCCGCGAGATCACCCGCAGCATCTTCGGGACCGCGCGGCGCCGGTGACCGACCGCCCTACTTGCTGATCGGCGAGCAGGTGGGTGACGGCGACGAGGGCGTCGGCTTGGGCGTCGCCTGGGCCGCCGGCACGACGGCGCCGTCGGTCCACTTGCTGCCGATCACCACGTCCACGGTGGCGCTCGTGCGCCGATCCTGCTCCATCTTGACGTCCCGGAACTGCAAGGCGACCCGACGGGCGGCGGGCTCACCGCGCAGCCCGTAGCGGACGATCACCGCGTTGTCGGGATAGAAGTCCTGGGTGTTGCCCACCGTGGCGACGTGAAACCCGCGTTTGCGCATCTGCGCGGCCACGTCGGATGCCGTGCCCGGTATGACGAACGCGTTGAGCACATTGATGGTGATCCGCGACGGCGCGGGTGGCGGCACCGGCGCCAGCGCGAAGTGCGTGCCGATCACGATGTCGATGCTCGGATTGGTCCGGTCGTCCTGCTCGAGCTTCGCGTCCTTGAGCTGCTCCGCAACGGTGAGCGCGATCTGCTTGCCGACCGCGCCGTAGCGGATCTCGGCATGTTCCGGGGCCTGCTCGTTGGTCGGGTCGTTGCCGGTGGAGATGATCTTCAGGCCGCGCCACGACAGCTGCGACGCGATGCTGGCCGCCAGGCCGTTCCGGCCGCTGGCGTTCCACACGTTGGCATGGATCGAGCTGAGGGGGATCTTCATCGTCGGCGTGGCCGGCAGGAGTGAACAGCTCGAGATCGTCGTATGACGGGGGTCGGCACTGCTGCACGCGACGACCATGGGCAGCAGCAACGCGGCCGCCGCGGTGGCGCTCACCGCGCGCCTGCCGGTCAAGCCCATCGTGCCCACCCCGTGCCCCGAACGAAATCTTGTCGACACTCAGTATGAGTGGTCGATCCTGGGAACCCGCGCAGCCCGATGTCACGCGTCGGTCACATCGGCGCCAGTCTCGCCCTGCGAGAAACGCACCCGCCGGTCAGTGCCGGCGCGGGCGCTCCAGCCGGAAGGTCTCGAAGGCCGACAGCCGGCCGCCCACACCCGTCACGTCGTAGTACGTGACCGTGATGGACGTCTTGTGGCCCGGCTCGCCGGGGTCGACGGTGAAGGACGCGAATCCGTAAGAGTGTGCCGGGTTGCGCACCGCCGACCAGGCTGCGTCCTCGTGCACGTAGTGGGCGGGGCGTCGGCCGGCCGCGTCTGGGGCGCCGACCGAAGTGATGACGCGGCAGGCCGGCGGGTCGAAGAACAGCTCGTTGGACGTCAACGACGACCCACCGCCGCCGATGATCATGTGCACCGTCCCCGTGCTGGTGTCGACGACCTGGGTGTCGGTCGCCCGCGGGACGGGTGTTCGCGTCCGGTTGCGCCGGTGCCCCCGGATCGGGTGTGACCGCTCGTAGTGGTGCTCGTGGCCGCACACGACCAGGTCCACGCCATACCGATCGAAGAGCGGCAGCCACTCCTCGCGGACCCCGAGGTCGGCGCCGTTGAACTTGTTCGCCGTGGAGATCGCGACCTGGTGCATGCAGACCACGATCCAGTCGATGCCCGGGTCGGTGCTGGCATCCCGCAGCGCCGACTCGAGCCAGCCCTTCTGCGCACCGTGTGAATAGCCGCGCACGTAGCTGCTGCCGGCGTCCTGGTAGCAGATGTCGTCGTTCGCCAGGGAGATGACGCGGACCGCGCCCGCGGTGAACGCGTACCAGAGCCCGCGTGTGGTGTCGGTCTGCCCCGGCGTGGGCGGCAGCTCGAAATACGTCTGGTAGGCGGCATATCCGATCGGGCCGTTGCCCAGTTCGTTCTCGTGATTGCCGGCCGCCGGCATCCACGGACGGTGGCGAGCGCTGCGGCTGTTGTTCTCCCAGAAGTCCCACCAGGTGCGGACCCGGTCGGTGGCGAGGCTCGCATACGACAGGTCGCCGTTGAACAGGTGGAACAACGGGCGGACCCGCTCGACGCCGAGCACGGTGTCTCCCGCGGCATACGACCCGCGATTGTCGTTGGCCATCATCGTCCGGCCGTCCGGCTGGGTGATCGCCTTGCCCACGGTCGGCGTGCCCTGGTCGCCGAAACTGGTGAAGGTGAACGGCTCTCGGCCGCGCGGTGCGGTGCGGAAGCTGCCGCCCTCCGGGGCGGCTCCGGCATGTACGGCGAGATAGAGGTAGTCCGAATCAGCCTGTAGACCAGTGACTTCGGCGTGGTGCGCATAGACGGTCCAACCGGACTTGGCGTCGACATAGCTGCGGGTGACGGCCGGGAAGGAACGGTGATATCCCTCCTCGCTGCCGAGCAGCACCCGAGCCTGCGTGACCGGCTCGAGAGTGTGCCAGGAGACCACGGCTTCTCGACTCGCGTCCGCGCCGAACTGCGTGTGCAACCCACTCACGGGAGGCGCCGTGCCCGCGGACCAGGCGGGACCGTGGCTCGCACTCACGTCGGGCGCGACAGCCTGCGCATCCGACGAGGTGAGCAGAGCCGCCGTCGTGACAGTCGCGGCCACCCCGGTCACCAGCTGCCGGCGACTCAGCCGGGCAGCGAACACGGCGGCGTCCGACGCGTCGTGGAAACCCGAGGAGCCGCCCATGACCGCGATCCTGTCCGGCGGCGGTGAGAGCCGCCCGACGGTTCGCTGAGCGTCCGATGACAGCTGGCAGCCACAGAAGGAACCCCTCGCGCACCTGGAAGAGCTCTCCTACCCTTGCTGCATTCCTGCCCTGGGGGAGTTCGGAGAGGTACCACCGCACGAGGGGTCCGGCGCCAACTGTAGAACACGCTGCCTCGGCATACGCAATCGAGACCGGCTGTCCGGCCCGATTCGGTGCGCGGGCCGCGAGCAGGTATTCTCCTCCGCGGAGGATTCGCATAGTGGCCTAGTGCGCACGCTTGGAAAGCGTGTTGAGTGAAAGCTCTCAGGGGTTCGAATCCCCTATCCTCCGCTCACCGGAGAAAGGGCGCCATCCAACGGGTGGCGTCCTTTCGCAACTCATCCACCGCTCGGTGTGGGCGACGGAGACTTGGCGGGCGAGACACACCCCGGTGCCTTCGACCGGGCCGGGGTGAAGTCGCTGGACAGCCGGATCCGCTCGGTGGTCGGCACGGTGACCTGCAACCACCCGTTGTTGTTGACGATGCACGCCGTCAGGGGCTGATGGGTGCTCGGGTCGCTGGCACCGACGTAGGCGGAGTAGCGGACCTTGAGCTCGATGGTCTTGTTGGCGGTCGCGTCGAGCAGGACACCGTGCGAGTCGATCTCGGCGACCCTGGCGCCGGTGGCGAGCGGCGCCGGATTGATCACCCGGAACAACCGCCAGTCCGAGTTGCTCCAGGTGAGTCGCAGGTAGGGGAGTCCGCCGAGCACCAGCTCCGCCTCCTGCTTGGATGCGTAGTCGATCGGCGCCTTGGGCACCGCCACCCAGCCGACCGCGAGCGAGTCCAGCCACTGCCGATAGCTCACCGGGTTGAGCTGCTGCGGCTGGTAGAAGATCGGGTTGTCCGCCTTGTCGGCCTGCCGGTCCCAGCCACGGGCCAGTGAGAAGGTCGTGAGGTATGCCGAGCCCCAGTGGTTCTTGGTGTCGACGACTTCCACGCGCCGGCCGATGACCTTCGAGCCGAGCGCGCGCTGGTCGGCCTTGAGCGCGGTCGCGAGCGGCTTGTAGAACACGTAGTTGCTGGACGGTTGGTGCGCCAGTTGCAGCTGGTTGACCAGGTCGCTCACCGGCCAGATCGCGACGACCGACGCACAGATCCAGACGAGCGACTCGCGGAGCTCGGCATAGGCGACCACGACCGGCACCGCCCCGAGCCAGGCGAGCCGCGTGGCGTTGGTGCCGATGGCGAGCGGCACGATCAGCAGCGGGATGAACGAGACCGCGAGCACCACGGCGACCGCCCTGATCAGCCTGTGGTGGCAGACGCCGAAGACGACCAGGCAAGAGAGCATCGCCGGTGCTGCGTCGGTGATCGGGAACGGCATCTTCCCGGTGCCCGGGAAGAGGATCGCCATCGCGATGCCGGCGACGACGAGCGCACCGGCGCAGATGAGCGCGGTCCGCCGGCGTTCCGGCCGGAGCACCGCGACCACCACCATCACCATGCCGATGAAGAACCCGGCGAGCGGGGACCCGAGGAACGACAACAGCGCCAAGACGAGCGCGCTCTTCTCGTACCGCCGCCGTAACGCGACGAGTGACCAGATGCCGAGCGCCGCACCGACGGTGAAGGTCACCCTGCCGTTGAGCAGGTCGGCCGCCTGGGCGAGTGCGATCGCGACGGCTCCGGCGCGCGGTCGGGGGGCGCCGGCCACGAGCAGTGCGCCACCATACGCACTGAGCACGACGGCGATCACGCCGGTGACCCGGATACCGAAGGTGGCCATCGAGAACGGTACGAGTGCGCTGTAGTTGGGCAGCGTGATGCCGCCGAACCAGCCGCCCCACCAGACCGGCGCACCTCCGAGGCGGGCGACGTTGGCCCGGGCGACCTGCGCTGCGAGATCCGGGACCTGCGGCGTCCAGAAGACGTAGAGCAGCGCGAACACGATCGCGCAGGCCGTCGCCAGCGCCGTCGGCGTGCGCAGCCGACGCCAGGAAAGCATGACTTCCACGCTACCTTTCGACCCCGAGATGCCGCCCGGCGAACGGGCGAGGCGGCACGACCGAGCCCATTCTGCCTCGTCGGTGCTGCATCGCGGCCACACCTGTGACCCACGTCCCGGGTGATACTTCCCGTCGCGGTGGGCCGGCAAACCGTGCCCGTCGGACCGCGGGCGGCGCACGTGGCACGCCTGTGGGCGAAGGCGAATAGAGTCGGCACTGTGACCACCGCCCTGTATCGCCGCTACCGGCCGGAGACGTTCGCCGACGTCATCGGCCAGGAACACGTGACCGAGCCGCTGATGCAAGCCCTGCGCACCGGGCGGGTCAACCACGCCTATCTGTTCAGTGGCCCGCGCGGGTGCGGGAAGACCACTTCGGCGCGGATCCTGGCCCGGTGCCTCAATTGCGAGCAGGGGCCGACGCCCACCCCGTGCGGTGTGTGCGAGTCGTGCGTGGCGTTGTCCCGCGGCGGATCCGGCACGGTCGATGTCATCGAGATCGACGCGGCCAGTCACGGTGGTGTCGACGATGCGCGTGATCTGCGGGAGCGGGCGTCATACGGTCCGGCGCAGTCGCGCTACAAGATCTACATCATCGACGAGGCGCACATGGTGACGCCGCAGGGCTTCAACGCGCTGTTGAAGATCGTCGAAGAGCCGCCCGAACACGTCAAATTCGTCTTCGCGACGACCGAGCCGGAGAAGGTCATCGGGACGATCCGGTCACGGACGCACCACTACCCGTTCCGGTTGGTGCCGCCGGCCCGGCTGACCGACTACCTGCAGCAGTTGTGCGACGCGGAGGGCGTCGCCGTCGAGCCGGGCGTGCTGTCGTTCGTGACGCGGGCGGGCGGCGGGTCGGTGCGTGACTCGCTGTCCGTGCTCGATCAGTTGATCGCGGGGTCCGGTGAGGAGGGTCTGACCTATGCCGGAGCTGCTGCACTCCTCGGATTCACCGACGGTGAGCTGCTCGACGCGACGGTGGACGCACTGGGTTTGCGCGACAGTGGCGCGGTCTTCAGGCAGATCGACCGGGTCGTCGAATCCGGCCATGACCCCAGGAGATTCATCGAGGACCTGCTGGAGCGACTGCGTGACCTGATCGTCATCGCCGCGGTGCCCGACGGTGCGGCGCAGGTGCTTCGCGGCGTGCCGGAGGACCAGCTGGAGCGGATGCGGCAGCAGGCCGCGTCGTTCGGGCCCGGCGAGTTGTCGCGTGCCGCCGACATCGTCAACACCGGCCTGTCGGAGATGACCGGCGCCACCGGCCCGCGCCTGCAACTCGAGCTGATCTGTGCGCGGGTGCTGCTGCCCGCCGTCTCCGGTGAGCAGGGGTATGCCGCCCGCCTCGACCGCCTCGAGCGTCGCATGGACATCGGCGAGCCACCCAGCGGTGGCCGAGGAGCGGAGGAGCCACCGAGCGGTGGCCGAGTAAGCGGTGAGGAACGAGCCGCGCATCGAGGTCCCGCGCCGGTCGCTGGCCGCGAGCAGCCACCCAGCGGTGGCCGAGGAGCGGAGCAGCCACCCAGCGGTGGCCGAGGAGCGGAGGAGCCACCCAGCGGTGGCCGAGTAAGGGATGAGGAACGAGCCGCGCATCGAGGTCCCGCGCCGGTCGCTGGCCGCGAGCAGCCACCCAGCGGTGGCCGAGGAGCGGAGCAGCCACCCAGCGGTGGCCGAGGAGCGGAGGAGCCACCCAGCGGTGGCCGAGTAAGGGATGAGGAACGAGCCGCGCATCGAGGTCAGCGGCCCGCCGGCGCCGCCGCACCGTCACCTGCGGCGGAGCCCACACCTCCGGCACCGCAAGAAGCAGCACCGTCCGGCGCGCTGACCGCGGAAGCCGTGCGCCGTGCCTGGCCCGACGTGCTCGATCGCATCGCCCGCGCCAAGCGGGTCACCTGGGCGCTGCTCAGTCAGCACGCACACGTAGCCGACTTCGACGGCCAGACGCTGGTCCTCGGCACGAGCAGCCCGGGACTGGCCCAGGCGGTCGAGCGGGCACCGCACCCCGACGTGGTGGCGGCGGCACTGTTCGACGCGCTCGGCATACGCGCTCGGGTCACGGCCCGCCCGGACTCCGGTGCGCCGGCGCCCACTCTCCCGACCGAGCCGGACGACACGCCGAGCGGCGTGTCAGGGCCGCCCGGCGATGCACCACCGGCGACCGACGGACCGCCGCAGAACGACCGGCGACCGGCCGGTCACGACGACAGTCCGGTCGATGGTGGTGGCAGCGCGTCGGCGCCCCCCGAGCCACCGGCCTCCCGCCGGTCCCGGGCGGCCGAGGCCCTCGCCCAAGCAGGCCTGGCCTCGGGCGCTGCCGCGAGCGACGGCGGTGGCGGCTGGGGTTCGGTCAATGCGCCGCCACCGGAGTGGGCGACCGCCCCAACTCCTGCCGCCACAACCAAATCCGATACTGCTCGGAAGCCGAAGGCCGAAGACGAGATCACCGAGTCGATGGACGACGAGGACGTCGACGACCCGGGCGAGGTCGGGCTCCCGGTCATGCAGGCGGTGCTGGGCGCGACCGTGATCGACGAGCAGGTGGACTGATGGGCGGGGGGCCGCTCTATCCGTTGTCGCGGATGACCGTCGCGCCTCTGTTGCGTGCGATCTGGCGTCCCCGCGTGGAGGGTCGCGACAACGTTCCGAAGACCGGCGGCGTACTCATCGCCAGCAACCACCTCACCTTCATCGACAGCGTCGTCATCCCGCTGGTCGCACCCCGCAAAGTGGTCTTCCTTGCCAAGGCCGAATACTTCACCGGCACCGGCGTCAAAGGGCTCGTGTCGCGCAGCTGGTTCAACGCCATGGGGATGATTCCGGTCGAGCGTGACGACTCGCGGGCCGCGGTCAATTCGCTGGAGCAGGCATTGCGGGTGCTGCGCGAGGGCGAGGCGTTCGGCATCTATCCGGAGGGCACGCGCTCACGGGACGGCCGTCTCTATCGTGGGCGAGTGGGCGTTGCGCACCTCGCCATGGAGGCCGGTGTGCCGGTCGTGCCGGTGGGCCTCATCGGCACGCCGAACGTGCAGCCCAGCGCCTCCAGCATGCCCCGCCTGGCGAAGGTCACGGTGAAATTCGGCGCGCCGCTCAGCTTCGGCGACGACTTCAAGGCCATGCCCGCCGGCAAGGCCCGACGGATCGCCACCGACCGGATCATGGACGCCATCGCGCAGCTGTCCGGCCAGGAACGCGCCTCGTCATACAACGAACGACCGACGGCCTGACCCATCGCCTTCCCCACGCCCATGGCGCTTTTCGCCCGTGGCGGTCAACGGAACCAGCGTGGTCCGTCGGTGTCGGCCGGCGGCGGCGTAGAGTCGCGGCAGCAGCGACGGGGAAGGATCCGCTGCGGTCGTGGCGTAACGGCCCAGCGCGTCATCACGTCCGATCACGGTTCGTCGTCTTGAGGAGAGCGGATGTCTGCAGGTGCCGCCCGCACGTCCGGCGTCTCGCCGGGCGACGATCCGCACGCCGCCGGCCGACGCGACCACCGCCCGCCGGCGATGACGGACGTCGCGCGGGTGGCCGGTGTGTCACACCAGACCGTTTCGCGTGTGCTCAACGGTCACCCCAATGTCAGCGCCAAGACCCGCGCCCGGGTTGAGGCGGCGATCGCACAGCTCGGTTACCGACCCAACCGGGCCGCACGGGCGCTCGTCACCGGTCGCTCCCAGGTGATCGGCATCGTCGCGCAGAGCTCCGCACTGTATGGACCGGCGTCCGTGCTCACCGCCGTCGAACGTGCGCTCAGCGACGCCGGATTCGCCGTTGGCGTCGCGAGCGTGCCTTTGCTTGATCGGGATTCGATCGCACTGGCTGTCGATCGGTTGATGGAGCAGCGGGTCGGCGGCATCGTGGCGATTGCGCCGATCATCTCCGCGAGCAACGCGATCGCCGACCTGCCGCCGGACCTGCCGCTCGTGTCGATCGACGGAGACCCGCACTCGACCTCACGGCTGGTGACGGTCGATCAGCAACTGGGCGCGCGGATGGCGACCGAGCATCTGCTCGCCGCAGGACACGAAACCGTCTGGCACGTGTCGGGGCCGAGCGGCTGGTTCGACAGCGCCGACCGCGTCACCGGCTGGCGCGCCACGCTCGCCAGCGCGGGAGCACCGGAACCTCCTGTCATCAAAGCGGATTGGAGCCTGGCTTCCGGATATGAAGCCGGCCAGACCCTCGCCCGGATACCCGATGCACACGCGATCTTCGCCGCCAATGATCACCTGGCGCTCGGCGTCATGAAGGCCATGCGCGAGGCCGGCCGGGCGGTGCCGGACGACGTGAGCATCGTGGGTTTCGACGACATCCCCGAGGCCGCTTATCTGGATCCGGCACTGACCACTGTGCGGCCGGACTTCGCCGCGGTGGCCGATGACGCGGTGCGGATGCTGCAGCTGCAGATCGACGGCGTCGACGAGCTGCCGGCCTTCGACGCCATTCCGCCCGCCCTCGTCGAGCGCAAGAGCGTGGCCCGCCCGCCCCGCTGATCCTCGGGCGGGGCGGGCGGGCAGGTGCCGGCGACGGCGGCCGGAGATCGATATCGACATAGGTCTTGACAGCATGATTGTGAGCGCTAACAATTGCCTGCAACGTGACGCGCGACACAGCCGGTGTCGCCGGGCGTCGTGGACCGAGTGTCATGCGCACGCGGACTGACAGCCGCCGACCTCGTCGGCCGAACGGGAGAACCGATGTCGAGATCAACACGAAGCGCCTGTGTGGCCCTCGCCGCTGCCCTTACGGTCGGCATGGCTGCCTGCAGCACGAACAGCAGCGGCACCACCGCCGCCAGCAGCGGAGACGGCGGAAACGCAACATCGACCGCAGGATCGGGCGCGTCAGCAGTCAAGGCGGCAAGCTCCAGCTTGATGGGCGACATCTCCTTCAACGACACCAAACTGGCGCAGCTGCGCGACAAGCTCAAGGCGGCGATGAAGGGCAAGAGCCTGCAGGGCGTCGATCCAGCCGTCGTGGTCAACGTGACCGCCGCCTACTGGGACGCGGCCAAGCAGGGCGTGAAGAACGCCAACAAGGAGCTGGGCATCAACGCCAAGTTCCAGGAGCCGACGACGATGGACATCAATCAGCAGTTGTCGATCGTTAACACCCTGCTTTCGCAGAACAGCAGCGGCTTCGCGATCTCGGCGATCCAGCCGTCGTCGTTGTCCAGCTTCATCAGCTCGGCGCAGGGCAAGAAGGTGCCGGTCATCGCCATCGACTCCCCGCTCAACACCTACAAGAGCGTGCCGCTCTATCTCGGCACCCCCAACTACGACGCCGGTCACAAGGCCGGCGAGGCGATGAAGGCCTTGCTGCCCAACGGCGGCGACGTCGCGATCCTGGTCGGATCGCTCACCGCACTCAACGCGGTGCAGCGCATCCAGGGCTTCAAGGACGCGCTGAAAGGCACGAGCATCAAGGTGTTCCAGACCTACAACGACAACGGCGACCCCAGCAAGGCGTTGCAGAACGCATCCGCGGCGTTCGCGGCGGACAAGAACATCAAGGGCTTCTACGGTGTCTATTCGTATGACGGCCCCTCCGCCGGACAGGCTGTGCAGTCGGCCGGCAAGACGGGAAAGACCGTCATCGTGGCCGACGACTCCGAGCCCAAGACGCTGTCCTTCGTGAAGTCCGGTGTCGTGCAGGCCATGGTGCTGCAGCAGCCCTACCAGCAGGGTTACCTGAGCGTCTACATCCTGGCTGCCATGAAGGTGCTCGGGGTCCAGCAGACGATGAACATCATCAAGCCCTATCTCAGCGCGGACAACCTGACGCTGTCCTCCGGGGTCGGCCTGGTCACCAAGAGCAATCTGGCGGCATACAACAAGAAGTTGGCGAGCTTCGGGCTGAGTTCGTCGTGACTGGCGCGCCCGACGTCGCGGTCGAGTTGCACGATGTCCAGAAGATCTACGGCCCGGTCCGCGTTCTCAGCATCGACGAACTCACGCTCTATCGCGGCCAGATCGTGGCTCTCGTCGGTGAGAACGGTGCCGGCAAGTCGACCCTGATGGGCTCGTTGGCCGGGACGGTCAAGGCCGACGCCGGGCGGATCACCGTGCGGGGCGAGGATCTTCCGATCGGCAGCCCGGCGGCCTCGGCCGCGGCAGGCATCGCGATGGTGTCCCAGGAGTTTCCCCTGGTCGGTCAGATGTCGGTGGGCGAGAACCTCTTCCTCGGCACCCGGCCCCCGGGTACCCGGCGCGGGCTGATGAATTTCGCCGAATTGCACCGCGCCGCACAGCGACTGCTCGACGACCTCGGCATCGCGATCGACTCCCGCGACCGCCTCGAGACGCTCTCGGTCGCCCAGCGACAGCTCGTCGAGATCGCCAAGGCGTGGCAACGCAAGCCGCTGCTGCTGATCCTCGACGAGCCGACCTCCGCGCTCGGGCAGGTGGAGGCCGCGCTGGTGCTGGAGCTGGCTCGCAAACATGCCCGTGCGGGCGGGCTGGTGCTCTTCATCGGTCACCGGCTGGACGAGGTGCTCGACGTCTGCGACCGGATCATCGTCCTGCGCAACGGCGAGAAGGTGGGCGACCTGCCACGGTCGGAGGCGACCGAAGACCTGCTCATCAAGTACATGGTCGGGAAGGAACTCGCAGCGCGCGACGACGCTCCGGTGCGCGCGCCCGGCGCGACGGTGCTGAAGGCCGACGGCCTCACCGCCGAAGGTCTCGGCCCGATCGATCTGGAGCTGCGCGAGCGCGAGATCGTCGGAGTGGCCGGTCTGATGGGCTCCGGCCGAAGTCGCTTGGTGCACACGGTTTTCGGTGCACAACCGGCCACAGGCGGCATGATGACGCTCGCCGGCCGTCCGCACCAGCCCCGCTCCGCCAAGGACGGCATCGACGCAGGCATCACCCTGGTGCCCGAGGATCGTAAACAGCAATCCCTGCTGCCGGACGCACCGATCCGGTGGAACGTCAGCCTCGCCGACCTGCCGCGGCTCGCGACCGGGGGTTACCTCAGTCCACAGCGGGAACGCCGGCTGGCCCGCAAGGTGATCCAGGACTACGCGGTCCGTTGCCAGTCGGGCGAGCAACCGATCCGGGCGCTCTCCGGCGGCAACCAGCAGCGGGCGATCTTCGGCCGCGCCATGGTCACCTCGCCCCGGCTGTTGCTGCTGGACGAGCCGACCCGCGGGGTCGACGTCGGAGCGAAGGCGGAGATCTACCGCCTCGTGGAGCGCGCGGCCGACGACGGCGCCGCCGTGCTGGTGGCCTCCTCGGAGCTGGAGGAGCTGATGCACCTCTGCTCGCGCATCGTCGTTCTGTCCGGTGGCCGCATCAGCGGCGAATTCACCCGATCCGAGTTCAGCAAGGAAGCAATCATCGGCGCGGCTGCGACGTATGTCGAGCCGGCGACCCCAGGAGGATCCCGATGACCACCATGACCACGAAGACCAGTCTCCCATCGGAGGATTCGCACATGGCACCGGTCGCATCACGGCTGAGCCGCCGGTTGTCGGAGACGCCCGAGATCGGTGTCGTCGCAGCGTGCGTGCTCGTCTTCGTCGGCGTCTTCCTCGCGAAGTCCTCCTTCGCGGACGGCGCCAACCTGCAGGAGATGGGTCGCAACCTCGCGGAGTTCGGCATCCTCGCCGTCGGAGAGAGCTTCGTCATCCTCACCGGTGGCATCGACCTGTCGGTCGGCGCGCTGGCTGCCCTCTCCGGTGTCTTCTCCGCGTGGTTGTTCGTCAATGAGGGCCTACCCCTCGGAGCAGCGGTCGTCCTCACCATCGTGTTGTGTGCGGTCGTCGGGCTGATGCACGGGTTGTTCGTGACCCGGCTCAACGTGCCGCCGTTCGTCATCACCCTGGTCACCTATACCGCCGCCCGCGGTGCCGCACAGGCGATCACCCAGTCGGTGCCGATCACCGTGTCCGGCAACGGCTATCTCGGCCTCAGCCGTAACGGCATCGCCGGGATCCCGTTGCCTGCACTCATCTTCATCGTCGTCGCCGTCGGCGCCTGGTTCGTGCTGGAACGCACCTACTTCGGCCGCCAGGTGTATGCCGTCGGCGGCAACCAGGAAGCCTCCCGACTCGCCGGCATCAACACCTCTCGCCGCATCGTGAGCACGTATGTCGTGAGCGCCGTACTCGCCGGCATCGTGGGCATCCTGATCACCGCCCGGCTCGGTGTGGGCGACCCGAGTGTCGCGACCGGTTACGAGCTGGACGCGATCGCGGCGGCCGTCATCGGTGGTGTCAGCCTCTTCGGCGGCCAGGGCCGAATCCTCGGGATCGCAGCCGGCGCAGTGCTTCTCGTGCTGATCAACGACGGCATGATCGTGCTCAACGTCTCGCCGTACTACCAGCAGATCGTGCTGGGTCTCGTCCTCGGTATCGCGATCACCGCAGACCGGTTGCGGGCCAAGCGGATGGGCCGACCGCGCCGGCTGCAGCTGCTCAAGGGGCAGGCACCGAAACCGGCCGATGTCACGTCGCCGGACAGCAAGAGCAGCGCGTCACCACCCGGCGTGGGCTGAACACTGCACGCTCCGGCCTGACCTCCGCACCGAGCGACCACGAGGTGCCCACCTCGCGGCGCCAGCCCTACCTGCCCGAATTCGCAGATCCGACAAGGGGAACCGACCATCATGTCCGACACACACATCGACCGGCGACCGTACGACGGTGCCACGGTCCGCTTCCTCACCGGGAGCCAGCACCTCTACGGACCTGAGACGCTCAAGCAAGTTGCCGCTCAGTCCGCCGAGCTGGTCGATGGCCTCAACGCCGACCCGGCGCTGCCGGTGCGGATCGAGTGGCAGCCGGTGCTCACCGACGCCGACGCGATCGAACGCGCCTGTCGGGACGCGTCCTCCGATCCCGGTTGCGTCGGTGTCATCGCGTGGATGCACACCTTCTCCCCGGCGAAGATGTGGATCCGGGGGCTCGGTGCGCTGGACAAGCCCCTGCTGCACCTGCACACGCAGGCCAATGAGCACGTGCCGTGGTCGACGCTCGACATGGACTTCATGAATCTCAACCAGGCAGCGCACGGGGACCGCGAATTCGGCTACATCGAAACCCGGCTCGGCATCGGCCGGGAGACGGTGGTCGGCCACGTGAGCGACGCCGCAGTCCGGGATCGGGTGACCCGCTGGACGCGGGTCGCCGTAGCCCGCCAGGCGCTGCACGGCATGCGGCTCGCCCGGATCGGGGACAACATGCGTGGGGTCGCGGTGACCGAGGGCGACAAGGTGGAAGCCGAGCGCCGGTTCGGCACCGCGGTCAACACCTACCCGGTGGGTGAGCTGGTGGCGGTCGTCGACGCGGTCGGTGAACCGGAAATCGATGAACTGGTCGCTGCTTACCTGGACGAGTATGACGTCGCCCCCGAGCTGCGGCCCGGCGGTGACCGGCACGACTCCCTGCGCTACGGCGCGCGCATCGAGGCGGGTCTGCGCCACTTCCTCGAAGAGGGCGGATTCGAAGCATTCACGACCAATTTCGAGGATCTCGGCGGCCTGCGGCAACTACCCGGCCTCGCCGTGCAGCGGCTGATGGCCGATGGCTACGGCTTCGGCGCCGAAGGCGACTGGAAGACCGCGATCCTGGTGCGGGCGGTCAAGGTCATGGGCGCCGGCCGGGCCGGGGCGACCTCCTTCATGGAGGACTACACCTACGACTTCGGTGCCGGGGAGC
This sequence comes from Flexivirga sp. YIM B11880, assembly GCF_058148645.1. Lineage (NCBI taxonomy): Bacteria > Bacillati > Actinomycetota > Actinomycetes > Micrococcales > Dermacoccaceae > Flexivirga > Flexivirga sp. YIM B11880. Next base: position 956,806 of record NZ_JBMAMH010000001.1, read on the forward strand.
AGCGGATCGTCGGTGCGCACATGCTCGAGGTCTGCCCTACCATCGCGCAGCACCGGCCGACGCTGGAGATCCACCCGCTGGGGATCGGGGACCGGGAGGACCCCGTGCGGTTGCGCTTCACCGGCGCACCGGGGGACGGTCTGGTCGTCGGCATCTGCGACCTCGGCAACCGGATGCGCTTGGTCACCAACGTGATCGACGTCGTCGAGCCCGACCACCCGCTGCCGCAACTGCCGGTCGGATGCGCCGTGTGGACCCCGCGGCCCAGCCTGCCGGTATCGGCCGAGTGCTGGCTGACCGCCGGCGGCCCGCACCACACCGTGCTCTCGACCGCGGTGGACGAGTCGATGATCGAGACGTTCGCCGTGATGACCGGGACCGAGTTCGTGCTCATCGACGAGTGGACGACGGCCCGGGACTTCGCCCGCGACCTGCGGGTCAACGACCTCTACTACGCCCTCGCCACGCGCTGAGCGGCGTGCTGACGACAAGGAGTGGACATGCCCAGGGATGACAGCGCCGGCACCGAGCGATATGTCGTCGGGGTCGACTTCGGCACGCTGTCCGGTCGCGCGGTGGTCGTGCGCGTGCGCGACGGCCGGGAAATGGGTTCTGCTGTCCACGAATACCCCCACGCGGTGATCGACGACCGCCTCCCGGACACCGGTCCGGCCCTCCCGCCGGACTGGGCGCTGCAGGACCCGGCCGACTGGATCGGGGTGCTCCAGCACGCCATACCCGACGCGGTGGCCGCATCGGGCGTCGCGGCGTCGGCGATCATCGGCGTCGCCACCGATTTCACTGCGTGCACCGTGCTGCCGACCACCGCCGCTGGCGTGCCCCTGTCTCAGGTCGACGGCTACGAGCAGCGCCCGCACGCCTGGCCGAAGCTGTGGCGGCACCACGCGGCGCAGCCGCAGGCCGACCGGATCAACGATCTCGCGCACGCCCGCCGGGAGCCGTGGATCGCCCGGTACGGCGGCAAGATCTCCTCCGAGTGGCAGTTCGCCAAGGCGCTGCAGGTGCTCGAGGAGGACCGCGAGATCTATGACGCGACCGACCGCTGGATCGAGGCTGCCGACTGGATCGTCTGGCAGCTGACCGGTCAGGAGAGCCGCAACCCGTGCACCGCGGGCTACAAGGGCATCTTCCAGGACGGTGAGTATCCGTCCAAGGACTACCTGTCCGAACTGAACCCGTGCTTCGCCGACTTCCCGGCGACCCGGCTCGAACACCCGTTGACCCCGCTCGGCGCCTGTGCAGGACAGTTGACGGAGACCGCGGCGAGGTGGACCGGCCTGCGAGCCGGCACCGCGGTGGCCGCGGGCAACGTCGACGCCCACGTCAGTGCTCCGGCCGCAGGAGCGGTCCGCCCCGGTCAGCTGCTGGCGGTGATGGGCACGTCCACCTGCCACGTCATGTCGTCCGACGTGCTCGTCGAGGTGCCCGGCATGTGCGGTGTCGTCGACGGTGGCATCATCGACGGGCTCTACGGCTACGAGGCCGGTCAGAGCGGCGTCGGCGACATCTTCGCCTGGTGGGTCGAGCACAACGTCCCGGCCGGCTATGCGGACGCGGCCCGGGAGCGTGGCATCTCGTTGCACGAACACCTCACCGAGCTGACCGCGTCGGATCCGGTCGGGGCACACGGGTTGCTCGCGCTGGACTGGCAGAGCGGCAACCGGTCGGTGCTCGTCGATCACCACCTCAGCGGCCTCGTCCTCGGCCTCACCCTGGCGACCAGGCCCGAGCAGGTCTACCGCGCGCTGCTCGAGGCGACCGCGTTCGGCACCCGGCGGATCATCGACGAGTTCACCGCGGCCGGTGTACCGGTCGCCGAATTCGTCGCGTGCGGTGGGCTGTTGCAGAACTCGGTCCTCATGCAGCTGTATGCCGACGTCCTGGGCCGGCCCATCTCGGTCGCCACGAGCGCTCAGACGCCCGCGCTGGGGTCGGCCATCCATGCGGCGGTCGCTGCCGGTGCGTATCAGGACGTGCCGGCGGCGGCCGCATCCATGGGCAGCGTGCAGCGTGACGCCTATCTGCCGGACGCGAGCCGGCATGCGGCATACAGCGCCCTGTACGAGGAGTACTGCCGGCTGCACGACTACTTCGGCCGGCCCGAGCCGGACGGTGGCAACGAGGTCATGCACCGGCTTCGCGCGATCCGGGACGAGGCCGGGAAATGACGACGGCGCAAGGGCTTCCGGACATCGCCGAGGCGCGGGCGCAGGTCGCGCGGCTGCACCAGGAGCTGGTCCGCTACCAGCTCGTGGCCTGGACCTCGGGCAACGTCTCCGCCCGGGCGTTCGACGGCGAATGCGAGGTGCTGGTGATCAAACCGTCCGGCCTGTCGTATGACGACATCACGCCGGACGCGATGGTCGTGTGTTCGCTGGACGGCGAGCTGCTGGACGGCGAACTGGCACCGTCGAGCGATACCGCCTCGCACGCCTACGTCTACCGCCACATCCCGGACGTCGGCGGTGTGGTGCACACGCACTCGCCATACGCCTGCGCCTGGGCGGCCGTCGGCGAGCCGATCCCGTGCGTGCTCACCGCGATGGCCGACGAGTTCGGCGGCCCGATCCCGGTCGGGCCGTTCGCCGTCATCGGCGACGACTCCATCGGCCGCGGGATCGTGGAAACGCTTGCTGGCCAACGGTCCCCGGCGGTGCTGATGGCCGGACACGGTGTCTTCACGATCGGTCCGGACGCGCGCTCGGCGGTGAAGTCGGCGGTGATGTGTGAGGACGTCGCCCGCAGCGTGCACCTCGCCCGCCAGCTCGGGACACCGCGTCCGATCCCCGCCGAGATCGTCGACCGGCTCTACGACCGCTATCAACACGTCTACGGCCAGAAGCTGGCCGCCTCAGGCAACTCGAATCGCTGAAAACCCCCACCAATGCAAGGAGTTGACCGCAATTGTCCAGATTTACCCGACCCTTCACGCGACGCCGTGCCGCACTCGCGGCCGTCGCAGTCCCCGTCCTGATGACCGGTGCGCTCGCCGTCGGCGGCGGGTCCGCTCACGCCACCCCGGCCAAGCAGGGCCCGTGCGACATCTACGCGCAGGGCGGCACACCCTGTGTCGCTGCCCACAGCACCACCCGGGCGCTCTACGGGGCGTATGACGGGCCGCTCTACCAGGTGCAGCGCGCCTCGGACGGCGCGACGTACGACGTGCGGCCGATCAGCCGAGGCAGCTACGCCGACACCAAGACCCAGGACAGCTTCTGCGCCGCGACCAGTTGCGTGATCACGGTCATCTACGACCAGTCCGGCCACGGCAACGACCTCACCCAGGCGCCGCCCGGCGGTTTCTCCGGGCCGGAGGCGGGCGGCTACGACAAGCTCGCGGACGCCACCGCGGCGCCGGCATACATCAACGGGCACAAGGTGTATGGCGTGAAGATCACCCCGGGCACCGGCTACCGCGACAACCACACCAACGGCATCGCGACCGGTGACGACCCCGAGGGAGAGTACGCGATCCTGGACGGCACGCAGTACAACCGCGGCTGCTGCTTCGACTACGGCAACGCCGAGACCGACAGCCACGACGACGGCAACGGGACGATGGAGGCGATCTACTTCGGCAACAGCCCCTACTGGGGATCGGGTGCCGGTGCCGGGCCGTGGATCATGGCCGACCAGGAGAACGGCCTGTTCTCGGGGGTCAACCCGGGCCAGAACGTCAACGACCCGTCGGTCCGTGACCGCTTCCTCACCGCGATGGTGGACGGCGGCCACAACGAGTGGTCGATCCGGGGCGGCAACGCGCAGACCGGTGAGCTGAACACCTATTACCACGGTGTCCGGCCGGCGGCAGCGGGTTACAACCCGATGAAGAAGCAGGGCGCGATCATCCTCGGCATCGGCGGCGACAACAGCGTCAGCGCCACCGGCACGTTCTACGAGGGCGCGATGACCTCCGGCTACCCGACTGAGGCGACCGAGAACGCCGTACAGGCCAACATCGCCGGGACGAAGTACACCGCGCCCGCCGTACCGCTGCAGGACGGGAAGAAGGTCTATCTGGAGGCAACCGGTCCGGGCGAGTCGGGCAAGTTCATGACGGCAGATGTGACTGGCGACGCCGTCGACGTGGAGGCGGTCACCAGTAGCAGCCCGGCGGACGTGCAGCTCGCGGCGCAATGGGTGGAGACGCCGGGGCTGGCCGATCCGTCGTGCGTCTCGCTGGAATCGGTCGCCGACCCGGGCTACTACCTGCGGCACTACAGCTGGGTCGCCAAGGTCGAGCCGAACGACACGACCACGCAATACGCACAGGACGCGACGTTCTGCCCGAAGACCGGCAACAGCGGCACGGGGACGTCGTTCCAGTCGGTCAATTACCCGACACGCTACCTGCGCGACTACCAGGGCGCGGTCGACGTGGCCAGCAACGGCGGCTGGCTCGCCTGGGACGACCCGACCAATTGGGCCGCGGACAGCAGCTGGCTGGAGCTGACCGCCCTGCCCTGACGGCAGACCGACCCGCCGCCCCGCGCCCTTCCCGTCACCGACGGGAAGGGCCCGGCACGGTGCGCCGCCGCAGGTGACATCGCGGCCGAGGATTAGGCTCGATCACTGTGTATGAAGGTGTGGTCCAGGACCTGATCGACGAGCTCGGCAAGCTGCCGGGCGTGGGTCCGAAGTCGGCGCAGCGCATCGCCTTCCACCTGTTGCAGGCCGACCCCGCCGACGTGACCCGGCTGACCGAGGTGCTCACCGTCGTGCGGGAGAAGGTCCGCTTCTGCGAGCGCTGCTTCAACGTCGCCGAGGACGCGCTCTGCCGCATCTGTCAGGACCCGCGTCGCGACGACAAGTTGATCTGCGTGGTCGAGGAGCCCAAGGACGTCGTCGCGGTCGAGCGCACCCGGGAGTTCCGCGGCCGTTACCACGTGCTCGGCGGCGCCATCAGCCCGATCGACGGCATCGGCCCGGACGACCTGAAGATCACCGAGCTGGTCCGCCGCCTCGGCGCGGAGCCGATCGAGGAGGTCATCCTCGCCACCAACCCCAACCTCAACGGCGAGGCCACCGCGACCTACCTCTCGCGGCTGCTGCGCACCATGGGATTGCGCGTCACGCGGCTGGCTTCCGGGCTGCCCGTCGGGGGAGACTTGGAGTATGCCGACGAAGTGACCCTCGGCCGAGCATTCGAAGGACGGAGAGTTGTCGATGCCTGAGACACCTGACACCGAAGCCCTGCAGGTCGGAGCACTGGCCGCGGAGACCGCGCAGGACGCGCGGGCCTTCTGTGAGTCGGTCCGCCAGCTCGCCGCGGGGTCGGCGCCCGACACGGCACTGCCGCTGATGCTGCTGATGTTGTCGGAGCTGCAGGTCGCCGGGGCGCGGCTGGGCGCCATACAGGACGTGCTGCCCGAGGAGCGTTATGAAGCCGACCCCGGCCCCGAGAGCAACCTGGACGCTCTGCGAATGGGGCTGGCCAACATGCTCGACGGCATCGACGACTACGCCGACGTCGTGGACCCGGTGACCTCGATCGAGCCGGCGCGGGGTGCGCTGTCCGACGATCTGGCCGACATCGTCGGCGCCCTCGAGCACGGGCTCGCGCACTTCGAGAGCGGCCGACTGAGTGAAGCGCTCTGGTGGTGGCAGTTCAGCTACCTGTCGCAGTGGGGCGTGCGCTCGTCGTCCGCGCTGCGCGTGGTGCAGACGATCCTCGGGCACCTGCGGCTGGACGCCGACGAGGAGACAGTGGCCGACGCGGAGTTCGAGGCGCTCCACCCCTGAACGTCGCCGTCAGACGGCGGACGGGGCTCGGTCGTCCTCGGCGGGAGCCACGATGTCCGGCGTCTCCTCGGTGCGGAGGAGCTCCTCCTTGCCACGCGCGGGACTCCACGGGCTGTGCCCGAAGAGCAGCCACGCGGCGAAGACCGAGACGGCCACGCAGAGGTAGCCGGCGAACGCGTCGAAGATGAAGTGGTTGGCGGTCGCCATCACCACGAAGATCGTCCAGCACGCATAGAGCAGGCCGACCGTGCGGACCAGCCGGTGGCGGGCGACGAAGAAGAGCGACAGGCCGACCCACAGCGCCCACGCGCAGTGCAGGCTCGGCATTGCGGCGTAGAGGTTGGAGTGATCCGAGACCGTCGTGCTGGCCCAGGACCCCGGGGTGTGGAAGTAGACCACCGTGTCGACGAAGCCGCTTCCCTGCAGCAGGCGCGGCGGTGCCATCGGGAAGATCCAGAAGCCGCTCAGTCCGAGGATGGTGGTGAACGCGAGCACCGTGCGCGCGGTCTTGTAGACCCGGCGGTGCTGCCAGAACAGCCAGATCAGGACGCTGCCGGTCACCGGCAGGTGGAAGAACGAGTAGTCGTAGTTGGCCAGTTGCGCGAGCCAGTGGTGATGCATCACGAACCGGTTGAGCATCAGCTCGACGTCGAACTCGATGGACTGCTCGAAGTGGAACAGAGCCCAGCCATGGTCCATCGCCGCCTGCCGGTGCAACGGCACCAGGTCGCGGAGGTATTCGTAGACCATGTCGAGCGCGACGACGAGGATGACCTCGAACCACCAGCGCGGCGGTCGGTAGGCGCGCCAGCCGAGCGGCAGCAGCGCCGGGCCGGACTCGGCGCGACGCTGCGGGACAGTGAGGTCGCCGACCCCCTCCGGACTACTCGACACACGCCGATTCTGTCACCGATGTCTCACACGTCGAAATCGCGGCGCGGCCACGGTGTGTTCACCGCCGGGCAGTCGGGCGCGCGGCTGAACGTACGTCCACAACCTGGACAAACGGTCCGCCATACGGGCGCCGGAATCGCGACCAGGAGCCGCCGGTAGACTCGGTGTCCCGCCCAGCAGGTCCGTGTGAGCCCTCGGGTGGTTGTGCAACCCGACCCCCGAAGGGAATCTCGAGCAGTGCCTCTCGTGGTCCAGAAGTATGGCGGATCCTCGCTCGCGGACGCCGAAAGCATCAAGCGAGTCGCCCGACGCATCGTCGACACGCGCAAGGCCGGCAATCAGGTCTGCGTCGTGGTCTCGGCCATGGGAGACACGACGGACGAGCTGCTCGAGCTGGCCGACGCGGTGTCGCCCGCGCCGCCGGAGCGCGAGCTCGACATGTTGCTCACGGCCGGTGAGCGGATGTCGATGGCGCTGGTCTCGATGGCGATCGCCAATCTCGGTGATTCGGCCCGGTCGTTCACCGGCTCGCAGGCCGGTGTCATCACCGACGACACGCACGGCAAGGCGCGCATCATCGACGTCACACCGGGCCGCATCACGGACGCGCTCGCCGACGGCCACATCGTGATCGTCGCCGGCTTCCAGGGCGTCAGCCAGAACACCAAGGAGATCACCACGCTCGGTCGCGGCGGCTCCGACACCACCGCGGTGGCGCTCGCGGCGGCCCTCAAGGCGGACGTCTGCGAGATCTACACGGACGTCGACGGCATCTTCACCGCCGACCCGCGCATCGTGCCCACCGCACGCAAGATCGACCGCATCAGCAACGAGGAAATGCAGGAGATGGCCGCGTCGGGCGCCAAGGTCCTGATGTTGCGCTGCGTCGAATACGCCCGACGGTTCAACCTGCCGATCCACGTACGCTCCTCGTTCAGCTACCGCGAGGGCACCTGGGTCCATCCCGCAGCAGAAGGAGAAGACGACGTGGAAGCCCCGATCATCGCCGGTGTGGCACACGACCGCAGCGAGGCCAAGGTCACGGTCGTCGGTGTCAAGGACACGCCGGGCAGCGCCGCGGCGATCTTCAACCTGATCTCCGCCCAACAGGTCAACATCGACATGATCGTCCAGAACGTCTCGGCCGTCGCCACGGGCCGCACCGACGTGTCGTTCACGCTCCCCAAGACCGACGGGCAGCGCGCGGTGCAGGCACTGCAGGACGCCAAGTCCGAGCTGGGTTTCGAGTCGCTGCAGTATGACGACCAGATCGGCAAGCTCTCGCTCGTCGGGTCCGGCATGCGCAGCCACCCAGGTGTCTCGGCCACACTCTTCCAGGCGCTCGCCGACGCCGGCATCAACATCGAGATGATCTCGACCTCGGAGATCCGGGTGTCGGTCGTGACCAAGGGCGACCTGCTGGACGACGCGGTGCGCGCCGTGCACACGGCGTTCGGACTGGACTCCAGTGAAGGGGAAGCAGTGGTCTACGGAGGCACCGGACGATGAAAGTCACCCCACAAAGTTCTCCTCCGCTCCGTCACCCCACGAAGTTCTCCCCCGCTCCGCTCCCCCGATACTTCGTGGGGACCCCGACTCGCTCGTCCGATACTTTGCGGGGACCCCGATCGTGACTGAAGGAATTCCATGGGATTGAACATCGGTGTGGTGGGCGCCACCGGACAGGTCGGCGGCGTCGTGCTGAAGCTGCTGGCGGAGCGCAACTTCCCGGTCGGTGAGCTGCGGCTCTTCGCCTCGGCTCGCTCGGCCGGCCGCGAGATCGACTGGCAGGGCAAGCGTTTGGTGGTCGAGGACGCCGCAACGGCGGACCCGGCCGGACTCGACATCGCGATCTTCTCCGCGGGCGCGACCACCTCCCGCGAGCAGGCGCCCCGCTTCGCCGCTGCCGGCGTCACGGTGATCGACAACTCATCCGCCTGGCGCAAGGACCCCGAGGTGCCGCTCGTCGTCTCCGAGGTCAACCCGCAGGAGATCGCCGATCCGCCCAAGGGCATCATCGCCAATCCCAACTGCACCACGATGGCCGCGATGCCGGTGCTCAAGCCGCTCGCCGAGGCCGCCGGGCTGCGCCGGCTGATCGTCGCGAGCTACCAGGCCGTGTCCGGATCGGGGCTCGCCGGTGTCGAAGAGCTGGCCGGGCAGATCCGTCAGGGCGTCGAAGGCAATCTGGAGGCGCTCACACACGACGGCGACGCCGTCGAGCTCGGCCCGGCGAAGAAGTATGTCGCCCCGATCGCCTACAACGTGCTGCCGATGGCCGGGTCCATCGTGCCGGACGGCAGCGAGGAGACGGACGAGGAGCAGAAGCTGCGCAACGAGTCGCGCAAGATCCTCGGGCTGCCCGACCTCGCGGTCGCCGGCACGTGCGTGCGGGTGCCGGTCTTCACCGGGCACTCCCTGGCGATCCACGCCGAGTTCGACAAGCCGATCACCCCGGACGAGGCGCGCGAGCTGCTCGCCGTCGCACCGGGCGTCGTGGTGACCGACGTGCCGACGCCGTTGGAGGCGGCCGGCAAGGATCCGTCATACGTCGGACGCATCCGGCAGGACCAGTCAGTGCCCGACGGCAAGGGCCTGGTGCTCTTCGTCTCCGGTGACAACCTGCGAAAGGGTGCTGCCCTCAACACGATCCAGATCGCCGAGGTCATCGCCGCGGGGCGCTGAGCATGGTCGGGGGCAAGCCCACGCTCGCGGTGGTCGGTGCGACCGGCGTGGTCGGACTGTCGCTGCTGTCGCTGCTACCGACCCGGGACGACCTCTGGGGCGAGATCCGGCCGATCGCGTCCAGCAGGTCGTCGGGTCGCCGCGTGTCGATCCTCGGCAAGGACACCGTCGTTCGTGAGCTGAGCGTCGACTCCTTCGTCGGCGTCGATGTCGTGGTCATGGCGGTGCCCGCCATGGTGGCGGCCAAATGGGCGCCCATCGCCGTGGAAGCCGGGGCGGTCGTCGTCGACAGCTCCGGCAGCTTCAGCCACGAGTCGGACGTGCCGCTCGTCGTCCCGGAGATCAACCCGGATGCGGCGCGGCAGCCACCGGCCGGCATCGTCGCCAGCCCGAGCGCCGCCACCCTGATGATGGTCGGTGCGCTCCATTCGCTGCACAGCGCCTGGCAGCTCACGTCGGCCGTGGTCACCACGTTCCAGGCAGTGACCGACGCGGGGGTGGGCGGCGCGTTGCGGTTGTACGACGAAACCATGGAACTCGCCGGCAACCAAAGTGTCGGCCAGTCACCCGGCGACGTGCGCCGGATGCTGTCCGACCTCGGCGCGTCACCGTTCCTCGCGCCGATCGCGTTCAACGTCATCCCCTGGGTCGGTGACGAGGCGGATGCCGGAGCCACCACCTCCGAGAGCGCGGTGCGTGACGAGTTACGCACGCTGCTGCGCGTCTCGCATCTGCCGGTCGCGGTCACGTGCGTCCAGGTGCCCGTGGTGCGGACACACTCGGTGTCCGTGCACGCGACCTTCGCCGCCGACACGGACCGCGACGACGCGGTGCGGATCCTCACGGAGTCGCCGAACTCCGTTGTGGTCCTGGATGATTCGGCCCAATCAATGGATGACGCGTGGCCGACGCCGGTGGACGTCGTGGGCGCGGACCCGATCTTCGCGGGCCGGGTGCGCCGAATCCCCGGCTTTCCCAACTCGATCGAGCTGTTCATCTGCGCCGACAACCTGCGCAAGGGATCGGCCCTCAACCTGTTGCAGCTCGCCGAGCTGACCGTCTGAGCCCATACGATTTCGAAATCGTATAATTAGGTAGTGCATAAGACCCGGTTATCTCTCGCGCGCCTTGCCGCACTCCTCGCATCCCTCTTCCTCGGCTTGGGAATCCTTGCGACTCCGGCCGCCCAGGCGACGCCGCAGACCGCACCGGCTGCCGGGCTGCCCAAGGTGTTGCGCGTCGGGACCGAGGGTGTGTACCCGCCGTTCAGCTACCACGACAGTTCGGGCAAGCTCACCGGCTTCGACGTCGACCTGATCAGCCTGATCGGCAAGCGGCTCGGCGTGAAGGTCCAGTTCGTCCAGACGCCATGGGATTCGATGTTCGCGGCGCTGGAGGCGCGCCGGATCGACCTGGTCGCCAATGAGGTCACCCTCAACCCGGAACGCCAGGCGAAGTACGACCTGTCGACGCCATACATGACCACCACGGGTGTCGTCGTCGTCGCGTCGGGCAACACCTCGATCAAGGGCCTGCAGGACCTCAAGGGCAAGAAGGCCGCCGAGAACACCACGAGCAACTGGGCCGCGACCGCCCGGCACGCCGGTGCGCAGATCGTCTCGGTGACCGCGATGGACAAGGCGGTCGCGGCACTCACCGCCGGCCGGGTGGACGCGATGGTCAACGACGAGCTGGCGGTGAAGAACTACCTCAACACCACCGGCAACACCGGCGTGAAGATCGTTGCCACTACTGACGACAAGAGCCAGTCGGTCTTCGCTGCCCGGAAGGGCAGTGGCTACCTGCCGGCCATCGACAAAGAGATCGCCGCCATGCGGCAGGACGGCTCGCTGGCGAAGATCTACAACCAGTACTTCGGCTCCAAGGCGGAGCAGAAGTCGACGACCAGCGATTGGCAGATCGTCAAGGACAACGCGTGGCCGATGCTGCTGGCGACCTTGAAGACGACGATCCCCCTGACCGCCATCAGTTTCGTCATCGGCGTGCTCATCGCGGTGGGCATCGCGCTGCTGCGGCGGTCCAGAGTGTTGGTGCTCTCGGCCATCGCGCGGGTCTACATCTCGATCATCCGGGGGACACCGCTGTTGGTGCAGCTGGTGATCGTCTTCTTCGCGTTGCCGCAGATCGGGGTGAAGTTCAGCCCGTTCTGGTCGGCGGTGATCGCGTTGAGTCTCAACGTGGGCGGGTATGGCGCGGAGATCGTGCGCTCGGCGATCTCGTCGGTGCCCAAGGGACAGTGGGAGGCGGCCGAGACGATCGGCATGAGTTACCGCCGCGCCCTGCAGCGGGTGATCCTCCCGCAAGCCGCCCGCATCGCCGTGCCGCCGCTCGGCAACTCGTTGGTCTCCCTGGTGAAGGACACCTCGCTCACCTCGGTGATCCTGGTCGCGGACCTCTTCCAGAAGGCACAGGACGCGGCGGCCCCGACCTACAGCTATCTGGCGCTGTACTCGGCGGCGGCCGTTTATTACTGGGTGATCTGCCTCATCCTCAACGCCCTGCAGGGGCGCCTCGAATTCCGGCTGAACAGGTATGTCGCAGTATGAAAAACACCTTGCTGGAGGCCACTTCGGTGGCCAAGAAGTTCGGTGACCACCGGGTCATCAAGGACATCTCGTTCACCGTGGACAAGGGCACGGTGACCGTCATCATCGGTCCCTCGGGGTCGGGCAAGACGACGCTGCTGCGCGGGCTCAACGCGCTGGAGCGTCCGGACAGCGGGGTCGTGCGCATCGGTGACGTGTCAGTGGATTTCGCTGCCTTGCACGTGTCGCGACGCGGCCGGCTCAGCGGGCCGGACCGGGAGCTGATCCGGCGCTACCAGGCGCGCAGCGGGATGGTGTTCCAGAGCCACAATCTGTTCCCGCACCGCACGGCGTTGCAGAACGTCACGGAGGGCCCGATCGTCGTGCAGGGCAAGCCGGCGGAACAGGCCGAGGCCGAGGCCCGAGCCCTGCTGGACAAGGTCGGCCTGGCCGATCAGGCCGACACATACCCGTTCCAGCTGTCCGGCGGCCAGCAGCAGCGGGTGGGCATCGCCCGTGCGCTCGCGCTGGAGCCCGACCTGCTGCTCTTCGACGAGCCCACGTCGGCCCTCGACCCCGAGCTGGTCGGCGGAGTGCTGGAGGTCATCCGCGATCTGGCGGCCGAAGGTCGCACGATGGTGCTGGTCACCCACGAGATCCGCTTCGCGCGCGACGTGGCGGACGACGTGCTCTTCATCGATGACGGAGTCGTGGTCGAGCGCGGTGCGCCCGCCGACGTCATCGATCGCCCGCGTGAGGAGCGGACCAGGTCGTTCCTGCACCGCATGCTGGAGGTATGACGGGCGCCGGCCCCGGTTACATTGACCGGACCATGACCGTTGTCGCCGAGTGCCGCGCCGCCTTCGCGGCTGCCGCCCACCGCTTCTCGGGCGCGCTCTACCGGCACTGGTGCGCATTGGCCGGTGCCGAGACGGGTGCCGACGACCGGACGTTCACCGCCTTCACGGCATACGGGCTGGACTTCGGCGACTGGCGCGCGGCGCAGCGTCTGCTTCGCGCGACCAGTCTGGACCTTCGGCTGACCGGGCGGGACCGGCCGCTCGCGGCATACTTCCCGGTCCTGGACGGCACGCTGCCGCCGGATCATCGCTCCTACCAGCTCTGGACCGAACGCCTGCGGGACCGCCGCGGCCCGATCGGCCGGCTGCTGCAGGAAGATCTGGTCCCGCTGAACGATCCCCAGGCGGGCGTGCGCATGCTGCGGCTCGCCGACCGCTATCTGCGCGAGACCTTCACCGGCCCACTGATCCTCGAGCTGGTCTGCGTCGGCGCGGCGGCCGGGTTCGAACTCGTCGCCGACTCCGTCGAGCCGGATCTGCTCGCCGGGCACCGCATCTCGGCTCGCCGAGGTTTCGACATACACCCGCTCGACCCGCGCCGCGACGGCGTGCTCGACCGCATGCTGGCCATGCTCGAGCCGGAGCAGGTCGCGGCCGAGGAACGGATCCGCCGTGCCGCGCGACTGGTCGACGAGCAGGACGTGGTCGTGTCACGGCGTGACGCGTTCGACGTGGTGGCGGCACCCGGCTTCGGCTTCGGCCGGCTGCCGCTGGTGTTCGGCTCGTCGTTCCTGTGCACGATGGACGAGCGCGGCCGGATGGACGAGTTGATGCGGGCGCGCCACGCGGAGGGCATCTGGATCTGCGACGAAGCGGTGGCCGTGCTGCGGTCGGTGAGTGATTCACCGATCCTGGCCGATACTCCCGGCGGTGCTCGTGCGACCCGGTTGGCGCACTACCGGGCGNTGGATCTGCGACGAAGCGGTGGCCGTGCTGCGGTCGGTGAGTGATTCACCGATCCTGGCCGATACTCCCGGCGGTGCTCGTGCGACCCGGTTGGCGCACTACCGGGCGGGGGAACTCCTCGCCGAGGTCGTCGAGCTGGTCCCCTGACGTCGCTTTCGGGGACACTTCGCCGCGCCGCGCGTAACATCCGAGAACATGGAGTTCCCGCTCATTGTCCGCGACTTTCTCGAGCGCGCGGAGACGGTCTATGGCGATCGTGTCGCAATTGTCGACGAACCGGCCCAACCCGCACCCCCGTTCGACGGCGGCTCGATCACCTATCGGCGGATGGGGCAGCTCGCCCGCGCCCAGGCGGCGGGTCTCGACGCGATGGGGGTGCCGGTCGGCGCCCGGGTCGCGATCGTCTCGCACAACGGCGCGCGGCTGCTGACGTCGTTCTTCGGGATCAGCGGATACGGGCGCATCCTGGTGCCGGTCAACTTCCGGCTGTCCGTGCCCGAAGTGCAGTACATCGTCCAGCACTCCGGTGCCGAGGTGCTGATGGTGGATCCCGAGCTGCGGCAGCTGCTCGACGAGGTCGACTGCGAGCGGAAGTTCGTCCTCGGCGAATCGGATGGTGTCGTCTGGGGTGCGACGGAGGAGCCGCAGCCCTGGGCAGGTGACGAGCACGCCACTGCGACGATCAACTACACCTCGGGCACGACCGCCCGGCCGAAGGGTGTGCAGCTCACCCATCGCAACAACTGGCTCAACGCAACGGTTTTCGGTTGGCAGGCAACCGTTTCCGACGATGACGTCTATCTGCACACGCTGCCGATGTTCCATGCGAACGGCTGGGGCATGCCGTTCGCCGTCACCGGCATGGGCGGCCGGCACATCGTGCTGCGGAAGGTCGACGGTGCGGAGATCCTGCGGCGCGTCGACACGCACGGGGTGACCCTGATGTGTGCGGCGCCGGCCGTCGTGGCCGCCGCGCTGGACGCTGCCCGCGACTGGGACGGGCCGGTCCCCGGGCGCGACCGCACCCGGATCGTGGTCGCGGGTGCGCCGCCGCCGACCCGGACCATCGAGCGGGTGCGCGACGAACTGGGCTGGGAGTTCATCCAGATCTACGGCTTGACCGAGACCGCGCCCCTGCTCACGATGAGCCGGATGCGTGCGGAGTGGGCCGACCTGTCGCCGACCGATCAGGCCCGCAAGCTCGGCCGCGCCGGCTATCCCGCCGTCGGCGTGCGGCTGGCGGTGGACGAGTCCGGGGAGGTGCTGGCGCAGACCAACCACAACCTCGAGGCCTACTGGGACAACCCGGAGGCAACCGCAACTGCGTTGGCGGACAACTGGTTCCACACCGGCGACGGCGGGATGATCGAGGACGGCGCGCTGGTGATCGCGGACCGCAAGAAGGACGTCATCATCTCCGGCGGTGAGAACGTGTCGTCCATCGAGGTGGAGGACGTGCTGATGTCGCACCCGGCGGTGCGGGAGGTCGCCGTCATCGGCATACCCGACGACAAGTGGGGTGAGCTCGTGACCGCACTGGTCGTGCCGGAGAAGGAGGTCACCGCCGAGGAGTTGATCGCGCACGCGCGGGAGTCGCTCGCCCGCTACAAGGTGCCCAAACGGGTGGAGTTCCGCGATGAGCTGGCCCGGACGGCGACCGGGAAACTGCAGAAATTCAAGCTGCGGCAACCGTATTGGGCCGACGCGGAGAAGCAGGTCAACTGAGTGTCGCCGCCGCGCGACCTCACCGGCATCGGACGTGCCGTCCAGGGCGCGATCTACCGCGCCGGCGCACATGGCCACAAGCCCAAGGTGCCGGTCGAGCCGGCCAGGTTGTATGACGCAGCCCGTCGCCGGATGAGCCGCGAGGCATGGGCATATGTCGCCGGGAGTGCCGGGATGCAACGCACCGATCGGGCGAACACCGCAGCGTTCGAGCGGTATTCGATCGTCCCGCGCATGTTGCGGGACGTCTCGGAACGCTCGCTCGGAGTGCGTCTCTTCGGACGCGACCTGCCCGCGCCGCTGCTGTTCGCGCCGATCGGAGTCCTCGAGTTGGTGCACCGCGACGCGGAGATCGCCGTCGCGCAGGCAACGCGGGCACTCGGTCTGCCGATGGTCCTGTCCACGCAGGGGTCGGTGCCGATGGAGGAGACCGTGGCCGCACTCGGCGCCGGTTCGATGTGGTATCAGCTCTATTGGAGCAACAACGACGAGTTGGCGAGATCGCTGGTCATGCGAGCGGAAGCCGCCGGCGCGCGGGCGATCGTCGTCACGCTCGACACGCACCTGCTGGGCTGGCGCACCCGCGACCTCGACCTGGGTTATCTGCCGTTCGCTCGAGGGCTGGGGATCGCGCAGTACCTGTCCGACCCGGTCTTCCAGCAGCTCGTCCGTGACCGAGTGGCTCCCGCCGGGTCGAGCGTCGTCCTGAGTAGCCGCGAGGGACGAGCGGCGTATCGAAGGGTAGCGGAGGAGCGCAGCGGGGGAGATGCTCCTATATCTGTCAAGCGGCGTTTTGGAGTGGTTGTTCGGCCGGGACTGGCAGGGTGACAGATTCGGTGAGGGCGTCGCGGATGAGGTGCTGGATGTGGCGTGCGAGGT